>NZ_CAXYKF010000024.1:0-7981 GCF_964278005.1 uncultured Xanthomonas sp.
GGGTTCCCTTCCGAAGCGGCGGCCATCGCGGGGAAACACCCGAAGGGCGGCGTACATGGATGTACGCCGTCCGCGGCAGGGGCAGGATGCCCCTTCCGCGGATCCCCGTGATGGACGCGGACCCGGAACGCGCAGCGCGGAGGGCGCGAAGGCAGGGCGCGCTTTCTTTTGGTTACCTTTTCTTTGCGCGAGCAAAGAAAAGTAACTCGCCCGCAAGGGCGAAAGCCTTTAAAGCTTTTGCTGTCGCTACTGCTGTTGATTGAAGCTTTTTTGTCGGACGAGAAGATTTGTAGGAGCGGCTTCAGCCGCGACAGCGAGAGTCCGTTCTGTCTGTCGCGGCTAAAGCCGTTCCTACGATTCAGCGGCCGCCACCCTGGCAGCAAGTGCAAGAGCAAAGCTTTCGCCTGGCGGCGAGTCACTTTTCTTTGCTTGTGCAAAGAAAAGTAACCAAAAGAAAGCACACCCCGCAGCGCGCCCTCCGCGCTGCGCGCTCTGGGTCCGCAGCCACGTCGGGGATTCGCGGAAGGGGCATCCTGCCCCTGCCGCGAACGGCGCACATCCATGTGCGCCGCCCTTCGGGTTTTTCCCCGCCGCGGCTGCCGCGCCGAGGGGACCCGGTAAGTCAAAGGCAGAGCAAGAGCAAATGCAGGAGCAAAAGCAAAAGCGGGAGCAAAAGCAGCAGCAAAAGCGGAGGCCGTCGCAGCGAGCGCGTCCGCGGAGCCGGTCGTGGCGTCCACCGCCGGGCACACTAGCGCCGGCATCGCCAGCGACCACCTGCGTGACCACCGCCGATCCCCGCGCGAACGCGCCTGCCACCGGGAGCGCATGCGCCCGCTCACATCCGGAACACCCCGAACCGGCTCGGCTCCGCCGGCGCATTCAACGCCGCCGACAAGCCCAGCCCCAATACCCGCCGCGTCTGCGCCGGATCGATCACCCCGTCGTCCCACAACCGCGCACTGGCGTAGTACGGATGGCCCTGGCGCTCGAACTGCTCGCGGATCGGCGCCTTGAACGCCGTCTCCTCGGCGTCCGACCACTGCCCGCCCTTGGCCGCGATGCCGTCGCGGCGCACCGTCGCCAGCACGCTCGCCGCCTGCTCGCCGCCCATCACCCCGATGCGCGCGTTCGGCCACATCCACAGGAAGTTCGGCGAGTACGCGCGGCCGCACATGCCGTAGTTGCCGGCGCCGAACGAACCGCCGATCACCACCGTGAACTTGGGCACCTTGGCGCAGGCCACCGCCATCACCAGCTTGGCGCCGTCCTTGGCGATGCCGCCGTGCTCGTACTTGCGGCCGACCATGAAGCCGGTGATGTTCTGCAGGAACACCAGCGGGATGCCGCGCTGCGCGCACAGTTCGATGAAGTGCGCGCCCTTCAGCGCCGACTCGGAGAACAGGATGCCGTTGTTGGCGACGATGCCCACCGGATAGCCGTGGATGTGCGCGAAGCCGGTGACCAACGTGGTGCCGTAGCGCGCCTTGAATTCGTCCAGGCGCGAGCCGTCCACCACCCGCGCGATCACCTCGCGCACGTCGAACGGCTTGCGTGGGTCGGCCGGGATCACCCCGTACAGCTCCTCGGCCGGATACAGCGGCGGCTCCGGCGTGCGCAGCGCCAACGCTGGGGGCGGCTTGCGCCAGTTGAGCTGGGCGACGATCGCGCGCACCCGCGCCAGCGCCTGCAGGTCGTTGTCGGCGAAGTGGTCGGCCACGCCGGAGATGCGCGTGTGCACGTCGGCACCGCCCAGGTCCTCGGCGCTGACGTCCTCGCCGGTGGCGGCCTTCACCAGCGGCGGGCCGCCGAGGAAGATGGTGCCCTGTTCGCGCACGATCACCGTCTCGTCGCTCATCGCCGGCACGTAGGCGCCGCCGGCGGTGCACGAGCCCATCACGCAGGCGATCTGGGCGATGCCCTGCGCCGACAGGTTGGCCTGGTTGTAGAAGATCCGGCCGAAGTGGTCGCGGTCGGGAAACACCTCGTCCTGCAGCGGCAGGAACGCGCCGCCGGAATCGACCAGGTAGATGCACGGCAACCGGTTCTGCTGGGCGATCTCCTGCGCGCGCAGGTGTTTCTTCACCGTGATCGGGTAGTAGGTGCCGCCCTTGACCGTGGCGTCGTTGGCGACGATCACGCATTCCACGCCGGAGACGCGGCCGATGCCGGCGACCACGCCGGCGCACGGCACCTCGTCGTCGTACAGGCCCAGCGCGGCCAGCGGCGCGATCTCCAGGAACGCGCTGCCCGGGTCGAGCAGGGCATCGATGCGTTCGCGCACCAGCAGCTTGCCGCGGGCCTGGTGTTTGGCGCGGGCGGCCTCGCTGCCGCCCAGGGCGATGCGCGCCTGGGTGGCGTGCAGGTCGTCGACCACCGCGCGCAGCGCGGCGGCATTGGCGGCGAAGGCGTCGCTGCCGGGTTGCAACTGGGTCTGGATCGCGCTCATGGCAGAACCGTGGAAAGAAGGAAAGGGCAGGCGGCCGATGTGGGAGGGGCTCTTGTCCCCTTTTGCGGGATCAGCCCCGACACGCTGACGTCGGAACGGCCTTACGGCCGATGCGCATCCTGCGCGGCATCACTTGGTCCGCTCGAACAACTCGCGGCCGATCAGCATGCGCCGGATCTCCGAGGTACCGGCGCCAATCTCGTAGAGCTTGGCGTCGCGCCACAGGCGCCCGGTCGGATAGTCGTTGATGTAGCCGTTGCCGCCCAGCACCTGGATCGCCTGGCCGGTCAGCCAGGTGGCCTTCTCGGCGGCGTAGAGGATCGCGCCGGCGGCGTCCTGGCGGGTGGTCCGGCCGGCGTCGCAGGCGCGCGCCACCGCATACACGTAGGCACGGCAGGCGTTGAGGCCCACGTACATGTCGGCCAGCTTGCCCTGCATCAGCTGGAAGCTGCCGATCGGCTCGCCAAACTGGCGGCGCTCGTGCACGTACGGCAGCACCACGTCCAGCGCCGCGGCCATCAGCCCCAGCGGACCGCCGGACAGCACCACGCGCTCGTAGTCCAGGCCGGACATCAGCACGCGCACGCCGCCGCCGACCTCGCCCAGCACGTTCTCCGCTGGCACCTCGCAATCCTGGAACACCAGTTCGCAGGTGTTGGAGCCGCGCATGCCGAGCTTGTCCAGCTTCTGCGCGGTGCTGAAGCCGGGCATGCCCTTCTCGACCACGAATGCGGTGATGCCGCGCGCGCCGCCGCTCGGGTCGGTCTTGGCATAGACCACCAGCACGTCGGCGTCCGGGCCGTTGGTGATCCACATCTTGTTGCCGTTGAGCACGTAGCGGTCGCCGCGCGCCTCGGCGCGCAGCTTCATCGACACCACGTCCGAGCCGGCGCCGGGCTCGCTCATCGCCAGCGCGCCGACGTGCTCGCCGCTGCACAGCTTCGGCAGGTAGCGCGCCTTCTGCGCCGGGCTGGCGTTCTTGCGCAACTGGTTCACGCACAGGTTCGAATGCGCGCCGTAGGACAGGCCGATCGCGCCGCAGGCGCGCGAGATCTCCTCCATCGCCACCACATGCGCCAGGTAGCCCATCGCGCTGCCGCCGTACTCTTCCTCGACGGTGAGGCCGAGCAGGCCCTGTTCGCCGAGCTTGCGCCACAGCGGCGCGGGGAAGGCGTTGTCGCGATCGGCCTGCTCGGCCAGCGGCGCGATCTCGCGCGCGGCAAAGGCGGCGACGCTGTCGCGCAGCAGGTCGACCTCCTCGCCCAACTCGAAATTCAACGACGGCATCAGCATGGCGGCAACTCCGGGAATGGCGGGTGGCCGGCGGCGCCTAGAATCGGACCCGCGCCGGGCAAGAGCGCCCAGCGTAGCCGGGAACGGCAAAGAAGTGAACAGAAATTCATTAATTGAACTTAGAATCACGCCATGGCCTACAAACGCTCCGCCCTGATGGAAGAACGCCTCGCCGGCAACCGCCAGCGGATCCTGCTGGCGGCGCGCCGGCTGATCGCCGCCGACGGCTTCCGCGGCGCCCCGGTGACCGCGGTGGCGGCCGAGGCCGGGGTCTCCACCGGGCTGATCTACCGGCATTTCCCGTCCAAGGCCGAGCTGTTCGTGGAGGTGCTGACCGCCGCCGTGGAGCACGAGCTGACCATCCTGCGCGCCATCGCCGCCGCACCGGCGCCGGCCGCGCAGCGCCTGCGCGATGCCATCGCCTCGTTCGTGCGCCGCGCCCTGGCCGGCCCCGGGCTGGCCTATGCCTTCATCGCCGAGCCGGTGGAGCCGGAGGTGGACGCCGAGCGTATCCGCTGCCGGCGCCTGCTCGGCGACGTGTTCAAGGGCATCCTGGCCGACGGCGTGGCCGCGGGGGAGTTTCCCGCGCAGGACCTGGAGGCGGCCGCGGCGTGCCTGGTCGGCGCCTACACCGAGGCCCTGGTCGGCCCGACCGCGCCCAGCCGCGACGGCCCGCGCGACAGCGAGCGCCTGGTCGAGGCGGTCTGCGGGTTCTGCCTGCGCGCGGTGGGCAGCGCCTGAGCGCGACCGGGCGCGCCGCCTGCGCCGAACTGCTGCGATGCAGCACGCATCGCCTGCGATTCCGTGTGCTCCCGGCGTGCCGCGCGGCGCAAACGCTGGCTATACTCGGTCGCGTAGCGGTGGTCCGGATTACCACGTGCCAAAGGGGTGTGATGTGCGGAATTACGACCTCGAATTTCTCAAGCGCTTCTCGATGGTGATCGGCCTGCTGGTGCTGATCACCCTCGGCCTGATCGTGTTCGCGCATTACCTGCAGCGGGCCATCCCGCCGGAGGTGTCGCCGGTGGCGCTCAAGCGCACCGAGGAGCGCATCGCCCCGGTCGGCGCGGTCTACGCCGGCAGCACCGGTGCCGCGGCGCAAGCGGCGGCACAGGCGGCGGCGCTGGCCAAGGCCTCGGCGCAGGCGGCCTACGGCGGCACCACCGACGGCAAGACCATCTTCAACAACCTGTGCACCGCTTGCCACACCACCGGCGTGGGCAAGGCGCCGACGCTGGACCACGCGCATTGGGACAAGCGCATCGCGCAGGGCAAGGAGACGCTCTACAAGCACGCCATCGAGGGCTACACCGGCCCCGACGGCGGCATCATGCCGCCCAAGGGCGGCAATCCCGGGCTGACCGAGGAGCAGATCCACGCCACCGTGGACTGGATGCTGGCCAACCTGAAGTAACCTTGCGCCTCCCGCACGCCACTGCGCCGCCTTCGGGCGGCGCATTCGTTTCCGCGCCCGGCGCGTGCCGGCGCAAACAAGGAGAGTGATCGAATGCGCATGCCGCCGCCATCGTTGTTGTCGTTGCTGCTGCTGGTCGCAGCCCCCGCCGCGCAGGCGCTGACGCCGCCGACGCTGCTGCCGATCGGGCAGTTGCGCCCGGGGCCGCAGGCGCAGGGCGTGGTGTTCGAGGGCGTGGTCACCGCGCGGGTGGATGCCGGCGGCAGCGGCTACCTGGTGCAGGATGCCGGCGACGACGATCCGCTGACCGCCGACGCGCTGCTGGTGCGCGGCGATGCCGAGCGCAGCCTGGCACCGGGCGACCGCGTGCGGGTGTGGGGCGAGCTGGCGCCGCAGGCCGCCGCGTCGGCCAAGGCCGGCACGGCTTTCGTCGGGCGCAGTGTGCTGGAGCAAGGGCACACCGTGCTGGCACGGGCGCAGCCCTTGCCGCTGCAGGTGCTCGACGCGGCGCCGGCCGACTGGTCGGCGCTGGCCGGCATGCGCGTGCGCATCGCCGCGCCGCTGACCGTGGTCGACAACGATGCGCTGGGCAAGACCGGCGAACTGGGCGTGGCCTTCGGCGGACGCCTGTGGCAGCCCAGCGAAGTGGCCGCGCCCGGCAGCGCCGAGCAGGCGGCCGTTGTGGCCGACAACGCGCGGCGCGGGCTGCGCCTGGGCACGCTCGGTGCGCCGACGCCGACATCAACATCGGCAACGGCAACGGCAACGGCAAAACTTCCGGACTATCTGGCGAGTGCCGCTGCACCGCCGCGCGCGGGCAGCACGGTCCAGGACGTGGAGGGCATCGTCGGCGGGGTGATCGACGGCGCTGCGCGGCTGTACCCGACCACCGCGCTGCAACTGACCGCGCCGCCGGAACCGGCGCCGCCGCAGGTCGACGGCAGCCTGCGCATCGCCGCGTTCAACCTGGAGAACTTCTTCAACGGCGACGGCCGCGGCGGCGGGTTCCCGACTTTGCGCGGCGCACGCACGCCGGCCGAATTCCAGGCGCAGCTGCGCAAGCTGGTGGCGACGATCCGCCCGCTGCAGGCCGACGTCGCCGCGTTGATGGAACTGGAGAACGACGGCTACGGCCCGACCTCGGCGATCGCCGGCCTGGTCGACGCGCTCAATGCCGGCGGCGGCGACTGGCGCTTCGTCGATGCCGGGCGCGGCCCCGGCGACAACCCGATCCGGGTCGGACTGATCTACCGCGCCTCGCGGGTGAGCCCGGTGGGCAAGCCGGCGGTGCTGGAAGGCGGGCCGTTCGCCGAGCACAGCCGGGTGCCGCTGGCGCAGGCCTTCCGCCACGGCAGCGGCGCGCCGTTCGTGGTGGTGGCCAACCACTTCAAGTCCAAGGGCTGCGGCGATGCCAGCGGCGCCGACGCCGACCGCGGCGATGGCCAGGGCTGCTGGAACGCGACCCGCACCGAGTCGGCGCGACGCCTGGACGCCTGGCTGCGCAGCGACCCCACCGGTGCCGGTAGCGCATCCAGCGTGCTGCTGGGCGATTTCAACGCCTATGCGATGGAAGATCCGCTGCGCCTGCTGCGCGACGCCGGCTGGCGCGATGCGCTGCAGGAGGCGCATGTGGCGCAGCCGTACAGCTTCGTCTACCGCGGGCTCAGCGGCCGGCTCGACCACGCGTTGCTGAGCCCGGCGCTGGCGGCGCGGCTGCGCGGCGCCGCCGAATGGCACGTCAACGCCGATCTGCCCGACAGCGACGGCTACCGCGAGCGCGATCTGCCCGGCCCGTGGCGCAGTTCCGATCACGATCCGTTGTTGCTGGGGTTTGATCTGTAGGCTGGGAGTGGGGAAATGGGAATGGGGAATCGGAAAAGCCGATTGTCGGCCTTCCTTTTCCCATCCTCGCTGTGCGGGACGTTCCTACCTAGGCTCTTGTCGTTCGCAAAGCGGACGACTGCTGTCATGCGGAGTTGCGCTGCGTTTGGAGTGATCGGCCGCTGCGCATCCTGCCTTGCGTGTCACCAGCGATCTTGAAGGACGCTTGTGTCTCTCGCGGCGCTTGTTACGCGTTTTGCCGTTGTGCCGATCGAAGCCGATAGATGCGGTGCTTTTGCCCGATAGAGCGACAGCATCGCCTGCTGTTGCTGTTGCTGTTGCTGTTGCTGTTGCTGTTGCTTTGGCAGTTGCTGTTGTTTCTGCTGTTGCGGTTGCTCTAGTTTTTGACTTGCCGGGTTCCCTTCCGAAGCGGCGGCCAGCGCGGGGAAAAACCCCGAAGGGGCGGCGCACAGGGACGTGCGCCGTCCGCGGCAGGGGCAGGATGCCCCTTCCGCGGATCCCCGGGATGGACGCGGACCCGGAGCGCGTTAGCGCGGAGGGCGCGTAGGCAGGGTGTGCTTTCTTTTGGTTACTTTTCTTTGCACAAGCAAAGAAAAGTAACTCGCCGCAAGGCGAAAGCTTTGCTCTTGCATTTGCTGCTACTGCGGCGGCCGCTGGATTGCAGGAGCGGCTTACGCCGCGACATGCATGACCGATTACGTTTGTCGCGGCTAAGCCGCTCCTACAGATATTCTCGTTTGACACCCAAGATTGAAGCAACAGCAAAGGCTTTCGCCCTTTCGGGCGAGTTACTTTTCTTTGCTCGCGCAAAGAAAAGTAACCAAAAGAAAGCGCGCCCTGCCTTGCGCCCTCCGCGCTGCGCGCTCCGGGTCCGCGGATGCACCGGGGATTCGCGGAAGGGGCATCCTGCCCCTGCCGCGAACGGCGTACATCCATGTACGCCGCCCTTCGGGTTTTTCCCCGGTCCATCCGCCGCTGCGGAAGGG
>NZ_CAXYKF010000025.1:0-144878 GCF_964278005.1 uncultured Xanthomonas sp.
CAGGACATCGACCAGCAGGCGCTCACCGCCGGCGGCAACCTGGTGCTCAGCGCCGGCCACGACGTCAACCTGACCGCCGCCAAGCTCGACGCCGGCAAGGGTTTGGCGGTGGTCGCAGGCAACGACCTCAACAGCACCACGCTGACCACGGTCGACAGCAGCACCACCCTGGAGACGCGCAAGCGCTTCAAGCAGACCACCAGCACCCGCGACGAAACCGTCCACGGCAGCGAGTTCACCGCCGGCGGCGACATCGCCCTGCAGGCGGGCAACGATGTGAACCTGACCGCGGCCAAGGCGTTCACCGAGACCGGTGCGTTGGCGGTGTCCGCCGGCAACGACGTCAACCTGCTCGCCGCACAGGAGCAGCACGACGCCGTGCAGGACATGCAGAAGAAGAAAAAGGGCTTCTTATCCCACTAACACACCAAAGAATCCAAAGCCATGAAGTTTGATTTCGAGTTGATTGAAGAAAATCTACTTGCCATTATTGGTGAGTTGGCTGAGCAGACAGAGGTTGGTGCCGAATTTGCGGGTGATGAAATGTCACTAAGTGACCAAATAGAGCAAATGACGGAATGGGTTGAAGGCGCGGGTGAATACGGCTTGGCTTATGAAAACATTGTGTGCTTATTGGAGGGTTGTCCTTTTATTTTGCGAGGGCGTAATGCTGTCAAGTTATTAGAGCTGGGTCTTATATTTGGATTTAAAACAGATATGGATAGAGATAAAAATTTTGATAGGCGTGAGAGTTGATTTTTAAATGCCATCTGATCCATAAAATTTATAGCGGTATTATCGAATGCTGCCCGTCATGCTACATTTTTCAGCAGCGACCAGACCCGCCAGGGCAAGACCAGGGTCGTCACGACCACCACGACCCAGGACATCGAACAGCAAGCACTCACCGCCGGCGGCAACCTGGTGCTCAGCGCCGGCCACGACGTCAACCTGACCGCCGCCAAGCTCGACGCTGGCAATGGCCTGGCGGTGTTTGCCGGCAACTACCTCAACAGCAGCACCCTGACCACGGTTGACAGCAGCACTACCCTGCAGACGCGCAAGCGTTTCACGGGCACGGCACCAAGATCGGTACGGCAGCAGCCCGCAGAGCCGAAACTCTCAAGCAGTATGCTTCGCCCCTGACCAGCAAGACGCCAATACCATGACCGACACCCCCGCCGTCCCCGTCCTTTCCACCATCGAAGCCCGCGCCCTCGGCTGCCTGATCGAGAAGGAGGCGACCACGCCGGATGCGTATCCGCTCACAGTCAATGCGACGGTGGTGGCGGCCAATCAGAAGACCTCGCGTGAGCCGGTGATGACCTTGAGTCCGGGCGATGTGCAGCATGCGCTGCGGCAACTGGAGGGGCGCGGGTTGGTGCGGCAGCAGTTCTCTTCGCGCGCCGAGCGCTACGAGCATCGTTTGGCGTCGGCGCTGGATCTGACCCAGCAACAGGTGGCCTTGCTCGGCCTGCTGCTGTTGCGCGGCCCGCAGACGGTCAATGAGTTGCTGACGCGCGCCGAGCGCATGGCGCGCTTCGCCGATGCGGACGACGTCCGCCACCAGTTGGAACGGCTGGCGCAGCGTCAGTTGGCGGTGCAGTTGCCGCGTGCCAGCGGGCAGCGCGAGGACCGTTACATGCACTTGCTTGCCGGTCCGGTGGACGCGGAGGCACTGGCCGCCACGTTCAAGGCGCGGCCGACCGCACCGGGCAACGAGGAGTTGGAAGGGCGGGTGCAGGCGCTGGAGGCCGAGGTGGCAGAACTGCGCGAGATCGTGGCGCAGTTGCAGGCGCAGCTCGCGCACGAGTGACGCTGCGTGGATGGGCTTCTAAACGAAGCCTCTGGTTAACCAAAGAACGCTCATGTAGGAGCGGCGGCAGACCCCCCGCAAAACCGCGGCAAGGCGCGTTACTACAGGTGCCCTAAACATCAAGGCACGCACCAAGCGCAGCGCCCCGCGATCGCAGGATCACTCCACCTCCACCTGCGGAATCACCGCCAGCATGTCGGTGACACCGACATCGGCACCCGCCTGGCTGAGCAGGGTGGTCGCCTGCCCGCGGTGGTGAGTCTGGTGGTTGAAGAAGTGCAGCAGCAGGTCGCCGAAGCGCCGGCCGTGCGATTCGCCACGGGTGTTGCGATAGCGCAGCGCCACGTCGAGGTCGTCGGCATGCAGTTGCGACATCCACTCGGCGATCGTCGCATCCAGGGACTCGCGTTGCGTCCGCAGGTCCGCCAGGCAGTCGGCCTGCGGCGCATCCAGGGCGGTGGGGACCGGCTTGGCGGCGATGGCCTGCAGCGCCGGGTGCCGTGCCGGATGCTGGGCGAAGCGCTGCAGCCAGATCGTATCGGCCACCACCAAATGGTTGAGCGTGCCCAACAGCGACCCGAAGAAGGCGCCGCGCGGCTCGGTGATCGCGGCGTCCGGCAGGGTTGCGGCCGCGGCGTAGAGACGCTGGTTCATCCATTGGCTGTAGTTGGCGAACAGCCGCAGTGTGTGCAAGGTGTCCATGCTCAGGCGTGCTCCTCGGGTGCATCCAGCTCGCAATGATACAGTTCGACCTCGGCTGCCTCCGGACTCAGGCGCACCCGCCCCTGGGCGACGAAGCCCAGCGTGGCGAGCAGCCGCAGCGAGCGCGCATTGCCCGGAGCCACGATGGCGTAGACGCGCGGCAGCGCGAGCACGGTGCGCGCGTAATCCAGCACCGCGCGCGCCGCCTCGCTGGCGTAGCCCTGGCCCGCATAGGGTTGCAGCAGGGCATAGCCCAGATCAGGCGCGGGCAGGGTCGGACGCAGCACCAGCCCCGCCACACCAAGCCAGGCGCCGTCGTCGCGACGCTCCACCGCATACAGGCCGAAGCCGTGCTCGGCGTAGCTGCGCACCGAGCCATCGGCGAGATAGCGGCTGGCCTGCGTTTCGTCGCGCACGCCGCGGTCGCCGATGTGCGCCAGGAAGCCGGGGTCGTTGAGCAGGGCCAGCATCGGCGCGGCGTCGCGCTCGGGGTCCAGTCGGCGCAGTACGAGGCGCGCGGTGGCGATCACGGTGGACATGCGGCGTTCCTGCGGGTCGAGGCGTCAGCGTGGCGCCGTCGCCGTGGCTTGGCAAGGGCGCAGGCGCAGCGCGGTTCCCGGCGTAGACGCTCCGAATGCCGTGAGTCCGGAAAGCACGGATGCCCCTGCGCAAATGCCGTGCACCCGACATCCCGGTCACATGTAACAAACGTCTAGTTAACAGCTTCACATGGGGTGCCGGTATTCTGACGCCCATGCGACCCATCCCCCGTCTCGCCACCGTCCTGTCCCTGCTCTCCCTGGCCGGCCTTGCCGAGGCCCGCGGCGTCATCGAAAAGGTGCAGATCCAGGGCCTGAACAAGGACGAGGACGCAGCGATGATCGAGAACATCCAGGTCTCGCTGTCGCTGTACGACGCCATCGGCAAGGACCAGGGCGAGTCGCGCCTGGAGTACCTGCTGAGCCAGGCCGAACGGCAGACCCGGCAGGCGCTGGAGCCGTTCGGCTACTTCACTCCCAAGATCACCGTCGACGCGCCACGCCAGGACGACAAGCTGACCGTGGTGGTGCACGTGGACAAGGGCGAGCCGGTGCGGGTGCGCAATTTCCAGGTGGGCATCACCGGCCCGGCCGAGGACGACCGCTACCTGGGCGAGGACCTGAAGAACTTCCGCCCGCGCAAGGGCGACGTCTTCGTCAGCAGCGTCTACGAGACCAGCAAGGTCACCATCACCCGGCGCCTGGCCGAGCGCGGCTACTTCGATGCCGACTTCACCCAGCGCAAGGTCGAGGTGACCCGCGCCGACCACGCCGCCGACATCGACCTGAGCTGGGACAGCGGCCGCCGCTACAACATGGGTCCGATCCGCTTTCACCAGGACTACTTCAACCAGAAGCTGTTCGATCCGCTGGTGTACTGGAAGGAGGGCAGCTACTACCACGAGGGCAAGCTCGACCGCCTGCGCGAGTCGCTGGTCAAGCTCGACTACTTCAGCGTCATCGACATCCAGCCCAAGCCGGAAGAAGCCGACGCCAACGGCGATGTGCCGGTGGACGTCAATCTCACCCGCGCCAAGCGCAGCATCTACACCGCCGGCCTCAGCTACGGCAGCGAGAGCGGCGCCGGCGTGCGCCTGGGCGTGGACCGCCGCTACGTCAACGCGCGCGGGCACAAGCTCAGCACGCAGCTGGACTACGCGCAGAAGCGCAAGAGCTTCATCACCAGCTATCGGATCCCGGCGTTCCGCTGGCTCGACGGCTGGTACACCACCTCGCTGCGCGTCTACGACGAGCAGACCGATTACATCGATCTGCGCAACGTCAAGCTCACCGGTAGCCGCAGTGGCCAGATCAACGAGCACTGGACCGCGATCGCCTCGATCAACGCGCTGCGCGAGCGCTGGCGCTACGCCACCGACGAGGTGTTCGACGGCGCGCTGTACCAGACGTCGACACTGTTCTATCCGCAGATCGAAGCCGACTACGTCGGCGTGGACGACAAGGTGTTCCCGCGCAAGGGCTTCAGCGGCAACATCAGCTTGCGCGGTGGCGCCGAGGGTGTGGGCTCGGATGCCAGCTTCGTGCAGGCGCACATGCGGGTGAACTGGTTCCACGGCATCGGCGACAACGACCGCCTGATCCTGCGCGGCGAAGCCGGCAGCACCTGGACCGACGCGCTGGTGGCGATGCCGCCGAGCCTGCGGTTCTTCGCCGGCGGCGACAACAGCATCCGCGGCTATGCGTTCCGAGAAGTCGGCCCGCGCACGCCGCGGCCGGACCGTTTCGCGCTCGGCGCCAAGCATATCCTCACCGGCAGCGCCGAGTACGAGCATTACTTCAAGGGCGGCCCGTGGGGCGGCGCGGTGTTCGTCGACAGCGGCAGCGCCTTCGACGACACGCCGGACTGGCACACCGGCGTCGGCTTCGGCCTGCGCTGGCGTTCGCCGGTCGGCCCGGTGCGGGTGGATATCGCCCATGGCTTGAACGATCCCGATTCGCAGTTCCAGCTCTATCTCAACATCGGAGCCAACCTGTGAGCGCGCCGCTGGAGCCGACGTCGCCCACCGCACCGCCGCCGCGGCGCCCGCGCTTCTACCGGCGCAAGCGCTTCTGGTGGGGCTCGGCGCTGACCGTGGCCGGCCTGGTGCTGCTGGCGGTCATCGCGCTGTACTGGCTGCTGCAGACCGTGGCCGGGCGCGACGTGCTGCTGGCGCAGGTGGTGGCGCGGCTGCCGGCCGGCTCCACGCTCACCTGGGAGCGCGCCGAAGGGCCGCTGGCCGGTCCGCTGACCCTGCACAACCTGGACTTCCGCTACAACGAGATCCACTTCACCGCCGAGCGCGCCTATCTGGAGCCGGACATCCGCCCGCTGCTCGGGCGCAAGCTGCAACTGGATGCGCTGGAGCTGACCAACGCCACGCTCAACCTGGCCAAGAGCGACGAGCCGTTCGAACTGCCGCGCTGGCCGCAGTCGCTGCCGCAGATCGAAGTGCCGCTGGCGCTGCAGGCCGACCGCATCGCCATCGACGGCCTGCGCATCACCCAGGCGCAGCAGCCGATGATCGACATCCGCACGCTGCGCGGCGGCGTGGAAGTGGCCAGCGGCGAGTTCCACGCCACCCAGGTGGTGGTGAACAGCGACCGCGGCGATTTCCGCGTCAATGGCGATTACCTGCCGGGCCAGGACTACAAGGCCGACCTCACCGCCAGCGCGGTGCTGCCGGCCGCGCGCGGCCGCACCCCGGCGCGCCTGGGCCTGGTCGCGCGCGGCGACCTGGACAAGATGGAGGTGGCCATCGCCGGCAACGCCCCGGCGCCGCTGCGTGCCACCCTGGTGTTCACCGGCCGCACCGATCCGGTGTGGGAGTTCGCCGCCAGCAGCAAGGCGCTGGATCCGTCGCTGTTGGTGCCGCCGGCCGACGATGCGCCGGCGTCCGTGCCGCTGGCCTTCGATCTGCGTGCCAAGGGCAAGGGCGGCAATGCCGACCTGCAGGGCGAACTGTCGCGCGACGGGCAAAAGCTCGTGCTCGATCCCTCGCACCTGAGCCTGGACAACCAGGTGCTCACCGTCGCACCGCTGCAGCTGCGCGCCTTCGACGGGCAACTGCGCCTGCGCGGCACCGCCGATCTGCGCGACCCGGACAACGCGCAGCTGCGCTTTGCGGTCAACGCCAGCGGCATGAGCTTCGCCAGCGCGCCGGATCCGTCCACCCCGGACGCACCGGCGGTGCCGATCAAGCTGGTCGAGGCCAACCTGGGCGTGGCCGGCACGCTGAAGCAATGGGCCACCTACGGCGAGGCCAGCGTGGCCCGCGGCAAGGACAGTGCCAACCTGCTGCTGGACGTGCGCGGCGACGATCGCCAGGCGCAGCTGAAGCAAGTGCGCGCGACCATGCCCAGCGGCACGCTCGACCTGGACGGCAACGTGGCCTGGGTGCCGGAGTTGAACTGGGACGTGCAAGGCACGCTGGCCGGCTTCGACCCCGGCTACTTCGCACCGGGCTGGGACGGCAAGCTGTCCGGCACCTTCGCCTCGCAGGGCAAGCAATTGCCGGCGCGGCCGGACGGCAGTGCCGCCGGCTACCAGGCCACGCTCGACATCCCGCGCTTGAACGGACGCCTGCGCAGCCGCCCGCTCGACGCCAGCGCCAAGCTCGCCCTGCAGGGCAGCCAGGGCGAGGGCAAGCTGCAACTGAGCCTGGGCGACAGCCGCCTGCAGGCGCAGGGCAAGGTCGGCGACCAGCTCGACATCGACGCGCAGCTGCAGCCGCTGCAACTGGCCGACCTGCTGCCCGGCGGCGCCGGCAACCTGCGCGGCAGCGTCCAGATCAAGGGCCGCCGCGATGCCCCCGATCTCACCGCCGACCTCACCGGCAGCGGCCTGAAGTGGGACAGCTACAGCGCCGACAGTCTCAGCCTGCGCGGGCGCCTGCCCTGGCGCGGCAACGGCGGCGAACTGGCCCTGCGCGGTAGCGCGATCAACGCCGGTGTGCTGTTGCAGACGCTGAGCGTGGATGCGCGCGGTGCGGTGGAGAACCTGCAACTCGATGCCAAGACCGAGAACGACATGGGCGCATTGGCCCTGGCCGGGCAGGTGCGCCGCGATGGCGCGCGCTGGCAGGGCGCCTTGAACACGCTGCGTATCGCCCCGGCCAAGGGCGAACCGTGGCAGCTGCGGCAGGCGGCCAACTTCAGCGTGGCCGGCAGCGCCTTCAGCCTGTCCGAGAGCTGCCTGGCCCCGGGCAGCGGCGGCGCCTTGTGCGTGTCCGCCGACTGGCCGAAGCAGGGCCTGACCCTGCGCGGCGATGCCTTGCCGCTGGCGCTGGTGCAGCCGTGGCTGCCGCCCAACAGCGGCCGCAAGATGTACCTGCGCGGCGACCTGTCCATCGACGGCAGCTTCAAGCCGGCCGGCAACGCCTGGCAGGGTTCGCTGCGCCTGGCCTCGCGCGAAGGCGGCCTGCGCCTGGGCGACAACGCGCGCGGCGAACTGCTGCGCTACGACCAGTTCAGTTTCGTCACCGATTTCAGCGCCCAGCACATCCATTCCAAGCTCGGCATCGGCTTCCAGGGCGACGGCTTCGTCGACGCCACCGTCGACACCGGCTGGGACGCGTACGCGCCGCTGACCGGCGAGATCTACATGAACATGGCGCGGCTGTACTGGCTGGAGCTGTTCTCGCCCGATCTGGTGCGGCCCAAGGGGCTGGTCGAAGGCCACGTCAGCCTGCGCGGTACCCGCTCGCAGCCGGCGATGGGCGGCGACGCCACGCTCAGCAACTTCACCGGCGAACTGCCGGCGCTGGGCCTGACCCTGAGCGAAGGCAAGGGCCGCTTCGACGCGCAGCCGGACGGCTCGGCGCGCATCGTCGCCTCGGTGAAGTCCGGCGAAGGCACGCTCAACGTCGATGGTGGGCTGTCCTGGTACGGCGACCGCACGCCGCTGCAGTTGAACATCCGCGGCGCCAACGTGCTGGTGTCCAACACCGCCGAACTGCGCGCGGTGGCCAACCCCGACCTGCAGTTCGGCATCGCCAACAACACGATGATGCTGAGCGGCCAGGTCACCGTGCCCTCGGCCGATATCGATCTGGAGCGATTGGACCGCGGCACCTCGCTATCCGAGGACGTGGTGGTGCTGGACCCGGCCGATCCAGAGGCCGCGCCGAGTTCGCCGCTGGAAATGGACCTGCGCGTGACCCTGGGCGACCAGGTCAAGATGGCCGGCTTCGGCCTCAAGGGCGCGCTGACCGGCGCCATGCAAGTGCGCTCGCGGCCGGGCCGCGAAACCACCGCCACCGGCGGGCTGGACGTCAGCGGCAAATACAAGGCGTACGGCCAGGACCTGACCATCACCCGCGGCCAGCTCACCTGGAGCAACAACATCGTCTCCGACCCGCGCATCAACATCCGCGCGCAGCGCCAGGTCGGCGACGTCACCGCCGGCATCGACGTCACCGGCCGCGCCACCGCCCCGCATGCGGACGTGTGGTCGGACCCGTCGATGTCGCAATCGGAGGCGATGTCCTACCTGGTACTCGGCCGCAGCCTCAGCAACACCAGCAGCGCCGAGGCCGACCAGGTCACTGCCGCGGCCAGTGCCCTGTCGGCCGGCAGCGGCCTGCTCGCCTCGCAACTCGGCGCCAAGCTCGGCTTCGACGACGCCGGCGTCAGCCAGTCGCGCGCTCTCGGCGGCTCGGTGGTGGGCTTCGGCAAATACCTCTCGCCAAAACTCTACGTCAGCTACGGCGTATCGCTGATCGGCAGCGGCTCGGTGCTGACGCTGAAATATCTGCTCGGCCGGGGCTTCGATGCCGAAGTGGAATCGAGCACGGTGGAGAACCGTGGGTCGGTGAATTGGCGGAAGGAGAAGTAGCGAGCGTTTTATTCTGGCGGAAAAAGAAATTAATGCGGTTAGCTCCTTTCGCGGAATCTATGATCTTCCAAAGCAAGCGCTTGAACCAAATCTCAGCTGTTGAGATGTGCGTGGTGCAAGATAAGCAACTGCTGTCAGCACAAGATACCGATCGAACAAGGTCACACTCACGGTTCGCGGTCTGGTCTCACGCCGGCAACAAATGACTTCAGACAGGACGCATGGGCAATGCCTATTGCCGTCAGGCTGGGAGCTTAGCTGACAGCGCTGGGACCTGATCCCGGTCTTAACTGCGCTTGCATTTTCTGCTACGACAATCACCATGTTGCAGTGGTGCAATTCGTTGACAAATTCAGGCGATGTGAAGACAATTACAGAAGCACAGGGGTGCTCGATGCGTGGGCAGGCAGTTTGTTCGGCATAGAGCCACGGAAGAAAATTAGTTGCAGCGAAGCACAGGGGGATAAAGTGAGCTTCAAGATCGGTCATGTCTGCAGCGTCAGCGCTGTGGCGGTTGTATGCCTGTCTATTTTTGGCGCCCAGGCAACAGAGCCATATCAAGAATACCGTAAGCGCATTGAGTCTTCCCAGAATCTCACTGCACTAAAGAGTGATCTCTTTGGTGAGAGTGTGAGTTTATACAACGGCAAGACAGAATTCTCCGCGACGGACATCAATGTGCCTGGTAACAGTGCGCTCCCTGTTCGTTTGCAACGTCGTTTCAATGTCGAAATTCATTTGACTGGAACTTCGACTAACTTCAACTCCAACATTGAAGGCGCCGGAGCCTGGGACATTGATGTTCCATATATCTCCGGAACGTTTCCTGGTTCTGGTTGGTCGGATCAACGCTGCAGTGGATCGATGGTCCCGAGCGTTCCAGCCGCTTTTATGCTGACTGACGTTTGGCAGGGAAATACGGTCCATATACCAGGCGACGGCGATCGCACCATGTTGGGGCTGGAATCTCAAACGCCGAAGCCATCCGACGGCGTCGGGAGGAAATGGACCACAAGTCAGAGAGATGCGATTGACTGTATCCCGATGCAGAGTGGCCTTACTGGAGAAGGCTATCGGATCACAACGACGTCCGGTATCCGTTATTACTTCGATATCGCGACCAGTCGCCTGGCTGGCATAATGCAAAAAAAGTTGGGTTCTGCCAGCACTGCACAGGTGAGTCGAACAAAGATCTATCTTCTCGCAAGCAAGGTCGAGGATCGCTTCGGCAATACAGTGCAATATCAGTACAACGCAGATGGTCATCCAACGCGAATTTGGTCGAGCGACGGTCGAGAGATTTCACTATCCTACAATGGCGCGCAACTCAGCACTGCGACATCTGCAGGGCGAAGCTGGGTTTACGGTTATGGTACCGTTGAAGGACAGGTGCGTCTTACCTCTGTCACGATGCCGGACGGCAGCAGCTGGGGTTATGCATATTCGAATGCGCTCAGCCCCGAGTACATAGCGTGGGATGGGAACTCAAATTCGACATGCAGCGAGCAGCCACCAGCAGTGCCCGCAGAATTTTCTTTTTCGGTCACGCATCCGAGTGGAGCTGTAGGCAATTTTCAATTCAGCAACACACGCCGCTTTCGCAGTGGCGTACATATGAGTGCCTGTATAAAAAGAATCAATAACAATAATCAGCAGTACTACTATGAACTTGCAACGCCAAATTTTTTTGATGTTGTATCGCTTTATAGTAAAACGATCACTGGACCTGGTCTTTCTGCGCCATTGAAATGGACGTACAGCTATGGTGGCGGTCGTCAATCGCTGTGGGGTACGAGTGGATCGGCAGCGGCATATCCCTGTACGACGTGTCCAACTGAAAAGGAAGTGGTGCTGACCAATCCCGACCAGACAAAAATCAAGTATCGCTATGGCTTTCTTTACGCGCTAAATGAAGGAAGGCTGCTTGGTAGCACCGTGCTCGATGCCTCAGGAAATGTCGTCAGCGTCAGCAGAACCGATTATATGACGACCGACCAAGTTGCCAACCAGCCTTTCGCTCCGCGCTACGGCATTATTTACAACGGTGACGACCCCAGCACAGCGCAGGTGCGGCCTGTGATCGGCAGCAGTAAGCAGCAGGCGGGCGACACCTATACGTCTGTTAATAATAGCTTCGATGCAATGGCTCGGGTGCGTAACGTGACCCTTTCAAGCCCGTGGCACAGCCGGACCAATACCACGGAATACTACGACGACACAGGCCGCTGGATTCTTGGACAAGTAGCGAAGCTGAGCAACGACAATAGTGGCTTGGTCGTGTCGCAGACCAGCTATGATGGCAATGCCATGCCTTACCAGGCATGGGCATTTGGAAAGCTGCAGCAGACACTTTCGTATAATGCTGATGGCACTCTGGCGTCCGTTAAGGATGGCAATAATCAAATGACGGCACTTTCGTCATGGAAGCGTGGAGTGCCGCAATCGATCGGCTATGCCGACGGCAGCCATATGACTGCAAATGTCGACGATAACGGTTGGATTAGCTCGGTTACTGATCAGAACGGTTATGTCACGTCGTATGGCTATGATGCGATGGGCCGTGTCGCAAGTATTAACTATCCGAGCGGCGACAGCGTTCCATGGAATGCGATGACGCAGTCGTTTCAGCAGGTTCAGAGCGACGAATACGGGCTGGGCGCAGGCCACTGGCGTCAGACGATTTCCACCGGCAACGCTAACAAGGTCACATACTTCGACGCGTTCTGGCAGCCGATCGTCACCCGCGAGTATGACGCCGCCTCCACCGCATCGACTCAGCGTTTCCAACGCTTCGCTTACGACTACGAAGGCCGCATAACCTTTTCCTCTTATCCGGGCAGCAGCGACGCGCTCAGCACTGGCACTTGGAATACGTACGACGCCTTGGGGCGGAAGACATCCGTTTCTCAGGATAGCGAACTGGGCGGGGCACTGACCACGTTGACGGAGTACTTGCCAGGCAATCAAACCCGCGTGACCGATCCACGCGGCAACAAGACCCTGACCGGCTACCAAGTCTTTGATCAGCCCGATTACACCACGCCGGTCTGGATCCAGCATCCGGAAGGCGCTAGTACGGATATCAGCCGTGACCTGTTTGGCAAGCCGCTGTCCATCCGCCGCCACGACGCCAACGGCACCCTGTCGGTGACCCGCAGCTATGTCTACGACACCTACCAGCAGCTGTGCAAGACGGTGGAACCGGAAACCGGTGCCACCGCCAACGGCTACGACGCTGCCGGCAATCTGGTGTGGAGTGCGGCGGGCCTGTCGCTGCCCAGCACCACCTCATGCGATGCGGACTCGGCTTTTGCCTCCGGCCGCCGCGTCGATCGCAGCTACGACGTGCGCAACCGGATCAAGGCGCTGAGCTTCCCGGACGGCAATGGCAACCAAGCCTGGAGCTACTGGCCGGATGGCGCGGTCAAGCAGATCACCACCACCAACAACGGCGTCGCCACCTACAACAGCTACGCCTACAACAAGCGCCGCCTGCTGATCGCCGAAAGCCAGGGCCAGGCCGATGGCGAGACCTGGGCGTTGGGCTACGCCTACGATGCCAACGGCAATCTGGCCGCGCATCGCTATCCATCGGGACAGGCGGTGGATTACGCGCCCAATGCCCTGGGCCAACCGACCCAGGCGGGCAGCTATGCCACCGGCGTGAGCTACTACCCGAACGGCGCAATCAAGCAGTTCACCTACGGCAACGGCATCGTCCACACCCTGACGCAGAACGCGCGCCAGTTGCCGGACACCAGCCAGGATGCCTACGGCGGCATGGCGTTCCTCAGCGATGGGTATGACTACGATGCCAATGGCAACGTAGCGGCCATCAGCGACGGCGCGACCGGGCGCAATCAGCGCGGCAACCGCACCATGACCTACGATGGCATGGACCGGCTGATCAAGGCCGAGTCGCCGATGTTCGGCACGGCCACCTATAGCTACGACGTCCTCGACAACCTGACCCACGTCGTTGCGCCGGGTCGCGACCACTATTACTGCTACGACGCCAACTGGCAGCTCACCAACGTCAAGACCGGCAGTTGCGGCGGCAGTACGGTGATCGGCATGAGCTACGACTCGCAGGGCAACCTCAGCAACAAGAACGGCCAGGCCTTCGTGTTCGACTACGGCAACCGCCTGCGCCAGGCGACCGGCAAGGAGACCTATCGCTACGACGGCAACGGCCGCCGCACGTTGGCGCTGCAGAGCGCCGGCAACATCGGCTCGCTATACGATCAGTCAGGGGCGTTGCGCTTCCAGAAGAACCAGCGCCAGTCCAAGTCCACCGACTACATTCTGCTGGGCGGCAGCCTGGTCGCCGAAGCCGATTGGCCGCTGGGGCAGACGCTCTCGGTCAAGGACTACGTGAACTGGAACCCGGTCTCCGGCGCGACCCGCTACGTGGTGGAGGAGAGCGTGGATGGCGTGACCTGGACCTCGGTGTACGACGGCGGCCAGGGCAACTGGACCTCGTTGGCCAGGCCGGCAGGGACCTACTCGTATCGCGTGACTGCATGCACGGCAGACGGCAACTGCACCGCTGTTTCGAACGTGACGCACGACCAGCGGCCTGCGGTGGACATCGTGCCGTTGCTGTATCAACTGTTGTTGAATGGATAGGCGCTGAAGACTATTTGGCTGCAAATCGTTGCTTTCTTGCCGAAAATTTAGGCGGTAAGGCGCGATTACTATTGATTGTGAATCGACAAGGGGATATTTGTGATTTCGAAACTGGTTGGCTTTCTGTTAGCGCTCTTTGTATCCAGTGCTTGCTACCAAGCGCAGGCCGCCACACAGCTTGTATGGGTGGGAAAAATCACCTATGTGGAGAATGACTGGAATGGCGAGGGCTTGGCAATACATAGTTCTAGTAATGGCCCCTCAGGATGTCCGGCTGACCTGAATGATTTTGGGATAACTTCAAGCCATCCAGCGTACAAAGAGCTTACGGCGATGGCGCTGGCAGCTTTTACGACCAATGCGGACGTCGAGTTGATAGTTGATTCCGGAAATTGCGTCTTTGGTAACCGCACGAAAGTCATTTCAATAAGACTGAAGAAGTAAGAATTTGTCTGCGTTACTTATAGTTATTTGAAGAATAGTTATCGACGAAACCGGAGTGGAAAAGTAAACTACTTGCGGTTGATATAAGTTAAGGAGTGAGTGTGAACCTTAAGAGAATTGCCTTCCTGCTCTTTGCTTTCATGAGTTGGCAAGCATCAGCAAACGAATCGATGCAGAATCTCGACGTCGTGCAATTGGGCACATACCAGGCTCATGCCGACCATTTTGTCTGGCTGTCGGACACGCCAGCGGAATGCAAGGCCACATCCGGAAACCACGTTCTGCATTTTCAAGACGACCAACCAGGTGGCAAGGCTTTACTAGCGGTCTTGATGACGGCGTTAGTGAACAAGCGCAAGATCGATGTGCAGACCAATGGTTGCGATATCGTCGAGGTCTATTTGAAGTAAGCCCGCCCTGGCGGAGTCTGAATCGAGATTTCGCTGGGACGTTGCACCGTAATGTTGCTAGGGGAAGCGTTGTCGATCCGACTTCCATGAGTAAAGTCGACTCTACATCGCGCGTCTATGGTTCCAACTCGCAAGGACGAGTGATGTCAAATTTCCAGGGGATTCATGCGGCACTGCGCCTGATGGCTGTAGCCGCCCTTTCATTGCTCGTCGTCTTCAGCGCCTCGGCGCAGACGGTGCGCTATATCCATACTGATGCGCTTGGGTCTCCTGTCTTGGTGACGGACAAGGATCGCAACGTCATCGAACATAGCGAGTATGAGCCTTATGGCAGTCTGTTGAATCGTCCAATTGTGGATGGGCCTGGTTACACAGGCCACATTATGGATGCAACAACTGGGCTGACCTACATGCAGCAGCGGTACTATGATCCACTGTTGGGGGTATTCCTAAGTGTAGATCCGGTCACTGCTTATGATGGTGACCTGAATCATTTTAATCGCTATAGTTATGCGGTTAATAACCCTTACGGATTCATCGATCCTGATGGGCGAAAAGGGAAGGTCGCCTGGCTTGTTGAATTGGGTAGCACTCAATTACGTAAAGTTGCTCGCTTGACTCAAGAGCAAGCGGTTCGCGCTAGAAGAGCCGAGAAAAATATCGTAGCTGACCGCAGACAAGTTGCAAGTAAGATTGAAACAGCTGCGCATGGACGTGATGGACAGCTCAAGCATGCTGCTCATGAGCTTGAGGACGGAGAAAAGGGGCTGCCGCACTATCAAACAGATGGTGTAAGAGGACATTCGTTCTGGGGAAAGCTAGGAGTAGGCATGTTTGCAATAGCTGGTGCGCTTGATAAGGCCGCGGAGGCTGCAGATTTGCTTGATCCGACTGTTTCTCTTACTTCTGGGTCGGGCGACATTGTGAATCACAGAAAAACTTGGTATGGAGCCTATGAGCAAATTGATCCAAATGGCCCAAACTTTTTTCAAGCTGATGCACAGCGTGCTAGATCACAAGGTTTTCAAGGTGTTTTTCGTGTGGAAGGTCGAATTGAGGCAAAACAGCTTGACAAAAAGCTTAATGGAAAGTAGATGAAAATGCGCTTTTACCAAGTGCAAGTAGAGGGGAATTTTGTGCATGCTCCAGTGCTGGAGGGAAAGCTAGGCGGCTTTCAAACAACCTTCTTCTTGTCAGCTAACAACGCAAAAAATGCCATTCATAAAGTGCGCACAATGCTTGTTGATAGAATGGATCGCAATTCAGTTTTTAGAGAGGATCATGGTTTCTTCAAAAGTTATTTCTGGGTGAATGATATCTGGGAAATTAATGAAAATAAGATGCTTGAAAAGCATGGCGACAGTGGGTTCACTTTTTTTAGAATAAATTTTTATGAATTTTTATCCTTATCCATAAGGAGGTTTTATTTGGTTAAAGTGAAGCCTTGGTTGCTGATTGCAGGATAGATGTGCTTGAAATTAATAGTCATGCCTTGAGTTGGGGGTATGGTCATCTTGTCTGGGACTGCCATGCCTTCCATGTGGCCGTCTATAATTTCATAGGGCAATTGATTCATGGACAAAGCCGAAAAGTCTATGGTCGACAAAATTTATGAAGATCTTAATAAGCTTGTAGTCCGAATGCGAGCCAACTAATTTCAGAGCTTATTTTATTTAAACTATGCGCGCCCCGAGTAAACTTGCAGCCTCTCTCACCCTGAGCCTCGTCCTCACCCACACTGCCCACGCCGACGAAGGCATGTGGATTCCATCGCAGATGCCGGCGCTGACCAAGCCGCTGCATGAGGCAGGCTTCCAGGGCGATCCCCAGGCGCTTGCCGAGGTGACCCAGCCGCCGTTGAGTGCGGTGGTGAAGGTCGGGGGCGGCACTGGGTCGTTCATGTCCGGGGACGGGTTGTTGTTGACCAATCACCATGTCGCCTACGGGGTGATCCAGTACAACACCTCCGCCAAAGAGAACCTGATCGAGAATGGGTTCATCGCGCGGGATCGCGCCGACGAGCGGGCGGCCAATCCGGATTTCCGGGTGCTGGTGACCGTGGGTTTCGACAAGGTCACCGATCAGGTGCTGGGGCCGGCCAAGGGCAAGACCGGGCGCGCCTACTACGATGCGGTGGATGCGGCGAGCAAGCGCATCGTCGCCGACTGCGAGCACGAGGCCGGGGTGCGCTGCAGCGTCGCCAACATGTACTACGGCACCGATTTCTACCGGATCCGTCAACTGGAGCTGCGCGACGTGCGCCTGGTGTATGCGCCGCCGCGGGCGATCGGCAATTACGGCGACGAGATCGACAACTTCATGTGGCCGCGGCACAGCGGCGATTTCACCTTGCTGCGCGCCTACATGGGCAAGGACGGCAAGCCGGCGGACTACAGCGCCGATAACGTGCCCTACCAGCCGTCGGCGCATCTGCAGATCGCCACCGATGGGCCGAAGGCCGGCGATTTCGCGATGCTGGCCGGTTACCCCGGCATCACCTATCGGCACCGCACGGCGGCCGAGTTCGCCGAGCAGGTCGAGGCGACGCTGCCGCAGCGGGTGGCGGTGCTGGACCAGTTGATCGGGGTGATCGAGACGGCGGGCAAGGCCGATGCGGAGGCGCGTACGCGCTACGCCTCGCAATTGCAGTCGCTGAAGAACAACCGCAAGCGGGCCGCTGGTGAACTGGAAGGGCTGCAGCGCAGCGATGCGGTGCGGCTGCGCGCGGAGGACGAGCGCGGCATGCTTGCGGCTACCCATGGCAGCGATGTGCGCGATATCGCCGCGCTGCAGAGGGTGCTCGGCCAGGCCTCGGCGCTGCGCGAGCGCGACCTGCTGCTGGGCTTGATCGCCACGCAGACCCAGGCGCTGCGTTCGGCGCTGACGCTGGAGCGGCTGCGGCTGGAAGCGGGCAAGCCGGACGATCAACGCGAGAGCGGCTATCAGCAACGCGACCTGGCGCTGATCGAGGGCATGCTCAAGCAGGTGCAGCGGCGTTATTCGCCGACCGTGGAGAAGGCGCTGCTGACGACGCTGTTGACCCGCTACCAGCAACTTCCGGATGCGCAACGCGTGCCGGAGTTCGATGCGGCGTTCGGGCGGACCCCAGCGCAATTGCAGGCGGCGCTGGACAAGGCCTATGCCGGCACGGCGCTGGGCACCGAGGCCGAGCGTCTGTCGCGTTTCGCCGCGGCGCGCGAGGGCAAGGCACCCGCGGCCGATCCGTTGCTGGCGCTGGCCGCCACGCTGGTGCCGGCGCAGCTGCGGCTGGACGACGAACGCAAAGCGCGCGACGGCGAGCAGTTGCGCCTGCGCCCGGCCTACATGCGTGCGCTGTTCGCCTGGCGCAAGCAGCAGGGTCGTGCGGTGTATCCGGACGCCAACAGCACGCTGCGGATCAGCTATGGCCGCGTCGAGCCGCTGGCGCCGCGCGATGCGGTCAGCTTCGCGCCGCTGACCACGGTGGCCGGCATCGTCGAGAAGAACACCGGCAAGGAACCGTTCGATGCGCCCAAGCCGCTGCTGGCGGCGATCGCCAAGGGCGACTTCGGCAGCACGGTCGATCCGCAGTCGAAGACGCAGCCGGTGAATTTCCTGACCAATCTGGACACCACCGGCGGCAACTCGGGCTCGCCGGTGCTCAATGCGCGCGGCGAGTTGATCGGGTTGAACTTCGACAGCAACTGGGAAGCGGTCAGCGCCAGTTGGTGGTACGACCCGCGCTACAAGCGCGCGATCCATGTGGACATGCGCTATCTGCGCTGGTTGATGGCCAAGGTGTATCCGGCGCCGCAATTGCTCAAGGAGTTGAAAGTTCCGCAGGAGTGAGAGAGCGGGTTGGATGCATATGTCGCTTGGCATTGCATCTAGCGAAATAGGGCATGCCCTGTGTGCTCGCGTGGCGGCGGCATCGTCCGCCGTTGTTTCGGAAGAGTGAGATTTTAGCGCTTACCTCGATGCATTGTGCCGTCGGAGATCAGAAAGACGGTCCCGATACCGGACACCTTTATGCGTCGGGACTGAAGTCCCTCCCACAACGAGCATCATGCGCTGCGGTCGGGAGACCGACGTAATGGGTGTGGGCTGCGCCGGCCGCGGCTCACTCCGCGCCTGCGATGCAGGGCTTAGACTGATCCGATGGAACCTCTAGCCGCTACGCCACTGCCACGCGCGTTCTACGCGCGCGATGCGCGCGTGGTGGCGCCGGAGCTGTTGAACAAACTGCTTGTCACCGCCGACGGTCGCTGCGGACGCATCGTCGAGGTGGAGGCCTACTGCGGTGCGGAGGATCCGGCGGCGCATTCGTTCCGCGGCATGACCCCGCGCACGCGGGTGATGTTCGGCCCGCCCGGGCATCTGTATGTGTACTTCATCTACGGCATGCATTGGGCGCTCAATGCGGTATGCGGTGGCGCGCCTGGCCATGCGGTGCTGATCCGCGCCTTGGCGCCGGTGGCCGGGATCGAGGCGATGCAGTCGGCACGCGGAGAGGTGCGCGCAGCCGATCTCACCCGTGGGCCGGGGCGCCTGGCCAAGGCGTTGGGTGTTACGGGCACGGATAACGGGCTGGACCTGACGACGCGGCGGTCGCTCCTCTGGCTGGGGCAGGACGGGACGCCGCCGCCTGTCGCGCCAGTCGTCACCACACGAATCGGCATCAGCAAGGCGATGGAGGCGCCGTGGCGCTGGCATGTGCCCGACGAGCCGAACGTGTCGCGCTTTGTGGTGGGTCGGGCGAAGCGCCGCGGGTAGCGTGGCGCTTGTAGGCATCGTCGCACTACAGGCTGCAAGAAGGTCAGTGCCTTGCCCGCCGTCACGAGTGAAAGGCCGCAATGCGCTGGTGACGAAAGGCGCTTTGGCTCGGAGACGAACGCATTTCCTCAGGGACCTTCGCTTCGTTCGTCGCGGCTGAAGCCGCTCCTACGATGGGCAAGCTGAGTCAGCATCGCCACAAACGGGCGCATGGCTGAGGGTATGCCGACAAGGCACACGCTAGGCGATCGCGGCGCTCGCATCCAGTTGCGCGATGGCATCGGCCACGACTGTGGGGAACGGTGCGTCCACGTCCACCGAGATCACGTCTGCCTCGTCCAGCGGCAGTTCCAGCGTGTCGACTTGGCTTTGCAGCAGCGCCGGTGGCATGAAGTGGCCATGCCGCGCGGCCAGGCGTTCGGCGATGACATGCGCGGCCGCGTGCAGGAACACGAAACGCATCGGTACGCCTGTATCGCGCAACTGCTGCCGGTGTGCCTTGCGCAGGCCGGAGAAGGCCAGCACGAGGCTCTGCCCGGCATCGACCGACGCGCGCAGGCGCTGCGCCAGGGCCGCGACCCACGGTGCGCGTTGCGCGTCGCTGAGCGGGATGCCGTGCGCCATCTGTGCCTTGGCGGCGGCGCTGTGGAAATCGTCGGCGTCCAGGAAGGTGATCCCGTAGTGCGCCGCAAGCGCCTGGGCGATACTGGTCTTGCCGCTGCCGGAGACGCCCATCACGATGATGGCTTCGGCGCGCGGCGGCAGGGAAGAGGCGAGGTAAGTCACGTGGTGCGGTTCCGGTGTTGTCTTGCGGATGATGCCCGGGTGGGCGTTGCGCGGACGTGCAGCGCGGCTGCAACAAGGTAATGTGATTTTTTGCTCAGCGGCATCCTTTGCTTGCCGGCAGATGTGGCGCGTCGTGGAAGCCCGGTTCTGTCTGGCATCATGGCGTCGGGGCTGAAGCCCCTCGCACACGGACTCCAGCCAGGGCACCTGGCTGTGCTTGCTTCGTCGCGTCAGCCGTTGACGGTTTCTTGGGCGTTGTGTGGACGTACGGCGCTTCTGTAACCAGGTCGTGCGTTTCTTTCGCGCACCGGCGCCGGCATTTGCTGGTGGCGGGCGCGTCTGGAAAACCGGGTTCTGTCTGGGCCATGGCGTCGGGGCTGAAGCCCCTCCCACAGGAACTCTAGCCGGCACTCCTGGTTCCGCATCCCGCGCTTGCATCTTCCCGCGAGGTGTCTACGTCGTCGCGTTCGCCGTCTCGACCAGGTCGTCCCACTGCAGCCGCGTGCCGGAGGCGTCGTCGCTGTCCTGCAAAGCACGGCGGACGGCGCGGCGCATGGCGCGGCTGATCCAGTTGTGCAGGTCGCGGCCGGAATGGCCGTCGCTGCGATCGGCGATCCAGGCCGCCGCGGCGTCGGCATCGAGATCCAGCGGTTTGCCGCGCAATAGGTGCGCGACGATGGCGACACGCGCATCGCGGTCGGGCAAGGCGATGACGATCTGCCGGTCCAGCCGCGACAGCAGCGCCGGGTCGATCGCGGCGGCATGGTTGCTGGCGGCCAGCAGGAATACCTGCCCTGCATGGCTGGCGACGCCGTCCAGTTCCTGCAGCAACTGGCCGACGATCTCGCGGGTGAAGGCGTCGTCGCCGTCGGCACCGCGCGCCGGCGCGACGATGTCGAGCTCGTCGACGAACACGATGCACGGCGCCTGCGCCCGCGCGCGCTCGAACGCGGCCTGCACGCGCTGGCCGGACTGGCCGAGATAGCCGGCCTTGAGGTCGGCGCTGCTCAGGGCGATGAAGGCCAGGCCCGACTGGCTGGCGAGGATCCGCGCCACCTGGGTCTTGCCGGTGCCCGGTGGGCCGACCATCAGGATGCCGCGCGGCACCGGCACGCCGAGCGTGGCCAGGGTCTCGGCATTGCGCAGTTCCTTGCCCAGGCCGACGAATTCCTCGACGGTGGCCGCCGGCAGCACGATGTCGTCCCAGCCGAGCGTGGCGACGGCGGTAGAGCCTTTGCCGCGCAGCGCGCGCAGTTGGGCGAGCAGGGTGGGGTTGTCCAGCGCGCCGTCGACGCACTCGGCCGCGACCCGCGCGACCAGCGTGTGCAGGTCGCGGCCGGAGAGGCCGCTGCTGTCGGCGATCACTTGCGTGTCCGGCTCCAGCGCGAAACCGGCACGCCGCAGTTCGGCGCCGAGGATGCGGGCGCGCGCCGCGGCGTCGGGCAGGCCGATGGCGATGCTGGCGGTGAAGCGCGACAGGATCGCGTCGTCCAGCAGTGCCGGGCGGTTGGTCGCGCCGATCACCAGCACCTGCCCATGCGCGGCATGGAAGCCGTCCCATTCGGCGAGAAAGGTCTGCACCAGTTCGGCGCCGAAGCTGTCGCTGTCGGTGCCGCCGCGGCGCGCGAACACGCTTTCGCATTCGTCGATGAACAGGATCGCCGGTGCGTGCTCGCGGCAGCGCTGCCAGATCGCCTGCACCTTGGGACCGGTGTGGCCGACGTGCGCGGCCTTCAGGTCGGCCACGCCCAGCGCCTCGAAATGGCAGCCGGCGTGGCGCGCGAGCTTGCGCGCGATCAGGGTCTTGCCGGTGCCCGGCGGCCCGTGCAGGAGCATGCCCTTGGGCGCCGGCTGGCGCCCGGACACGAACAGGTCCACCAGCTTCAGGATCTGGTCGAGCGTGGTGTCGGGCAGGGCGACGTCGGCCCAGTGCCGTTGCACCGCATCCAGGCTCTGCAGCCGCTGCTGCAGCGCGCGTTGCTGGCCGCGCGCGACCTCCCAGGCCTGCACGTGGTCGTGCAGCGCGGCGATCGGTGCGACATCGACGGCGGCGTCTTCGGCCAGTGCCAGCGCCAGCGATTGCAGCGACGGCGGAGCGTCGGCGGCCAGATCGACGTCGAGGAGGATCAGGGCCGCTGCATGGCGGGCATCGGGCAGCACGATCAGCGCCTGCAGGCGCGGGTCCTCGCTGCCGTCGTGCAAGGCCAGCAGCCGCGCAGCGGACAGGTCGCCCTGCGTGGCAGGAATGGGCCAGCGCCCGTGCAGGGCGCGCTGCGGCCATGGCGCGCGGGTCACCGGATACGTCGTCCCTGCATCGCGCGACCCAGCATCGGCCACTTGCACCAGCGCCAGCGGCAGGCGTACGAACGCCTGCAGTGCGCGCCGCTCGGCGTGGCTGTGGTGCCAGGCGAGCAACTGCGCGCCGGCGACGACCAGCAGACCGTATGCCAGCAACGAGGGCAGCAGGCTTTGCAGCAGCAGGCCGCCATCGCCGTGCAGGCCGACCTGGCGCCACCAGACGAGGAAGCTGCGCGTCTCGCCCAGCCAGTGTGCGCTCGTCCACGGCAGGACCAGCACCAGCATGCCGATCAAGGCCGCGCGCCAGCGCCAGTCCGGCAGCAGCGGTCGCAGCAGCAGCGCCGGTCCCCAGGCGCGGCGGCGCTCGCGCCGTACCGCCGCCCGCGCCGCGATCCTGGCGTGCGCAGCGAACCGGCGCCGGATCGCGGCCACGGCCTGCTCCACCGCCGGCAGATGCCGCTCGATATCCGCATCGGCCTGCGCCTGGCGCGACTGCGCCTGCTGCACCTGCGTAAGCAGGCGCTGCGTCTGCTGTTGCAGCGACGGCGGGGGCGTCGGCACGGCGGCCGGGATGCCGGACATCAGCGGGAGCGGGCGCAGGTGGTCACCGCGCGCATCTTAGCCCGAGCGCCGGTGGGGCTGCGGTGGCTTGCTGTAGGTGGATATTGCCCGTGCTGGACACGGCAGGCACGCGCGTGAAGCGTTTGCTGCCATGGGAGGAAGCATCTTGGAGAAAGATAGGGCGCTAGGCGCACGTCGGGTCTTTAGACCATCGCGGCTTCGTTTGTCGCGGCTGAAGCTGCTCCTACGCGGGGCTTGCAGTTCCATGATGGCGGTTGCGGTTGCTTTGGTTGTTGCCTTTGCCTTATCGGGTTCCCTTCCGAAGCGGCGGCCAGCGCGGGGAAAAACCCGAAGGGCGGCGTACATGGATGTACGCCGTCCGCGGCAGGGGCAGGATGCCCCTTCCGCGGATCCCCGTGATGGACGCGGACCCGGAGCGCGCAGCGCGGAGGGCGCAAGGCAGGGTGTGCTTTCTTTTGGTTCCTTTTCTTTGCACAAGCAAAGAAAAGGAACTCGCCGCAAGGCGAAAGCTTTGCTTCTGCTAAAGAAAAACCAAAAGAAGCGCTTTCCACAGCCGAAGCAAAGCCTGCGGTATGCCTGCCAAGGGAAGCGCGGTTAAGTGTATGGGCAGCCGCCGCCTCACCTGCCCCGCGGCAACCAAGCATGGTGCACGCGCAACGCAGGCCAGACGCAGCGAGCCGAACTCCCGACTACGCCGAAACGCATCCCACCCTCTAGACTGCACGCATCGTCGTGGGGGCTCGCCTTTGGTTTCCAGTTGGATCCTGCTGCTGGTGTCGGTCGGCTATGCGGCGCTGCTGTTCGCGGTGGCGTGGTGGGGCGACCGCCGTCCGCTGTATCCGGAGCGGCCGTGGCTGCGGCCGGCGGTGTACAGCCTGGCGCTGGCCGTGTACTGCTCGTCATGGACGTTCTACGGCGCGGTCGGCAGCGCGGTGCGCAACGGCGCCGGCTATCTGCCGATCTACCTGGGCCCGCTGCTGATGCTGCTGTTCGGCTGGCGCATCGTCGAGCGCCTGGCGCTGATCGCGCGCAGCGAGAATACGGTGTCCATCGCCGACTTCATCTCCTCGCGCTACGGCCGCTCGCGGCGCCTGGCCGCGCTGGTGGCGGTGATCGCGCTGGTCGGCGTGGTGCCGTACCTGGCGCTGCAGTACAAGGCGGTGGCGATGAGCCTGCAGGTGCTCAGCGGCCAGTCCAGCGCCGGTGCGCCGTTCTACGCCGATCCGGCGCTGTACGTGGCGTTGGGGATGGCGCTGTTCGCCACGCTGTTCGGCACCCGCCAGGTCGATGCCACCGAGCACCACCACGGCATGATGCTGGCGATCGCGCTGGAGTCGGTGGTGAAGCTGCTGGCGATGGTGGCGGTGGGCGTGTTCGCCTACGTGTGGCTGTCCGCACGCGACGGCGGCCAGGTGCTGCAGTCCACGCGCACGCTGTTCCAGAACACCCCGCCGGTGGGCTTCATCTCGCAGACCCTGCTCAGCTTCCTGGCGCTGGTGTGCCTGCCACGGCAGTTCCACGTGGCGGTGGTGGAGTGCAGCGACGTCGGCGACATCCGCAAGGCGCGCTGGCTGTTCGGCCTGTATCTGGTGCTGATCTCGGCGATGGTGGTGCCGATCGCCGCCGCCGGCATCGCGCTGTTCGGCGGCGGCGACGTGGCCGACGACAGCATCGTGCTGGCGCTGCCGCTGGCCGAAAGCCGCACCGCGCTGGCGCTGGTCGCCTACGTGGGCGGGTTCTCCGCCGCCACCGGCATGGTCATCGTCTCCAGCATCGCGCTGGCGACGATGATCAGCAACGACCTGGTGATGCCGGTGCTGCTGCGCCGCCGCGGGCACCAGGCGGCCGGTGCCGACGTGGCCTCGAAGGTGCTGTGGATCCGCCGCCTGGCGATCCTGCTGCTGGCGCTGATCGCCTACGGCTATTACTGCAGCAGCAGCAACGACACGACGCTGGCCTCGTACGGGCTGATGGCCTTCGCCGCGGTGGCGCAGTTCGCGCCGGGCGTGATCGGCGGGCTGTACTGGCGCGGCGCCAGCCGCAAGGGCGTGGAGACCGGCATGGTGCTGGGCTTCGCCACCTGGATTTACACGCTGCTGCTGCCGGCACTGACCCAGGCCGGCTGGCTGGCGCCGGCGTGGCTGCTGGACGGGCCGTTCGGCATTTCCTGGCTACGCCCGCAGCAGTTGTTCGGCATGAGCGGCTGGGACCCGCTGGCGCATGGCACGTTCTGGTCGCTGCTGGTCAACGTCGGCACGATGATGCTGGTGTCGGCACGCTGGCGCCCGGGCCTGGACGAGCGCCTGCGCGCGGCGCCGTTCCTGGAGCCGTACTCGCAGCGCCCGGCGGTGGCCGGCGACTGGCTCGGGCAGGTGCGCGTGGTCGACCTGCAGGCGCTGGCCGAGCGCATGGTCGGCGAGCGTCATGCCCGCCGCGCCTTCGCCGAACAGGCGCAACTGCTCGGCCGCGAGCCGCAGCCCACTGCGGTGGCCGACCGCGTCTGGGTGCAGTTCACCGAACGCCTGCTTGCCGCCTCGATCGGCGCGGCCTCCGCGCGTCTGGTGCTGACCAGCCTGCTGCGCGGCTCGGGCATGGACCTGGGTGAGGTGGTGGCGGTGCTCGACGAGGCCGGGCAGGAACTGCGCTTCAACCGCGAGATCCTGTCCACCACGCTGGAGAACATCAGCGCCGGGGTCAGCGTGGTGGATCCGGCGATGCGCCTGACCGCATGGAACCGCCGCTACCAGCAGATGTTCGGCTATCCCGACGGCATGCTCTACGTCGGCCGGCCGGTCGCCGACCTGATCCGCTACAACGCCGAGCGCGGCGAACTCGGCGGCGGCCAGGTGGAAGACCAGATCGCCCGCCGCATCGCGCACATGCGCGCCGGCACCCCGCACGTGTTCGAACGCACCCGCAGCGACGGCAAAGTGATCGAGATGCGCGGCCAGCCGCTGCCCGGCGGCGGCTACGTCACCAGCTACAACGACATCACCGACTACAAGCGCGCCGAGCAGGCGCTGCTCGAGGCCAACGAGACCCTGGAGCAGCGCGTGGCCGAGCGCTCGCGCGCGGCCGAACTGGCGCAGCAATCCAAGACCCGCTTCCTGGCCGCGATCAGCCACGACGTGCTGCAGCCGCTCAACGCCGCACGCCTGTTCGCCTCGGCCTTGCGCGACGCGCACCAGAGCGAGGAGCAGCGGCATCTGGCCGAGCGCGTGGACGCCTCGCTGCGCGCGGCCGAGGAACTGCTCGACGGCCTGCTCGACGTGTCGCGGCTGGATGCCGGCGGCCTGCGCCCAACCATCGAGGACGTCGATGCCGGCCTGCTGCTGCGCGAACTGGCCGCGCAGTACAGCCCGATCGCCGCCGGCCGCGGCCTGCGCCTGCACGTGTACGCGCGCCCGCTGTGGGTGCGCAGCGATCGCCGGCTGCTGCGCCGGGTGCTGCAGAACTTCCTCGCCAACGCGCTGCGCTACACCCGCCAGGGCCGCATCGTGCTGGGCATGCGCCGCCGCGGCGCGGCGCTGGAACTGCAGGTCTGGGACACCGGCCCCGGCATCCCGCCGCACCACATGCAGCAGATCTTCGACGAGTTCCAGCGCTACCAGCAGCCGTTCGACTGGGGCGAGCAGGGGCTGGGCCTGGGCCTGTCGATCTGCCAGCGCATCTCGCGCCTGCTCGGCCACGACCTGGATGCGCGCAGCCGCGTCGGCCACGGCAGCATGTTCTCCATCAACGTGCCGCGGGCGGCGCCACCGCCGCAGGCGCTGCAACGCGCGCCACGCGCGGCGGCCGCAGCCGATTCGCTGGCCGGGCTGCGCGTGCTGTGCGTGGACAACGATCAGGAAATCCTCGACGGCATGCGCGCGCTGCTCGGCCGTTGGCAGGTGGAGGTGATCTGCGCCAGCACCGTCGACGAGGCGCTGGCGCAGGCCGCGTGCGCGCCGCAGATGATGCTGGTCGATTACCACCTGCACGACCGGCTCGACGGCCTGGAGACGCTGGATGCGCTGCGCGCGGCGATGCCCGGACCGGTGGCCGGCGCCTTGCTCACCGCCGACGGCCGCGACGAACTGAAGCTGCAGGCCCGCGAGCGCGGCTACCGGCTGCTGACCAAGCCGGTCAAGCCGGCCTCGCTGCGCGCCTTCCTCACCGCCTACCACGATCCGATCTAGGAGCGGTCGCGCGGCTTCGTAACGGCAATGTATGGGTTGTGTGGCAGCCGTCGGCGCGACCGGCGTGGCGCACGGCGCGGGCGGGCGGCTAAGGTGGAGGACCGCCCACGACCCGCCTGCGCATGACCTCCCTGGACGACACCGCGATCCCCCCGCTCCCGGACCTGCTGGCGGCGCTGGAGGCCGGCCAGGCGCGGACCCTCGAACGCGGTGCCCGCGCCTACCTGCGGCAGCGCCCCGACGATGTCCTGGCCAGCAGTCTGCTGGCGATGAGCCTGCAGATGCAGGGCCAGCCGGCGCCGGCCGCCGCGGTGTACCGCAGGCTGGCCGAGCGCGAGCCGCACGAGGTCGCGCACTGGAACAACCTGGGCACGGCGCTGCGCGAGGCCGGCGACCCTGGCCCGGCCGCCGAGGCCTATCTGCGCGCCCGCGCGCTGGCGCCGGACGATCCGCTGCCGCACCACAACCTCGGCCTGCTGGCGATGGACGCCGGCGATTACGCCGCGGCCCGCGAACACCTGCTCGATGCCCACGCGCTGGCGCCGCAGGCGCCGCCGCTGTGCGTGCACGCGGCGATGGCCTGCCATGAGTGCGGCGACTTCCAGCGCGTGCAGGCGCTGATCGCCGACTGGCGGCAGTGGCCGCCGCTGGATCCGGACACTACCGTGGAACTGGCCTGGCTGCTGTCGCAGGGCGGCGAGACCGACACCGCCTGCGACCTGCTGCGCGCCTGTGCCAAGGGGCCAATGGCGCAGCCGGCGCGGGCCTGGTCGCGGCTGGTGCTGGTGCTCGAGCGCGCCAACCGCCTGCCGCAGGCGCGCGAGGCCGCCGCGCAGCTGCCGCCGCCGGAACGGATCGACGACCCGGACGTGCGCCAGGACGCCAGCAATGCGCTGGCGGTGCTGGCGATGCGCGAGGGCCACTGGCAGCGGGCGCATGCGCTGCTGCTCGGGCTGTTGGCCGATGGCAGTGCGGTCGACCGGCGCAAGCAGAGCAACCTGTTCTTCGCCCTGGCGCGGGTCTGCGATCGCCTCGGCCTTCACGACGAAGCGCTGCATGCCTGCGCGCAGGGCCATGCCGGCCAGGTCGAGGGCCTGGCCGCGCTGGTGCCGGAGCTGGCGGCGGCGGACGCACCGCCATTGCCGGTCGCGCAGGCCCGCTGGGATCCGGCACGCCATGCCGCGGCGCGGCCGGTGACCGCGCCGGCCATGGCCGACTCGCCGATCTTCGTGGTCGGCTTCCCGCGCTCGGGTACCACCTTGCTGGAACAGATGCTCGACGCCCACCCGCAGTTGATGGCGATGGACGAGCGGCCGTTCCTGCAGGGACTGGCCGACCGCCTGGAGGCGCGCGGCGTGGCCTGGCCGGACGGACTGGGCGAGCTCGACGATGCCGCCTGTGACGCGCTGCGCGCCGAGTACTGGCAGGCGGTGCGCGGGGTGGTGCAGCTGCAGCCGGGCCAGCGCCTGGTCGACAAGAACCCGTTGAACCTGCTGCGCTTGCCGCTGATCCGGCGCCTGTTCCCCGAGGCGCCGGTGATCCTGGCGCTGCGCCATCCCTGCGACGTGCTGCTGAGCTGCTACATGCAGGCGTTCCGCTCGCCGGCATTCGCCCTGCTGTGTGCCAGCCTGCCGCGGCTGGCGCGCGGCTATGCCGACGCGATGGAGTTCTGGCTCTACCACGCCGCCCTGCTGCAGCCACGCACGCTGGAGTTGCGCTACGAGGACCTGGTGGCCGATCCGCAGGCGCAGGTGGCGCGTCTGGGGCAGTTCCTGCAGCTGCAGCAGCCGGAGCGGCTGCTGGACTTCCAGCGCCACGCGCGGGCCAAGGGCTTCATCAGCACGCCCAGCTACGCGCAGGTGGTGGAGGGCATCAACCGCAAGGCCCTGGACCGCTGGCACGCCTATCGCGACGCCTTCGCGCCGGTACTGCCGATGCTGCAGCCGTTCCTGCGACGCTGGGACTACCGCGTCGACTGAGCGTTGCGTGTTGTCTGAACCGTTCCCGTCTGCTGGTTGAACGGCAAAAACGCAGCGTGCGCTGTACCGCGCTTGAAGCGGTGTTTTTGTCAGGGGATGGCGCACGTTGGCACACCGAAACAACACCCTTCTTATAAAAAACTAACAAGTGCCTGACGGTCCTGTAATGGACCGCTGGCCCGAGGCATCCATTTCACCCGCCGCGCGTTTCCGCGCCCGGGATGGTTCGCGCCTGCGTGCAGCCGGCGCTTGTCGCACATCACATGAGGTCTTCCCGATGTCCGTAGCAAAGAACAGACTCGCTCACGCCGTTTGCCTGGCCATGGCGACGCTTCCCGCCACGCTCTATGCGCAGAGCGCCACGCCGGCGGCGTCCGCGTCCGGCGACGCGCCGGTGACCCTGGACAAGCTCACCGTCACCGGTTCGCTGGTGCGCCGCGTGGATGTGGAGACCGCCAGCCCGGTCGCCGTGGTCGATCGCCAGCAGATCCAGCAGAGCGGCAAGCAGACCCTGGGCGATCTGCTGCAGGCGCTGCCCGGCATCGCCGGCGCCGCGACCAACCCGCAGGTCAACAACGGCGGCGGCGACGGCGCCTCGACCATCTCGCTGCGCGGCCTCGGCGACGAGCGCACGCTGATCCTGATCGACGGCCACCGCATCCAGAACAACGACGTCAACTCGATCCCGGCCAACATGATCGACCATGTCGAAGTGCTGAAGGTCGGCGCCTCGGCGATGTACGGCTCCGACGCCATCGGCGGCGTGGTCAACTTCATCCTGCGCAAGAACTTCGAAGGCGGCGAAGTCTCCGCCAACTACGGCCAGACCAGCCGCGGCGACGGCGCGCGCCAGGGCGGCAGCTTCACCTTCGGCAAGACCTGGGACCGCGGCAACGTGGTGGTCGGCCTGGACTACAACAAGCAGAAGGAAGTCTCCACCGCCAACCGCGCGTTCTCCAAGTACGCGATGTACCTGTCCAGCGGCAGCGTCTACAAGGGCGGTTCCGCACGGACCCCGACCGGCTACTACAAGCTGCCGGCGGCGACTCTGGCGGCCAACGGTTGCAAGCCCGATGGCGCGCTGACCGGCAACGGCAACGGCGGCTACAAGTGCTACAGCTCCTCGGCTGATTCGTACAACTACGAGGCACAGAACCTGCTGCTGACGCCGCAACAGCGCGTCGGTGGCTTCGTGCTCGGCAGCTTCAACATCACCGACTCGATGCAGGCGTACGTCAACGCCTACCACAACCACACCATGTCCAACTTCGCGATCGCGCCGCTGCCGCTCGACGCGCAGAACGACGGCATCACCGTCGCCGCCAACAATCCGTACAACCCGTTCGGCGTGGAGTTCGGCCCCAACGGCTACGAGTATCAGACGCGCTTCACCTCGCTCGGCCAGCGCGAAGGCTTCTACGACACGGCCACCGATCAGGATGTGATCGGCCTGAAGGGCGGCATCGGCGACAGTAGCTGGGTGTGGGACGCCAACTTCAACTACGGCCACTACCGCCAGCGCAACTGGAGCCACGGCTACGTCGATTACGCCGCGTTGCAGAACGCGATCAACAGTGGGCAGGTCAACATCCTGGATCAGGGCAGCCCGGCCACGGTCGCCTGGCTGAACAGCAACGAATCGATTCCGCGCCAGGAAACCACCACCATCATGCGGCAGTGGGAAGCTAGCGCCAACGGCAGTCTGTGGGAGATGCCGGCCGGTGCCGCGCAGCTGGCAGTCGGTGCGCTGTACCGCAAGGAGAGCCTGAGTTCCAGCGTGTCGGCCAACGCGCTGATCAACAGCGACAACACTTGCGCGGTTTCCTCCGAAGCCTGTGCTTCTCCGCTGAGCGGCAGCTTCAACGTCAAGGAGGCCTATGCACAGCTGTTCATGCCGGTGCTGGAGCAGTCCTCGCCGATCGGCGCGCTCAACCTGACCCTGAGCGACCGCTACTCCGACTACAGCAGCGTGCGCTCGGGCAATAACAGCGCCTCGTTCCAGGTGGAGTGGCGGCCGATCCACGACCTGCTGGTGCGCGGCACGGCGGCGCAGGTGTTCCGCGCGCCGACCATCACCGACATCTACCAGGGCCCGACCGCCGACGCGCCGAACTTCATCGACCCCTGCGTCGGCTACAGCGGCAGCGGCCACGCCACTGCCTGCGCCGGTGTGCCGGCCGGCTGGAGCGGCACAGGCCTGTCGCAGACCAACGCGATCAAGTCCGGCGCCACCTACGTGGGCTACCAGCTCAAGCCGGAGAAGGGCACCTCGTTCGACTACGGCCTGGTGTACAGCCCCGAGTACGTACCGGGCCTGTCGGTCAACCTCGACTGGTGGAAGGTCAAGCTCGACGACCTGATCCAGCCGATCTCCGCGCAGACCGTAGCCGACCTCTGCTACAACGATGACAACAGCCCGTACTGCAGCTACCTCCACCGCTACGCCGCCGGCACCCCAAGCGCCGGCAACATCGACCACATCCAGACGCCGGTGGTCAACATCGGCAAGCTCAACACCCAGGGCATCGACCTCGGCGCGAGCTACGCGCTGCCCGCTACCGACTACGGCAAGTTCACCGTGACTGTGGACAGCACCTACCTGCACCGCTACGACATCGACACCGGAGACACGGTGGTGCACATGGCCGGGCGCTACAACTCGTCCTATGGCAACTACGCGCATTGGCGCGCGCATGCGCTGTTCGGCTGGAAGCTGGGCAACTGGGATGCGAGCTGGACCACCCGCTGGGTCGGCAAGATGCAGGTCGGCAGCGGCGACCTGAGCCAGAACATGTCCGCCGACGGGCATGACAAGGGTGTGGTGCTGAACTACGGCAGCTACATGTACCACGCGCTGCAGGTGGGCTACGACATGGCCGGGGCCAACCTGCGCCTGGATCTGGGCGTGGACAACCTGACCAACAAGCAGCCGCCGATGATGTACCAGAACAACGTGTTGAACGCGAACACCGACGTGAGCACCTACGACACGCTCGGCCGCTACTACTGGATGCGTGCTACGTACAAGTTCTGATGCGTAAGGGTTTTTTATAAGGGAAATGGCGTTGGTGCCCCTTGATGGGGCGCCGATTCCAGGCGTGGTGTTTTGTTGTCTGCTTTTTGCTTGTGGGGATCTCCTCGGTACTTTCTTTAATTTCAACGGCAAGGATTCAGCTCATGAAATTTGCATATGGTCTGTTGGGAGTAGTTCTGTCCGCCGCATCGTTCGGCGCAAGCGCCACCGTCGTCACCGACAGGGTCGATGAAATCTTCATTCAATGTGCCGACTGCGCTGTGGCGAAAAATACGGACGCCGTGCTGGGCTACGTGAAGATCGCGCTTAGTGCCTACGCATCCGCAGCAAGCAGTAACGGTTGGGGGCCGGTCAAGGTCGGCAATCAAGTCCAGATCGAGAAGTACACGCAGACACCTGGTGGCTATCTCCTTGTCGACCACTACTACACGATCAAGAATCTTCCGGTCACCTCTTTCAATGACTTGATCGATGGGGGTGTCGAGCGGGATTCGGATGTCAGAGCCGTTCCTGCGAGGGCGCAGGCGGAAGCGTCAATGAAAGGCGATGTTGCCAGCTTCGTCGAAAGTTTCGCGGATTCTGGTGGCGTAACGACGATTTATGGATTCTTCCCGCAGAACTGATGAATGTTGATTGCGCCGCGCCACCCAATTCCATGGGGGGCGTGGCGCAATGCCATTGCACTGGCGGCGGCGTGGACTCGCCAATGGAGCATGCTTACGCTCGATGCCTGGTACTACGCCGGAGCGCCTGCTGATCTTCCCGCCGTACTGGATGTTCCTGCATGCCGGCCTGCCGCCGCGCAGCGGCGACAAGTACATCCTGTCCACCTATCTCGAATTCACCGCCAAGCCGGCTTGATCCAAGGCGCCGTCGGTGTGGGATGGGCGCGCACGTCGTCGCACATCCCCACTCCCGAATCCCCAATCCCGGCCGCACCAGCGCCCCGTCGATCAACCTGCACCATGCAGATGTTCGAACAGGATGGTGCAGCCGATCGCGATCAGCAGAGCGCCGCCGACGATCTCCGCGCGCTTGCCGGCGAGCGCGCCGAGCGCGCGGCCGAGCATGATGCCCAGGGTGACCATGGTCAGCGTGCACAGGCCGATGATCGCCGCGACCTCGACGATGTTCACGTCGAGGAAGGCCAGGCCGACGCCGACCGCCATCGCGTCGATGCTGGTGGCGAAGCCGGTGGCGGCCAGGTTCCAGAAGCCGTGGCGCTTGGGCGCGGCCTCCTCGGGCGTGTCGGACTCCGGCTTGAGGCCGGCGACGATCATGTGCACGCCCAGTGCGCCGAGCAGGCCGAAGGCGATCCAGTGGTCGAAGGCGACCACGTACTTGGACGCGGCCTGGCCGAGTACCCAGCCCAGCGCCGGGGTCAGTGCCTCGATGCAGCCGAAGATCAGGCCGGCACGCAGCGCGTCGGCCCAGCGTGGGCGTTGCATCGCCGCGCCCTTGCCGACGGCGGCGGCGAACGCGTCGGTCGACATGGCGATGCCGAGCAGGAGAATCGAAAGAAACGACATGGGGGACCGTACCGGGACAGGCGACAACGACGAGCGCGCGCGCCCGGCCTTCGCCTTGCGCACTCGCCGCTGGTCTCGCCAACCGAACTGGCTGCCCGTACCACGGCGCATCGGCCGAGTCTGTTGATACGGGCGCTGTCCGCGCAGGGCGGACAGCAGGCTACTCCCCAAGGGGACGCGCAGTCTAACAGCGCCCAACTGCGGCGAACATCCCTGGAACGCACGCGAACCTGCAGCTTATCTTGATAGCTGCGGCTATATCGACGGTGGCTCTGCGGCGGTACGGCACGCGTGTGTGCGTGATAGGTCGAGGATGCCCACTCCCTGCGCATGTGGCTCTCGCCGTGGCACTCAGCCATAGAGCGCGAGGTGCGAATGTGTGCGCCACTTCAGGACAGCGCCACGGACGCGTCCTCATTTCCCGGATGCAGCAATCGACGCATCGCCGCCGCGTGGGGTGGCTTCCGTCGCGCCGAAGAGTGCGACTGGCGCTCAGCGTTCAGCACGTCGGGACTGAAGTCCCTCCCACAAGGAGGCGCCCAGCGTGCCGCGTGCGCAATGCCAACGTGCGCGCACGCGCCGCATCCGCTCCGCTCGCGCCTTCGCCAGGCGTCGCCGCGGCTCAGTCCTCTTCCGGCGGCAGCACGATGGCGTCGCTGTCGATGGCCAGCTTGCCGGCCAGCAGCACCGCCTGGGTGCGGTTGGTGACGCCGAGCTTGCGCAGGATCGCGGTGACGTGCGCCTTGATCGTGGCCTCGGACACGCCCAGGTCGTAGGCGATCTGCTTGTTGAGGCTGCCGGCGCCGAGCATCTGCAGCACCCGGAACTGCTGCGGCGTCAGTTCGCGCAGGCGCTGCCCGACCTCGCGTTCGGCGCGGTCGGTGGGCGGCACGTTGTGCGCTTCCGGCGGTGCCCAGTGCTCGCCGTCCAGCACCGTGCCCAGGGCCAGGCCGATGGTGTCCGAGTCGGCCGACTTGGGAATGAAGCCGAACGCGCCGTGGTCCAGCGCGCGCCGCATCACCGTCGGCTCCTCGCGCGCGGACACCACCACCACCGGCAACTGCGGATGCAGCGCGCGCATGTGCACCAGCGCGCTGAAGCCCTGCGCGCCGGGCATGTTGAGATCCATCAGCAGCAGATCGGCATCGGCATGGCGATCGGCCAGCGCGTACAACGCCTCGACGCTGTCGGCCTCGTACAACTGCACCCCCGGCATCACCCGCTGCACCGCCCCACGCAGCGCCTCGCGGAACAGGGGATGGTCGTCGGCGATCAGCAGGGTGGGCATGGGTGAGGCCGGGAATGGGGAAACGGGAATGGGGAATGGGAACGGCAAAAGCGGAGTGTCGGGTGCCTAAGATCTCGAAGCGACCGGGGAACGGCTTTTCCCATTCCCCATTCTCGACTCCCCATTCCCGACGCGCGTAGCGCGTCAGCGCGTGAGTCGTTCGTTCACCAACGAATCCACCACCGACGGATCGGCCAGGGTCGAGGTGTCGCCGAGCTGGTCGGGGGCGTTCTCGGCGATCTTGCGCAGGATGCGGCGCATGATCTTGCCCGAGCGGGTCTTGGGCAGGCCGAGCGCCCACTGCAGGTGGTCGGGGGCGGCGATCGGGCCGATCTCGTTGCGCACCCAGGCCACCAGTTCCTTGTGCAGGGCCTCGCTCGGTTGCTCCTCGGCGACCAGGGTCACGTAGGCGTAGATGCCCTGGCCCTTGATGTCGTGCGGGAAGCCGACCACCGCCGCTTCGGCGACCTTGGGGTGGGAAACCAGCGCGCTCTCCACTTCGGCGGTGCCGATGCGGTGGCCGGAGACGTTGATGACGTCGTCGACGCGGCCGGTGATCCAGTAGTAGCCGTCGGCATCGCGGCGGCAGCCGTCGCCGGTGAAATAGCTGCCCGGGTAGGTGCGGAAATAGGTGTCGATGAAGCGCTGGTGGTCGCCATAGACGGTGCGCATCTGCCCCGGCCAGGAATCGCGCAGCACCAGGTTGCCCTCGGTGGCGCCTTCCAGAATCTCGCCGTCGGCGCTGACCAGCGCCGGCTGCACGCCGAAGAACGGCAGCGTCGCCGAGCCGGGCTTGAGGTCGATGGCGCCGGCCAGCGGGGTGATCAGGATGCCGCCGGTCTCGGTCTGCCACCAGGTGTCCACGATCGGGCAGCGGCCGTCGCCGACCACGTCGTAGTACCAGCGCCAGGCTTCGGGATTGATCGGCTCGCCGACGCTGCCGAGCAGGCGCAGGCTCGTGCGCGAGGTCTTCTTCACCGGCGCCTCGCCCTCGCGCATCAGCGCGCGGATCGCGGTCGGGGCGGTGTAGAAGATCGTCACCTGGTGCTTGTCGATGACTTCCCAGAAGCGCGACACGCTCGGGTAGTTGGGCACGCCCTCGAACATCAGCGCGGTGGCGCCGTTGGCCAGCGGCCCGTAGACGATGTAGCTGTGGCCGGTGACCCAGCCCACGTCGGCGGTGCACCAGTAGATGTCGTCCTCGCGCAGGTCGAACACGGTCTCGTGGGTGTAGGCCGCGTACAGCAGGTAGCCGGCGGTGGTGTGCAGCACGCCCTTGGGCTTGCCGGTGGAGCCGGAGGTGTAGAGGATGAACAGCGGATCCTCGGCGTTCATGCGCTCGGGTTCGCACTCGGCCGGCTGGGTGTCGACCACGTCGTGGAACCAGCGGTCGCGCGGGGCCTGCATGTCCACCGCGCCGCCGGTGTGGCGTACCACCAGCACGGTTTCCACGCTGGTGGTGCCGGGCAGCTTCAGCGCCGCGTCCACGTTCGCCTTGAGCGGGATCTTCTTGCCGCCGCGCAGGCCTTCGTCGGCGGTGATGATCAGCTTGCTGCCGCAGTCGATCACGCGGTCGGCGATCGAGTTGGGCGCAAAGCCGCCGAACACCACCGAGTGGATCGCGCCGATGCGCGCGCAGGCCAGCATCGCCACCGCCGCGTCTGGGATCATCGGCAGGTAGATGGTGACGCGGTCGCCTTTCTGCACGCCCAGCGCGCGCAGGGCGTTGCCGAGCCGGCACACGCGCTCGTACAGCTCGCGATAGGTGACGCGGTAGGACGGCGCGTCCGGGCTGTCCGGCTCGAACAGCAGCGCGGTCTTGTCGCCGCGGGTGGCCAGTTGCCGGTCCAGGCAGTTGACGCTGGCGTTGAGTTCGCCGTCGTCGAACCAGCGGATATGGAAGTCGTCCAGGGCGAAGCTGATGTCCTTGATCCGGGTCGGCTTCTTGAACCAGTCCAGGCGCTCGGCCACCTTGCCCCAGAACGCCTCCGGCTGTTCCACCGATTCCTTGTACTGGGTCTGGTACTGGGTCTTGTCGACCCGCGCACGGGCGGCGAACTGCGGATCGACGGGATAGAGATCGGCCATGGTTCCCTCTGCATTGAACGGGGCGCCGCATGCGGCGGCGCGTCAACGCGCAGTGTGCCGCATCCGGCGTTAAGCGCACACGCGCCGGGCCTTAGACGATGGTCGTAACTCAGCCGACGTTCGACTAATGGCCAATAGGCGCGCCGGCCGCGCTCGCGCACGCTGGGCTACGGCCGTGCGCATGCGTGCGGCCATCCATTATTCGGGAGGGAGTAATGAGCAACCGCATCGCATCCTTGGCGCGTCGCCCGTTGGCGGCCGCGCTGTTGGTGGCCCTGGTCGCGCCCGGCGCGGCCTTCGCCCAAGGCAAACCCTCGGCGCGCGAACAGGCGCTGGAGACCCGCGTGGCCGAGCTGGAACGGCAGGTGCAGCAACTGCTGTCGGCGCAGCAACAGCAGCAGGGACAGATCGCGCAGACCCAGACCGAGGTCGCCGCGGTCCGCTCGACCCAGGCCGCGCCGCCGCCGCCACCCCCGGCACCGCCGGCCGGCAAGGCGCCGATCCAGGTCACCACCATCACCCCGGGGGCCACGCCCGGCACCACCTTCAAGGTCGGCGGCTTCATCAAGGCCGACTTCCTGGCCACCCGCACCGGCGACGGCCAGCTCGCCGACGACGCCACCGGCCGCGCGCTGTACCTGCCCGGGCAGACCCCGGTGGGCGGGGCCAAGTCCGGCACCGACTACAACGCGCATGCCAAGTTCTCGAGGATCAACTTCGGCGTGGACAGCGTCACCGAAGGCGGCAACAAGGCCGGCGCGCTGGTGGAACTGGATTTCTTCGGCAATGCATTGGGCACCCAGACCGCCACCAATACCTACGGCGCCACCCTGCGCCACGCCTACATGTACTGGAACCACTGGCTGGCCGGCCAGACCTGGTCCAACTTCATGGATCCGGCGGCGCTGCCGGAAGCGGCCGACTTCATCGGCCCCACCGACGGCGTGGTGTTCGTGCGCCAGGCGCAGCTGCGCTACACCAACGGCGGCTTCAGCATCGCCCTGGAGAATCCGGAAACCACGCTGTACACGCGCAGCGTGGCCGGCGTGGTCAGCACCGCCAGTTCCGACCGCGGCGCGCTGCCGGACCTGACCGTGCGCTACGGCTGGAAGGGCGACTGGGGCAGCTTCGGCGTGGCCGGCGTGGTCGGCCAGCAGAAGGTCGACAACCGCGCCACCGGCGCCGATGCCAGCAAGGCCTCCGGCGGCCTGACCCTGGGCGGCAAGTGGGTGGCCAGCGACAGCGACAGCCTGTTCTACCAGCTCACCGGCGGCGAAGGCATCGGCCGCTACATCGGCCTGGGCATCGCCCAGAACGCGGTGTACGCCGCCGCCGACCGCGATCTGGACACGGTCGGGGTGGTCGCCGGCTACGTCGGCTGGCGCCACGCGTTCTCGCCCAAGCTGCGCACCAACCTGATCTACGCGCGCAGCGACTACGACAACGACACCGCGCGCACCGGCCTGGCCGTGACCAAAAGCGTGCAGAGCATCCGCGGCAACGTCTTCTACTCGCCGTTGCCCAAGGTCGATATCGGCGCCGAGCTGATGTACGGCAAGCGCGAGATCGAAAGCGGCGCCACGGGCGACATCACCCGCCTGCAGTTCACCACCAAGTACAGCTTCTGATCCGCGCCGCGGCCACTTACCGGAGCCATCTCATGAGCCTCTCCAACGACGCGCTGATCGCCAAGATCGACGCCAATCCGAAGTACCACGCGCTCAAGCGCCAGCGCAACGCGCTGGGCTGGACGCTGACCGTCCTGATGCTGCTGGCCTATTTCGGCTTCATCGGCCTGATCGCTTTCGACAAGGCCTTCCTGGCCCAGCCGATGGGCAGCGGCGTCACCACCATCGGCATCCCGATCGCGATCGGGGTGATGGTCTTCACCATCGCCATCACCGCGATCTACGTGCGTCGCGCCAACACCGTGTACGACCAGCTGACCGCCGACATCCTCGAGGACGCCCGCCAATGAGCAAGCACCTGCGCTTCCTCCTGCTGCTGCTGGCCGCGCTGCTGCCGGCCGGCGCGGCCCTGGCCGCCGGCGGCGACGTCGGCCCGACCGACAAGCAGCCGACCAACTGGGTGGCGATCGGCATGTTCGCCTTCTTCGTCGCCGGCACGCTGTGGATCACCAAGTGGGCGGCGAAGAAGACCCGCTCGGCGTCGGACTTCTACACCGCTGGCGGCGGCATCACCGGCTTCCAGAACGGCCTGGCGATCGCCGGCGACTACATGTCGGCGGCCTCGTTCCTGGGCATCACCGCGGCGGTGATGACCAACGGCTACGACGGCCTGATCTACGCCATCGGCTTCCTGGTCGGCTGGCCGATCCTGACCTTCCTGATGGCCGAGCGCCTGCGCAACCTCGGCAAGTACACCTTCGCCGACGTGGCCGGCTACCGCTTCGCGCCGACCGCGATCCGCAGCTTCGCCGCCTCCGGCACGCTGGTGGTGGTGCTGTTCTACCTGATCGCGCAGATGGTCGGCGCCGGCGCGCTGATCAAGCTGCTGTTCGGCCTGGACTACTGGGTGGCGGTGAGCCTGGTCGGCGTGCTGATGATGGTCTACGTGCTGTTCGGCGGCATGACCGCCACCACCTGGGTGCAGATCATCAAGGCGGTGTTGCTGCTGACCGGCGTGACCTTCATGGCCGTGGCGATCATGTGGCACTTCAACTTCAGCTTCGAGGCGCTGTTCGCCGAGGGCGTGCGGGTGAAGACCGCGGTGGCGGCCAACGGCGGCGCCTCGCCGGAAGAGGCAGCCACTGCCGGCCTGTCGATCATGGGCCCGGGCGGCTTCGTCAAGGATCCGATCTCGGCGATCTCCTTCGGCATGGCGCTGATGTTCGGCACCGCCGGTCTGCCGCACATCCTGATGCGCTTCTTCACCGTCCCCGACGCCAAGCAGGCGCGCAAGTCGGTGCTGTGGGCCACCACCTGGATCGGCTACTTCTACATCCTGATCTTCATCATCGGCTTCGGCGCCATCGCCCTGGTGTTGACCAACCCGCAGTTCGCCGACGTCGCCACCGGCACCATTCACGGCGGCAAGGGCGCGGCCAACATGGCGGCGGTGCTGGTCGGCAACGCGGTGGGCGGCAACGTGTTCATGGGCTTCATCTCCGCGGTGGCCTTCGCCACCATCCTGGCGGTGGTTGCCGGCCTGACCCTGTCCGGCGCCTCGGCGGTGTCCCACGACCTGTACGCCACGGTGATCAAGAAGGGCAATCCCGCCCCGGGCTCGGAGCTGAAGGTGTCGCGCGTCACCACCATCGCACTGGGTGTGATCGCGGTGCTGCTCGGCATCGTGTTCGAGAAGCAGAACGTGGCCTTCATGGTGTCGCTGGCCTTCGCCATCGCCGCCTCGGCCAACTTCCCGGTGCTGATCCTGTCGTTGCTGTGGAAGAACTGCACCACCCGCGGTGCGGTGATCGGCGGTTTCCTGGGCCTGATCTCCTCGCTGGTGCTGACGGTGCTGTCGCCGTCGGTGTGGGTGGACACGCTGGGCAACCCGACCGGTTCGGCGCCGTTCCCGTACACCTCGCCGGCGCTGTTCTCGGTCACCATCGGCTTCGTCGGCATCTGGCTGTTCTCGGTGCTGGACCGCAGCGCGCAGGCCGGCAAGGAACGCGCCGCGTTCAAGGCGCAGCAGATCCGCGCCGAGACCGGGCTGGGCGCCTCGCGCGGGTCGGGGCACTGAGCCATCGACACGGCTGCCATCGACCAGGACGCCGGCCTCGTGCCGGCGTCCTGCGTTGGCCCGGGCGCTGATCGCATCAGCTTCTGCATCTGCCGATCTAGGGTGCCGACCGAGTGTTGGCTTGCGCACGCCGCCGCACGCTGGCGTCACGGCCATGTGTCCGATGACGAGGCAAGACGATGACACGCGCATTGAACCAGCAGGAATTCCAGGTCGCCGATCAGGCGCTCACAAACGCCGTGGCCCTCTGCAACCAGGTCCTCGGATTGTCGGACCAGGCGCTCGCCGGGTTGGTCGGCAAGCACTTCGACAGCCGCGGCACGGCCGCGCATCTGGACGGCTACCGTCGGGACTACCGACAGATTGTCGCGGCGCTGCAGCGTCTGGACCGTAAGGTCGCGTTCGAGTTCGACGAACACGAGGCCAAGAACACGATCGCATACGTCTGGCCGAACAATCCGCAGCGGATCTACCTGTGCGCGGCGTACTTCACCCTGGATGCGGTGGAGCAGGCGGGGACCCTGGTGCACGAGGCGTCGCACTGGACGGCAGTGCGGGGCACCGACGACCATGCCTACGGCGAGCGGCAGGTCCGGGCGCTGTCCTATACCCTCAAGCGCAACACGGCCGATGCCTACGAGTTGCTGGTCGAGGACCTGGCGCGGACGGGCGGATGAAGGCAGCGGACGGCGGCGCAGCGCTGCGCCGCCGTCCGTGCGCGGGAGGCCGTCGCGGCGCTACCATGGCCGCCCGCCGCTGCATCGTCTCGCCGCATGCGCTACCGCTGGATCCTGTTCGACGCCGACGACACGTTGTTCCACTTCGATGCCTTCGCCGGCCTGCAGCGGATGTTCGCCGGCTACGGCGTGCAGTTCGGCGAAGCCGAGTTCGCCGAGTACACGGCGTGCAACCGGCCGCTGTGGGTGCAGTACCAGAACGGCGCGATCACCGCGTTGCAATTGCAGCAGCGCCGTTTCGCCGACTGGGCGCAGCGCCTGCAGACCGCGCCGGAGACCTTGAACACGGCGTTCCTGGCGGCGATGGCCGAGCTGTGTGCGCCGCTGGACGGAGCGGTGGACCTGCTCGACGCCTTGCGTGGGCGCGCGCGCCTGGGCCTGGTCACCAACGGCTTCGGCGCGCTGCAGAACGCGCGCCTGCAGCGTACCGGGCTGCACGACCGCTTCGAAGTCATCGCCATTTCCGAGGTGGTGGGCGTGGCCAAGCCGCACCCGGGAATCTTCGCGCACGCGCTGGCGCAACTCGGCGCCCCCCCGCCGGCGCAGGTGCTGATGGTCGGCGACAACCCGCAGGCGGACATCGCCGGCGGCCTGGCCGCGGGCCTGCACACCTGTTGGTTCAATGCGCACGGCGCCGCCGCGCCGGAGGACATCGTGCCGCACCACCAGGTCGCCTCGTTGGCGCAATTGCAGGCATGGTTGCTGGAAGAGCCGGCGGCGCTGTAGCACATCTGCTCGCGTGCCTGGCGCCATCGGGTCGGGACCGAAGTCCCTCCCACAGGTGGAAACTTCAGTTCGCGGCGATGCCGGCGCGCCCCTCGTGGGAGGGGACTTCAGTCCCGACCCCGGAAGGGTGGGGGTTGCCGGTCCCGAGACGGGATGCCGCATCATCTCGCCCGGTCGCTGCTGCTCTCTTGTGGGAGGGACTTCAGTCCCGACGCGAGCCACCGTCAGACCCGGGGTCTCGGTCGCATGCTGCCGACCCCCGACGTGGCGCACGGCAGCCGCGACCGCCGTCGTATAGTGCGCCCATGCCGATCTCCGACGCCGACGCCGCTTCCGCCGACACGCCACTGGCCGCCTTGCCAGTCACCCTGCAGCGTCTGCGCGCGGCCTGGCAGTCGGCCAAGCCGGAGCGGGCGCAGCGCCGCGAGGACCTGCTGCGGCTGCGCGCGGCGCTGAAGCGGCGGTTGCCGGAGATGGCCGATGCCATCGCCGCTGATTTCGGCCACCGCTCGCGCCACGAATCCCTGATCGCCGACGGCATGACCGTGCTTGGCGAGATCGATCATCTGCTGCGTCATCTGAAGCGCTGGATGCGCCCGCAGCGGGTCGGCGCCGGCTGGCGGCTGTGGCCGGCGCGTGCGGAAGTGCGGCCGGTGCCGGTCGGCGTGGTCGGGGTGATCGCGCCGTGGAACTACCCGGTCAACCTGGCGCTGATCCCGCTGGCCACCGCCATCGCCGCCGGCAACCACGTCTACCTGAAACCCTCCGAGCACACCCCGCGCAGCGCGCAGTTCCTGCAGTCGCTGCTGGCCGAGGTGTTCCCGCCGCAGCGGGTGGCGGTGGCGCTGGGCGGGGCCGAGGTGGCGTCGGCGTTCGCGGCGTTGCCGCTGGACCACCTGGTGTTCACCGGCTCCACCGCGGTCGGGCGCAAGGTGATGGCCGCCGCCGCCCCCAACCTGACCCCGCTGACCCTGGAACTGGGCGGCAAGTCGCCGGCCATCGTCTGCGCCGACTACCCGCTGGACCAGGCCGCCGCGCGCCTGGCCACCGGCAAGTGGTTCAACGCCGGGCAGACCTGCATCGCCCCGGACTACGTGCTGATCGACGCTGGCCGCGAGGCGGCGCTGGTACAGGCGCTGCGTGCGCAGGTGCTGGCGCGCTACGGCGATTTCGCCAGCGCCGAGGATTACACCCGCATCGTCAACGAGGGTCAGTACCGGCGCCTGCGCGGCTACCTGGACGATGCCCGCGCGCGCGGCCTGGAGGTCATCGAACTGGCCACGGTGGCGCGCGAACGCGCCGAGCGGGAGCGGCTGATCGTGCCCACGCTGGTGCTGCAGCCGGGCGACGACGCGCTGCTGATGCAGGAGGAGATCTTCGGCCCGATCCTGCCGGTGCGCAGCTACCGCTCCCTGGACGCGGCCATCGCCGAGATCAACAGCCGCGACCGGCCGCTGGCGCTGTATCCCTTCAGCCATGACCGCGCGCGGATCGAGACGATCCTGCATGCCACCATCGCCGGCGGGGTCACCGTCAACGACAGCCTGCTGCATTTCGCCGCCAACGCGCTGCCCTTCGGCGGCATCGGCCCCAGCGGCATGGGCGCCTACCACGGCCGCGCCGGCTTCGACGCCTTCAGCAAGGCGCTGCCGATCCTGTGGCAGTCGCGCCGCGCCGGCAGCGACCTGCTGAAGCCGCCGTACGCGCGGATCGCGCGCATGCTCTCGTTCCTGGTGCGGTGAGCGGGGCATAGCCGACGTCCAGATGCGGGTGCATGGCGTGGCGATAGGGCACCTGCGTGCAGGCGCGGCTTGAGCTGCGAAGAAGCATTACCGGTAGAGCGTCGCGGCTGAAGCCGCTCCTGCAAGGCCTGCCTCGGCCGCCACCGGCGAAGCCTCCGATGCAGCGCCATGCCCCGTGGCCTCGCACGCGCGATCCACCCCTGGGCCGTGTCCGCAGCCCCGTTACCGGGAAGCAGTGCGACTCAGACTGCAGCAAATCGCGGCGCAGTCCACAGTCCAACGCGGGGTCGCACCTCGGAAATAAATAATTCACAGTAAGTTATTAGGTTCTCGCCCGACGCCGCCGCCGATCACGGCGGCTCAGGCTCCTGCGCGAGACGTCCGTGCGGAGCGCAACACACGAGATGCCGCCATGCGTCGACCTGACCGGCGCTCGTCCCCCGTGTCTCCCCTTTCCCTCAGAACCGGACGCAGCCCAATGAAGATCGCATTCGTTCCCTCGCCCCTGGCGCGCGCCTGTCGCGTGCTCGCCGCCCTGACGGTCCTGGCCGTCGTGCCGCAGCTGGCCATGGCCAACTGCAACGACACCGTCGGCACCAAGATGAGCAACATCCTGTTCGGCGACAGCAGCGGCGACACCGTCGTGCTGGCCCACCGCGGTCTGTGGGGCAAGTACGGCAACTTCCCCGACATGCCGGAAAACTCGCGCGGTGCGCTGCAGCTGGCCAACGACCAGTGCATGGACGGCGTGGAACTGGACATCAAGATGACCAGCGACGGCGTACCGGTGGTGCTGCACGACTGGAACCTCGGCCGCACCACCAACGTGTGGACCAGCCGTGCCGGCGAAACCAAGTACGACCCGATGAGCAACCAGGGCTACAACCCGTCGATCACCGTGACCCCGTGGTCGGTGGTCAGCGGCCTGTTCCTGCTGACCCCCGACCGCCGCACCACCACCGGCTACCACGTGCCGCGCGTGGATGACCTGTTCTCCTACTTCAAGGCGCATGGCCTGAAGACGCCCATCGTGTTCGACATCAAGGACGCCGCCTCGGTGCGTGCGGTGTCGCGCGCGGCCGATGCCGCGTTCTCGGTGGGTGCGTCCAACTTCGTCGCGGCCAAGGTCAATGCCACCCTGTATCCGAGCCGCTCGGCGTTCCGCGCCGACACCACCAGCATGGTCGGCATTCCGGTGTTCACCACCAACATGCTGACCAAGATCAATGTCGACAACGCCATATCGGCCTGGAGCGATACCAAGGAGGCGATGGAGATCAACGTCAAGCAGCTCGGTGGCCTGCTGCAGGGCCAGGCCGACCGCGTGCGCGAGCGCGGCGTGCGCGTGGGCGTGTTCCAGGCGATTCCGGACAGCCCGCTGGCCGGGAAGTTCTACCAGAACAGCGGCGCCTGCTGCTATCAGCTGTCGGACCTGTACTTCTCCTACTCCGGCGGCCGCGACACCGCCGACAACCGTGGCGATCTCAACTTCATCGTCAACCAGGAGGCGTTCAGCCTGATCACCACCGACGACCCGAAGGCGGCGATCGCGTACCTGAAGGCACGCGGCAAGCACGACTGAGTCCTTGCATGTCCTGGCGGCCGGCCTGCGGTCGGCCGCCTTTTGCGGCTGCGGCGCTTCTGCGTCGCGCGCCGCCCTCTCCTGGAGAAGCGCATGTCCCTGTCTTTCGCCAAATCAGCCGTGGCCAGGTCCATCACCTTGGCCACCTGCGCGCTGGCCGCGTTCGCCGCCCTGGCCGCGCCGGCCCCCGCCGAGCCCGCCACCGCCGACCCGGTGGTACTGCGCGTCGGCGCGCAGCAGTTCACCGCCAGCGAGTACCGCGCCCTGGCCGGCGACGCCACGCGCGGCGTTGCCGGCATCGACGACGACTCCGTGGTGCGTCGCTTCGCCGACCGCGCCATCCTGCTCGACCAGGCGCGGCAACAGCATCTGCAGGACGATCCGGTAGTGGCCGCGCGCCTGCGCCGCGCAGCCGACGCGATCCTGGCCGAGGCCGCGCAGGCACGGCTCAGCGCCGACGCGCACATCGACGAGGCGATGCTGCGCCGGCAGTTCGCCGCGCATCCGGACGACTACACCGAATATCACCTGCGCCATCTGTTCGTCGCGCTGCATCCGCAGGGCGGGCCGCGCAGCGGGCACACCCTGACCGAGGCGCAGGCTCTGCAGCGCGCCGAAGCGCTCAAGCGCCAGCTCGACGGCGGCGCCGATTTCGCCACGCTGGCGATGCGCGAGTCCGACGACACCGCCACCGCCGGCGAGGGTGGGCAGTTGTCGCCGACCTTCGGCCGCTACCTGGCCGACGCCTTCGACGCGCCGATCCGACAGCTCGCGGTGGAACAGGTCTCCGCGCCAGTGCGCGGCCCCGACGGCTACCACCTGATCCGGCTCGATGCGAAGACCGCGGCGCGCTTCGACGCGGTGCGCGGGCAGATCGACCTGCAACTGCGCGAGCAGGCGGCGGCCGACGCCATGCAGCGCCTGCGCCAGGCGCAGCCGATGGCGTTCGACCGCGCCGCCTACGCGGCCGCGGCGCGCTGAGCATGGCGGCGATGCGGCGTCCGCTGCGTTGGTTCGCCGGCGCGGTGGTGGTGGGAATGGTCGCGCTCGCGGCGAAGCTGATGCCGCCGACGGCCGCACCCACCGTTGCCGCGAACAAGGCGCAGGCACCGGCGCTACCGCGCTCGGCAGCACCGTCGCCGTTGGCGGTGTCCGCGACCACGCCGCCCGATGCGGCGCTGGCGGCCGGCGCCAGCGAGGCGCAGCGTCTGACCGCTACCGCGCTGTTGGCGCTGGATTGTCGGCAACGCGCGCAAGCGCCGCCGTCCCGCCCGGTGGTGCTGCCGGGCGCAGACGCCGAGGGCGCCGCGGCCGTCGCGGCACGCCGGGCGGCCGAACGGCAACGTCTCGCGGCCTGTCGCGGCGTCGCCGGGCTCGATGCCGCGCAGATCGAGGCGATGCTGCGCAGTGCGGCCGCGCGCGGCGATGCCGATGCGCAACGCCAGTTGCTGGCGCAGCGCGTGGCGCAGTTGGTCGCGCGCGCCGGCAGCGTCGACGCGGAAGGGCAACGCGCTCCGCTGTCGGCCGCCGACGAGCGCGATGCCGAGGACGTGGTGACGCAACTGGAAGACCGCGCGCTGCACGGCGACCGCACGTCGATCGGCGCCTTGGCGCAACTGCTGCGCGCGCCCTGGCTGGCGGTGGCCGATCCGCCGTACGCCGCGGCCTGGCAACTGGCCGCGCGGCAGGCGCCGGAGCGGCCGTTCCCGCCGCCGGAACAGGCGCTCGGTGCCGAGGAACTGCTCGACGGCTTGAACGAGGCGCAGCGCCAGCAGGCGCTGAGCCTGGCGCCGGCGCTGTTCGCGCAGTGCTGCGCGCGGCGCTGAACGGCCTGGTGCCCGCGGTTTGGCCGCCGCGGCGGCTGCGGTCAGAATAGCGGCCGGCTTCCCCGTCCCGGATTTCCCTTGAAGATCGCCAGCTGGAACGTCAACTCGCTCAACGTGCGCCTGCCGCACCTGCAACAGTGGCTGGCCGCGTTCGCGCCGGACGTGGTCGGGATCCAGGAGACCAAGCTGGAGGACCACAAGTTTCCCGACACGGCGCTGGCCGAGGCCGGCTACCGCAGCGTGTTCGCCGGGCAGAAGACCTACAACGGCGTGGCGATCCTCTCGCGCCTGCCGATCGGCGACGTGCAGATCGGCGTGCCGGGCCTGGAGGACGATCAGAAGCGCGCCATCGCCGCCACCATCGGCGACCTGCGCATCGTCAATCTGTACGTGGTCAACGGACAGGACGTGGGCACCGACAAGTACGCCTACAAGCTGCGCTGGCTGGAGGCGGTGCACGCCTGGCTGGCCGACGAGCTGCAGCGGCATCCGCGGCTGGTGGTGCTGGGCGACTTCAACATCGCCCCGGACGCGCGCGACGTGCACGACCCGCTGGTGTGGAGCGACAACCACATCCTCACTTCCACCGCCGAGCGCGGCGCCCTGCACAAGCTGCTCGGCCTGGGCCTGCACGACGGCTTCCGCCTGCACCATGCCGACGGCGGCATCTTCAGTTGGTGGGACTACCGCCAGGCCGGCTTCCGCCGCGACCTGGGGCTGCGCATCGACCTGACCCTGGTGTCCGAGGCGCTGAAGGCGCGCACCCGCGGTGCCGGCATCGACCGCGAACCGCGCAGCTGGGACCGCCCCAGCGATCACGCGCCGGCCTGGGTCGAACTGGAGCCGGCGGCATGAGCGAGCGCCACGTGCGCCGCTGCATCGACAAGGTCGGCGATACCGCGATCGCGCCGCTGCACCGGCTCAGCTGCCACTGCGGTGCGGTGCAGATCGACCTGGAGCTGCCGCAGGGCATCGTCGACCCGCGCCGCTGCAACTGCTCGCTGTGCCGGCGCCGCGGCGCCATCGTCGCCTCGGTGCCGCTGACGGCCCTGCACGTCCGCCAGGGCGAGCAGGCGCTGCGCCTGTACCAGTTCCACACGCATACCGCGCAGCATTATTTCTGCGGCACCTGCGGGATCTACACGCATCATCGGCGCCGCTCCGATCCCAGCCTGTACGGCTACAACGTCGGCTGCCTGGAGGGCGTGAATCCGTATGCGCTGGCCATTGCGGTGCCGGTCGAGGACGGCGTGCGCCATCCGGCCGACCGCGCTGCGCCGTGAGCGGGGCCGCAAATGCAAAACGCCCGGCGAACCGGGCGTTTGCGCAAGCGGCGAGGGCGCTGTGTCAGCGCGCGCGGCCGCGGGTGAACAGGTTGACGATCGCCAGCAGGATGATGGCGCCGATCAACGAGTACAGGAACGTCCACAGGGTGATCGCCTGGTTGATGCCGCCGCCGAACAGCCAGCCGGCGATCAGCGCGCCGACGATGCCGACCACGATGTTCAGAATGATGCCCTGCTGTGCGTCACGGCGCATGATGATGCTGGCCAGCCAGCCCACGATGCCGCCGACGATCAACCAGATGATGATGCCCATGCGTCAGACTCCTCGGTTCGGCCCGCACCAGGAGCGGTGGGGTGCGCGTCATTTAAGGAGCGCCGCCGTGAAGCGGCCGTATAGCGTCGGCCCCGCCGCGCAGCGGCCATTGCGCTTTGTGGGCGCGGCGTGAGCGCACCGACGCCGCCCGTGGCCGACGGCGCCGAGCCGCCGGACTGGCGCCTCGGCCCGGTGGCGCTGTGGCTGCGCCCGCATCCGCCGCGGACCTCCGGCGAGGCGCAGGCGCGGCGCCTGCTGGCCGGCGAACTGGCGGTGCCGGCGGCGCAATTGCCGCTGCGCCGCGACGCCCGCGGCCGGCCCGGCCTGCATGCACCGCTGGCGCACGTGGACACCGGTTGGAGCCACAGCGGCGACTACCTGCTGGTGGCGGTGGCCGCGCACGCGCGGCTGGGGGTGGACATCGAGCGCCAGCGGCCACGGCCGCGCCTGCTGGAACTGGCGCAGCGCTTCTTCCACCCGGACGAGGTCGCGCTGCTGGCGGCGCTGGCGATGCCGGCGCGCGAGGCGCTGTTCTTCCGCCTGTGGTGCGCCAAGGAAGCGCTGCTCAAGGCGCATGGCCACGGCATCGCCTTCGGCCTGCACCGGCTGCGCTTCGCCGAGGACGCCGGCGGCGCGCTGCGCCTGGTCTGGTGCGACCCGGGCCTGGGCGCGGCCGAGGCCTGGCACCTGCACGAATGGGAGGCCGCACCCGGCTACCGGGCGGCGCTGGCCTGGTGGCCAGGGCTGCCGTAGGTTCCATCCTCTGGATCGTGTTGCAGCCCTGTGATTCCGATGTCGACCTCGTTGGCTGGGCAGGTCGTGCTTTGGTGTAATTTGATGTAAAAAGATATACGTTTTTTATAGGAAAACGCGATGAAGCTCCCTGTGCCGCCCCCAGCCAGCTGGCGTCTTCTTGTTAATGAACCTGAGCGCATGATGAGGGTGTTCAGGTCGAAGATCGGTCCCGAGGTGGCTGGAAGCTACGAACACTGGGACAAACTCAGGCATAGAGTCGCGCCAGACGGCCTCACCACAGAAGAATGGTGGGCTGGCATCAAGTGGAGCCGTCAAGCGCTGGCACGCGAACTTGATCTGGTGGACAAAGACGACGAGAACTTCGTCGTTTCCATTACCGATTCGATGCAGCGCAGACTTCACTACATTGATCGCGAGGCGGCTGGGGCGATCAAAGGAATGGAGAGCAGCGGTGGACAGAATAGATTTCTGATCCGTTCGCTGATCGAGGAGGCCATGACGTCGTCCCAGCTTGAGGGAGCCGCTACCACCCGCGCGGTTGCAAAAGAGATGCTATCGACTGGCAGACTGCCGCGCGATCAGTCGGAGCGAATGATCTACAACAACTACCTCGCGATGAACATGATTCGCGACAGGGGGAAGCGGCCAATCACGCCCGAGGAGGTGCTGGAGCTGCATAGCATCCTGACGGACGGGACGCTGGAAAGCGCGGAATATTCTGGTCGATATCGTTCGGTGGGAGACAATGTCGTCATCTACGACCGAGGTTCCCCGCCGACGCTGCTGCATGTCCCGCCGCCTGCAATCCAAGTGGCGGACAGGATGAGACGGCTTTGCGCGTTCGCGAACGACACGGCGAGCGAAACCTTCATCCATCCTGTCGTGCGCGCCATCGCAATTCACTTCCAGATCGGCTACGACCATCCATTCGTTGATGGGAACGGACGGACGGCCAGGGCGCTCTTCTACTGGAGCATGATGAACTCCGGTTACTGGTTGACCGAATATCTGTCGATTTCGAGCGTATTGAAGAAGTCGCCCGGGAAATACATGCGGGCGTATCTCTACACCGAGAGCGATGGCGCCGATCTGAGCTATTTCGTCTCGCAGCAGTTGGAAGCGATCGAGCAGTCCATCCAGGCGTTGCACACGTATATCGCGAAGAAGCAGCAGGAAGATCGGCTTGCGCGTCACGTGCTGCGCAAGGCGCATGTGGGCGACGCTGTGCTGAATCACAGGCAGCGCGCCTTGCTGGCCAATGCACTGAAGGATCCTGACCGGCCATACACCGTGGCCGGGCATCGGTCGGCGCACACGATCACCTATCCAACAGCGCTGGGCGACCTGAATTCCCTGGTCGCCGCGGGCCTGCTCTACAAGCAACGGGTCGGCAAGGCGTTCGAATACTACCCGGTACCTGGCCTCGCACGGATGTTGGGAGCCTGACCGCCCCAGGCGGGTGCTGATCCTCTATGCGTTCCGGGAAATGCCTCGGCCAGAGTGCGGCAGCGGCGGCACCTGCGATAATCCGCCGATGACCGATGCCTCTCTTCCCGATTCCGTCCGCGTCGCGCTCGAACAGGGCCTGCACGCGCAAGGCCTGGACGTGGCCGCGCTGGCGCCGCCGCTGCTGGCCTATCTGGCGCTGCTGACGCGCTGGAACCGCACCTACAACCTGACCGCGATCCGCGACCCGCACGAGATGGTGACCCGCCATCTGCTGGATTCGCTGGCGATGCAGCCGTTCGCCCAGGAGGGCGCGCTGGCCGACCTGGGCACCGGTCCTGGGCTGCCCGGCATTCCGCTGGCGATCGCGCGGCCGCAGCTGCGGGTGACCCTGGTCGAAAGCAACGGCAAGAAGGCGCGGTTCCTGCGCGAGGCGGTGCGCCAGCTGCGCCTGGACAACGCGCGCGTGGCCGAGTCACGCGCCGAGGCGCTGGACGAGGCCGGCGCCTACGACCTGCTGACCGCACGCGCGCTGGACACCCTGGCCGGCATCGTCGCCGTCGGCGGCCACCTGCTGCGCCCGGGCGGGCGCCTGCTGGCGATGAAGGGCGTGCGCCCGGACGAGGAGATCGCCGCGCTGCCGCCGGGTTGGGTGGCGCCGACGGTGCACCCGCTGCAGGTCCCCGGCCTGGGCGCCGACCGCCACCTGGTGGTGGTCGAGCGCGGTTGAGCGGCGGCCGCGGCCGGCCCCGATTTCCGCCAGGGGGGGCTGTGACCGCATAATGCCCGGTCCCACCCCATCGCCGACGAGGCTCCCGCATGGCCCGCATCATCGCCATCGCCAACCAGAAGGGCGGCGTCGGCAAGACCACCACCGCGGTCAACCTGGCCGCGTCGCTGGCGCGGCAGTCGCAGCGCGTGCTGCTGGTGGACCTGGACTCGCAGGGCAATGCGACGATGGGCAGCGGCATCGACAAGCGCGAGCTGGCCGCCTCCACCTGCGACGTGCTGCTCGGCGAGAGCAGCGCCGAACAGATCCGGGTGACCGCGCCGGAAGGCTTCGACCTGCTGCCGGGCAATATCGATCTCACCGCCGCCGAGATCCAGCTGATGGACCAGCCGGCGCGCGAGCAGCGGCTGAAGACCGCGCTGGCGCCGCTGCGCGAGGCCTACGACTTCATCCTGATCGACTGCCCGCCGGCGCTGTCGCTGCTGACCCTGAACGCGCTGACCGCCGCCGACTCGGTGATCGTGCCGATGCAGTGCGAGTACTACGCGCTGGAAGGGCTGACCGCGCTGCTGGAGACCATCGAGGCGCTGCGCGCCGAGCTGAACCCGGCGCTGGAGATCGAAGGCGTGCTGCGCACCATGTTCGACGTGCGCAACAACCTGGCCAACGCGGTATCGGCGGAACTGACCAACCACTTCGGCGACAAGGTGTTCCGCACCATCGTGCCGCGCAACGTGCGCCTGGCCGAGGCGCCCAGCCATGGCCAGAGCATCGTCGGCTACGACCGCACCTCGCGCGGCGGCGTCGCCTACCTGGGACTGGCTGGCGAGATCGTGCGCCGCCGCAACGAACGCAATCGGCCGATGCCGGCCATGGAGACCATCTGATGAGCGCCAAGCCCCCCGCCCTCGGAGCGAAGAAGCGCGGCCTCGGCCGTGGCCTGGAAGCGCTGCTGGGGCCGAAGGGCGCGGCCGCGCCGGCGCCGACCGCCGAGCTGCAGCCGGGCGAGAGCCTGCGCCGCCTGCCGGTCGGGCAGCTGCAGCCGGGCAAGTACCAGCCGCGCCAGGAGATGGACGAGGCCAAGCTGCAGGAGCTGGCCGAGTCGATCAAGGCGCAGGGCGTGATCCAGCCGATCGTCGCCCGCGAACTGGCGCCGGGCAGTTTCGAGATCGTCGCTGGCGAACGCCGCTGGCGCGCCTCGCAACTGGCCGGCCTCAGCGAGGTGCCGGTGGTGGTGCGCGAGCTGGACGACCGCACCGTCATCGCCATGGCGCTGATCGAGAACATCCAGCGCGAGGATCTCAACCCGCTGGAAGAGGCGCAGGCGCTGCAGCGGTTGATCGACGAGTTCTCGCTGACCCACGCCGAGGCCGCCGAGGCGGTGGGCCGCTCGCGCGCGTCGGTATCCAACCTGCTGCGCCTGCTGGAACTGCCGCCGGCGATCCGCGCGCTGCTGGAAGCGCGGCGCCTGGAGATGGGCCATGCGCGCGCGCTGCTGACGCTGTCGCCGGAGTTGGCCAGTCGCCTGGCCTCCGATGCCGCCGACCAGGGCTGGTCGGTGCGCGAGGTCGAGCACCGTGCGCAGCAGTTCGCCGCCGGCAAGGTGCCGAGCAACCGCAAGGCCAAGCCGGTGCGTACCGCGCCGCAGGCCGACATCGCCTCGCTGGAAACCGAGCTGTCCGAGTCGCTGGGTACCAAGGTGTCCATCGCTCACGGCCGCGGCGGCAAGGGCAAGCTGGTGATCCACTACACCGATCTGGACACGCTGGACGGCGTGCTCGAGAAGCTGCGTCCGCGGCAGGCCTGAGCGCCGCCGCCCGCGTCCGCCAGGACCACCCCCGCCATGCATCCCAGCAAGGTCGACCGCCACCACCTGCTGCGCCTGACCGACCTGCCCAACGTCGGGCCGGCCTGCGAGAAGGACCTGCGCCTGATCGGCATCCGCGTGCCGGCGCATCTGCAGGGCCGCGATCCCTACGACATGTACGCACAGCTGTGCCTGCGCACCGGGGTGATGCACGACCACTGCGTGATCGACGTGTTCCTGTCGATCGTGCGCTTCATGCAGGGCGAGACGCCGCGTCCGTGGTGGGAATTCAGCAAGGAGCGCAAGGCGGCGCTGGCCAAGGACGCGCCGCTGACCCTGCGCTGAGGCCGCGCGCCGCGGCGCTGGCCAGCAACCGGAGCATTGCATGAGCAACGAGGACACGCAGATCAGCCCGGGCGGCAGCCCGATCCTGCAGCATCGCGAGGAAAAGCCGTTCGCGCTGGCGCGCGGCGAGTCCTGCCTGGAGCAGATCGGTGCGCACATCGAACGTCACCTGGGGCCAATTTCCGTCGTCCTGCACGAAATCAGCTCCGACACCGTGCACCTGGATGTGCACGTGGTGCCCGCCACCGACGAGGTGCCGTATCTGCGGTTGGTCACCTCGGGGATGAGCGACCTGCCGATGGCCGTGCCCGAGGGCCTCGACGCGCCGCGCTTCATGGAGCTGGTGCTGACCCTGCCGCCGGACTGGCCGATCGAGTACGAAGATTTCCAGGAGGAATGTCATTACTGGCCGCTGCGCCTGCTCAAGACATTGGCGCGCTTGCCGCATAAGCAGGACACCTGGCTAGGCATTGGACACACGCTGTCCAATGGCGACCCGGCCATGCCCTACGCCCCAAGTGTCGGCTTCGATAGCGCTATGCTGTTCCCGCAGGTGACCGCATCCGACGCCTTCGATGAACTGACGATCGACGCGAACAAGGCCATCGTGTTCATGGCGGTGATGCCGTTGTATCCGGAAGAGATGGCGTTCAAGCTCGAGCGCGGCACCGAGGCTTTGCTTGATCGATTCGATGCGGCAGGTATCCAGGACGCCATCGATCCTCACCGCGTCAACGTGGGCTTGCTCTGAGCGTTGCTTTCCCACGTCCAGCTTCCTCCCCTCCGCCTTCGGTTTTGTCAGGATCTCCGCCATGCCCATCCTCGTCACCGGCGCCGCCGGCTTCATCGGTGCCCACACCGTCCGTGCGCTGCGCGCCGCCGGGCAACTGGTGGTGGGCCTGGACAACTACAACGACTACTACGACCCGCAGCTCAAGCGCGACCGCGTCGCCGCGCTGTGCGCGAACGCGGACATCCGCACCCTGGACCTGACCGACCGCGACGGCCTGGCCGCGCTGTTCGACGAGGTGCAGCCGACCCGCGTGGTGCACCTGGCCGCGCAGGCCGGGGTGCGCTATTCGCTGCAGAACCCCTATGCCTACGTCGACAGCAACCTGGTCGGCTTCGTCAACATGCTGGAGCTGTGCCGGCACCGCGGCGTGGAGCATCTGGTCTATGCCTCCAGCAGCTCGGTGTACGGCGATTCGGCGACGCCGCCGTTCTCCGAGGATCAGCGCATCGACCAGCCGCGCTCGCTGTACGCGGCGACCAAGGCCGCCAACGAGCTGATGGCGCACACCTATGCGCAGCTGTACGGCCTGCGCGCCACCGGGCTGCGCTTCTTCACCGTGTACGGCCCCTGGGGCCGTCCGGACATGGCGCCGCTGCTGTTCAGCCGCGCGGTGCTGGCCGGGCGCCCGATCGAGGTGTTCAACCACGGCCGCATGCGCCGCGACTTCACCTTCGTCGCCGACATCGTCGCCGGCGTGCTCGGCGCGCTCGATCACCCCTCCAGCGAGCCGGTGCCGCATCGCGTGTTCAACCTCGGCAATCACACTCCGGTGGAACTGGAGCGCTTCATCGCGGTGATCGAGGACGCCGCCGGGCGCAGCGCCGAGAAACAGTATCGGCCGATGCAGCCGGGCGACATGATCGAGACGATGGCCGATACTGCGCGGGCCCACGCCGCGTTCGGCTTCGATCCGAGTACCCCGATCGAGGTCGGCCTGCCGCAGGTGGTGGCCTGGTGCCGGGAGTATTTCGGCGCCGCCGCCTGACGCTTCATCCGCGGATCATCGGTCCGCGGCACAATGCCTGCCGCTTTTTCCCCCACGCGCGCCCCGCGCCCAGCCTTGCCGAATCCATGAGCCAGCTTTCCCTCTCCGTCGTCGTCCCGGTGTTCAACGAGCGCGACAACGTGCCGCCGCTGGTCGCCGAGATCGTCGCCGCGCTGCGCGGCACGATCGATTTCGAGATCGTCTACGTCGACGACCATTCGCGCGACGACACCCTGGCGGTGCTCGAAGGGCTGAAGGCGTCCACGCCGGAGCTGCGCGTGCTGCACCATGTCAGCCAGAGCGGGCAGAGCACGGCGGTGCGCAACGGCGTCAAGGCTGCGCGCGGGCTGTGGATCGCCACCCTGGACGGCGACGGCCAGAACGATCCGGCCGACATCCCCAAGCTGCTGGCCGCGCGCCAGGCCGCCGAGCCGCTGGTCAAGCTGTTCGCCGGCTGGCGGGTGTCGCGGCAGGATTCGGGCAGCAAGCGCTGGGCCTCGAAGTGGGCCAATGCGATCCGCGCGCGCATGCTGCGCGACGACACCCCTGACACTGGCTGCGGCATCAAGCTGTTCGAGCGCGAGGCGTTTCTGGACCTGCCGTACTTCGACCACATGCACCGTTACCTGCCCGCGCTGATGCAGCGCGCCGGCTGGCAGACCCTGAGCGTGCCGGTCAATCACCGCCACCGCACCTCGGGCGTCTCCAAGTACAACAACCTCAACCGCGCCCTGGTCGGCATCCGCGACCTGCGCGGCGTGGCCTGGCTGATCGCGCGCAGCCGCCGCACCGCGGTGCAGGAGCGCTGAGATGGACGCGCATTTCCTCAACGAACCGATCCAGGCGCTGTACTGGACCGGGCTGCACGTCACCGGCTGGAAGCTGATCGGCTACGTCGGCGCGCTGATGTTCGGCGGCCGCTGGCTGGTGCAGTTCGTCGCCTCCAAGCGCGCCGGCAAGCCGGTGATCCCGCGTCTGTTCTGGTACATGAGCGTGATCGGCAGCCTGATGACGCTGAGCTACTTCATGTTCTCGGCCAAGCAGGACTCGGTGGGTGTGCTGCAGAACCTGTTCCCCGCCTTCACCGCCTTCTACAGCCTGTACCTGGACATCAAGCACCGCGGCTGGCACCGCGACCGCGCGACGCACTGAGCGCGGCGCCGCTGCGCGCGATTGCAGGGGCGCGTAATCCCCCCCGATCGCAGCTGGCCACTGTGGGAGGGACTTCAGTCCCGACGCGCGCACCTTCCACACCTCAGTGGTCCTACTGTCATCGCCGCCGATGACGCCAAGGCCCCACATGTGGGAGGGACTTCAGTCCCGACGCCTGAATCTTCCAGGTCTCGGTAGTGCCGCCCTCCGCGGCACACGGCAGCGAGCACCGGATTTCTGACGCTACGCGCGCAGGTTTCCTTACGCCTGCCACAGTCCATCCCCGATGGTGTCGCGTCATCCGCCTTGCAACCCTGGCGTCATGCACACCCGACTGCCCCGAGGCTACCGCGCGCTGCGTGCCGGGCGCTGGAGCGAGACCGGCCGCACCTATCTGGTCACCACGGTGACCTGGCAGCGCCAACGCCTGTTCGAGGACTGGCGATGCGCCTGGGCGGCCGCGTCCTGCCTGGGCCATGCCAACACCTGGGTCGGCGCGCAGTTGCTGTGCTGGGTGCTGATGCCCGATCACTGGCATGGGCTGGTCATACTCGAGCGCGGTGCTGCTCTGCCAACCGTCATGCGCGAGGCCAAGGGCCGCGCCGCGAGGTCAGCCAATCACGCGCGCGGCCGTGGCGGCGCGGTGTGGATGGAGGGGTTCCACGATCGCGCACTGCGCGATACGCGGCAGTTGCTGCCGGCCGCGCGCTACATCGTCGCCAACCCGCTGCGCGCAGGGCTGGTTCGCCGCGTCGGCGACTACCCGTACTGGGATGCGGTTTGGCTGTGTCCGGCCGCTACCGCGCCGTGCGCGGCATCATGCTCGGGTGCAGGTGCGACGGCGTGATGCCGCGCAGACCGACGTTGAGGATTGCGGTCGCATGGTCGATGTCGGCACCAGCAGGCCTGCGACCGCTGCAATGGCTGCAGTTGCTGCTGGATGCCGTCGCAGGCGGAGCGACCGCGCGTCGGGACTGAAGTCCCTCCCACAATGGGAAGCCATCCTGCGCAGCGGCAGCGGCAGCGGCAGCCAGCCAGAGCTACAGCTATAGCTAAGCCAGCGATGCAGTTCCTGAGTTGCAGCCCGGTACAACACAACCGCTGCGAGGTGCGTTTCCGTTCCCTGCATCGCCCCACACAGGACTTCCGGCCCACCCGCCAGGCAGGGTGGTGGTGCGATCATCGACGATCCGTTCCCGCCGTGTGCCGCCCATGCCGATGCTCGCCAAGACCCCGCTGGCCATTTCCCTGCTGATCGCGTTCGCCGTGGCCGCGCCCGTACTGGCCGCACCGCCGGCGTCGGCAGCGTCCAGTGCAACACCGGCCACGGCCAATGCCAGCGCCGCCGATGCGCGCTTCCAGGCCATCTACGAGAAGGAGTGGGCCTGGCGCCAGGCGCAGCTCGGCCAGGCCGACGAGGACAGCGACAGCAGCGGCGACAACACCCATCTGCCCGACGTCGGCGCGGCGGCGCAGGCGGCGCGCCTGAAGGTGTGGGAGGACGTGCTGCGGCAGCTGGACACGCTCGATGCGGCCCAGCTTTCGCCCGAGAACCAGGTCAACCTGGCGGTGTACCGGCCGCAGGTGGAGAACCTGGCCGCGGCGGTGCGCCTGCGCGCCTACGAGATGCCGTTCAACTCCGACAGCGCGTTCTGGTCGGACCTGGCGTTCATGGCCCGGCGCACGCTGCGCACGCCCGACGAGTACCGCGCCTACATCGCGCGGCTGGAGGACGTGCCGCGCTACTTCGCGCAGCAGACCGACAACATGCGCGCCGGGCTCAAGCGCGGCTTCAGCGTGCCGCGCGCGGTGCTCGACGGTCGCGACGGCGCCATCGCCACCGTGGCCGAACTGAAGGATCCGACCGCGGCGGTGCTGTACACGCCGTTCAAGCAGATGCCGGCGCAGATTCCCGCCGCCGAGCAGGCGCAACTGCGCGCGCAGGCGCAGGCGACGCTGCGCGACAAGGTGATCCCGGCCTACGCGCAGCTGCTGACCTTCTATCGCCAGGAGTACATGCCGCAGGCGCGCACCACGCTGGCGGCCGAAGCCCTGCCCGACGGCAAGGCCTACTACCGGCAGCAGATCCGCGAGTACACCACGCTGGACATGGACCCCGAGCAGATCCATCAGCTCGGCCTGCGCGAGGTGGCGCGGATCCAGAAGGAGATGGACGCGATCATCCAGCAGGTCGGCTTCCACGCGCCGGCCGGGCAGAAGACCTTCCCGGCGTTCCTGCAGTTCCTGCGCACCGATCCGCAGTTCTACGTGAAGACCCCGCAGGAACTGCTCGATCGCGCCGCGTGGATCGCCAAGCGCGTGGACGGCGAGGTCGGCAAGTTCATCGGCACGCTGCCGCGCGGGCGCTTCACCATCGTGCCGGTGCCGGCGGACATCGCCCCGTTCTGGACCGCCGGCCGTGGCGGCGTCGGCACCTACTGGCTCAACACCTACGACCTGCCGTCGCGGCCGCTCTACAACCTGCCGGCGCTGACCCTGCACGAGTCTTCGCCGGGCCATTCGCTGCAGGGCGCGCTGGCCGAGGAGCAGGGCGCGCAGCCGGCGTTCCGCCGCGAGAACTACATCTCCGCCTACGGCGAGGGCTGGGCGCTGTACACCGAGAAGCTGGGCAAGGAGATGGGCATCTACGCCACGCCCTACGAGGACTTCGGCCGGCTCAGCTACGAGATGTGGCGCGCCTGCCGCCTGGTGATCGACACCGGCGTGCACCACAAGGGCTGGACCCGTGCGCAGGCGCAGGCCTACCTGCGCGAGCGCACTGCGCTCAGCGAGCACGAGGTCACCACCGAGGTCGACCGCTACATTTCCTGGCCGGGCCAGGCGTTGAGCTACAAGCTCGGCGAGCTGACCATCCTCGATCTACGCGCCGAGGCCGAGCGCGAACTCGGCGCTGACTTCGACATCAAGTCCTTCCATGACGCGGTGCTGCAGCAGGGCTCGGTGCCGCTGCCGGTGCTGCAGCAGCAGATCCGCGCCTACATCGCCGCGCGCAAGAAGAAGGCCTGACCGCCGCCGCGCAGGCCGGCGCCACTTCCTGCGGGAAGGGCGCCGGCCTGCGCCGGATCAGCCGGCGTGGCGTGGCCCGGCCACGCGTGCGGCGAAGGTCGGCAGCACCAGCAGGGTCAGGGCGGTGGCGGTGATCAGTCCGCCGATCACCACCGTCGCCAGCGGTTTCTGCACCTCCGCACCGGAGCCGCTGGCGATGGCCATCGGAATGAAGCCGACGATCGCCACCAGCGCGGTGGTCAGCACCGCGCGCAGGCGGCTGCCCGCGCCGTCGATCGCCGCCTGCAGCGGCAGGTCGCCGGCCTCCAGGCGCTCGCGGATCGCCTGCATCAGCACCAGGCCGTTCAAGGTGGCCACGCCGGAGACGGCGATGAAGCCCACCGCGGCCGACACCGAGAACGGCATGCCGCGCAGCAGCAGGGCGAGCAGGCCGCCGACCAGCGCCAGCGGCACGCAACTGAACACCAGCACCGCTTCCTTGACGCTGCGCAGGGCCATGAACAGCAGGCCGCCGATCAGCAGGAACACCACCGGCACCACGGTCGCCAGCCGCCGCTCGGCACGCTGCAGGTTCTCGAACTGGCCGCCCCAGCTCAGGTAGGCACCCGGCGGCAACGGCACGTCGGCCACCGCGGCCTGCGCCGCGCCGACGAAACCGCCCAGGTCGCGGCCGCGTACGTTGGCCTGCACCACCACGCGGCGGCTGCCGTTGTCGCGGCTGATCTGGTTCGGCCCTTCGCTGACGGCGATGCGCGCCACCGACGCCAGCGGAATCACCTGTCCGGTCGGCGTGGCGATCGGCAGCGCGGCCAGCTGATCCGGATCGTTGCGCGCGGCATCGTCCATCCGCACCACCACGTCGAAGCGGCGGTCGCCCTCGAAGATCTTGCCGGCGGCGCGGCCGCCGATGCCGGTGGCCAGCGCGTCGCTCACGTCCGCCGCGCTCAGTCCGACCTGCGCCGCCGCCGTGTGGTCGATGGTCACATCCAGCGTGGGCAGGCCGGAGATCTGCTCCACCCGCACGTCGGCCGCACCTTCCACCGCGCGCAGCTTCGATGCGATCTGCTCGGCCACCTTCTGCAACTGGCCGAAGTCGTCGCCGAAGATCATCACCGCCAGGTCGGTGCGCACGCCGGAGATCAGTTCGTTGAAGCGCAATTCGATCGGTTGGCTGAACTCGAAGCTGTTGCCGAGCTGCTGCCCCGCCAGCGCCTCCAGGCGGGCCACCAGCCGCTCCTTGTCCAGCGCCGGATCGGGCCAGTCTTTGCGCGGCTTGAGCACGATGACGCTGTCGGAGATGTTGGTCGGCATCGGGTCGATCGCCGCCTCGGCGGTGCCGGTCCGCGAGAACACCGTTGCCACTTCCGGCTGCATGGCGATGGCCTTTTCCAGCGCCAACTGCATCGCCAGCGACTGTTCCAGCGAGGTGGACGGCACGCGCAGCGCCTGCATCGCCACATTGCCTTCGTCCAGCGTCGGCATGAACTCGCGGCCCAGCAGCGCGAACGCACCGACGCCCGCCAGCAGCATCGCCACCGCACCGCCGGCGACCGTGCGCGGATGCGCGACGGCGGTGCGGATCACCGGTGCGATGCGCGTGCGCAGCGCGCGGAGCAGCCGCGTTTCGTGCGCCCCCCCGGCCGCATGCCCCGCGTCGTCCGGCAGCGGCGGCTCGCGCACCAGCAGTGCCGCCATCGCCGGCACGAAGGTGAAGGAAAACAGGAACGCACCGACCAGGGCCAGCATGAAGGTGGCGGCCATCGGCTGGAACGTCTTGCCCTCCACGCCTTGCAGGGTGAGGATCGGCGCGAACACCAGCAGGATGATCAACTGCCCGAACGCGGCCGGCCGCGCCATCTTGCGCGCCGCCTCGGCGGCCACGCCCAGGCGCTCGGCGGCGGTCAACCCGCGGCCCAGCGCGGCGCGGCGCTGGCCGAGCATGAGCAGGGTCGATTCGACCACGATCACCGCCCCGTCCACCAGGATGCCGAAGTCCAGCGCACCCAGGCTCATCAGGTTGCCGCTGATGCCGAAGCGGTGCATGCCGATCACCGCGAACAGGAACGACAGCGGAATCACCAGCGCGGTGATCGCGGCCGCGCGCAGGTTGCCCAGCAACAGGAACAGGATCACCACCACCAGCAGCGCGCCTTCGGTGAGGTTCCTGGCCACCGTCTTGATGGTCGCGTTGACCAGCACGCTGCGGTCCAGCACCGGTGCCGCGACGATGTCCGGCGGCAGCGACGTGTTCACCTGCGCCAGCCGCGCGGCCGCGGCCTGCGCCACGGTGCGGCTGTTGCCGCCGGCGATCATCAGCGCGGTCCCCAGCACCGCCTCGTGGCCGTTGCGGCTGGCCGCGCCCAGGCGTGGCGCCCGTCCCGGCGCGACCTCGGCCACATCGGCCACGCGCACCACGATGCTGTTGCGGATGGCCACCGGCGCCTGCGCGAGATCGTCGGCGCTCAGCGCCAGGCCATCGGCACGCACCACCAGGCCTTCGCCGGCACGCTGCACGAAGCCGGCGCCGGCCTGCACGTTGGCGCGCTGCAGGGCGGTGACCAGGTCGGCCAGGTCCAGGCCGTGCGCGGCCAGTCTGGCGGTGTCCGGATGCACCCCGTATTCCTTGACGTAGCCGCCGACCGTGTCGACGCCGGCCAGGCCGGGGCTGGAGCGCATCTGCGGCGCGATGATCCAGTCCTGCACGGTGCGCAGATAGGTGGCGCGCTCCTGCGGCGTGCGCAGCAGCTCGCCGTCCGGCGTGCGGTAGACCTCCCCGGCCTGCCAGCCCGCCGCACCCGGTCGTGCCAGCCGGGACGGGTCGAACGCGGTGAAGTCCACCGTCCACATCAGCACCTCGCCCAGGCCGGTGGTCACCGGCGACAGCCGCGGCGTCACGCCGTCGGGCAACTCCTCGGCCGCCTCGCGCATGCGTTCGGCCACCTGCTGGCGCGCGAAGTAGAGGTCGGTCGCATCGGTGAAGATCGCGGTGACCTGCGAAAAGCCGTTGCGCGACAGCGAGCGGGTGGCGGTCAGGCCGGGGATGCCGGCCAGCGCGGTTTCCAGCGGGTAGGTCACCTGCCGTTCGATCTGCTCCGGGGTCAGGGCCGGTGCCACCGTGTTGAGCTGCACCTGGCGGTTGGTGATGTCCGGCACCGCGTCGATCGGCAGTCTGCCCAACTGGAACAGGCCCACGGCGGCGAGCAGCGCGGCCAGGGTCACCACCAGCCAGCGGTAGCGCACGGCGGTGTCGATCATGAGGTTGAACATGGTCGCCTCCTCAGTGGCCGTGTTCGGCATCGCCCTTGGCCAGTTCGGCCTTGAGCAGGAAGGCGTTGGCGCCGACGACGCGCTCGTCGCCGCGCAGTCCGCCGAGGATCTCGATGCGGTCGCCGGCGCGCCGCCCGACCAGCACCGGCTGCGCCTTGAAGCCGCCCGCGACCGCCACGAACACCGCGTTGCGGCCCTCGACGGTCTGCACCGCATCGGTGGGGACGCTGAGCGCGCTGTCCTGGCCGTCGGTGACCAGCACCGCCGAGACCGGCGAGCCGGCCGGCGGCAGGGGGGTATCGACCGGCATCGCGCGGATCACCGCGGCACCGCCCGGCTGGCGCAGGTCGGCCGCCGCCGCCGTGACCCGGGCGGCGAAGCTGCCACCCGTCCCGCGCACCTCCAGCGCCATGCCGGGCGCGACCTGCGCCGCCAGCGCCGGCGGCGCGCTGAACACCAGCTCGTTCAGCGCCGGATCGGCGACCTCGGCCACCACGCTGCCGGCCGCGACCACGCTGCCGGGCGTGACCTGCACGTTGCCGACGATGCCGGCCATCGGGCTGACGATGCGCACGCGGCCGCTGGCATCGGGGGCTCCGCTGGCCGCGGCCTGGGCCTGCGCGGCGGCGGCCTGGGCCTGCGCCGCCAGCGCCCGCGCATGCGAGGTTTCCAGCTCCTGGCGCGCGACCACGCCCTGTTCGACCAGGGCGCGGTCGCGGGCATGCGCCAGTCCGGCGGCCTTGGCCTCGGCCGCGGCCGCCAGCGCATTGGCACGGAACACCGCGGCCTCGCCGCTGACCACGATGGCCAGCGGCTGCTGCGCCTGCACCTCGGCACCCGGCGCGACCAGCACGCGCTCGACCCGCCCGGTCACGGTGGAGGCCACCGAGGCGCGCGCGCCCACTGCCGGTTCGACCCGGCCGGCCAGGCGCACCGAGGCGCCGCCGCCGCGGCCGACCGCGACCACGTCCAGGCCGGAGGCGGCGATCTGTTGCGGCGTCAGCCGCACCACGTCGCCGGCATCGGCAGCGGTCTTGGCCACCGGTGCGTGGGCTGTGTCCTTGCCCTCGGCGCCATGGTCGTGGGCGTCGTCGGCCGCCGGGGCGGCCTGCTTGTCGCCGGCGCAGGCGGCCAGCAGGAGCGCCAGCAGCACGCTGCCGGCAAGGGAGATCGAACGGGACAGGTTCATTGTGCCTCCATGAACGGCGCGCGCCCTTCCAGGCGGGCCAATGCGATTTCCGCCGCGACCCGCGCCAGGCGCGCGTCCACCGCGGTGCCGCGCGTGGCGATGAGCGCCGCGCGGGTGCTGCGCAGCTCCAGTTGTGCGATGCGTCCGGCGTCGACGCCGATGCGGGCCAGGCGGTAGGCCTCCTGCGCGGCGGCCACGCTCGCGTCGGCCGCGCGCGTGCGGCTGTCGGCGGCCTTCAGCGTGGCGAGTGCGGACAGGCGGTCGGCGGCGCTGGCGCGGCGTTGCTGCTCCAGCCGCGCCTCGGCTGCGCGCCGTTCGGCGCTGGCGGCACGGATACCGCCGCGGTTGCGATCGAACAGCGGCACGCTGAGGCTGAGACCGAGCGTGTAGGCGTGGGCGCGGTCTTCGCGCAAATGCGTCTGCGCGGCGGTCAGGCTCAGCTCGGGCAGGGCGCGCTTGCGCTCCACCTCGACCTGGCGATCAGCAGCTTCGGCTTCCGCGGCGGCGATGCGTACCGGCAGCGCTGTCGCCTCGGTCGCGCGCGGCGACGGCGGCGCGCGGTCGAGCAGGCCACCGTCGAGGGACTGCACCGGCGTGTCCAGCAGGGCGATCGCGGCCAGGCGCGCCAGCGCCGCGTCGCGGAACGCCTGCGCCTCGTCCAGTGCCGCGGTGGCCTCGGCCACTTCGCTGCGCGCCTGCACTGCGCGCAATTGCGGCTCGCGGCCCTGCGCGACCATCGCCTCGACGGCGGCCGCATCGTCGCGGATCAGGCCCAGCGCTTCCTCGGCCAGCGCATGACGGCGCAGCGCGCTTTCGGCCAGCGCGTAGGCCGAGGCCATCTCGCTGGCGGCCTCGCTGCGATGCTGCGTGCCGCGCATGGCGGCTGCGACGGCGTCGGCGCGGGCCGCGCGGATGCGCGCGCCGCGTTGGCCCCACAGTTCCAGTGGTTGCGACAGGGTCAGCGAGGTTTCGGCGCGGCCGGTGCCCGCATAGGTGCCGCTGCCCCAGGCGTTTTCGGTGGACCAGGACAGCGACGGGTTGGGCAGCGCCCGGGCCTGTTCGGCGCGCGCATCGGCGGCCTCGGTCAGCGCCGCGCCGACGCGGCTGCCGGGCAGTTGGTCGAGGCGTTGCAGCAAGGTGTCGTAGGAAGGGGCGGTCTGCGCCATCGCCAGCGCGGCCGGGACCAGGCCCAGCAGCACGGCGACGACCCGCCCGGCCGCGCGCGGCGGCCGACGTGTCGGAGTCGACATGAGCAAATTCCAGAGATGAGGGAAACGGAACCCCGCGATCGCGGGACACGCTCAACTCACGCTCTGGGCGGGCGCTTCAATCCGTCCTGGACGACGCCTGCAGGGGAGGCGTCGACGGCCTTCATCCAGCGCGCCGGTCGCGGCGCGCCGAACACGGCGAGGGCGCTCGCCGGCAGGCTCAGATTCGAGTGGTGGCAATGGTTGTGGCTGCAGGCGCCGGCATGCTTGCCGTCGCTGTCCTCGCCATCGGCATGCGCCGCGGCGGGCGCGTGCACCGCGTCGGCCGATTCCGGCTCCAGCGCGCAGGCCAGCGCATCGGCCACCGGCACGACCAGGAACGCCGCCAGCAGCAGCATCATCAGGGAGGTACGCAGTGGACGGAACAGGCGGCGCATGGTCTGGACGAGGCTAGCAAGCGGCTTGCGCCGGATACAATAGCAACGCCCGCCTGGTCCATCGGCCCGGGCCTGCGCGCGGCGCCTGGTCCTGTGGACAACTTGCACAAGCCCTTGATCGCCTGCATAATGCGCGGCTCGCTGTGCCCGACGAGGTCGGGGCCGGCGGCCGGATGCGCGATCTCCGGCCGGCCTCTCCCAGCGTAACCGTTTGATTTCCCACGTCGCGTGGTGGCCGCAGGGCTGCCGGGGCCGCCGTCTCCCAGGCTATGGGCGACCAAACTACTATCGAGGTGCGCAATGTCCCGCGTATGCCAAGTGTCCGGCAAGCGTGTGCAGACGGGTAACAACGTCTCCCACGCCAACAACAAGACCCGCCGTCGTTTCCTGCCCAACCTGCACGAGCGCCGTTTCTGGGTCGCCAGCGAGAACCGCTGGGTCAAGCTGAAGGTTTCCGCGCACGCGCTGCGCACCATCGACAAGAACGGCATCGACACCGTTCTGGCTGAGCTGCGTGCGCGCGGCGAAAAGGTCTGAGGAGTAGAGCATCATGGCAGGCAAGCGCGATAAGGTCCGTATGATTTCCTCGGCCGGTACCGGCCACTTCTACACCACGGACAAGAACAAGAAGAACACCCCGGGGAAGATGGAATTCCTCAAGTACGATCCGGTCGTGCGCAAGCACGTCCTGTACAAGGAAGGCAAGATCAAGTGATCGGCTGATCCTCGGATCGCTGTTCACGCTGGACACGGAACCCGCCGCAAGGCGGGTTTCGTGCGTCTGGGGGATGGAAAACCCCGCCGCCGCTGCGGCCATGGTTGCGTTTGCCGGCGCAGTCCGCAGAATCGGGCGACCTGGGTTGCGAGGATCGCGATGCTGCCGGTCTGGTTGGAAGGCACGTGGCTGCTGGCGCTGGACTGGCTGATCCGGCTGGTGGCGCTGTTGTGGATCCCCACCCGCACCACGCCCGGCGCGGCGCGCAGCTGGCTGCTGCTGGTGGGCTTCGTGCCGTTGCTGGGGCTGCCGCTGTACCTGCTGCTCGGCCACCCCTGGCTGTCGCGCGAGCGTATCCGCCGCCAGGCGCTGGCCTCGCAGGTGATCCGCGAGCAGCAGGTGCCGTTGACCGCGCTGCGCTGGGCGCCGCCGGCCGACACCGTGGTCGCCGAAGTGGTGCCGCTGGTCGAGCGCCAGGGCGACTTCATGCCGACCCACGGCAACAGCGTGGAATTGCTCGACCGCTACGCGCCCTCGCTGCAGGCGCTGATCGACGACATCGACGCGGCGGTCGAGCGCGTGCACCTGCTGTACTACCTGATGTTCGACGACGCGGTCGGCGATGCGGTGAGCGCGGCGCTGCTGCGCGCCGCCGCGCGCGGCGTGCAGTGCCGGTTGTTGCTGGATGCGCGCGGCGGCCGCCGCGGCCTGCGCCGCTACCGCAAGCGCCTGCATGCGGCCGGGGTCGAGGTGCAGGCGCTGTTGCCGGGCGGGCTGCGCTGGCGCCGCAGCGGCCGCATGGACCTGCGCAACCACCGCAAGATCGCGGTGATCGACAACCGTGTCGGCTACATCGGTTCGCAGAACCTGGCCGAACCGCAGTTCGTGCCCGGCCATCCCAACCGCGAGCTGGTGGCGCGCGTGCAGGGGCCGGTGGTGGCGCACCTGGAGGCGGTGTTCGCCAGCGACTGGTTCATCGAGACCGGGCAGCGCCTGAGCGTGGTCGCGCCCGCCTCCATCCACGGCGGCGGCGTCGCCGCGCAGTTGTTGCCCAGCGGGCCGGCGTATCCGTTCGAGAACGCGCGCGACACGGTCAACGCGCTGATCCATCTGGCGCGGCGGCGCATCGTCATGGTCACGCCGTACTTCGTGCCGGACGAGGCCACGCTCAGCGCGCTGCGCATCGCCGCGCTGTCCGGGGTGGACGTGCAGCTGATCCTGTCCGAGAGCAACAACCAGCGGCTCACCGCCTGGGCGCAGGAAGCCTATTACGACGAGTTGCTGCGCAGCGGGGTCAAGATCGCGCTGTACCGGCCGTGCTTCCTGCACGCCAAGCACCTGAGCGTGGACGAGGGCATCGCCCTGGTCGGCTCGATCAACCTGGACATCCGCTCGTTCGCGTTGAACGCCGAGGTCGGCATGCTGTGCTACAGCGCCGCGGTGGTGCAGCGGCTGCGCGCGGTGGAGGCCGACTACCTGGCCGACGCGCGGGTGCTGACGTTGCAGGACTGGCGCAAGCGGCCGGCCTGGCGGCGCAGCCGCGAAGGCATCGCGCGCCTGGCCGATGCGCTGATGTGACGCACGCCGATGACAGGCGCATGACGCGCTCATGCGCGATCGGTGCCGGCACATGCGCGACGGTTCTCAGTCGCGGGCCGGGCCGGTGGGGGCTTCCCTTACAATCGCCGCATGAATGAGCTTGTGCCCAGCGAACCGGTCGACGACGACTGCGACATCGCCATCGTCGGCGGCGGCGCGGCCGGCGTGCTGGTCGCCTTGCACTTGCTGCGCCAGGCCGGTACGGCGCTGCGCGTGCAACTGATCGAATCGCAGCCGGCACTGGCGCAAGGCGTGGCCTATGCGACGCCCTGCGCCGAGCACCTGTTGAACGTGACGGCCGGGCGCATGAGCGCCTTCGCCGAGACGCCCGACGATCTCCTCGACTGGCTGCAGCAGCAGGCGCTGTATCCACAGCTGTCGCGCGCCGCACTGGCCGAGGCCTATGTGCAGCGCCGGCATTACGCCGCCTACCTGCGCGCGCGCCTGCTGCAGGCGCAGGCCGCCGGGCCGGCGCGCCTGCAATGGCGCCAGGCGCGCGTGCTGGCGCTGCACCCGCAGCCGACCGGCGGGCAACGCCTGCAATTGCACGACGGTGGACAGCTGCACGCCGGTGCCACGGTGCTGGCGCTGGGCAACAGCCTGCGTCCGCTGCCGGCGCGCGGTGCCCCCAGTCTCGACGCGCCGTCGCGGATCGAGGCCTGGGACTATGCGCAGTTGCAGGCGATTCCGCGCGAGGCCACGGTGTGCATCGTCGGCTCCGGGCTGAGCATGGCCGACAGCGTGCTGACCTTGCTGGCCAATGCGCACCGCGGCCCGGTGCACGTGGTCTCGCGGCACGCCTTGCTGCCGTTGCCGCACGCCGCGCATGGCGCGCCGGCCGACTTCGATGCGCAGGCGTTGCTGGCGATGCCGCTGCGCCAGCGCGTGCGCGCGCTGCGTCGCCATGCCGCCGCGGCACAGGCGCAGGGCCGGCCCTGGCAGAGCGTGATGGACCGGATACGCCCGCTGAGCCAGGCGCTGTGGCAATCGCTGTCGGTCGTCGAGCAGCGCCGCTTCCTGCGTCATGTGGTGCGCTACTGGGACGTGCACCGGCACCGCATCGCCGCGCCGGTCTTCGCGCAGCTGCAGGCGATGCGCCAGGTCGGCCAGTTGCGCCTGCACCGCGCGCGGCTGGACACGGTGTTCCCGGTCGGCGCCTGCGTGCAGGTCAACGGCATGGGCGCCGACGGCGTGCCGCTGCAGCTCGACGCGCACTGCGTGATCAACGCCACCGGCGTCGAACTGCGCGCACAGACCATGCGCAATCCGCTGCTGCACCAGTTGCTGGGGTGCGGCCATGCACAGCCGGGGCCGCACGGCATCGGCGTGGGCAGCGCCGCCGATGGTGCGCTGCTCGACGCCGATGGCCACGCCACGCCGCGTATCCGCGTGCTCGGCAGCCTGCGCATCGGCAGCCTGTGGGAAAGCCTGGCGATCCCCGAGCTGCGGGTGCAGGCGCAGCAGACCGCGCAGGCGCTGCTGGCGCTGGAGTTGTCGGTGTCTGCGGTGCATTGAGCGCCGCGGCGCATGCCGGCCGCGGTTGCGCGCGGTGCAGCCGTGACCTTCTTTGTAGGAGAGGCTTTAGCCGCGACCGGGATGTCGGCAAGGCCTGTCGCGGCTGAAGCCGCTCCTACGGCGACAAGATCTTTGCGACGTTTCTAGCCGCGGCCGGCATTGCCGCTCCTACAGGCGGGGCGCCCGTCGCGATCAGCGGCCCCCATCCACCGCGTTCTGCGGCGTGCGCCCAAGCAGCACGCAGATCGCGATCGCCGCCAGCGCGGTGATCGCCGCCAGCACCCGGGTGAGCGTGCCGAAGGCCGCCGCGTAGGCCAGCCGCAGTTGCGTCGCGGACAGCGCGCCCTCGGCCATGGAGGCGGACAGATCGCCGGCGACCAGCCGCTGCGCGGTCTCCGCCAGGGCCGCGTGCGGCAGCAGCGGCGCGACCGCGGCCAGCCGCACCTGCACCAAGGCCGCGAGCAGGGCCGCCACGCTGGCCAGGGCGATGCCTTCGCCGGCCACGCGCAGCGTGCCGAACAGGCCGGCGGCCATGCCGGCGCGTTCGATCGGCACCACGCTCACCGACAGCGCATCCATCAGGCCCCAGGGCAGGGCGGTACCGGCACCGATCAACAACAATGCCGGCAGCGCCTGCGCCGGGGGCCGCGCGCCGAGCCAGCACAGGCCGGCCGCGGCCGCCGCCAACCCGGCTGCCGACAGCCAGGCTGGGGCGATGCGCTGCGCCAGTACCGCGGCCAGGCTCGGCACCAGCAGCATCGGCGCCGACAACGCCAGCAGCGTCAGGCCGGCACTGGCCGCCGGCGTGCCATCCACGCCGATCATGCGCAGCGGCAGCAGCACCAGCAGCACCACGTAGCTGGTGCAGGTGGCGACCGGCAGCAGCTGCACGCCGACGAAGCGCCGGTAGCGGAACAGGCTCAGGTCCAGCAGTGGATGCCGGCGGCGCCGTTCGATCCACACGAAGCCGAGCAGCAGCAGGGCCGCGGCACCGAGCAGGGCCAGCGTCGCGGCGCTGCCCCAGCCGCTGTGCGGCCCCTGGATCAGGCCGGCGGTGAACAGCGCCAGCGCCGCGCTGAAACACAGCGCGCCGGCGCGGTCGGGCGGACCGCCGGCCGGAGCGCGCGAGGCCGGCAGCCAGCGCGCGGCCAGGGCCCACGCCAGCGCCGCGATCGCGGCCACGCCGAAGAAGATCGCGCGCCAGCCCAGCCGTTCGCTCAGCGCGCCCGCGGCCAGCGGGCCGAACGCCAGGCCGTTGCCGAAGGTGGTGCCGAGCAGGCTGAACGCGCGCGTGCGCGCCGCGCCGGTGTACAGCTGGGCCAGCGCCGCGGTGCCGGCGGCGAGCGCGGCGGCGGCACCGACGCCCTGCAGCGCCCGCCATAGGTCGATCGCCGCGACCGAGCCGGCCACGGCCACGCCCAGGCTGGCGCTGGCGAACAGCGCCAGACCGCCGAGGAACACCCGGCGCCGCCCATGCCGATCGGCGAGCGCGCCGGCGGCCAGCAGCAGGCTGCCGAAGCTGAGCATGAAGGCGTTGGTGATCCAGGCCAAAGCCAGCGCGCTGCCGCCCAGGGCCGCGCCGATCGCCGGGGTGGCGACGGCACCGCCGGAGAAGTTCAGCGGCAGCGCCAGGGCGGCCAGGCACACTGCGGCCAGGGCGGCGCCGCGGCGCGGCAGGACAGTGGAATCGGGAGGCGAAGCGGAGGTCATCGGAGCGGCTCTGGCGGCGGATGTCGGAAAGCCACTAGAGATACCGAGGCGGCAATTCGCGAAAAAGGCCGCGATCCTCCGCACTTTGCGGAATGGAACGCTCTAATATCGCGGCATGGACCGCCTCACCGGCATCGTCGCCTTCGTCCGGGCCGCCGAACAGCGCAGCTTCGTCGGCGCCGGCCGCGTGCTCGGCATCTCGGCCTCGGCGGTGGGCAAGAGCGTGGCCGGGCTGGAGCGCGCGCTCGGCGTGCGCCTGCTGCAGCGGACCACCCGGCGCATCGCGCTGACCGCCGAGGGCGCGTTGTTCCTGGAGCATTGCCAGCGCGTGCTGGCCGACCTGCGCGAGGCCGAGGACGCGCTGGCGCAGACCCGGCAGGCGCCGCGCGGGCGGCTGCGGGTCGGCCTGCCGACCATCGGCTACCGCTTCCTGGTGCCGCTGCTGCCGGAGTTCCGCCAGCGCTATCCGGACGTGGCGCTGGACCTGGAGTTCGACGACCGCGTGGTCGATCTGCTCGAACACGGCCTGGATGCGGTGATCCGCAGCGGCGTGCAGGCCGACTCGCGGCTGCTGGCGCGGCGCCTGGGGCCGTTCCGCTTCTGCCTGTGCGCGGCGCCGGACTACCTGCGCCGCCGCGGCGTGCCGCAGACCCCGGCGGAGCTGGCCGCGCACGATGGCGTGCTGTTCCGCGTTCCCGATACCGGCAAGCCGCAGGACTGGCCGCTGGCCGAACCGGCGCCGCTGCCACCGGCGGTGCTCACCTGCAACAACATGGAAGCGGTGCGCGCCGCGGCGATCGCCGGCCTGGGCATCGCCTGCATGCCGGCGTTCCTGGCGCAGGACGCGTTGGCCGACGGCCGCCTGCAGCCGGTGCTGGACGCGCACATGGCCGACGGCGGCGCGTTCTTCGTGGTGTGGCCGTCGCGTCGGCAACTGTCGCCGAAGCTGCGCGTGTTCGTGGATTTTCTCGCCGAACGGCTGTTCCGCACCGATTGACGCCACGTCGTGTGCCGGGTGGCGCGCGCTGTCGCAGCCGCTGCGCCGCCGCACCGGCTAAAATGCGCGGGTGGATGTCTCTCATTTGCTCGACGATCTGAACCCCGCCCAGCGCGAGGCCGTTTCCGCAGCGCCCGGCCACTACCTGGTCCTGGCCGGCGCCGGCTCCGGCAAGACGCGCGTGCTCACCCATCGCATCGCCTGGTTGCACCAGGTGCATGGCGTGCCGGTGCACGGGATCCTGGCGGTCACCTTCACCAACAAGGCCGCGGGCGAGATGCGCCACCGGGCCGACCTGCAGCTGCGCAACGGCAGCCGCGGCATGTGGATCGGTACCTTCCACGGCCTGGCGCACCGCCTGCTGCGCCTGCACTGGCAGGACGCGAAGCTGCCGGAGAGCTTCCAGGTGCTCGATTCGGACGATCAGCTGCGGCTGGTCAAGCGCGTGGTGCAGCAGCTGGAGCTGGACGAGGGCAAGTACCCGCCCAAGCAGATCGTGTGGTGGATCAACCAGCAGAAGGACGAGGGCCGCCGCGCCCAGCACATCCAGCCGGAACCGCGCGACGAGTGGGTGACCACCCTGCGCAACGCCTACGCGCTGTACCAGGAGCGCTGCGACCGCGCCGGCCTGGTCGACTTCGCCGAACTGCTGCTGCGCGCGCACGAACTGTTGCGCGACACCCCGGCGCTACTGGCGCATTACCGCGCCCGCTTCGGCGAGATCCTGGTCGACGAATTCCAGGACACCAACGCCATCCAGTACGCGTTCGTGCGCGTGCTCGCCGGCGACAGCGGTCACGTGTTCGTGGTCGGCGACGACGACCAGGCGATCTATGGCTGGCGCGGCGCCAAGGTCGAGAACGTGCAGCGCTTCCTCACCGATTTCCCCAGCGCGCAGACCATCCGCCTGGAGCAGAACTACCGCTCCAGCGCCAACATCCTCAACGCCGCCAACGCGGTGATCGCGCACAACCCCGACCGCATCGGCAAGCAGCTGTGGACCGATTCGGGCGACGGCGAGCCGATCGACCTGTACGCGGCCTACAACGAGGTGGACGAGGCGCGCTACGTGGTCGAGCGCGTGCGCCAGTGGGTGCGCGACGGCGGCAGCTACAGCGAGGCGGCGGTGCTCTACCGCAGCAACGCGCAGTCGCGCGCGTTCGAAGAGGCGCTGATCGCCGAGCAGGTGCCGTACCGGGTCTATGGCGGCATGCGCTTCTTCGAGCGCGCCGAAATCAAGGACACCCTGGCCTACCTGCGCCTGGTCGCCAACCGCGCCGACGATGCGGCGTTCGAGCGTGCGGTCAACACGCCGCCGCGCGGCATCGGCGACCGCACCCTGGACGAAGTGCGGCGCCTGGCGCGCGCGCAGTCGCTGTCGCTGTGGGCGGCGGCGCGACAGGCCGCGCAGCAGGGCGGCGACCTGGCCGCACGCGCGCGCAACGCGCTGGGCCAGTTCCTCGGCCTGATCGAGCAACTGGCCCTGGACGTGGCCGGGCTGCCGCTGCCCGAACAGATCGACCAGGTGCTGGCGCGCTCCACCCTGCGCGAGCACTGGGGCAAGGAAAGCCGCGGCGGGCTGGATTCGGAATCGCGTACCGACAACCTCGACGAACTGGTGTCGGTGGCCTCGCGCTTCGTCCGCGCCGACGGCGACGAGGACGCCGACGAAGGCCGCCAGGCGATGACCGAGCTGGTCGCGTTCCTCGCCTACGCCTCGCTGGAGGCCGGCGAAGGCCAGGCCCAGGCCGGCGAGGAGGGCGTGCAGTTGATGACCCTGCACTCGGCCAAGGGCCTGGAATTCCCGATCGTGTTCCTGGCCGGCATGGAAGACGGCCTGTTCCCCAGCGCGCGTTCGCTGGAAGAGAGCGGGCGCCTGGAGGAAGAGCGGCGCCTGGCCTATGTCGGCATCACCCGCGCCCGCCACAAGCTGGTGCTGAGCTATGCCGAGTCGCGGCGCATCCACGGCCAGGACAACTACAACGTGCCCTCGCGCTTCCTGCGCGAGATCCCGCGCGAACTGCTGCACGAAGTGCGGCCGAAGGTGCAGGTGTCGCGCAGCGCGTCGCTGGGTGCGCCGCGCAGCCTCGGGCACAGCGTGATCGAGGCCCCGGCGATCAAGCTCGGCGCCAACGTGCAGCACCCCAAGTTCGGCGGCGGCGTGGTCATCGACTACGAAGGCAGCGGCGCCCACGCCCGCGTGCAGGTGCAGTTCGACGAGGCCGGCGCCAAGTGGCTGGTGATGGCGTACGCCAATCTGACCCTGTTGTAGGTGCGCTCTTCGGTCCCGTCTGCGGACGCGGCGGGATGGCGAGATGCTCGACGTTCTAAATGTCTTCAATAGAAGACTTAAAGCGGCATAAAATTCATAATTGAAGACTATTCTTCGATTTGCGGCCGATGTCTGCCGCGGTATGATGTATCCGATTAGTTGCATAAACGCTGTTTGCGTATCGGATTGAAGACATGGCTGCTTACGACAGGTTGTCGCCATTGGCGAGCTCGGCCATCACGTCGCTGGGAGACGTCATTCGTCGCGGCCGTAGAGCCCGGACGATGACCCAGGAGGAACTGGCCGAGCGTGCCCGGGTCAGCCGTCTGACCGTCCTCAAGATCGAATCGGGCAATCCCGGCGTCGCCATCTGGGCGTGGGTCAGCGTCATGGAAGTGCTGGGCCTGCTCGGCACATTGCAGGCATTGCACGATCCGGTGGCGCAGGCCATGGATGCGGCGCATGGACGCCGGGTGCGCAAGCGCGATCTGCGCAAGAAACTGGATTTCTGACGATGCCTGTCCACGAACGTTACGTCATGATCCGCCTTGAGGGAGCCGATCAGGACGTGCCCGCAGGGCTGCTGACGCTGGTGGAAACGCACGCCGCATCAGTCGGTAGCCGGTTTGCCTATGGCATGCGCTATTCCCGCCGCCCCGGCGCCATCGACGTCGATCCCCGCAGCCTGCGCCTGGACGAAGTAGCGCCCGGTATCGAGGTCGCCCCGCCGGGCGATCTCGCCCTGTTCGGCGCCATCCGCGATGCCCTTCCCGATGCCTGGGGCCGGCGCGTGCTTGCCAACACGCTGCGCATCCAGGAAGGCCAACTCAACGACCGGGTGCTGATCGACAATTCCAGTCCCAACCGCAGCGGTGCCCTCGACTTCCGTCGCCGTCCCGAAGACGCGCCGCGCGACAGCGGTCTGCTGCGGCCGATGCATCTGGATCACCTGCTCGATGCCGCCGAGCGAATCGAAGAGGGCGAGTCCGTTCCGCAACACTTGCTCGAGCTGCTGGGCGAGGCGCCCACGCTCGGCGGCATGCGGCCCAAAGCGGTGCTGGTCGATCAGGGACGGCAGTGGTTGGCCAAGTTCCCGACCCGGCGCGATCCGTTCGACATTCCCTTGATCGAGCACGCCACGCTGGAACTGGCCCGTCTTGCCAAGATGGATGTTCCCGACACCCGGCTGATCGATGTGCCAGGTCGCGGGACGGTGATGATGATTGCGCGCTTCGATCGCGGCACGGAGGCCGAGGGCTATCGCAAATGGCATATGGTCAGTGCGCTGACGGCGCTGGGCGTGCATGAAATGGATTCGCCGAAGATGGCCTATGCAGACATCGCCGACGCGCTGGGCCGGCTGGGTGCGGCGGGACAGGTGACTGCCGATCGCCACGAACTTTTCCGGCGCATGGTGTTCAACATTCTGGTCTGCAACGATGACGACCATCTCCGCAACCACGCGCTTGTGTACCGTGGCGACCTCGGCGGCTGGCGCCTGAGCCCGCTCTACGACGTGGTTCCCAGGCCGAGCGGCGGCAGCGAGCGCTTCCTGCACCTGGGGATCGGCGCACAGGGGCGCCTGTCCACGCTCGACAACGCGCTCACGCACTGCGCGAGGTTTGCCCTCACCACCGCGGCCGCGGCAGCGGTGATCGATGAGGTGGCGGGCGTGGTGCGCCAGTGGAAAGGCCACTTCGAGGCGCAAGGCGTACCTGGTTCGCAGATCGACAAGGTGCAGAACGCATTCCGGCGGCCATCGCAGATCGGCCTGGCGCAAGTGAACCGGTTCCTGTAACGCGGTCTGCCGCTCGCGGCGGGCTGGCGCGACTGGCCGGGCAGGGCGGGCATCTACGCAGGGAGCATCCATGGTCTTGCTTCATGGTCCCTACGTCAGCGACCGCGGCCGCGCCAGGACGCCAGGCGATGACCGAGCTGGTTGGGTTCCTGGCCTGTACCTCGCTGGAGAGCTGCGTAGGCCAGCACCGGTCTGACATGCCGCGACCGGCGCATGCGTCAGCGTGGCGACGGCGCGGACGATGCCGCGACGCGGGTGAAGTAGTTGGTGCGCATCGTCGGTGTGCCGTCCGGCGCGAACGCGGACACGGTTTCGGTCATCGAGCGGCCGTCCGCGGCGACGGTGTAGATGCGGGTCGAGGCCACGCTCCTGTCCTTGGACAGCATCATCACCAGCACGTTGGGCGCGGGCATGTGCAGGACGAAGACATCGGCCTCGAAGTTGTTCTTCACCGGCGTGGCGCGGCCATCGAGCGCGGCGACGCCTTCGGCATGCATGGTGCCGCCGCCCTGTTCGGCAATGTCGACCTTGACCACTTGCCCTTGCCCGCCTCGCTGAAGCGCAGGGTGACGGCCTTGGGCCGGTCCTGGGGTGCCTGATCCAGGCGCGCCACGTCCACGGCCCAGTTGCCCAGCAGGGGCGAGGGCGCAGCGGATGCGTACAGACACGGCGACAGCAGCGCCGCGAGCGCGACGGCGAATAGCAGTTTCATGCGACCTCCCGGGAATGGTGTGCGGCGATGAGGACAGCCAATGGTGTGCGCTGCGCGCGTTCGCTCGGTCGACCGTGCCGGGGTGCCGAAGAGCGCATCCGTGCGGCGGCATGACCGCCCTGCTCCGGGACGCGTGCGCTGCGACGCTGGCACCGCAGGCGCAGCGCAACAGGTCAGGTGGTCACGGGTCTGGGTTTGCTGCGCACACGGTCTCGCTCAGGCCGCGCCGCCATCGCGCTTCCAGCAGCGCATAGCCGGCACAGGCCAGCAGCAGCGGGCCGAGGTAGTAGAAGGCGCGATAGGCCAGCAATGCCGCCAGCAGTTCCGCTTGCGGCGCTTGAGCGCCGAGCAGCGGCAGCACCACCGCTTCCAGCACGCCGATGCCGGCCGGCACGTGGGCGATGGCGGTGGCCACGGCCGCCGCCAGCAGTGCGCCGAGCGCCGCGGTATAGGCCACGCCGGCCGGCATCAGCACGTACAGCAGGGCGCCCATCAGCGCCCAGTTGCCGGTGCCCAGGCCGAGTTGCAGCAGCGCCAGCGGCAACGGCGGCAGGTGCAGGACGTGGCCGCGCACCTGCAGCGTGCGGCCATGCGCGCGCTGGCAGGCGATCAGGTAGCCCACCACCAAGCCCAGCATGGCGGCGCCGACCCATGGCAGCACCGCGCCGCTCAGCGGCCACTGCGCCGGCGTGCGCAGGCGGCCGCTGACCAGCAGCACGCCGGTCAGCAGCAGATAGCCCATCCAGTTGGTGGCGATGGCGAAGCCGACCACGCGGCTGATCGTCGCCAGGCCCAGCCCGGCGCGTCCGTACAGCCGGTAGCGGATCGCGGTGCCGCCGATCAGCGCACCGACATTCAGGCTGAAAGCGTAGGCGATGTCCGCGATCGCCATGACCCGCGGCGTCGGCACCGCATGCGTCGCGTAACGTCGCGCGGCCAGGTCGTAGCCGGCATACAGCACGTAGCTGGCCAGGCTCAGGCCTGCGGCGGCGGCCAGGGTGCCGGCACCGTAGCCCGCCAGGGTGGTGCCGACCTGCGCCCAGTCCACGGTGCGCGCCGCGCGCACCAGCAGGACCGCCACCAGGACCAGGAAGGCCAGATAGGCGAAGCGGCGCAGCATGCGCCAACGCGTGCGCGGATGGTTCATGGCGCGTGCCGCTTGCGCCGCAGCACCGCGGTGCGCGGCGTGCGCTTGGGCAGGCGGCTGGCCCACTGCGGCACGTTGCGCAGCACATGGAACAGCAGCGGCCGCAGCAGCGGTTGCCAGAAGCGTCCGTGTGGCACCTGCGCCGGCACGACTTCGCGGCAGTGCCGTTGCATCAGTCGCTGCAGGCGCCCGTGCAGGTCGCGCGCGAAGGCGGCATCGCGGATCACCAGATTGGCTTCCAGGTTCAGCGCCAGGCTCAGCGGATCGAGATTGCTCGATCCCACCGTGCTCCAGTGGCCGTCGATCACCGCGACCTTGCCGTGGAACGGGCGCTCGCAGTACTCGAAGATCTGCACGCCGGCATCGACCAGATGCCGGTACAGCGCGCGTGCGGCGAGCAGCGCCAGCGGCGTGTCCGGTTGCCCCTGGAAAATCAGCTTCACCGCCACCCCGCGTCGCGCGGCAGCGCACAGGTCGCGCAGGAAGCCGTAGCCGGGGAAGAAGTAGGCGTTGGCGAGCATGATCTGGTGCCGCGCGTTGCGGAATGCCTGCCGGTAGGCGCGCTCGATGCTGCGTGATCGGCCGGCGTTGTCGCGCGGCAGGAAGCACACCTCGGCCGCGCCGGCGGGCGGCACATCGACGTTCTCCTGCGGCACCCACCCCGCGCCGGTACCGTGGGTGGCCAGGGCCCGGCGCATGAACGCGACCATGTCCGCCACCACCGGGCCTTGTACCTCCACCGCGTAGTCCTGTTTCGCCTCCGGGCCGAAATCGGCCAGGTGATCGGCCGACCAGTTGATGCCGCCGATCATGCCGATTCGCCCATCCACCACCAGCAGCTTGCGGTGATTGCGCCGGAACACGTTCAGGCGCACGCCGAGCAGGGTCGGCTGCTGGTCGAACAGGCGCAGTTCGGCGCCGGCCTCGGTCAGTTCGCGCACGAAGCCGGGCGAGAGATCCGGCGAGCCGAACGCGTCCACCAGCAGGTGCACGCGCACGCCGCGGCGCGCGGCCGCGACCAGGTGGTCCTTCAGCGCCAGGCCGACCTTGTCCTCGAACCAGATGAAGGTCTCCAGCAGCACAGCGTGCCGGGCCGCGTCGATCGCGGCGAAGGCGCGCGGGAAATACGCATCGCCGTTCTCCAGCAACTGCAGGCGGTGGCCCTGGCGCCAGCGCGTGTCGCGGTTCGCGGTCCGGTTCACAGCACGATCCTGGCGTGCAGCGGGGCGTGGTCGGACAGGTGCGACCACGGCCGGCCGGTCAACACCCGTGCGGCCTCGATGCGCACGTTGCGCACATAGATGCGGTCCAGCGGCAACAGCGGCCAGCGCGCCGGGAAGCTGCGCGCCACGCGTCCGTGTAGCTGCGCAAAGGCCTCGGTCAGGCCATGCCGCTGCAGCAGCGGATGCCCGCGCTGGCGCCAGTCGTTGAAGTCGCCGGCGACGATCAGCGGCGCCTGTGACGGCAGTTCGGCGATCAGCGCGCCGAGCAGGCCGATCTGCCGTCGCCGGTGCGCCTCGCGCAGGCCCAGATGCACGCAGATCGCATGCACCGCCACCGCAAGCCCAGGGATCTCCAGCACCGCATGCAACAGCCCGCGATGCTCGTGGCCGGCGATGGAGACGTCGCGGTTGACGAAGGAGGCGATCGGGAAGCGCGACAGCAGCGCGTTGCCATGGTGTCCATGCGGATACACCGCATTGCGGCCGTAGGCGAACTGCGGCCACAGCGTATCGGCGAGGAATGCGTACTGGCTCTGCGCCGGCCAGTCGGCGTGGCGGCCGGCGTGCAGCTGATGCTCGCCCAGCACCTCCTGCAGGAACACCAGGTCCGCGGGCAGGGCGCGGATCGCCGCACGCAACTCCGGCAGCATGAAGCGCCGCTTCAGCGCGCTGAAGCCCATGTGCGCATTGATGGTCAGCAACTCGATCGCAGGCATGCCGGGACAGGACGGAAACCACGCCTGCCATTGTCGTCGGCGTCCGCGTGCGGCGCGTGACGGTGCCGCGTCGCGCATCTGCCGCCGCTGCGTTGTCGGCAGCGGCGGCGGTGTCGGCTCAGTGCCGTGCGGCGATGATCTTGCTCAGGTAGTCCGGCGTGCCCTCGACCCGCACCAGGTGCGGGTACTGCAGGCCGTCGTGGTAGTTCACCGGCACGTCGCACACGCCGCCCTGGTACTTGAGCGTCAGCACGATCGGCGCGCTGCCGCCCTTGGCGTCGGCGATCGCCTGCTTGAGCGTGTCGCGCGAGTAGTCCTGGCCATTGACCGCGAGCACCGTGGCACCGCTGCTGACCCCGGCCTTGAACGCCGGACCGTCCCACAGCACGTCGTTGATGCTGGCGTCGTCGTTCATCACCAGGCCGATCGACCAGGCGAAGTTGTAGCGGTGCCGCGCCGACTGGTGGCGGCCGTCGTACTGCTTTTCGAATGCGCTGGGCTGGTCGGTGTACACCAGCTTCCAGCCGCTGGCCTGCAGGCCTTCCAGCAGCGGCGGGTCCACCTGGTAGACGCGGCGGTTGATGTAGTCGGCCCAGTCGTAGTGGACCACATCGTCGAGCGCGGCGACGACGTCGTCGAAGGTGTAGGTCTTGACCGCGAAACTGCCGTCGTCGATGCCGAAGAACGCCTTGGCCACGTCGTCCAGCGACTTGCGCCCGCCGCTCATCGCGCGCAGCTTGGCATCCACCGCCAGCCACACCATCTGCCCGCCGCTGTAGTAGTCCTCGCTCATCTGCCAGCTGCGGTAGGGCAGCGGGGACCGGTGCGCGGCGGTGGGGTCGTTGGTGGTGTCCTCCAGCGAGCGCCAGCGGAAGCCGGCGCGGTTGCGGTCGTAGTTGGCGGCGGTCATCGCCAGCGCGTCGCGGAACTGCTGCGGCGTCCACATCCCGGCGCGCGCGGTCAACACATAGCCCCAGTACTGGGTCTGGCCCTCGTAGACCCACAGCAGCGAGTCGCCCATCGGCACGTTGAAGGTCGGCGTCCACAGGTCGGCCGGGCGCCGGAACTTGCCGTTCCAGGAGTGCGTGTACTCGTGCGCCAGCAGGTCGCGGTCCGGCGCGTTCTCGTCCCAGGCGCTGAAGTAGTCGGCAGCCAGTCCGTTCTCGCTGGACTGGTGGTGTTCCAGGCCGTTGCCGCCGAGCACGTCCGACAGCGAGAACAGGAAATCGTAATGGGCGTAGTGGTGCGAGCCGAACAGCTTGATCGCCTGCACCGGCAGGTTGCGGTGCGCCTGCAGCTGCTCGGCGCTGATGTCCAGGAACCGCGGCGCGTCGGCGACCACGTCCAGGTGCACCGGCGCGCCGCCGGCCGGGGTCAGGTCCACGCGCTTGAAGTAGCGCCCAGCATAGATTGGCGAGTCGACCAGGGTGGTGAAGTCCACCGGCTTGAAGGTGGTGGTGGCGCCGTTGCGGCTGGCGGTCTCCAGCGCGGTGCCGAACTCCCAGCCGGCCGGCAGGGTCACGCTCGGCGCCACGGTGATGCCGCGGGTGTCGTGGCCGGCCGGGTACAGCGCCACCTTGTTCCACTCCAGCTGCAGCATCTTGTCGGTCATCTCGAAGCCGTCGTCGCGCGGCGACAGGTACTGGAAGCTGGCGTCGATCGCGCTCACGCCCTGCGGCACGTCGACGTGGAAGCTGTACACGTCGAAGGTGTCGCGGCGCCACGGCAGCGGCTTGCCGTTGGCGGTGAGGGTGAGGCCGGCCAGCATCGCCACCGGCCCGCTCGGCGAATGGTCGCCGGGAATCCACTGCGGGTACTGCAGGGTCAGCCGTCCGGCGCTGACCGGGATGGTCTCGTGCACCCGGTAGATACCCTGGCGCACATCGCCGGCGTCCACCTGCAGGGTCAGGGTGCCGGGGTAGGGCGTGTCCTGCGGCGCCGGCACGTCCGGTGTGCGCACCACCTGCGCCTGCGCGGCGCCGGCGAGCGCCAGGCCGATGCCGAGGACCAGCGCCCGACGGGCGCAACGGGAGGCGGGGAAAGCAGTGGCGGACATGCGCGGCTCCGAGGGCGATGGGTGCGGAAACGCGGAACGTTAGCACCTGCCGCCATCGCTGGCGTACCGTGTCTGTCTGGCCTAGGAACGCCAAGCGATGACGTTCATGCGGGAGCCGTGTGGCTTGTGGCGGTCGGGGTGCAGGGCGCAATGATGACCTTGGCGACCTGTTCCATCGCAAGCGACTGGAGTGTTCCTGGTCCGCAGTGGCCATCGCGGCGCCGGTGGGCGATCCGATCGCCCGGATCGCGCAGACGGGGAGGCCATCCGCGATGCCGACCTTGCCCTTGTGGGAGCGGCTTCAGCCGCGACGCGCGGTGATGGAACTCGCGATGACGCGCTCAATGAACCGGTGTCTTGATCGCGGATGCAGGCATCCAGGCCAGGGCATGCCGTTTACAGGCGCCAACCGTCGGCCGACGATGCCAGGGCGGCGCAGTCGATCGCCTATACGCCACCGTGCACGTGTCGCCGCGCGGCTAGTCCTTCAGCGCCCCGTCGCTCGGATCGCTGGCGGCATAGGTCGAGGTTGGCAACTCCGCATCATGCGGATGCCGCAACGCCTCGCGCAGCGGCGCAGGCAGGTGCTCGACCGCCAGGATCACCTTGCCGAAATGCACGTCGCGCACCGCGCTTGCCGGCACCACGAAATCGCCGCCGTTCTCGATATTGACGACGAACGTGGCGCCGCCGTCGCGGACCTCGCGCACCGCCCCGACACCGACCTCACCATCGGCGACGAACACCAACTGGCCTGCTTCCACACGTTCGGACATCGCGCACCGCCTTTGTCTGGGGAGAGCCCACGCGGGCTGGAATGCGCCGGCATGGGCGTTCGATGATCGGACGCATAGGCGTTGCTGGACGGTGAATGCGACGTGGTCTGTTGGTCACGACGTCGCCGTGGCTGCGGCTTGCGCGTCACCGCCAGGGACACGCGCCGTGACGCAGCGCGATGCGATCATTCCCGTTCGACCACTGCCTGGGAGGGCAAGGATGCGAAGCGAAAAAGAGAAGATGCTGGCCGGCGAGGCGTATCGTCCCAACGACGCGCAACTGCAGGCCGAGCAGGACGCGGCCAGTGCCTGGATGCAGCGCTACAATGCGGCGCTGGCCGAGCCACCGGCGCGGCGGCACGCGCTGCTGGTCGAAGGACTGGGTTCGGTGGGACGCGGCGCGGTGGTGCGGCCGCCGTTCCATTGCGACTACGGCTACAACATCCATCTCGGCGAGGACGTGTTCCTCAACTTCAACTGCGTGATCCTGGACGTGGCACCGGTGCACATCGGCGCCGGCACCCAGATCGGGCCGGCGGTGCAGCTCTATGCCGCCGATCATCCGCGCGATGCTGCGCAGCGCGCCGAGGGGTTGGAGTTGGGGCGGCCGGTGACGATCGGGCGCAACGTCTGGATCGGCGGCGGCGCGATCGTACTGCCCGGTGTGACCATCGGCGACGACGCGGTGGTCGGCGCCGGCAGCGTGGTCACCCGCGACGTGCCGGCCGGCGCGCGCGTGGCCGGCAATCCAGCACGCCTGCTGAAGCCGCACAGCGACTGAATTTGATCCGGGTCAAGGCAGGCGCCGCGCAATGGGTGTGCAATGCTGTCCAGGCCGCCGTGTGCGGCGTCACCGGAGCATCCCATGTACCAGCGCATCCTGATCGCCATCGATGGTTCCGAGTTGTCCGCCAAGGGTCTGCAGCAGGGGCTGGCGCTGGCCGCCGAGCTCGGCGCGGACGTGGATATCGTCACCGTGTCCGAGCCGTGGGCAATGGGCATGTACGACGCGATGGGCTGGAGCGTGGGCTACGAGGCCAGCCCCGAATACCGCCAGGACCGCGAAGCCGGCGCGCAGAAGATCCTGGCGCCGGCGCTGGCCGCCGCCGCGGCCACCGGAGTGACCGCGCACGGTCGCCACGTGCTCGACCGCTACGCCGCCGAGGGCATCATCGACATGGCCGTGGCCTGCAACAGCGATCTGATCGTGATGACCTCGCACGGCCGCCGCGGCATGAGCCGGGTCCTGCTCGGCAGCCAGACCGCGGAAGTGCTCGCCAACAGCCAGGTGCCGGTGCTGGTGATCCGCTGAGGCGCTGATCGGCCCGCGCCGGCGTCGGCGCGGTGCGGAACACGTTCGAGGCCGGCATCCGGCCGCTGGCCGCAGCGACCTATCGCTTTGCCGATACGCTTCGGCCTGTCACGCGGCTGCGGCTAGAGGCGACGCCGCGACAGGGGGCCGGCATCCGGCACGGGCGTGCATTCGTCCGTCTGGGCAGATCGGGGACGCGAGCACGCCCGCGCGCCGCCATCGTTGGGCGACGCGCCGGGCGCGCCGTCACCAGCTGTACAGCTTCCAGTACACGGGCGACACATTGTCCTTGCTGCCATCCACTTCCATGTGGCCGTCGCCGTTGCGGTCGTACAGATAGTAGGCCGGGCCGCGCGCCGGGGTCACCTTGACCATGCGCAGTTGGCCACCCACGCGGTATTCGTCGACGGTATCGCCGTTGTCCATCTTGCGCTGGGTCGTTTCCGCGCCGCGCACGTCCATCGGCGCGCCGTCCGGGCCGAGGCCGGTGGAGGCGCAGCCCGCCAGCAGCAACAGCGGGACCAGGATCAGGGCTTTCATTGCGGTGTTCTCCACGGGCAGGACATGCGCAGAGTATGCGCCGAGTGTCTGCATGCGGTGTGGGAATGGTGCGGGCGGATGGCTGCTTAGTGGATCAGGTCAGCGCGTCGCTGCGCGCCGTACCCTCACCCCAACCCCTCTCCCAGTGGGAGAGGGGCTCCTGGCTGTTCCCTTCTCCCTCCGGGAGAAGGTGCCCCGCAGGGGCGGATGAGGGTGCGTGCGCAGCCTCGTGGATTTAGGTCGGCGCGTCGCTTCGCGTCGTACCCTCACCCCAACCCCTCTCCCGGTGGGAGAGGGGCTCCTGGCTGTTCCCTTCTCCCTCCGGAGAAGGTGCCCCGTAGGGGCGGATGAGGGTACGTGCGCAGCCTCGTGAACCAGGTCAGCGGGTCGCTTCGCGCCGTACCCTCACCCCAACCCCTATCCCGATGGGAGAGGGGCTACACGCCGCAGCGTAGAATTGGCCGATGAGCCGATTAGTCCTGATCGACGGGTCCAGTTACCTGTATCGCGCGTTCCACGCGCTTCCGCCGCTGACCAATGCCGCCGGCGAGCCCACCGGCGCGCTGTTCGGCGTGGTCAACATGTTGCGCGCCACCCTCAAGGAGCGCCCCGAGTACGTGGCCTTCGTGGTCGACGCGCCGGGCAAGACCTTCCGCGACGACCTGTACCCGCAGTACAAGGCCAACCGCCCGCCGATGCCCGACGAGCTGCGCGCGCAGGTCGAGCCGATGTGCCAGATCGTGCATGCGCTGGGCATCACCATCCTGCGCGAGGACGGGGTCGAGGCCGACGACGTGATCGGCACCCTGGCCCTGCAGGGCGCCGGCGACGGCCTGGACGTCACCATCTCCACCGGCGACAAGGATTTCGCCCAGCTGGTGCGCCCCGGCGTGCAACTGGTCAACACCATGAGCGGCAGCCGCATGGATTCGGATGCGGCGGTGATGGAGAAGTTCGGGGTCTGGCCGCACCAGATCGTCGACCTGCTGGCGCTGATGGGGGACGCCATCGACAACGTGCCGGGCGTCGAGAAATGCGGACCCAAGACCGCGGCCAAGTGGCTGGCCGAGTATGGCTCGCTGGACGGGGTGATCGCCCATGCCGACTCCATCAAGGGCAAGATCGGCGACAACCTGCGCGCGGCGCTGCAGCGCCTGCCGCTGAACCGCGAGCTGGTCACCATCAAGACCGACGTGACGCTGCCCGGCGGCCCGCGCACCCTGGGCCTGCGCGAACAGGAGCCGGAGCAGTTGCGCGGTCTGTACCAGCGCTACGGCTTCACCCAGGCGCTGCGTGATCTGGACGGCGGCGTGGCTGCGCCGGAGGCCGCCAGCGAGGCGACGCCCAGCCTGCGCGGCACCGCCGCCGGCTATGCCCGGGCCGCGGCGCCGGCCGCCGATACGGCGCTGGACCCGGCGCTGGCCGCCAAGGGCGACTACACCGCGGTGACCACACCCGAGGCGTTCGAAGAATTGCTGGTGCGCCTGCGCGCCGCCGACGGCTTCGCCTTCGACACCGAGACCGACGCGCTGGACGCGATGCGTGCCAACCTGGTCGGGCTCAGCTTCGCCACCGAGCCGGGCCGCGCCGACTACCTGCCGCTGGGCCACGACTATCCCGGCGCGCCGGTGCAACTGGATCGCGCGCTGGCGCTGGAGATGCTCAAGCCGCTGCTGGAGGACCCGGCCAAGGCCAAGGTCGGCCAGCACGGCAAGTACGACCTGCACGTGTTGCGCCGCCATGGCGTGGAGGTGCGCGGCTACGCCGACGACACCATGCTCGAGAGCTTCGTGCTCAACTCCACCGCCAGCCGCCACGACATGGACTCGCTGGCCCGGCGCTACCTGGGCTACGACACGGTCAAGTACGAGGACGTGGCCGGCAAGGGCGCCAAGCAGATCGCGTTCTCGCAGGTGGCCATCGACGACGCCACCGGCTACGCCGCCGAGGACGCCGACATCACCCTGCGCCTGCACCGCACGCTGTCGGCGCAACTGGACGCCGAGCCGGCGCTGGCGCGGGTCTACCGCGAGATCGAGATGCCGCTGGTGCCGGTGCTGGCGCGGGTCGAGGCCAACGGCGTGTGCGTGGACATCGCCGAGCTGCGCAAGCAGAGCCAGGACCTGAGCCAGCGCATGCTGGCCGCGCAGCAGAAGGCCACCGCGCTGGCCGGGCGCAGCTTCAACATGGACTCGCCCAAGCAACTGCAGGCGGTGCTGTTCGACGAGCTGAAGCTGCCGGCGGTGCTGAAGACCCCCAAGGGCCAGCCCAGCACCAACGAGGAGGCGCTGGAGGCGATCGCCGACCAGCACGAGCTGCCGCGGGTGATCCTGGAGTACCGCGGCCTGGCCAAGCTGCGCAGCACCTACACCGACAAGCTGCCGGAGATGGTCAACCCCGACACCGGTCGCGTGCACACCAGCTACCACCAGGCCGGCGCCGCCACCGGGCGGCTGTCCTCCTCCGATCCCAACCTGCAGAACATCCCCATCCGTACCGACGACGGCCGCCGCATCCGCCGCGCCTTCGTCGCCCCGCCCGGGCGCAAGCTGATCGCCTGCGACTACTCGCAGATCGAGCTGCGGATCATGGCCCACCTGTCCGAGGACCCGGGCCTGTTGCGCGCCTTCGGCAGCGGCGTGGACGTGCACCGCGCCACCGCCGCCGAGGTGTTCGGGCGCAAGCTCGAAGAGGTCACCGGCAACGAGCGTCGCGCCGCCAAGGCGATCAACTTCGGCCTGATGTACGGCATGAGCGCGTTCGGCCTGGCCCGCAACCTGGGCATCGGCCGCGGCGAGGCGCAGGACTACGTGGCGCTGTACTTCAGCCGCTACCCGGGCGTGCGCGACTTCATGGAGCGCATGCGCGAGCAGGCGCGCACCCAGGGCTACGTGGAGACCCTGTTCGGCCGCCGCCTGTACCTGAACGACATCAACGCCCGCCAGCAGGGCCTGCGCGCCGGTGCCGAGCGCGCCGCGATCAACGCCCCGATGCAGGGCACCGCCGCCGACATCATCAAGCGCGCCATGGTCGGCGTGGACGCGTGGCTGCAGGACCACCGCGACCGCGCGTTGATGATCCTGCAGGTGCACGACGAACTGGTGTTCGAAGCCGATGCCGGCTTCGTCGACACCTTGCTGCCGGAAGTGACCGGGCGGATGTCCGCCGCGGCGGAGCTGAAGGTGCCGCTGGTGGTGGACAGCGGGGTGGGCGACAACTGGGACGAGGCGCATTGAGTGCCCGGGTTCCGGGCATGCACCCGGGACCCGACCTGGCGCTGCGGTGTCTTGCGTAGACATCGCATGCGCATGCACGCCGGATATCGCAGAGGGTTTTCCGAAGGATTATCCCGCCCGCGATTTTCGCTTTCCCATTCGCGTTGGTTTTTTGACCCCATCGGGCGCGACAAGCCGCAAAACTCCTACTGGCGTCACACCCCGGGGCGTGCAGGATCGCTTTGATTGAACGGAATTTTGACGCGGTTTATTTGCGCGGATTTTCGGGAATGAATCCGTCCTTAATCTGACAAATTTTTAACTTAAATCTTCACGAACGAGCAAGGTGGGGAATGTTCTTATATCCCTCGACAGGCGCAATACCTGTCGCGGATCTCCTCCCATCCCCTGGAGCAGATCCAGGAACGGCGACTCCTCCCCAAGTCTCCGTTCCCTGGCCCCGCCGACCTCCCCCTGGTCCGCGGGGCTTTTTTATGCCCGCACGTTCGTGATGCCGCGCTGGCGGCGCGCGCGACCCGGCTCAGCGGCGCGCGTCGGTGGGCTGTTGCAGTTGGTAGAGCGCGTCGTCCAGGGTGTCCAGCTGCGTGGCCAGCAGCGCGCGGGCATCGTCCAGGCCGCGGTTGTAGTAATGCGCGCCGATGCGCTCGGCGACGAAATCGAGCAGGAATTCGGCCTCGAACGCGCCGACCTGCTGCTGCAACTCGGTGCGCAGGTAGGCCTGCAACTGTTCGGCGATGGCGCGCTTGTCCTCGCGGCCCAGCACGGCGGTGCGCGCTGGCGCGCTCATGCCAGCCATTCGCGCGGCACCAGGTACTCGGCCAGGCGCGCCTCGGCGCTGCCCGGTTCGGGCTGGAAGCCGTACTCCCAGCGCACCCGCGGCGGCAGGCTCATCAGGATGCTCTCGCTGCGGCCGCCGCTCTGCAGGCCGAACAAGGTGCCGCGGTCGTAGACCAGGTTGAACTCGACGTAGCGGCCGCGCCGGTACAACTGGAACTCGCGCTCGCGCTCGCCCCAGGGCAGGCCGCGGCGGCGTTCCACGATCGGCAGGTAGGCGTCGAGGAAGCCGTCGCCGACCGCGCGCTGGTAGGCGAAGTCGCGCTCGAAATCGGCATGCAGGTCGTCGAAGAACAGGCCGCCGACGCCGCGGGTCTCGTTGCGGTGCTTGAGGAAGAAGTACTCGTCGCACCAGCGCTTGTGCGCCGGATAGCGGTCTTCGCCGAACGGCGCGCACAGGTCGTGCGCGGTCTGGTGCCAGTGGTGGGCGTCCTCGTCGAACGGGTAGTACGGGGTCAGGTCGAAGCCGCCGCCGAACCACCAGGCCACGGTGGCGCCGTCGCGCTGCGCCTCGAAGTAGCGCACGTTGGCGTGGGTGGTGGGGATGTACGGGCTGAGCGGGTGGAACACCAGCGACACCCCGACCGCGCGCCACGAGGCGCCGGCCAGTTCCGGGCGGTTGGCGCTGGCCGAGGGCGGCAGGCGGGTGCCGGCGACGTCGGAGAAGCCGATGCCGGCCTGCTCGAACAGCGCGCCGTCGCGCAGGATGCGGGTGCGGCCGCCGCCGCCCTCCGCGCGCTGCCACAGGTCTTCGGCGAAACGGGCCTGGCCGTCGGCGGCCTCGACCGCCGCACAGATGCGGTCTTGCAGGCCAGTGAGATAGTCGCGAACACGGTCGAAGGTATGCATGCCGCCATTCTAGAAGCTGGCTGTGTCAGGCGTCTGCGGCGGGCTGCCCGGACTGCGCGGGCCGGTCGGTGTGCGTCAGCGGCGGAACTCGGCGCGCAGCGCGGGGCGGCACAGCTGGTAGACCAGCCAGCCGTGCAGGCCGGCGAAGACCAGGGCGGTCAGCGCGCCGCTGACCATGAGCGTGATCCGGCCCAGCGCCAGATCGTGCTGGAGTTGCTGCGGGTCGAAGGCGTGCTGTGGCGCCCAGACCTGCAACAGGTCGAGCAGTTGCCACAGCAGCGGCAGCACCGCGAAGTTGGCCGCGGCGGTGACCACCAGGAACACGATGAACGCCCGCCGCGCCCAGTCGCGCCGCTGCAGCAGCGCCCACGACGCCGCGCACAGGCCCGCCGACAGCAGCGCCGACAGCCAGGACAGCGCCAGCGCATGGGCGACGCACCACTGCAGCAGCGGCGGCAACGGCAGCCCGGCCTCGCGCAGCACGCCCTCGATCGCCCCGTCCGGCAACGCCATCAGCAACAGCGCCTGGCCCAGCGAGTACAGCAGCGACAGCACCCCGATCAGCAGCGAGAGCTTGGCCATCGCATCGATGTTCTTGTTGCGGGCGGCGGTGAGGGGCAGCGGCGGAGGCGGCATCGGCGGTCCTTCGGGGCGGGGCGGCGCTGGCGGCGCCGCACCGGCGGCAGTCCGGCAAGGATAGGGATGGCGGAGCAGGGCGCAAGCCGGCGTGGCGCGCGAGGGGGGCGCGCCTATGCCGGTGCGCGGCCTCTGGTCAGGGCGCTGCCGATCCGGTGTCGCGAGGAGCGGGGCTACGCCAAGGTCGTGCCGATGCCGTCTGCGTCCGGACGGCCTAGCTGCGGGCGCTCGCGTTCAGCCGCGACGCGCCTTACCGGGAAAGCCTCGTCGCGACCGAAGTCGCTCCCACAGGGGCTTGCGGCGAGCCCGCCGGGTGCACTGTGGGAGGGACTTCAGTCCCGACGCATTGCGCCATCGGAAGGCTCACCACCTCGCGCGTCGCGGATGCATGACCGTTGACTCCTGCGGAACGGCGCGATGCGTGACGGACACCGGTGGTTGGCGCTGTCCCGAAGGCGCCCCGCGGGCGCTGCGCCTGCCATACGTCGACGGCAGGCGCCTCGGTATGCGGCCGGCTCAGCGCAGCTCGCGTTCGAACAGCTTGAGGATGCGCTTGTACTCGTCCAGCCAGGAATCGGCGCGGGTGAAGCCGTGCTTCTCCAGCGGGTACGGCGCGATCTCCCAGTTGTCCTTGTGCAGCTCGATCAGCTTCTGGGTCATGTCGACCGAGTCCTTGAAGAACACGTTGTCGTCGACCATGCCGTGGGCGATCAGCAGGTGGTCGCGCAGGCCGCTGGCGTATTCGATCGGCGAGGAGGTGCGGTAGGCCTCCGGGTCCAGGTCCGGGGTATTGAGGATGTTGGAGGTGTACTCGTGGTTGTACTGGCTCCAGTCGGCGACCGGGCGCAGCGCGGCGCCGGCCTTGAACGTGCCGGGGCTGCGGAACAGCGCCATGTAGGTCATGAAGCCGCCGTAGGAACCGCCGTAGATGCCGGCACGGCCACGGTCGCCCTGCTTGCTGTCGACCAGCCAGTCCAGGCCGTCCAGGTAGTCCTCCAGCTCCGGGTGGCCCATGTCGCGGTAGATCGCGGTGCGCCAGTCGCGGCCGTAGCCGGCGCTGGCGCGGTAGTCCAGGTCCAGCACGATGTAGCCCTTCTGCACCAGCAGGTTGTGGAACATCTGCTCGCGGAAGTACGGGGTGTAGCGCGCCGACACGTTCTGCAGGTAGCCGGCGCCGTGCACGAACATCACCACCGGATAGCGCTTGCCCGGCTCCGGCTGCGCCGGACCGTAGTACTTGCCCCAGACGGCGCCGGCGCCGTGCTTGGACGGCACCTGCACGAACTGTGGCTGTACCCACGGGCGCGCCTTGAACGCGGCACTGCGGGTGTCGGTGAGCACGCGCGCGTTGCCGCCGGCGGCCGGCAGCACCGCCAGTTGCGGCGGCAGATAGGGGCCGGAGTAGTGCACCAGCAGTTGCTGGCCGTCCGGCGACAGCGCGAAGTCCTCCACGCCGTCCAGCGAGGTCAGTTCGGCGACGCTGTCGTTGCGCAGGTCGAGCTTGCACACCTCGTAGTCGCCCGGCCACTTGCGGTTGCACAGGAACAGGAAGCCCTGGCCGTCGGCGCTGACCACCGGCGCGGACACTTCCCACTTGCCGGAGGTGCGCTGGCGCGGCTTCTCGGTGCCGCGCTGGGTGTACAGGTGCGAATAGCCGGACTGCTCGGACAGCAGCCACAGCGTCTGGTTGTCCGGCATCCAGCCGAAGTCGTTGAAGCTCCAGTTGATCCAGGCCGGATCGGTGAGGCGGTGGCGCGGCTGCAGCACCGCCTTGTCCAGGTCGACGCTGGCGATCCAGCGATCCTTGTTGTCCACCGCGCGCAGCAGCACGGCGACATTGCGGCCGTCCTCGCTCCAGTGCATCGAGGCGCCGCTGCCGTCGCCGTCGGTTTCCACGCGCACCGCGCGCGGGCCCTGCAGCGGCTCCTGCTTGGCGGCCTTGCGCAGCGCCGCCAGCGGATCGGTGCCGATGCCGGGCAGCACCGACAGGTCGAGCTTGCGCGCGCTGCCGGCCACCGCATCGACCAGCCACAGGGTCTGCGCCACCGGCGAATTGCGTCCGACCAGGGTGCGCGCCTCCTGGAATTCGGCGTAGCCGGACTCGGTCACGTACTTGGGCATCTTGCTGTCGCGGCCTTCCTCGGCGCCCTTGGCGTGGGTGACCACCAGCAGGTGGCGGCCGTCCGGCGACAGCGCGCTGTCGTCGACCACCACGTCGTCGCCCAGGTACACCGGCGCCGGCGCGCGGCTGCTGTCGGCGCGGCGCCAGGCCTGCTCCTGCTGGCGCAGCAGCTCGCGCTGGGCGCGGTCGCGGGCCAGGGTTTCCAGGGTGCGCAGCTGCTGGTCGCGCAGCACGTCGGGCTTGGGCGCGGCATCGGGATCGCGCTCGGCCTTGAGCACCGCGGCCTGCTGCACACCGCCGCCGGGGCTCCAGCGGTACCAGTCGTTGCCGACCCGCCACAGCGCGCCGCCATCGGTGGTGAACTGCGGCCGCGCGGCGGCCTGGTTGCTGCGGGTCAGCTGGGTCAGCGCGCCGCTGCGCAGGTCGCGAAGGAACACGTCGCCGTTGCGCACGAACAGCATGCGCTGGCGGCGTGCGTCGTAGACCGGGTTGGCCGCGTCCAGGGTGCTGCGCTGCGCGTCCTCGACCCGCTGCGCGGCGCCGCCGTCGACGCCCTGGCGGTAGGTGTCGCGCACCGGGCTGCCGGTGCGCTTGAGCTGGTACTGCACCTGGTGCCCGTCCCAGGCCCACCACGCGTCCTCGACCGGCGGCCCGATCCAGTCCGGATCGGCCATGGCCTGCTCGATGGTCAGCGGGGCGGCGACATCCTGGGCCGCGGCCAGCGGCGGCAGGCAGGACAGGGACAGCAACACAACAGCGCTCAGGGCGAGACGACGCATCTGGAATTCCGGGCGAACGGCAAACCGCAAGCGTAGCAGCCGCCAGGGTGGTGGCGATTGCGCCGTTGGTCATGGGCGCCACCGGGAGCAGAGGCCTTGTAATCTTGGCGAGGGTGTTGGCGGACCCGCATCGGGTAAGTCGGCGCACGCGGTGGCTGCGCCATGATTGCTTGTCACACCGCGCGTCGCTTCAGGTTACGACGGCCTGGAATGACGCAGGTCAGGGTCGACACGCCACTGAGCAAGCATGCAAACGCTGGGGGAACCATGAAAAGTGTGCTTGTGTGGGCGGCGCTTGCAACAATTGGCGGACAGCAAACGCACGACTTGCCGAAGACCGACTGCGCCTCCAGCTTGCGCCCGCTCGAAACCATTCAGCCAGCGCTGCCAGGGCGCACGGGAAGCCAGTTCATCGGCTCGATCTACGTCGCGATCGTGATCGAAAGGAACGGTGACGTATCGGTTGCCGAAATATCGAGGGTCGATATCAAGCAGTTGGAGAGAAGGAGATTCCCCGATTCAGGATACGCTGAAGCGGTGCTTGATGCTGTCGGACAGTGGACGTTTCCCGAGGTGAGCATGCGATGCAAAAAGGAAGTCAAGGTGGAGTTGGCGTTGTCTCATTGATGGAGGCGCCGGGCTTGAGACGTGGCCCGATCAACTGAGCCTGGAACAGAGCCCTCTTTCCGCTATCGCGGTTGCGCCAACCCTGCGGCAATGGCGGCGCTGCGACAAACCGTCACATCCCATTTCGCCGCGCTGCACCAACAATAGGCATCGTTTCCGCTGCCTCAGGCGCTGCCCATGGACGCCCTGCTGCTGTCGCGCATCCAGTTCGGATTCGTCATCAGTTTCCACGTGCTGTTCCCGGCCTTCACCATCGGCCTGTCGAGCTGGCTGGCGTTCCTGGAGTGGCGCTGGCTGCGCACCCGCGACACGGTGTGGCGCGATCTGTACTTCTTCTGGCTGAAGATCTTCGCCGTGTCCTTCGGCATGGGTGTGGTCAGCGGCATCGTGATGAGCTTCCAGTTCGGCACCAACTGGGCGGTGCTCAGCGAACGTGCCGGCAACATCCTTGGTCCGCTGCTCAGCTACGAAGTGCTGACCGCGTTTTTCCTGGAAGCCTCGTTCCTGGGCGTGATGCTGTTCGGCTGGCACAAGGTGCCGGAGAAGCTGCACTTCCTGGCCACCTGCCTGGTCGCCATCGGCACGCTGATCTCCACGTTCTGGATCCTGTCGGCCAATAGCTGGCTGCAGACGCCGGCCGGCTATGCGGTGGTTGAAGGCGTGTTCCATCCGGCCAACTGGCGCGAGGTGATCTTCAATCCCTCCTTCCCGTACCGGCTCACGCACATGGTGCTGGCCGCATTCATCACCACCTGTTTCGTGATCGGCGGGGTCAGCGGCTGGTACCTGCGCCGCGGCGAGCACCTGGATGCAGCCGGGCGCATGCTCAAGCTGGCGGTGGCGTTCGCCGCGATCGCGCTGCCGTTGCAGATCGCCGCCGGCGATGCGCATGGCCTGAACACGCTCGAGCACCAGCCGATCAAGGTGGCGGCGATGGAAGGGCATTGGCATGGCGAGGCGAAGGGGCAGGGCGTACCGCTGGTGGTGTTCGCGGTCCCCAACGAGGCCGCCGAGCGCAACGATTACGAAGTGACCATCCCGCGCCTGGGCAGCGTGATCCTCACCCACACGCTGGATGGCGAGATCACCCCGCTGACCGCGGTGCCGCGGGACGAGCGGCCGCCGGTGAAGCCGGTGTTCTACGCGTTCCGGGTGATGGTCGGGCTGGGCATGGCGATGCTGCTGCTGGCGCTGGTGTCGCTGTTCTTCTGGTGGCGCGGCACCTTGCTGCGCCGGCGCGCGCTGCACCTGGCGTGGAACGCGATGCTGCCGGCCGGGTTCGTGGCCCTGGTCGCCGGCTGGTTCGTCACCGAGATCGGGCGCCAGCCCTACGTGATCTATGGCCTGCTGCATACCCGCGATGCGGTCAGCCCGACGCTCAGCCCGGCGATGGTGTGGATCTCGCTGAGCGTGTACGTGCTCGCCTACGCGCTGGTGTTCGGCTTCGGCAGTTGGTACATCCTGCGCATGCTGCGCCATGGGCCGCTGCCGCACGAGCCGGCGCCGCGCATGCAGGAAGGCGATAAGACCCCGGCGCGGCCGCTGTCGGCGGCCGACGACGACATCGAGGAGACCCGCTGATGGACATGGCGACCGTATTGCCGGTGATCTGGTTCGGCGTGATCGGCTTCGGGGTGCTGATGTACGTGCTGCTGGACGGCTTCGTGCTCGGCCTCGGCATCCTGGCGCCGTTCGCCGAGGACGAGGACCAGCTCGATCTGATGATGAATACCGCCGCGCCGATCTGGGACGGCAACGAGACCTGGCTGGTGCTCGGCGGCGCCGGCCTGCTGGCGGCCTTCCCCAAGGCCTACGCGGTCGTGCTGTCGGCGCTGTACCTGCCGGTGCTGCTGATGCTGATCGCGCTGGTGTTCCGCGGCGTGGCCTTCGAGTTCCGCTTCAAGGCGCGCAGTTCCAAGTACCTGTGGGGCTGGGCGTTCGCGCTGGGCTCGCTGTGCGCGGCGTTCTGGCAGGGGGTGATCCTGGGCGCGCTGGTGGAAGGCATGCCGCTGCAGGACGGCAAGTATCTGGGCGGGGTGCTGGGCTGGTTCAGCCCGTTCTCGATGCTCACCGGCGCGGCGGTGGTGTTCGGCTATGCGTTGCTCGGCGGCAGCTGGCTGATCCTCAAGACCGAGGGCGCGATGCAGCGCATCGCCCGCACCCTGACCCGGCCGCTGGTACTGGTGGTGGTGGTGTTCATGGGCCTGGTCAGCGCCTGGCTTCCGTTCCTGGACTCGCGGATCATGGCGCGCTGGTTCCACGACGGGAATTTCTGGTGGCTGTCGCCGGTGCCGCTGCTGGTGCTGGTCAACGCGCTGGCGCTGTGGCGGGCGGCGATGGCGCAGGGCCGCGATGCGCGTCCGTTCGTGCTGACCCTGTGCTTCTTCGTGCTCGGCTTCTTCGGCCTGGTGCTGGGCATCTGGCCGAACATCGTGCCGCCCGGGCTGACCATCTGGGAAGCGGCCTCGCCGCCGTCCTCGCAGGGTTTCGTGCTGGCCGGGCTGGCGGTGCTGCTGCCGGTGATCCTGGGCTACACCGCGTGGTCGTACCGGGTGTTCCGCGGCAAGATCACCGCCGACACCGGCTACCACCACTGACGGCGGCCGCCGCGGCAGGCCGGCTTGCCAGCGGCGGCGGTGGCGGCCAAGCTACCGGCTCCCGCGCCGTGCGGGTCATCGCCCGCCCGAGCCGCCGCCCCGCATGTCCGCCGTTTCCTCCGAGATTCCCGCCGCGCCCCTGTTGCATCCGCTCGCCGTCGGCGACGCGCGGCGACCGCTGGCCTTCGCCAACGGCGAACACATCGACCTGGCCACCTTCCTTGGCCACGTGCGCGGACTGGCCGCGGTGCTGCCGGCCGGCCGGCACGCGCTGAACCTGTGCGAGGACCGCTACCGCTTCATGGTCGCGTTCTGCGCGGTGGCGCTGCGCGGGCAGACCTCGCTGCTGCCATCCTCGCGCGCGCCGGCGGTGGTGGCCGAGGTGCAGCGCAGCCATGCCGATTGCTACTGCCTGGGCGACCTGGCGCTGGCCGAGCCGCCGCCGCGCTACTGGCAGTTGCCGGACGCGCTGCCGTCGCTGGACGGGCCGATGCCGCAGCTGGCCGACGACGCGCTGGTGGCGATCGGCTTCACCTCCGGCAGCACCGGCGCGCCCAAACCCAATCCCAAGACCTGGGGGAGCTTCCTCACCAGCACCCGCCAGGACCTGCTGGCACTGGTCGGGCTGTGGCCGGACACGGCGGTGCCGCAGGTGGTGGCGACGGTGCCGCCGCAGCACATGTACGGCATGGAGCTGTCGATCCTGTTGCCGCTGGTGACGCCGCTGGCGGTGCACGCCGGGCGGCCGTTCTTTCCCGAGGACGTGGCCCGCGCGTTGGCGCAGCTGCCGGCGCCGCGGCTGCTGGTGACCACGCCGGTGCATCTGCGTGCGCTGGTCGAATCCGGCGTCGCCCTGCCGCCGCTGGCCGGCATCGTCTCGGCCACCGCGCCGCTGGCGCAGGAACTGGCCGCCGCCGCCGAGGCGCGCTTCGGCGGTGAGGTACGCGAGATGTTCGGCTCCACCGAGACCTGCGTGTTCGCCAGCCGCCGCACCGCCTGCGAAGCGCCATGGACGCCGCTGCCGGGCGTGCGCGTGGCGCCGCAGCCGGACGGCACCCTGGTGCACGCGCCGCATCTGCCGCAGGCGGTGCTGCTGGCCGACCTGATGGAAGTGGATGCCGACGGTCGTTTCCAGGTGCGCGGGCGCCAGGCCGACCTGCTGGAGATCGCCGGCAAGCGCGCCTCGCTGGCCGACCTCACCCGGCGCATGCTGGCCCTGCCGGGCGTGGTCGACGGCGCGATGCTGCAACTGGATCCGGAACCGGGCCAGGCGGTGGGCCGCATCGCCGCGGTGGTGGTGGCGCCGACCCTCGACGAGGCCGCGATCCTCGCCGCGCTGCGCCGCGAACTGGATCCTGTGTTCCTGCCGCGCCGCCTGCGCCTGCTCGACGCCCTGCCGCGCAACGAGACCGGCAAGCTGCCGCGCGATCGGTTGCTGGCGTTGCTGGCGGCACGCGAGGACTGACGGGGCGGTCGAATCGCACCGGGATCGGGATCAAGCCGGCTTGGCAAGCGGTCAATCGACCGCTGCTGGTGAAACGCCGAGCCTGCATCGCTGCAGATGGTTCAGTGGGCGGCTTGCTGTGGGGCCTGCCGGTGTTCGTATACTGCGCTCATCGCTTCGCGCCGCAAGGATGTGCCGCATGCCCCATCGGGCTTCTCTCGTCCTGATCGCCTCGCTGCTGTGCGGGGCCTGCACCCATGCGCCCGCGCGGACGCCTGCCGTTGCGCCTCCTGCCAAGGAATCTCCCGCCATGACCTCGTCCCCCTCGTCCGGCGCCGCCGATCAGGCCGCCGCGCCCGTGTCGCCCAAGCTGAGCGCCGAGCAGATGCTCAGCCGATTGCTGACCTTGATCCGGACCAGCAGAAGCGTGGCCGAATTCACGCCGGAGCGCTTGCATGAGGTGATGGGGGTGGAGATGGACTATGCGCGTGATGGGTCGGGACGTTATGGATTCGGGGAGAAGGTCAGCCGGGACTGGGTGCATGGCTTCGAGGTCAACATGAAGAAGGCCGATCCTCGGTTGATCTTCAGCTTCGATCCGGTTGTACCGGGCGCCTCGCCCGCGATGCGCGATCTCTGCCGCGTGGATTTCGATCAGTTCACCAGCGAATTAGAAGAAATGGGTTTTGTGCGTGAGCGCTACTACGACTCTCCCCCGGCGGCGCCGAACGGCGGGCCAAAGCCGTCTCACGGACCCTGGATGTACGATTCGTTCGAGCGCCCCGGCATGTGGTTGCAGGTTTACCCGCGTGACGAAAGCATCGGGTCCGATGACGCAGTCCGTCACTCCTGTGTTCAGATGGTGATAGTCGGATAAAGGGAGGCGCAGGGATGCCACTCACGCCACAAGCTCAAGCTGTCATTACCGACTTTGGTAGCCAGCCAAGTGTCGGTCCTGATCACGTGCGGAATCTGCGCGCGATCATCGAAGCATCGCCCGCCTTGGTCGATCAGCTAAACGACGCTGTACGTCAGGGCCAAGTGTCACGCATCGTTCCGCTGACCAATCCCAATGCTGGCGGCGAGTACGATTCTGAAAACAAGGCTGTGCGGGTCCCATTGGCCAGGCTTCAAGCTTCGCCGTCTGGGAGGGCACCCAACGCGGGCGAACTCACCTATGTCCTGGGACATGAGTTGCAGCATGGCGCCAATGCCGCGGACACCAAGCGAGCACTCACCGAATTTGCCGCTGGCGTTTCCGCAATCTCACAGCGACAAAGTCCACGCGACTACACCGAACCTCTGGCGTCTCTCCTTGTACAGAATCGCCGCGATGAAGCCGGAGCCCAGATCGCCGCCTGGAATGCGATGGTCAGCAGGGTCCGCACGGCGAATCCGAACGCAACCCTTGAAGATATATACAACGAACAGCCAGGACGTATGGCTGATTTCATCGACAAGTCGGGCGCGCGACCTCACTTCGACTACACGCTCAAGCCGAATCTAAGCATTAATGCGGATATGACGATGCCCCAGAGTCCGGCCAATTTGGAGGGAATGGGGCAGAATTTTTTCGACAAGGCTTCCGAGATCAGCAAGCTCGGTGCTCTCGGCAGCTCCGATTATGCCAACTACTACGCTGCCAATCCGGTCAGCCACATCGCCCAGGTCGAGCACCGGCAACATCCGCCACAACCCGGCAACGACACCCCGCAGATCGCGCTGAACCTGTCGCGGCTGCATCTGCGCGAGTCGCTGCTGGAAGAGAACGGGCTGGATCTTGGCAGGGATCGACGTCCTCTGCCGTACTTCGACAGCAGCACGCAGCCGCCGGTTGCGGGACTGCTGCAGCACACCGCCGACACCCATCGGCACGTGTCGCCCCTGGCCAACGGGTTGCCCGAACCTTCGACGCTTCCCGCGCGAGGCACGGAGGCGCACCGGAGCGATGATCCCTCGCTGCCGGGGCATCCGGATCACGCGTTGCTGGAACAGATCCGAGCAGGCATGCGCAGGGTCGACGCAGACCTGGGCAAGGCCTACGACCACGACAGCGAGCGGCTCAGCCGCAGCCTGCTGGCGGCCTGCAAGGACAACCGCGACATGTATCCGGGCACGGCCGGCTATTCGTTGTCGGGCAATGCGCTGGAGCGGGTCGACCACGTGGTGTTGGGGAAGACCGGGAACCTGATCGCCGTGCAGGGCGCACTGGACGACCCGGCGATGAAGCGCGCGGTCGTTCCGGTGGAGCAGGCGTTGGCCACGCCGGTGGAACAGTCCGACCAGAAACTGGCGCTGGCCAATCAGGCGCTGGGGCAGGAGCAACAGCGCACCACACAGCCGGAATTGGACCGTCACCTGACCGCGCCGACGCGTTAGTGCATGTCGCCACTACGTGGCCGGCGAGGGGGGATGGTCATGCGTGGGAGGAAGGCAGCGGCGCGAAACATCGACGCATACGCGCTTGCTGCGGTGCGCTCTGCCACGTCCGGCGTCCAACGTGATTTGCGCCGGGCAAGCAGCGACACGGCATCCGTCCCGCACAGACCGCACTTGGGCGCAAGTCCAGGCACAGCGCGTCGCGAGGACGGAACCGGCGCGGCAGCGCCGGTGCCGGTACCCGCTCAGGAAAGCGCGGCGGCGACCTGCGCGAACAGGTGCGGCAGATCCACCGGCATGCGGGTGTCCACGTCGATCACCGTCCCCAGGCCGATCGGACCGGGATAGTCGGCAAGCAGGTCGGGCGGCAGTTCCCGCAGGGGGTGTGCCGCGTGCTGCGTGCCCGTCGTGGCGCGCGCGCGGAAGCGGCGCAGGGTCTCGTCATGGCCGCAGTGGCAATGGACTTCCACCAGCCTCGCCTCCAGTGCGGCGATCCTGCCGCGCTCGTAGTCGCTGCGCGGTCGGAAGTTGGCTTCCAGCACCGCGTGCGGACTGCGCTGTGCCAGCGACCAGAGCATCTCCATCGCGGCGGCGCCGAGACGGCGCGACGCGGCGAGATCGCCGCCGCCATCGCCCAGGGCGTCGGTCAGCGTCTCCTTGATGAAATCCTTGCAGAACAGCGGAAAGCCCAGGTGCGCCGCCAGCGGGACCGCCAGCGTGGTCTTGCCGGCGCCGGGGGCGCCGGACACCAGGACGATCTTGCGTCGCCGTTCAACCATGCACGCCGTCGATCTCCACCGCCAGTTCGTCGCGGCAGATCACCGCGTGCAGCAGCAGGCGCGGGACGCGGTCGCCGAAGCGGGTATCGAGGGCGGCGGCGACCAGCGGCAGGTCGCCGGGCTCGCGCACGTAGACCTTGAGGCGGGTGCCGTCGCCGAACTGCGGCGGCAGGTCCGGGGCGTGTTCGCGCGCGGCCGCCAGCAGGGCGTCGAAGTTGGCGAAGGTTTCCTCCAGCTGCGCCAGCAACTGGCCCTGATGCATGGAGGCGTGGCCGACCACGCTGGCGGTGCCCGACAGCAGCAGCGGCATGTCGCTGCCGGCCGGCGGCAGCATGGCGCGGGCGAAGCTGGGCGGCTGCGGGCCGTACTGGCGCGGGTAGCGGTAGGCGCTCACCTGGCGCGGGTTCTCCAGCGGGGTGCCGGCCTGCGCGGCGGCCAGCCAGTAGATCTGCATCACCCGCGCATCGTCGCAGCGGCCGACCGCGGTCGCCGCCGGCAGCTGGGTGGCGTCGAAATCGCCCAGCCCGCGCGCGCGGCCGACGCAGAAGCGCCGGTAGCGCTCGCGGTCGCCGCTGCCCAGGGTGATCGCGTCGAGGTAGTTCCAGATGCGCAGCAGGCGCGGGGTGGCGCTGCCGGCGACGAAGGCGCTGATCTGCGCGTAGGCGAGCGCGGCGGCTTCCTCGATGTCCAGGTCGACCTGGCGCTCGTCGATCTCGATGACGCCGAACTGCAGGCGGCCGTCGCTGGCCCAGGCGATGGCGCCGTCGCGGCCGCTGTGCACCGGGGCGTCGGTGCGCCACACCTCGAGCATGCGCGGGCCGTGCGGCTGCAGCGGCACGCGCAGGTAGCGCGGGTCGTCGTGGTAGGGCGCGGTCTCGCCGAAGCCGAATACCGCCAGGACGCGATCCTCGGCCAGCCACTGGCTGGGGTCGGTTTCGGCGACGTAGTCCACCTGCAACTGCGGATGGCCCTGCGTGTGGTGCGGAAACTGCAGGTGCGGGCGGCTCATGGGGTGTCTCCGTGCAAGGTGTCGCCGTGGAACTGTTCGCGGGCCTGGCGGCGGCGGTGGCGCCAGGCGCGCCACGCCCGCGGCAGCATCGCCACCGCGGACAGCGCATAGATGGCGCGGAACACGCGCAGGCGGCGCAGCACCGCACGGTTGTCGAAGACGTCGCCGGCGAGCATCGCCACCACCGCCTGTTCCACCTGCAGCACGTTGCGCGGCTGCGCGAACAGCTCGCGCATGGTCGGCGAGGTGAAGCGGTAGATGAACCACTTGAACTCGTCCAGGCCGCCGCGCAGGTGCCGCTCCAGGCGCCGCTGCAGCCGCGCCTCGCTGGCCGGGTCGCGCAGCGCCGCGTCGACCACGGACGCGCCGCGCTCGGCGCTGTGCATGGCCAGGTACACGCCGGAGGAGAACATCGGGTCGACGAAGGCGTAGGCGTCGCCGAGCATCAGCCAGCGCGGCCCGCTCATGCGCGTGCATTCGTAGGCGTAGTTGCCGGTGGCGTGCACCGGCGCCACGCGCTGCGCGCCGGCCATGCGCGCCACCACGTCCGGATTCAGCGCCAGCGTGCGCAGCAGGAACGTCTCGCTGTCGCAGCCCTTGCGGGTCTTCATGTACTCCGGGTCGCACACCGCGCCCACGCTCATCACGTCGTCGGGCAGCGGGATCAGCCACATCCAGCCGTGCGCGTGGCGATAGATGCTGATGTTGCCGGCGTCCTCGCCGGCGCGCCGCGCCACGCCGCGGAAATGGCTGAACAGCGCCGCCGACTGGTGCCGCGGATTGGCGCGCTTGAGCTTGAGCGTGTTGCCGAGGAAGGTGTCGCGGCCGCTGGCGTCGATCAGGTAGCGAGGCCGGTAGTGGCGCACGCCGTCGGCGCCGCGTGCCTGCACCGTCGGCGTCTCGCCGTCCAGCTGCACCGCCTCGACGCGCACGCCCTCGTGCACGTCGGCGCCGACCGCGCGCGCATGCGCGAACAGCACCCGGTCGAAGTCGGCGCGCGGCACCTGCAGCGCGAAGTCGGACTGCGCACCCAGCGCATGCGCGAAACGGAAGGTGTTGTAGCCGCCGGCATCGTTGGGGAAATCGGCGCCGAGCTTGAGCACGCCGATCGCCCGCACCTGGTCGAGCACGCCCAGCCGCTGCAGGATCGGCATGTTCATCGGCAGCAGCGATTCGCCGATGTGGAAGCGCGGGTGGTAGTCCTTTTCCAGCACCGTCACCCGCCAGCCGCGTTGCGCCAGCACGATCGCCGCCGCGCAGCCGGCCGGCCCCCCGCCGATCACCAGCACGTCGGGCGTGTCTGCCGCGGCGTCGCGTGCGGTGGAGGGAGGGGAAGCAACAGCGGCGGACGTCATCCTGAGGGAACCTGCGGGCGCAACGGCGGGGCGAAACGGCATGATAGCGTGCCGTTCGCGGGCCGATGGTTGCGCCGCAGCGCCCGATGCACCATCTTGTCGCACCCGTCCTTTCGCCTGGAAGCCCCTGGATGTCTTCGCAAACCGCCGCCGAACGTGAACTGGCCGAGCTGCTGGTCGAGAGCCTGAACCTGGAAGACGTCCAGCCCGGCGACATCGATCCGGAGGCGCCGCTGTTCAATACCGGCCTGGGGCTGGACTCGATCGACGCCCTGGAACTGGCGCTGGCGATCAGCAAGCGCTACGGCTTCCAGCTGCGCTCGGACAACGACGAGAACCGCCGCATCTTCGCCTCGCTGCGCGCGCTGTCGGCGCATGTCGAAGCCAACAAGACCAGCTGAGCCGGCCGACGCCGCGCCCTGGGCGCTGGCCCTGGGCGTGCTGCTGGCGCTGGCCTACTCTCCACTGGCGCACTGGGCCAATGCCGCGCACCGCCCGGACCTGGCGGTGCTGGCCGGCGCGGCGCTGGTGCTGATGGTGCTGGTGGAGCCGATGGCGCGCTGGCGGCCCTGGGCCTGGGCGCTGGCGATCGCCGCGACCGCGGCGCTGGTGCCGCTGTGGCGCTCGCCGCACGCCCTGCTGCTGCTGGCCGCGCCGCCGGTGCTGTTCACCGCCTGGGTGGCCTGGTTCTTCGGGCGCAGCCTGCAGCGCGGGCGCACGCCGCTGATCACCCGCATCGTCGAGGCCCTGTACCGGCAGGCCGGCATGCCGATCACCCCGGACCAACTGCGCTACACCCGCCGCCTGACCCTGGCCTGGACCCTGCTGCTGGTCGGGCTGACGCTGCTCAACCTGGTGCTGGCGCTGTGCGCCCAGCCCAGCGGGGTGCTGGCGCAGCTGGGCCTGGCCTCGCCGCTGCCGATCAGCGATGCGCGCGCCTCGCTGTTCGCCAATCTGCTGGGCTACGGGGTCATCGGCGGCTTCTTCGTCGGCGAGTACCTGCTGCGCGGGCGCTGGTTTCCGCAGCGTCCCTACCGTAATCTGCCCGACTTCCTGCACCGGCTGGCGCGGCTGGGGCCGGTTTTTTGGCGCGATCTGTTGCGCTGACGCGCGAAGTGCAGGGGACGCAAGGGTCGTGCAGATCATCAAGGAAAACAGCAAGTTGTCGCGGGCTGGGATGCCTTCGCGCATGGCCTGGGCCGTGTGGAACGCCCTGCAACTGGCATTCACCCTGGCGCACACCGCGCTGGGCATCGTCGTCGCACTGGTGCTGCTGCGGCTGACCGGGCCGCGCCTGCCGCTGCGCATGGGCGCGCGGTTCTGGGCGCCGGTGCTGCTGTTCGGCGCCGGGGCGCGGCTGCAGGTGGAGGGCCGCGAGCGGGTGGACTGGTCGCGCAACCACCTGTTCGTCAGCAACCACCAGTCGATCATCGACATCTGCGCGCTGTTCATGGCGCTGCCGGTGCCGCTGCGCTTCCTGCTCAAGGACGAGATGCTGAAGGTGCCGTTCGTGAACTGGTATGCGCGCGCGACCGGCATGCTGTTCCTGGACCGCGACAGCCGCCGCGCCGGGGCGATGATGCGGCGCGAGGCGGCGGCGCTGCTGCGCCGTGGCCAGGACCTGTGCCTGTTCCCGGAAGGTACCCGCAGCCGCAGCGGCGCGCTGGCCGAGTTCAAGGCCGGGCTGCTGCAGGCCGCGATCGACGCCGGGGTGGACGTGGTGCCGGTGGCGCTGGACGGGGCGGGCAAGGTGCTGCCGCCGACCAGCCTGTTCCGGGTCCGGCCCGGCGTCATCCGGGTGCGGATCGGCACGCCGATCCGGGTGAACGGCGAGGACGGCCCGCTGAACCGCCAGCAAGTGACCCAGCGCGCGCACCAGGCCGTCCGTGCCATGCTCGAACCCAGGATATGAGTCGCCCGTATGCAATTCGTCGTACCGCATGATCATCCCAGCCTGCCCGGCCACTTCCCGGGCCGCCCGGTGGTGCCCGGCGTCGTGGTGCTGGACCACGTGCTGCAGGCCGTGGAGGCGGCGCACGGCGCGCGCGCGCCGCTGCGCCTGCCGCAGGTGAAGTTCGTGCAGCCGCTGTTTCCCGGCCAGCCGGCGCGGGTGGAACTGGATGGCGCCGCGCCGCGCTGGCGCTTCCGCGTGCTGCGCGGCGAGGACCTGCTGGTCAGCGGCGAACTCAACGCCGAGGCCGTGCCGTGAGCGCCGGCTGGAAGCAGCGCCCGGAAGGCGGCGGCCGCTTCGCCCTGTGGCTGATCCGCAGCATCGCCCGCTATGGCGGCCGCGCCGTCGGCCGCCTGCTGCTGTACCCGATCACCCTGTACTTCCTGCTGGTGCGCGGCCCGGAGCGGCGCGACTCGCGGCACTACCTGAGCCGTGTGTTCGATCGCCCGGCCACGCTGCTGGAGGTGGCCCGGCACATCCACACCTTCGCCTCCACCATCCTCGACCGGGTGTTCATGCTGTGCGGGCAGATGCACCGGTTCCGGGTGCAGATCCGCGGCCTGGACCAGTTGCACGCGCAGATGGACCGCGGCCGCGGCGTGCTGATCTTCGGCTCGCACCTGGGCAGCTTCGACGCGCTGCGGGTACTGGCCACCGAGCGCCCGGACGTGCAGGTCAAGGTGGTGCTGGACAAGGCGCACAATCCGGCGATGACCGAACTGCTGGGCGCGCTGAACCCGCAACTGGCCGCCAACATCATCGACGCCGGCATGGACAGCACCTCCATCGTCATGGCGATCAAGCAGGCCACCGACGAGGGCGCGCTGGTCGCGCTGCTGGTGGACCGGCCGCGCCCGGAGGATCCGGCGCTGCCGGCCGCGTTCATCGGCCAGGGCGCCATGTTCCCGACCTCGCCGTGGCTGATCGCCGCCGCGCTCAAGGTGCCGGTGGTGCTGGCGTTCGGGCTGTACCGCGGCGGTAACCGCTACGAGCTGGTGTTCGAGACCTTCAGCGAAGGCCTGGACCTGCCGCGCCGGCAGCGTGCGCCGGTGCTGGCCGCGCTCATCCGCGATTACGCCGCCAGGCTGGAGCATTACACCCGCTCCGCGCCCTACAACTGGTTCAACTTCTACGACTTCTGGAACAACCGCCATGCCGATGCGCCGCACCTTGCCGTGGATGCTGATACTGCTGTGCAGCGCCGCACCGCTGAGCGCCGCATCGCCTGAGGCGCCGGACGCCGACTGGATCCTGCAGAAGCTGGCGCGGCCGGCACCGGTCAGCACCGCCTTCGTCGAGCTGCGCGGCTCGGCGCTGCTGAAGGCGCCGCTGCGGGTGCAGGGCGAGTACCGCCGCCCGGACGCGCAGACGCTGGTGCGCGAGGTCACCGCGCCGTACCACGAGACCACCACCCTGCGCGGCAGTGAAGCCACGCTGGAGCGCGACGGCAAGCCGCCGCGGCGCTTCTCGCTGGCGCGCGTGCCGGAACTGGCCGGCCTGCAGAGTGGCTTCGGCGCGCTGCTGTCCGGCGACCGCGCACTGCTGCAGCAGCAGTACACCATCAGCAGCTCCGGCACCCGCGAGCGCTGGCAGCTGCAGCTGCAGCCCAAGGACCCGGCCATGGCCGGGCACGTGCGCAGCCTGCGCCTGTACGGCCGTGGCGCCGAACTGCGCTGCATCGAGACCACCCCGGCCAAGGGCGACGTGCAGCGCACCCTGCTGGCCGGTGCCGCGCAGGCCGCCGGCGCCCTCGCCGACGGCGCTGCGCTGACCGCGCTGTGCCACGGCGACGCGGCGTGATCCCCGCACGAGGCGCCCGCCGGCAGCGTGCTGCCGGCCTGACGGCTGCGCGCGCGGCGGCTGATCGCGCGGTGCAGGCAGGCCTGAGGACGTGGCGATGAAGCGCGTCCTCAGTTCGAAGATGCGCATCTCGCTGGCGCTGCTGTGGCTGGCACTGCTGACCGTGGCCGGGATCTGGCTGGGCAATGCGCTGCAGGTGTCGGGCGATCTTCGTAAATTCATGCCGGAAGCCCGCACTCCCGCGCAGAAACTCCTGCTCGACGAACTCGGCGAAGGCCCTGGCTCGCGGCTGCTGCTGATGTCGCTGTCCGGGGCCGATCCGGCCACGCTGGCCAAGCAATCGCAGGCGCTGCATGCCGAACTGGCCGCGCAGCGCGACGTGTTCGAACTGGTCGCCAATGGTGCCGACGCCGGCCTGGACGCGATCCCGCCGCGCCTGCTGCCGTACCGCTATCTGCTCAGCGACAGCTTCGACGCCAAACCGCTGGATGCGCCGACCCTGCGCGATGCGCTGCAGGCGCGGCTGCAGGACCTGGGTTCGCCGGCGGCGGCGATGGTGGAGCCGCTGCTGCCGCGCGATCCGACCCTGGAAGTGCTGCACCTGGCCGAGAGCCTGCAGCCGGCCGGCGGCCCGCAGCAGCGCGACGGGGTGTGGTTCGACCGCGCCGGCAAGGACGCGCTGCTGGTCGCGCAGACCCGCGCCGCCGGCTTCGATCCCACCGGCCAGCAACGCGCGGTGGATGCGATCCACACCGCCTTCGCCAAGGTCAGCGCCGGCACCGGCAGCACGCTGACCCTGACCGGCCCCGGCGCGTTCTCGGTGGAGATCGGCGGGCGCACCCAGAACGAGGCGCAGTGGATCGGCACCCTGGATACGGTGGGGCTGATCGTGCTGCTGCTGGTGGCCTACCGCAGCTGGAAGATTCCGGTGCTGGGCGTGCTGCCGCTGGCCAGCGCCGGCTTGGCCGGCCTCGGCGCGGTGGCGCTGCTGTTCGACGGCGTGCACGGGATCACCGTGGCGTTCGGCTTCACCCTGATCGGCGTGGTCCAGGACTACCCGATCCATCTGTTCAGCCATCAGCGCCCGGGCCTGGATCCACGCGAGAACGCGCGCCATCTGTGGCCGACGCTGGCCACCGGCGTGGTCTCCACCTGCATCGCCTACGTCACCTTCCTGTTCTCCGGCGTGGACGGCCTGCGCCAGTTGGCGGTGTTCACCATCGCCGGCCTGCTGGTGGCGGCGCTGACCACGCGCCTGCTGCTGCCGGCGCTGATCGACCCCTCGCCGCGCGACCATGCCGATTCGCCGATGCTGGAGCGGCTGTGGCGCGGCATCGCGCGGCTGCCGCGGCCGCGCTGGTCGCTGCTGCCGCTGGCCCTGCTGGCGGCCGCGGTCATCGTGTTCGCGCCGGGCCCGTTCTGGCAGAACGACCTGTCCAAGCTCACCCCGGTGCCGGCCGACGGCCTGGCCCGCGACGCGCACCTGCGCCAGGAACTGGGCGCGCCCGACGTGCGCTACGTGCTGGCGCTGCCGGCGGCTTCCGCCGAGGCCGCGCTGGCCGCGTCCGAACGCCTGCGCCCGCGCCTGGATGCGCTGGTGGCGCAGGGCGAACTGGCCGGCTACGACATGGCCGCGCGCTATCTGCCCAGCGCCGCCACCCAGCGCCGGCGCCAGGCCGCTCTGCCCGATACGGCACAGGCGCAGGCGATCACCGCCGCCGCGGTCGCCGCCACGCCGTTCCGCGCCGATGCCTTTGCGCCGTTCCTGGCCGACCTGCAGGCCGCGCGCAGTGCGCCGCTGTTGACCGCGCGCGACCTGCACGGCACGCCGCTGGCGACCCCCGTCGGCGGCCTGCTGCTGGAGCGCGCGGACCGCACCACCGCGCTGGTGTCGCTGACCGGGCTGCGCGATCCGGCGCAGCTGGCGCGGGCGGTGCAGGGCAGCGGCGCGCAACTGCTGGACCTGAAGGACGCCTCCGAGTCGCTGGTCGCCGCCTACCGCGGCCGCGTGCTCGCCGCGCTGGGCGTGGCCGCGGTGCTGCTGGCGCTGACCGTGGCGATCGCGCTGCGCACGCCGCGGCGCATCGTGCGCGTGCTGCTGCCGATGGCGCTGACCACGCTGCTGATCCTGGCGATCCTGCGCGGCTGCGGGGTCGAGCTGAACCTGTTCCACCTGATCGCGCTGATCCTGGCCGCCGGCCTGGGCCTGGACTACGCGCTGTTCTTCGACCACGCCGGCGACGACCGCGCCGATCAGTTGCGCACCCTGCATGCGCTGATCGTGTGCAGCCTGATGACCCTGCTGGTGTTCGCGCTGCTGGCCGCCTCCAGCATCCCGGTGCTGCGCGCGATCGGCAGCACCGTGGCGCTGGGCGTGCTGTTCAATTTCGTGCTGGCGCTGCTGATTTCGCGCGAGACCGCCAGCGAGGCCCGGGAGAGCCGCCATGCACACTGAACCCTTGCACGGACGCAACGCCATCGCCGCCCTTGTCCCGCACCAGGGCCTGATGTGCCTGTGGGAAGAGGTGGTGGCCTGGGACGCGCAGCGCGTGGTGTTGCGCAGCGTCGCGCATCGCCAGGCCGCGCATCCGCTGCGCAGTGGCGATCGGCTGCGCGCGCTGCACCTGTGCGAGTACGGTGCGCAGGCGATGGCGGTGCACGGTGGCCTGCTCGGTCGCGCCGCGGGCACGCCGGTGCGGCCGGGCATGCTGGTGGCGCTGCGCGGGGTGCAGTTGCACGTCGCCGAACTGCAGGATCTGCCGGGTCCGATCGAAGGCGAGGCCGAGGTGCTGCTGCAGGCCGAGGACAGCCAGCAGTACGCCTTCCGCATCAGCCATGCCGGGCAGTTGCTGGCCGAGGGTCGCGCGACGGTGATGCTGGGCGCGGCGTGACTGCGTAGGCGTCGACGGCCCTGCAGGCGCGGCGAGCGCCGCTTGCCGAAGAGCCCGGCGTGGAAGGCGTCGGGACTGAAGTCCCTCCCACAGTGCACCCAGGCAATGCACGGGCACGTTCCTGCAGGTGTCGTTTCGCGGTGTCGTGTGTCATCGATCGCGATAGGTTTCCACGATAACGTCCGCCCGAGGCTGCTGCGGCGTCGGACGGGGTGCCCGCGGTGCGCGACGAGTCGTTAGGATGGCGGCCCTGTCCCTCCGCCCAAGGAACCACGATGTCCCAGCCTGCTTCCCCGCGTCGCGCCCTGGTCACCGGCGGCAGCGGCGATCTCGGTGGCGCGATCTGCCACGCCCTGGCCGCGCAGGGCCTGCACGTGATCGTGCACGCCAATGCCAACGTCGCACGCGCCGCGGCGGTGGTGGAGGCGATCGTCGCCGCTGGCGGCAGCGCCGAGGCGGTGGCGTTCGACGTGGCCGATGCGCAGGCCAGCGCGCAGGCGCTGGCGGCCTTGCTGGAGGCCGGCCCGATCCAGGTGCTGGTCAACAACGCCGGCATCCACGACGACGCGCCGATGGCGGGCATGAGCGCGGCGCAGTGGCACAAGGTCATCGACGTTTCGCTGCACGGCTTCTTCCACGTCACCCAGCCGCTGCTGCTGCCGATGGCGCGCACGCGCTGGGGCCGCATCGTCAGCGTGTCCTCGGTGTCGGCGGTGCTGGGCAACCGCGGGCAGACCAACTACGCCGCGGCCAAGGCGGCGCTGCACGGCGCCAGCATGTCGCTGGCGCGGGAAATGGCCAGCCGCGGGATCAGCGTCAACGTGGTCGCGCCGGGCGTGATCCAGGGCGCGATGGCCGAGAGCGCGTTCCCGCCGGAGGCGATCAAGCAGATGGTCCCCGCCGGGCGCCCGGGCAAGCCGGAGGAAGTGGCCGCACTGGTCGCGTTCCTGTGCTCGGACGCGGCCGCCTACATCAACGGCCAGATCATCGGCATCAACGGCGGCATGGGCTGACCGCCTCGAAAACGACGCGGCCGTTGCACCGCCATGCCGGCGGCGCAACGGCGGCGTGCGCTCAGCGGCAGACGAAGCTGGACGCCGCCTCCACGTCGCCGCCGACGTAGCGCGCCACCTGCGGATACGGGCACAGCGGCCGGCTGCGCTGGCTGCTCCAGCTGGCCGGCACCTCGTTGTTGGGCGCGGCGCTGCCGCTGCCGCGTGCGTTGGCGACGATCGCATCCGGTGCATGGCCCTGCTCGACCCAGGCCACCAGCGGGGTCAGCGCATCGAACTGGTCGGTGGCCGGTCCGCCGGCGCAATGCGCCATGGCCGGCACCGCGAACAGGCGCGCGTAGCTGGCGGCATCGGCGTCGGCCGTGCGCATGCGGTCGTACCAGGCCGCGGTGTCGGCGAAGGAGAAGATGCCGTCGCCGGTGCCGTGGTAGATCAGCAGCTTGCCGCCGCGCTTCTTCAGCGTGGTCAGCCGGGTCTCGTTCGGCGGGGTCATGTACGACCACGCGGATTCGCCAAAGGCGCCGGCCGTGGCGAAGATCTTCGGCGCGTCGCGGTCCATGTCGAACTGCAGCGCGTAGCGCTTCAGGTCCTGCAGCACCGCCGGATCCTCCGGCGGGGTGACGAAGCCGAAGGCCACCGAGCCGGGCACCAGGGTCAGCGAGGCGTCCTGCCGCCAGCCGGCCCAGTCGCCGCTGGCGATGCCCGGGTCGTAGGGGAAGGGCGCGTACAGCGGCGTGCCGGCGCTGTTGCGCGCGCCGGCGTGGATGGCGCCGAGCGCGCGCTTCTGCGCCGGGGTCAAGCATTGGCCGGTGCGCCCGGCGCTACCGCAGGTGGCGACGTCGCGGTTCAGGTCGAAGCGGCGCTGGCAGGCGAGCACGTCCTGCACCATGCCGTCGCGCACGCCGTCCAGCGCATCGCAGGTGGCGACGATGCGCTCGGCCACCAGGCTGCGCTCGGCGGCGGTCAGGCCGCTGCGCGTGTCGCTGCCGCCGGCCAGCGCCGCCAGTTGCTGGGCCGCGGCCAGGTCGGCGATCGCCGCCTTGGGCAGATGGAACCCGGGGTCGCCGACCAGGATGCCGTCGTAGTCCTGTGCGTCGCGCGCGGCGGCGACCATGCCGTGGCGGCCGCCGTTGGAGCAGCCGCCGAAGTAGCTGTAGTCCGGCGCCTTGCCGTAGGCGATCTGCACCACGCGCTTGGCCATCGGCGTCAGCGCCTGCACCGCCTGGTAGCCGTAGTCCAGGCGCGCCTGCGGATCGCGGCCGAACAGCGGGTTCTGCGCGTTGCTGTGCCCGGCATCGGAGCTGATGACCGCAAAGCCCATGCGCAGCGGATTGTCGCGCTGGCCGCCGCCGCCGATGTCGCCAAGCGCCGGGACCACGTTGCCGTCCAGGCCGCCGTTGGCCTGGTAGAAGAAGCGCCCGTTCCACGCCGCCGGCAGGCGCATCTCGAAGCCGATCGCATAGGACTGGCCGTCGCTGCCGACGCGTTCGTGCATCAGCCCGGTGACCTGGCAGTGTGCGCCGATCGGCTGGCCGGCCACCTGCAGGGCGCCGGCCGCCACGCTGCGTACCGCGGTGAAGCGGGTGCCGGGATAGGCGAGCCGGCTCGCCAGCGCGTCGCAGGATTGTTGCAGCGGTGCCGGGGTGGCCGATGCGCGCGCTGTCGTTTGCGCATGTGCAGTGGAGGGGGCGGCAATAACGGCCATGGGCAGGGCCAGGGCGAGCAGCGTGGAGCGCATGCGGTTCTCTCCTGAAGGGCGCGGGCGCGGCTGGCCTGTGTCGCGCCGTGGGCGTGAGGCGTCAACCCGGGGGCGTGCGAAAACGCGAATGCGCGGGCGATATTCGCCATTTGTGACGCGCACTGCGAAATCGAGGCGGCGATCGGACGCCGCGTGGCGCTGCGCCAAGCGCGCGTTGTTGCAGGGCGGCATGGCCCTGCGCGTGGATCAGGCCGCGTCCGCGTACCAGGCCGGCGACAGGACCGGCAGCGGCGTCGCCGCATCGCGGCAGGCATCCAGCAGGCCGTGGTCGGCCAGCGTGGGATGCTGCTGGCGGGCGCGCGCCAGGATCTCCCCGGCCAGTTCCGCCATGCGCGCGACGTTGCCGTGCAGGCGGGCGACGAAGGCGGCATCGTCCAGCCGGTCGCTCAGGGCGCGGTTGAGTTCGTGGAACCAGCCGATCAGGTACTGGTCCAGCAGGCGACCGTCGGCCACCGCCGCCGCCTGCGCACGGTTGGCCGCGCCCCAGTCGCGCAGCAGCGCCTGCATGCCCAGGTTGAGCGCGCTGGCTTGCTGCAGCGCCGGGCGCAGCCGGCCCAGCACCGCCAGGTCGGCGATGCGGTCGGTGCAGTACAGCGGCGCCAGCAGCGACCAGTAGTAGGTGTAGTCCCAGATCACCTTGACCGGCATCACCTGGGCGTCGCCGAACAGCGGGTACTGGTCCTGATAGAGGGTCAGAGTGTTCTCGTAGAACGAGAAATACAGCTGCTGGTACAGCTCGGCATACGGCGCGATGTCGCGCCCGGCGCGCTCGCGCCCGATCAGTTCGCAGATGTAGGTGTTGCTGATGGCGATGAAGTCGCTGCCCGGCGAATAGAACGGGTCCAGGAACACGCCGGCCTCGCCGGTCAGCGCCCAGCGCTGTGCCGAGAACACCTGCTTGCAGCCGTAGGAGAAGTCGCGCAGGAACAGGAAATCCTGCACCGTGTGCTCGCTGCGCTCCAGCGTGCTGGCTACCTGCGGCTGGTGCGTGCGCAGCCAGTCCATCGCCTTGGCGTGGGTGTTCATGGTCTCCAGCGGATGCAGGGCGGCATCGCAGACGATGCCCAGCGAATGCGCGCCGGAGGACAGCGGGATCAGCCAGAACCAGTAGCCGGGGCCGCACATGTGGTTGGTCGAGCGCCAGCGGTCCGGCGGCGTGCAGCGCTGCAGCCAGGCGCTGTCTTGCGACCAGCCGTTGGGATCGACCAGCCCGTCCACCCGCCACCACACCGCGTTGGCCTGGTGCGCGTTGTCCTGGGCCAGGCCGAGCTTGCGCTTGAGCAGGCCGGCGCGGCCGCTGGCGTCGATCACCCAGCGCGCCTGCAGGCTGGCCTCGGCGCCGTCGCGGCTGTAGCGCACGCAGTGGTCGCCGTCGTGCTCGGCCAGGTCGACGCCGCGCACCGTGCTGCCGTCGAGGAATTCCACGCCCATCTCGCGCGCGCGCTGCCCGAGAAAGTTCTCGAAGCGGCCGCGATCGATCTGCCACGAGGGGGTGGGCAGCAACTGGCTCACCCCGAGCTCGGTGCACTGGTCGATGTCGGTGCGCCCGTCGGAGAAGAAGAAGCGGAAGCCGAACTTGCGGATCTGTTCGGCATCCAGGTGCTCGCGCAGGCCCAGCACCTCGGCGAAGTAGTGCGCGCCGATCTCCACCGAGGACTCGCCGACCTTGAAGGCGGCCTCGCGTACCGGGTGCGCGCGCCGTTCCAGCACGCGGATGCGCAACTGCGGGTCGCGCTGGCGCAACTGCAGCGCCAGGGTCAGCCCGGCCAGCCCGCCGCCCAGAATCGCCACATCCGCCTGCGCTGCCTTCATGTCGTCTTTTCCTTGGCGACGGCCAGGGGGGCCGTGTCGAGGGTGCCGTCGATGTCGTCGATCAGCACCGGGTTGGCGCGGGTGCGCCGGTACTCGCGCACCACGTGCCCATAGGTCCACACCTGCACGATCACGTGCGAGGTGATCTTCCACAGATCGCGCACCAGCCGGAAGTGGCTCTTGCGGAACGTGCCGGGGGTCTGGTTGGCGTAGCGGGTCTCGATCGGCACCGCCACCACCCGCGCGCCGGCCTGGCGCGCGGCCGAGATCAGCAGCTGCGCCTCGAACACGAAGCCTTCGCCGGGCACGTCGGGCAGGGTGTAGACCGACTGCGGGTACAGGCGCTGGCCGCTCTGGCTGTCGACCAGGCGGAAGCCGCAGCCCCAGGCGATGCCCCAGTCGCCGAAATCGTTGCCGATGCGGCGGATCGGCGGTTGGCTGGCGCGCTTGCGCAGGCGCGCGCCCACGATCACGCAGCCGGGATGGCGGTTGGCCGCGGCCAGCAACCGCGGGAAGTCGGCGGCGCTGTGCTGGCCGTCGCCGTCCATGGTCATCACCGCGCGCGCGCCCTGGCGCTGCGCTTCGGCGAAGCCGCTGCGCAGCGCCGCGCCCTTGCCGCGGCGCTGCGGATGGCGCAGCAGGGTCACCGGCAGGTCGGCGATGCAGTCGCTGGTGCCGTCGTCGGAGCCGTCGTCGACCACGATCACCCGCGGGCAGTAGGCCAGCGCGTCGCTGATCACCTCGCGGATGCGCAGCCGTTCGTTGAGGGCCGGAATCAGGATCGCCGCGTCGGCGGCGCTCAGCGGCGTGCGGCTCATGCGCGCAGCTCCACCTGCAGGCAGCGGCCGCCGCCGGCATCGAGCACGCAACCGCTGCTGCCCAGCGCCAGCGCGTCGAACAGCGGCAGCATCGGCGCCATCGCGTTGCCCGCGACATGCCGCGCCAGCGCGCCATCGCCAACCGGCGCGGTGCCGTCGCGCAGTTGTACCTGCAATTGCGGCTTGCCGTCGCGGACGCCCGCGCTCAGCACCAGCGCGCCGCCGAGCAGGCCCTCGCTGCGCGCGATCCGGCCCAGCGCCCCCACCGAGCGGCTGTCGTAGCCGACCAGCAGCACCGCGTCTTCGCCCGCGGCCAGTTGCGACAGCGCTTCCAGCAGTCCCTGCGCGAAACTGCCGCTGTGCGCGCTGATCGCGGTCGCCGCGGCGGTGGCGCCGGCGCCGATGGTCCAGTAGCCGGCGGCGGCGTTGTGCACCGAGTTGTGGAACTTGGTCGGCGACACCGACAGCGGTTCGCTGGCCAGGGTGGTGCACATGTAGTCGGTGATCGCCAGGTCGCCGTGGGTGGAGGTGAACACCGACGGCAGCGTGGCCGGGTCGCGGCCGGCGTCCTGGCAGGCGGCCAGCGCCGCGTCCAGCGACACCGCCACCGTGTCCGGCGCGCGGCGGCGCTCGTTGGGCGCCAGCAGTTGCGGCGAGGGCCGCGCCGGCGTCTCCAGCAGCGCGCCGTCGCCGCGCGCGAACGCCTGTGCCACTGTCCATCCGGGCAGGCCGGGCGCCCAGAACCCGATGCCTTCGATCGTCGCGCTCAGCATGGGCGTGCTCATGCGCGGCCGAACAGCAGCGAGCAGTTGTTGCCGCCGAAGCCGAAGGAGTTGTTCATCGCGTAGCGGACCTGTGCATGGGCGGTGGCGAAGCGGATCTGCGGGCCGCAGGCGGGGTCGGGCAGTTCGCTGTTGAGGGTGCCGGGCAACAGGCCGTCGCGCAGCGCCAGCAGCGCGAACACCGACTCGACGATGCCGGCGGCGCCGAGCGTGTGCCCGGTCCAGGCCTTGGTCGAACTGGCGTGCAGGGTCGGCGGGAACAGCGCCGCCACCGCGGCGGCCTCGACGCTGTCGTTGGCCGGGGTCGCGGTGCCGTGCAGGTTCAGGTACCCCACCTCGGCCGCGTCCACGCCGGCGCGCTGCAGCGCACCGCGCATCGCCAGGCCGGCGCCCAGGCCCTGCGGATGCGGCGCGGACATGTGGTGGGCGTCGCTGGATTCGCCGTAGCCGCACAGCAGCGCCTGCGCCGGCGGCGCGTCGGCGGCATCGGCGCGCTCCAGCAGCGCGTAGCCGCCGGCCTCGCCCAGCGACAGCCCGACCCGGCGCACGTCGAACGGCCGGCATGGTTCCGGCGACACCACCTGCAGCGAGTTGAAGCCGAACAGCACGCTGCCGCACAGCGTGTCCACGCCGCCGACCAGCGCCGCATCGACCACGCCGGCGGCGATCAGCCGCGCGGCCTGGGCGAACACCTTGGCGCTGGACGAGCAGGCGGTGGCGACGGTGATGCACGGGCCGCGCAGGCCGGTGGCGGCGCGCACGAAATCGCCGAGCGAATGCGGGGTGTGCACGATCGGCCGGTCCAGGTCGGCGGGCATGCGCGGACCCTCCGCATCGTGCTCGAGCCGGGTGTAGGCCTCCTCGCTGGCGCCGATGCTGGAGGTGGAGGTGCCCATCACCACCGCCACCCGTTCGGCGCCGTGGCGTTGCGCCGCGGCGGCCACGGCCGCGGCCATGCCGTCCTGTTGCAGGGCGAGCCAGGCCAGGCGGTTATTGCGGCATTCCCACGCGGCCAGGGCCTCCGGCAGCGCGGCGGTTTCCAGCGCGTCCACCCGGCCGATCCAGCATTCCAGCGGTTGCGGACCGAAGTCGTTGCGGCGCAGGCCGCTGCGGCCCTCGCGCAGCGCCGCGGCCTGGGCCTGCAGTCCGCTGCCGAGCGCGTTGGTCGCGGTGTAGGCGCGAATGGCCACCGGGGCCATGCGGGGCGACGAGGACGCTTCGGTCACGCGGTATTCCATACAAGGACAATCGCCGCAGTATATCGACGCATTCGGTCATGCCGTGAAACACCCACGACGCGAACGTGAATAGCGCCCGCGCCCGGATCCGTTCAGCGCAGGGCCGGCGTGCGCTTTCGCCGCTGGCGCATTTCCTCCACAATCGCTTGCCTTTCCACGCCAGGCGCACGCCACGGGCATGCAAGCCTACGTCTACAAAAGCCAACGCAAGCCGGACACCTATCTGTATCTCGCCGCCCGCGACGACTTCGGCCGTCTGCCGCCGGCGCTGCTGGCGTCGCTGCAGCCGCTGGCGTTCGTGCTCGAGGTGGCGTTGACCGCCGAACGCACGCTGGCCCGCGCCGATCCGGCCGCGGTGCGCGCCAACCTCGCCGGCTGCGGCTTCCATCTGCAATTGCCGCCGTCCCTGCCCGGCACCACCGATCGACACGATGACTGACTCTTTCCTCCGCGCGCGTGCGCCGATGCTCGCCGCCGCCCTGGGCGCGGTGCTGGCGCTGGCCGCCGGAATCGGCCCGCTGGCCGCCGCCCTGGGCGCCTGGCTGGCGCAACCGGCGTTCGCGCTGGCGTTGTCCTGGCACCGTGGCAGCCGGCCGCGCCCACGCGCCGCGCGCGACCTGGTCGGCGCGGCGGTGCCGCTGCTGGTGCTGTGGGCCGGCGGCATGGCGCTGGTCGCGGTGCTGGTGGCCTGGCCGCTGGCGGCGCTGCACGACAGCGGCAGCCTGGCTGCCGCGTTGGCGCTGAGCGTGGCCGCCAGTGCCGCGCTGCTCGGGCTGTGGCGGACCTGGCCGCTGTGGCACGGCAGCGATGCCGAGGGCGGCCCGCTGGGCGCGCGCTGGCATGCGCTGGCGCAGCAGGACGTGCAAGCCTGGCGCGGGCTGGCGGTGGCCGCGCTGGTATTGGTGCTGGCCGGGCTCGGCGTGGTGCTGGCCTGGCCGGGACTGCTCGCCGAGGCCGCACGCTGGCCGCTGGCGCTGGCCTATGCGCTGCTGTCGCCGCTGCTGCATGCCGGCCTGCAACGGGTGGCGCCGCCGCAGACGCTGACCCCGCCGGTGTCCTCGGCCGACCTGTTCGCCGAACTCAGCGCCACCGCCGCGCCGCGCGCGGACGAGCCGCCGCCGGCGCAGGACGAACTGCATGCGGCGCTGTACGACGCCGCCCGCGGGGGGCGCGTCGATCGCGCCTTGCAACTGCTGCAGGCCGGCGCCGATCCGCATGCGCTGCCCGCCGCCGAGTGGCGCGACCAGCGCAGCCTGCCGGTGCTGGCCGCGGTGCTGCCGGACCTGCGCCTGTTGCGCGAACTGATCGTGCGCGGGGTCGACGTCAATCGCCCGCACCTGGGCATGACCCCGCTGCTGGCCGCCACCCGCGACAGCTGGCATGGCCGCCCGGAGGCGGTGATGACCCTGCTCGCCAACGGCGCCGACCCGCGCGCCAGCGACGGCGACGGCAACACTCCGCTGCATCACGCCGCGCGCAGTTCCGACCCGGGCGTGGCTGCGCTGCTGCGCGACGCCGCTGCCGAACTGGACGCGGCCAACCGCGACGGCCTGACCCCGCTGGCGGTGGCCTGCCAGGTCGGCAACTGGCGCATGGCCAAGTTCTTGCTCGAGCGCGGCGCCAAGCCGGAGCCTGCCGAGGCCAGCCCGGTGCTGCTGGCCGCGGCCGGCACCGAGGAAGACGATCCGGCCGGCGTGCAGTTGCTGCTCAAGCACAAGGCGCGGGTCGACGCGCGCGATCGCCAGCGCCGCAGCGCGCTGCACGAGGCGGCGCAGGCCGGCCACGTGGAGATCGTGCAGGCCCTGCTCGGCGCCGGCGCCAACCTGGAAGCGCGCGATGCGCTGGGCCGCACGCCGTGGCTGGAAGCCGCCCGCCACGGCCGCGTGGCGGTGCTGGAACGGCTGCTGCCGCACAAGCCGGACCTGGTTGCGGTCGATGGCGATGGCCGCAACGCGATCCTGCTGGCCTGCACTGCCGACCACGTCGCCCCTGGGCTGATCCGGCGCCTGCTGGAGCTGGGCGTGGCGCCGGCGCAGCCGGACCAGAGCGGCCGCCGCGCCGTCGACCTGGCCGCCGAGGCCGGGCGCTGGGCGATCGTGTCCGCGCTGGACCCGGACTATCCGCTGCCGGCCGCGGTCAGCGACGGTCAGGGCGAGACCGGCCCGGCCGGGCTGCCCGACCGGCCGCCGCTGGAACTGCTGCGCGAAGGCCTGCAACTGGGCCAGCCGCGCGACGGCCTGGCCGCGCTGGCGCGGCTATGCGCGGCCGAGGAACTGGGCGCGCTGCTGCACGAGCCGCCGCTGGCGCTGAACGCGCAGGCGGTGGACTGGCTGCTGGCGCATGGCGCCGAGCCGGAGGTGCTCGATGCCTGCGGCGACACCCCGATGTTCGCGCTGCTCTCGCGCGGCGTGGAGGCGGTGCCCAGCCTGCAGGCGATGCTGCGCCACGGCGTGTCGCCGGCCGGCCGCGGCGGCCTGACCCGCCTGCTCGCCGCCTGCGCGCAGCACGATCACGCGTCGCGCGCGCTGGAACAGTTCGCCCTGGAACTGCTGGAGCGCGGCGCCGATCCGTTCGCGCCGTCGCCGGCCGGCGATCCGCCGCTGTCGCTGGCGGTGCGCCTGGGCTGGCTGCGGCTGCAGCTGCAGTTGCTCGAGCGCGGCGCCGACCGCGAGGCGCGCGACAGCCACGGCATGACCGCGCTGCACCTGGCCGCCGCGCTGGGCCGCGAGGCCTCGCTGAAACTGCTGATCCAGCAGGGCGCCTCGCCGGATGCGCGCGCCGCCGACGGCCAGACCCCGCTCGGCGTGGCCCTGGCCAGCGGCCGCCGCGACCTGGCCGACTGGCTGGACTGGCGCACCTGGCCGCTGCCGCGGCGCCCGCTGCGCGAGGCCGACGTGCCGGCCGCGGCGATGGTCGGCGACGCCGAGGCGATCCGCCGCCTGATCGACCTCGGCCTGCCGGTGGATGCGGTGGACGCGCAGGGCTGCACCGCGTTGCTGCGCGCCGCCGGCGGCGGCCATGCCGAGGCGGTGAAACTGTTGCTGTCGCGCGGCGCCGATCTGCAGCACGCCGCGGCCAGCGGCGCCACGCCGCTGTCGGCGGCGGTGAGCATGCGCCAGACCGAGATCGTCGCGGCATTGCTGCAGGCCGGCGCGCAGATCGAACACCGCCTGCCGGGCGGGGTCACCGTGCTGATGCTGGCCTGCGCGCTGGGTCTGCCGGACATCGCCGCGCGGCTGCTGGCCGCCGGTGCCGACGTGCATGCCGGCGACGCCCAGCAACTGGCCCCGCTGCACTGCGCCGCGCTGTACGGGTTCACCGCGCGCGACAAGTCGCGCCTGCTGGCCCTGCTGGACACGCTGCTGCTGGCCGGCGCCGAGGCCGACCGCGGTTCCGCCGGCGGGGTCACGCCGTTGCTGTTGCTGCTGGGTGCGCGCGCCGAACCGGGCACGGCCTGCGAGGAGCCGGTGGTGCTGGCCGGCGTCGAGCGCCTGCTCGACGAGGAGGTCAGCCTGGAGGTGCAGGATCCGCGCGGCTTCGGCCCGCTGCACCTGGCCGCGCTGCACGGCCTGCCGCTGCTGGTGCAGCGCCTGCTGCGCGCCGGTGCAGATCCGGAACTGCGCGATACCTTGAACCGCACCCCGCGCGAGATCGCGGTGATGCGCGGCTTCGTCGACGTCGCCGGGCAGTTCCAGCCGGCGCTGCCGGGAGTGTCGTCGATGGCGCGGTTCCTGCGCGAAAGCCGCTAGCGCTCTTCCTTCTCCCATCGGGAGAAGGTGGCCCGGAGGGCCGGATGAGGGTCGGGCACCGCCTCGCCTCGCCCATTGCACCGCGCCTCGTGCCGCACCCTCACCCCAACCCCTCTCCCGGTGGGAGAGGGGCTTGCGGTCTCGCGCCGCACCGCCGTGCACCATCCAGCAAAAAAATGCCCGCCGGAAGGCGGGCGTATTGCGTCATGGTAGGCACGTCGCTGCTTTCGGAACCGCTGCGGGAGGTTCTCCTCCCGCGCACGTGGCGCGGCGGCGAACGGCGCCGCCGCGCGATCATCGGGCGTTACTGCCGCCCGACCAGGGTCAGGCCGCTGTAGCTGCCGCTCAGGCGCACGTAGTAGGTCGTGGCGCTGGACGGGGTGAGGCGCACTGCCTGGGTGGTGCCGGCACGGGTGGAACGCGCGTCGTAGCTGCTGCTGGTCGGCGTCTTGCCCGCCGACACGTACATCGCCACGTTGCCGGTGCCGCCGAAGGTCATGAAGCTGACCACCGTGCCGGCCGCGGCCTGGAAGCTGTACAGCGCATCGCCGCCCTGGCTGCCGATGCCGCGCATCTCCACCTTGTTGACCAGGGTCTTGGTCGGCGGCACGCAGCTGCTGTCGGACGGATCGCACGGCGGGGTGGTGGCCATCTGCAGCAGCATGTCCACGTCCAGGATGCCGGCGCCGATCGGCGTGCTGGTGGGGATCGCCACCGGGAACGGCCGCGCGCTGGCGCGCAGCAGGTCGCGCATGCCGGTCCAGCTGAAGGGCGTCTTGGCCACGCTCTGCACCATCGCCACCGCCGCGGCCACGTGCGGGGAGGCCATCGAGGTGCCGGCCATGCCGCCGATCTGCCAGTCGCCGGTCGGGCTCTGGGTGCCGCCGTTGATCACCTGGAAGATGTAGCCGTTCGGGTTGCCGTCGACGTCGCCGCCGCCGCCCGGCGCGGCGATGTCCACGCGCGTGCCGTAGTTGGAGTAGCTGGCGCGGCCGCCATTCACCCGCGAAGCGCCGACGCTGATCACGCCGTTGCAGGAGGACATGGTGTAGGTGGCGGCATTGGCGTTGGAGTTGCCGGCGGCGACCACGATGATCGTGCCCTTGGCGTTGATCTGGTCGATCGCGTCCTGGTAGATCTGCGGGCAGGTGTCCGGCGCGCCGCTGCCCAGGCTCATGTTGATCACCTCGGCCGGGTTCGGGTTGGTCGGCAGGCCGGCCACCGGCAGGCCCGCGGCCCACAGCATGCCGTCGGCGATGTCGCTGCCGAAGCCGCCGCAGGAGCCGAGCACGCGCACCGGCACGATCTTGGCGTCGTAGGCCAGGCCGGCCGTGGCCAGGTTGTTGTTGGTGACCTGGGCGATGGTGCCGGAGACATGGCTGCCGTGCCACGAACTCGGCGCCGGCGCATTGCCGGACGCGCCCAGCGCGGTGCAGTAGTCGGCTTCCACCCAGTCGCCCAGGTCGTAGCCGCCGGCCACGCGACCGTCCGTGTCGCGGCGCGAGACGCGGTGGTCGGTGATCATGTCGTAGCCGGGCAGCACGTTGGCGGCCAGATCCGGATTGTCCTTGACCACGCCGGTATCGACCACCGCCACCACCACGCCCTTGCCGGTGGAGCGGGTCCAGCCCTGCTCGGCGTTGACCCCGCCGACCGGGTCGTGGAAGTTCCACTGCAGCTTGGCGTAGGCGGGATCGTTGGGGGTGGTGGAGGCGGCGGCCGCGATCGCGGCCGGCAGACGCATGCTGGCCTCGTCCAGGCGCCGGTACAGCCGATCGACCTGCACCGACACCACCGACGGATCGGCCTTCAGCTCGTTGATGAAGGCGGTGCGCTCGCTGTCGCTGAGGTGGCGCGAAGTCTGCACCACATGCCAGCCCGGCACCGCCATGTCGCGCAGCACCTTGGCGCTGACTGCGCTGCGCAGCGTCAGCCCGTTGCTGCCGATCTGCGCGCGCTGCATGCCGCTGCGCGCCACCGCGCTGCTGAGGGTGCTGGCCAGCAGGCTGCGCGCCTGGGTGCCGCCGTCACGGGTCTTGACGATGAAGCGCTGGCCCAGGTCGTTGGCGCTGGCCGATTGCGGCACCGGACCTTGCACACCGCCCAGGCCGATGGTGGGGGAGGCTGCCTGCGCGCCACCGGCGAACAGGACGGCGGCGAGGGCAGCGGCGAGCGTATTGGAAGACATCATCTGCGGATCCTGGAAAGAGAGGTGAGAAGAAGAAAACGGCGGCGCGCGCGGCGCCGCGTGACGTCACAGATCGATGCCCACGCCGATGCCGGCCGAGGACTCGCCGCTGCTGAACGCGCCGCCCAGGCTGAACGAGGCGCGCGCGCCGATCTTGCGGGCATAGCCGACCGACAGCGCCTGCTGCCCGCCCTGGAAGCCGGCGCCGACCGACACGCGCCCGCGCGGGCTCTGCGTGCCGGCGGCGTTGACCGCCATGTTGAGCATCGCCGCGCTCATCGCGCCGAGCCGGTCCATGCGCCGGTCCATGCCGTCGAGGCGATGTTCGGTGTCGGTGCGCAACTGGTTGAAGCTGTCGTCCAGCGCGGTGATGCGGGTGTTGGTGTAGGCGTTGGCGCTGCTCAGGGTGGCGCTGTTGCCGGCGCGCATCTGCGCCACATTGACCGCGTCGGTGTCGGCGCTGCCGGCGGCGACGTTGGCGACCTGGCGTTCGTTGCCGGCGCTGCCCACCGAGACCGTGTTGGCGCGGTTGGCGACCGAGCCCTGGCCCAGCGCCACCGAATTGGCGGCGCTGGCCGAGGCGCCCTGGCCGAGCGCGGTGGCCGAGGCGGCCGAGGCATTGGCGCTCTCGCCGAGCGCGACCGCGTTGGTCGCCACCGCGGCGACGCGGGCGTTGGCGCCGACCGCGGTGCTGCCGTCGGCATTGACCGTGGCGTTGCCGCCGATGGCGGTGTCGTTGGGGCCATAGGCCAGCGCCTGCGCGCCCATCGCCAGGCCGTTGTTGCCGTTGGCGGTGGCCCCGGAACCCACGGCCACGGCATTGGTGCCGGCGCCGGTGCTCGGCGCGCTTGCCGCACCGTCGCCGCCGCCGACGCTGATGCCGCCGGAACCGCCGATGGTGTTCAGGCGGTTGCCGAAGCCGGTCAGGGCGGTGTCGAGCGCGCCCATCGCCGAGCCCAGGTCGGTGTAGTGCGTGCCCTGCACCAGGTAATTGCCGCCGATCAGGTTGCCGTTGGCATCGACCACGCTGCCGGCGCCGAAGGCGGCGGCGACGTTGCGCAACTGCGCCAGGTTGACCGCATCGGTGTCCATGGTGCCGGCGGCCAGGTTGGTGAGCTGGCGCTCGGCGCCCGCCGCACCGATGGACACGGTGTTGTCGCGCTCGGTGACCGATCCGGCGCCCAGCGCCACGCTGCGGTTGGTGACGGTCTGCTTGTCGTTGACGAAATGGGAGTTGCCGACGCGGGCGCCAGGACCGATCGCGACCGAATGGTCGCCGAACACCTCGGCATCCGTGCCGACGGCGATGCTGTCGTAGAACAGGAACGGGGTGTCGCTGGAGAAGAAGTCGCCGTTCCACACCATCGACTTGCCGATGGAGAGGCTGCGGGTGCCGCCGGCCCAGGAGCCGTCGCCGACCGCGGTGGCGCCGACGCCGCCGGCGAACGCCGCCGGGCCGATCGCGGTGCCGTTGTCGTTCTGCGCGTAGGAACTGGCGCCGACCGCCAGGCTGCGGGTGCCCAAGGCGCGCGCGCCATTGCCGAAGGCGCTCGCCCACTCGGCGATGGCCTGGCTCTGCGCGCCCACCGCCACAGCAGCGTACTGGTTGGCGACCGCGGTGGTGCCGACCGCGACGGTGCGGTTCGCGCTGGCCTCGGCCAGGGCGCCGACCGCGGTGGAACTGTAGGCGGTGGCCAGCGCGCCGCCGCCCAGCGCGGTGGACAGCGGGCCGGTGGCCTGGGTGGCCTGCAACTGCGAGCCCTCCGCACCGAAGCCCGGGTTCATCTCCTCACCCACATCGACGATGCCGCCGACCGCGACGCTGGAGCGGTCGCTGGCGATCGCGCCGGCGCCGGCCGCCACGTTGTACTTGCCGCTGGCCTGGGCGCCGGCGCCCAGCGCGGTGGCGGCCACGCCGGTGGCGGAGGTCTGCTGCAGGATCACCACGCCGTTGGGCTGGTAGGAGAAATCCAGGTCGAGCATGCCGCCGATGGCGGTGGTGGAGATCTCGGTGGCCAGGCTGTTGTGACCCACCGCCACCGCGTGGTTGGCGTAGCCGACCGCACCGCCGCCGAGCGCGATGGTGCCGGTGCCGACCGCCGAGGCGGCCTCGCCTGCGGCCAGCGCTTCGTCGCCGTCGGCGTCGGCGCCGGCGTTGCTGTCGGCGCTGCCGGTGGCCTTGAAGTAGACGCTGGGGTCGTAGGTGGTCGCGGCCGGCGTGGCGCTGGCGTCGCTGGCCGTGGCGTCTGTGCCGGTGGCGGGTTGGGTGCTGGCGGCCGTCGTGGCGCTGGTGGTGGGCGTCTGCGCCATCGCCGTCGAAGTCAGGCACAGCGCGCAGGCCAGGGCCAGGGTGCTGTACGCGCGGGGAATCGGATGACCGGCGGCGGTGCCGCGCAGGGAAGAGCATGCGTTCATGGCGATCTCGGGCTGAAAAAACGGCAGGGCAGAAGGTGACGTCGGCGGCGCGTGTGCGCCTCCGCATCGGTCTGGAGTGGTCTGGAAGCAGCGCCGTCGTCCCCGGGCGTGTTCCGTCATGCGAACTTAGGCCCGCCGTCACCGACTTGTCACCTGCAAGTTCTCGCATGATCATCATCGGATTCTCACTGAACGGGAATGGAGCACGGCGGCATGGCGAAGGCGTTCTGGAACTGGCTGGGCCGCGCGCCGCTGGTGGACGAGGTGGATCGGCGCAATGCGCGGGTGATCCAGTTGCTGCTGCTGTTCCTGGCGGTGACCATTCCCGCCACGATCGTGGTGGCGGTGGTGCTGGCCTGGCCGCAGCTGCGCGGGCAGCCGCTGCCGCCGGGCATGCTGATTTCGTTGACCATGAGTCTGCTGATCGGGGTGTGCGCGGCGATCGGCTTCGTGCGCGTGCGCCATGGCGCCCTGCGCGGCGGCGTGCGGCTGCTGCTCGGGGCGATGCTCGGCTCGTTGCTGGTCAACGCCGCCATCCACGGCTTCCAGCGGCAGTTGCCGGATCAACTGGCGCAGATGCTGGTGCTGATCCTGGCCGGCCTGGTGCTGGGGCGCCGCGCGCTGTGGGTCACCTTCGTCGCCTTGCTGCTGATGCTCGGCGTCGGCGTGGGGCGCGACGCCCTGGCCGAACTGGCCGGCGCGCCGGCGCAGGCGCTGTTCAACGTGCTGCCGGTGCTGTTCAGTTACCTGCTGGTGGCGCTGCTGCTGGACCGCACCACCGAGGCGCTGCGCGAGAGCCTGCGCGAATCCAATGCGCGCGGCCAGCGCCTGCAGCAGGAGATGCAGGAACGCGAACGCGCACAGACCCAGCTGATCCACGCGCAGAAACGCGAGATCACCGAGCGCATGGCCAGCGGCCTGGCCCACGACTTCAACAACATCCTGGCGGTGATGTCCGGCTTCGCCGCCGCGCGCCACGACGACGACCTGACCAGCGACGCGCAGCGCATCGCGCAGCTGGAGGACAGCCTGGCGGCGGTGGAGGCATCGGCCGAGCGCGGCATGACCATCGTGCGCCGGCTGCTGCGCTTCAGCCGCCGCGACGCCGAGCATGTCGAACGCTTCGACGCCGCGGCCGCGGTGGAGGCCTTGCAGCCGATGCTGCGGCAGTTGCTGGAAGCGCGGATCGTGCTGCGCTGCGCGCTGCCGGCGGCGCCGGCGCCGATCCGTTTCGAGCGCAGCCAGTTCGACCTGATGCTGCTGAACCTGGCCTCCAACAGCCGCGACGCGATCGCCGACCGCGGCCATTTCGACATCGCCGTGTCCAGCGAGGACGAGGGCACCGTCATCGAGGTCGCCGACGACGGCCACGGCATGCCGGCGGAGGTGGCCGCGCAGGTGTTCGAGCCGTTCTACAGCACCAAGCCCGCCGACAGCGGCACCGGTCTGGGCCTGGCGGTGGTGCGCGACCTGGTGGTGCGCGCCGGCGGCCGGATCCAGGTGCATAGCACGGTGGGCGTGGGCACGCGCTTCCGCATCGTGCTGCCGCACGCCGATGCGGTGGCGATGTAGCGCCTGCCCGGAAGGTCTGTGCGCCGCGGCGCCGCGCGCGCGCGGTGCGCGTCAGCCGGCGGGATCGAAGATGTAGCCCTTGCCGTGCACCGCGGCCAGCGGCAGCGGCTCGCCGCAGCGGCGCTGCACCTTGCTGCGCAGGCGGTGCACCATCGAATCCAGGCGGTGCGCGTCGAAGTCGTACACGCGGTCGGTGAGCGCGGCGATCAAGGCCTCGCGCGCCACCAGCAGGCCCGGTTGCTCGAGCAGGCGCAGGCACAGCCGGCGTTCGCTGCCGGTCAGCGCGGCGGCGGCGCCGGACGGCGACAGCAGGCACCAGCCGTCCTCGCTCACCTGCCAGCGCCCGCGCGCCGGCGCCGCAGGCGGGCGCCCGCTCACGCGCCGCGCCAGGCTGTGCAGGGTCGCGGCCAGCAGGTCGATTTCCACCGGCTTGGACAGATAGGCGTCGGCGCCGCCGGTCAGGCCGCGGATGCGGTCCTCGATCTGGCCCAGACTGGTCAGCATGACGATGCCCAGGTCCGGGTATTGCAGACGCAGCGCGCCGGCCAGGGTGAAGCCGTCGGTGTCGGGCAGGCCGACATCCAGCACCACGATCTCGGCGCCCTCGCGCTGCACCCGCTGCTGCAGTTCCGCGCCGGTGCCGCAGCCGTCGGCGGCGAAGCCGAAACGGCGCAGGCCCGGCACCAGGATGCGATCGCGCAGTATCGGATCGTCCTCCAGGACCAGAGTGCGCAGGGCGGCGGCAGCGGGATCGGAAGTCATGCGCAGCCGCAGTGTAGCCGCAGCCGGCCGCTTGCGCGCGCCTGAACGACGCCGCGCGGCGATTACGCGACGCAAACACCGGCGCTGGCAGACTCGCCGCTCCTCCGCACCGGCGCCCACGATGGCCTCGCGAATCGAAGACTACGCCATGCTCGGCAACTGCCGCAGCGCGGCTCTGGTGGACCGTCGCGGCTCGATCGACTGGCTGTGTCTGCCGCGCTTCGATTCCGATGCCTTGTTCGCCGCCCTGCTCGGCGAACCCGACCACGGCCGCTGGGCGATCGCGCCGCAGGGCGACTTCACCAGCACCCGTGCCTACCGCGACGGTAGCCTGGTGCTGGAGACGCGGTTCGAGACCGACACCGGCGCGGTGGCGCTGCTCGACTTCATGGTCGCCAGTCACGACGAGGTGATGCACAACCACGTGGTGCGGATCGTGCGCGGCCTGCACGGCCGTGTGCCGCTGCGCATGCAGCTGCAGCTGCGCTTCAACTACGGCCGCACCATTCCCTGGGTGTCGCAGATCGAGGGCGGCCTGCAGGCGGTGGCCGGGCCGGACCAGATCGCGCTGCGCAGCCCGCAGGCCATGCACGGCCACGGCTTCGCCACCGAAGCCGAGTTCGTGCTGGAAGCCGGCGAAAGCACCTGGTTCGTGCTCAGCCACGGCGCCTCGCACCTGGAGCTGCCGCCGTTGCTGGCGCCGGAGCAGGCGCTGGCGCAGACCGAAGCGTTCTGGCACGGCTGGTCGCACCGCTGCCTGCATGCCGGCCCGTGGACCGAGGCGGTGCGGCGCTCGCTGGTGGTGCTGAAGGGCCTGAGTTACCTGCCCACCGGCGCCATCGTCGCCGCACCGACCACCTCGCTGCCGGAACGCCTGGGCGGCGAGCGCAACTGGGACTACCGCTTCTGCTGGCTGCGCGATGCGGTGTTCACCCTGACCGCATTGCGCGCGGCCGGCTATTTCGACGAGGCTGCCGCGTTCCATGGCTGGCTGCAGCGCACCGTGGCCGGCTCGCCGGACCAGTTGCAGGCGCTGTACGGCATCGGCGGCGAGCGGCGCATGTCCGAATGGACGGTGGACTGGCTGCCCGGCTACGAGGGCGCCTCGCCGGTGCGCGTGGGCAATGCCGCGGTCGGCCAGTTCCAGCTCGACGTCTATGGCGAGGTGATCGCCGCGTTCCATCGCGGCCACCACGAGGGCATGGCCTCGGCGGTGCATGGCCGCTCGCTGGCGCGGCAGTTGCTGGAGGTGCTGGAGCAGCGCTGGCGCGAGCCGGACGAGGGCATCTGGGAGATCCGCGACAAGCGCCAGCACTTCGTCCACTCCAAGGTGATGGCGTGGCTGGCGTTCGACTGCGGCGCGCGCGACGGCGTCACCGATGCCGACGCGGCGCAACGCGCGCACTGGCGCGCGCTGGCCGACGAGATCCATGCGCAGGTGCTGGCGCAGGGCGTGCACCGCGATGGCTACTTCGTGCAGAGCTACGGCAGCGAGCGGCTGGACGCGGCGACCCTGCTGATCCCGCTGGTCGGCTTCCTGCCGCCGGACGATCCGCGCGTGGCCGCCACCGCCGACGCCATCGCCGAACACCTGAGCATCGACGGCCTGGTCGAGCGCTACCGCGCCGACGACGCCAGCGGCGACGGCCTGCCGGCCGGCGAGGGCACCTTCATCGCCTGCAGTTTCTGGCTGGTGGAGAACTACACGCTGCTCGGCCGCGGCGAGCAGGCGCGCGCGCTGTTCGAGCGCCTGCTCGCGCTGTGCAACGACGTCGGCCTGCTGGCCGAGGAGTACGACCCGCGCAGCGGCCGCATGCTCGGCAATTTCCCGCAGGGCTATTCGCACGTGGCGCTGGTCCACGCGGCGCTGCGCCTGCATGGCTTGATCGGCGAACAGGACACCCATCCATGAGCGATGCCTCCCAGACCACTCCTCCCTGCCTGATCGTGGTGTTCGGCGCCCGCGGCGACCTGACCCGGCGCCTGGTGCTGCCGGCGCTGTACAACCTGCGCCACAGCGGTGCGCTGCCCGAGGAATTCGCGGTCATCGGCGTGGACCACGGCGCGGTCAGCGAAGTGGCGTGGCGGCGCATGCTCGGCGATGCGATGCGCGGGCTGATGGCCGACCGCGACGCAGAGTTCAAGGCCGATGGCCTGGACGAGGAGGTATGGGGCTGGCTGCGTTCGCGCCTGCATTACCTGCGCGGCGACTTCAACGATGCCGGCACCTATCGCAGCCTGGGCGCGCTGCTGGAGAAGATCGGCGCGCAGTACCGCACCGGCGGCAACGTGCTGTTCTATCTGGCCACCGCGGCGCGCTTCTTCGCACCGGTGATCGAGCAACTGGGCGCAGCCGGGCTGGTCAAGCAGAGCCCCAACGGCGGCTGGCGCCGGGTGATCGTGGAGAAGCCGTTCGGCCACGATCTGCAGAGCGCGCGCGAGCTCAACGCCATCGTCGGCCGCGTGCTGGACGAGGACCAGGTGTTCCGCATCGACCATTTCCTCGGCAAGGAGACGGTGCAGAACATCCTCGCGTTCCGCTTCGCCAATGGCCTGTTCGAGCCGGTGTGGAACCGCGACCGCATCGACCACGTGCAGATCACCGCGGCCGAGACCATCGGCGTGGAAGGCCGTGGCGGGTTCTACGATCCCACCGGCTGCCTGCGCGACATGGTGCCCAATCACCTGTTCCAGTTGCTGGCGATGATCGCGATGGAGCCGCCGGCGGCGTTCACCCCGGCGGCGATGCTGCGCCGGCGCGCCGAGGTGATCGAGGCGGTGCGGCCGCTGAGCCCCGCCGACGTGGTGCGCGGCCAGTACGCGGCCGGCGCGATCGGCCGCAACGCGGTGCCCGGCTACCGCGAGGAAGACACCGTGCCGCCGGACTCCAACACCGAGACCTATGTGGCGATGAAGCTGCAGGTGGACACCTGGCGCTGGGCCGGCGTGCCGTTCTACCTGCGCACCGGCAAGCGCCTGCGCGAGCGCACCACCGAGATCGCGATCCGCTTCAAGCCGGCGCCGCTGGCGCCGTTGCGCAGCGCCGAGATCGGCGGCTACGGCCCGGACTGGCTGGTGCTGCACATCCAGCCCGACGAAGGCATCTCGCTGCAGTTCGACGTCAAGCGCCCAGGCGCGCGGGTCAGCCTGGCGCCGGTGCGCATGGACTTCCGCTACCGCGACTGGTTCCCCAAGGAATACACGGTGGGCTACGAACGCCTGCTGCAGGACTGCATGCACGGCGAGGCCGGCCTGTTCCAGGACGCGACCATGGTCGAGGCGGCCTGGACCATCGTGCAGCCGATCCTCGACGCCTGGCAGACCTCGGCCGACGAGACCCCGCAGTACCCGGCCGGCAGTGCCGGCCCGGCCGCGGCCGATGCGCTGCTGGCGCTCAACGGCGGCCACACCTGGCGCACCCTGACCGCCGGGCGTCGCCCGCCGCCGCGGCGCCCGCCGGAAGCCACCGCCACCACCGAGACCCGGCCGGTGACGCCGGCACCGAAGCGTGGCGGGGCCAAGGCGGGCGATGCCTCGGCTTCGGCGAAGCCAGGCAAGTCGACCAAGCGCAAACCTGCCTCGGCACCGGTGAAGACGCCGGCGGCCAGGAAGGTCGCGAAGAAAGTCGCGAAGAAAACCGTCAAGCGCGCGGCCAGCGGCACCGCAGCGAAGCGTTCGTCACGCAAGGGCTGAAGCGATGCCCCGGGCGCCGGCGTGAGCGCCGGTGCTCGGGGAGATGTCTCCATGCCAGCAGGAGCGGCGCAGCGACGGCGGCTGGATCCTGCAGTCGGGGCTGAAGCCCCTCCCACAATGGAAGGTTTGGCGGCGTGCGGACACAGCGCGCTTGCCGAGCATTGGCGTTGGCGAGCCGGCATGCCGTGGGAGCCCACCGCCCCTGTCGTCGCAGCCAGCAAAGGCGTCACCGCCACGGACGCTGTCGACCGTCAGTGTGGGAGGGGCTTCAGCCCCGACGCGACCACGCTCGACTACACGCGCACCACGCAGTGGGCACGTGCCTCGGCCAATCGTCGGCGTCCCCATCGCTATCTGTCGCGCGTGACAACGGCGTACCCACCGTGACCGCGGTTGTCGGCAGCGACGAGCGCACATACGCAGCGCATTCCTGGGACACGGTTGGCCGCGCGGCCAAGCCACCCGCATCAACTGCGATGCTGTCCCGCGCCTGTTGCGCCCGTCGCATCCGCCGGCCCCGCCGTGGGATCGTTGACGTCGGCCTCGAACAGCTTGGTCAGGTCGGCGCGCGCCGCACGCGCGGTCTGCACCACCGCCGCATCGTCGTCGTAGACCAGGTGCTGGGCGCGCAGCAGTTGCGTGTCGTGCTCGCGGAAGCGGGCGATGCGGTCGCGCGCGGTCGCCGCATCCAGGCCCAGGCCGAGCAGCACCTGCTCGCTCAGCTCCAGGCTGGAGGCGAACACTTCGCGGAACGGCTCCGCACCCAGGTCCATCAGTCGCCAGGCGTGCTGGCGGTTGCGTGCGCGCGCCAGCACCTTGGCGGTGGGGTAGAGCCGGCGGATCAGCCGCGTGGTCTTGATGTTGGTCTCCGGGTCGTCCATCGCCACCACGAAAATGCGGATGCCGTCGCTGCCGGCCGCGCGCAGCAGGTCCGGGCGGCTGGGGTCGCCGTAGTAGAGCTGGTTGCCGAATCGGCGCAGGTCCTCCACCGTGTCCGGGTTGTGTTCCAGCGCCACGAACGGGATGCGCTGCGCAGTCAGCAGGCGCGCGACGATCTGGCCGAAGCGGCCCATGCCGGCGATCAGCACCTGCGCGCGCTGCGCATCCACGGTGTCGTACTGCGCGGCCGGCGATGGTGGCTGCTTGCCCTTGCCGGCCTCGCTGCCGCCGAGCAGGCGCTGCATGCCGATCAACAGCAGCGGCGTCAGCGCCATCGACACGCCGACCACCGCGACCAGCCGGTCGTGGGTGGCGTCGTCGAGCAGGCGCACGCGCTGCGCCTCGGTGAACACCACGAAGGCGAACTCGCCGCCCAGCCACAGCAGGCTGCCCAGCAGCAGCGCACTGCGCCAGGGCAGGCGCAGCACGCGGCCGATGCCGGCCAGCAGCGCGAACTTGACCAGCAGCAGCGTGGCCACCGCCCCGGCGATCAGCCACGGCTCGGCGACGATGCGGTCCAGGTCGATGCCCATGCCCACGGCGATGAAGAACACGCCCAGCAGCAGGCCCTGGAACGGCTCGATCTGCGCCTCCAGTTCGTGGCGGAACTCCGAATCGGCCAGCAGCACGCCGGCCAGGAACGCTCCCAGGCTGGGGCTGAGCCCGGCCTTCTGCAGGAACCAGGCGTTGCCCAGCACCACCAGCAGCGCGCTGGCGGTGAACACCTCGGGCATGCGCGTGCGCGCCACCGTGCGGAACAGGTGGCGCAGCACCAAGCGCCCGCACAGCACCACCAGCGCCAGCGCGCCCAGCGCCTGGCCCACTTCCGTCCAGGTCAGGGTGTCGTTCTTGGCGCCGCCGAGCAGCGGCACCGCGGCCAACAGCGGGATCGCGATCAGGTCCTGGAACAGCAGGATGGCGAAGCCGAGCCGGCCGTAGTCGCTGTTGAGCGCCTTGCGCTCGGCCAGCAGTTGCAGGCCCACCGCGGTGGAGGACAGCGCCAGCGCCAGGCCGATCACCAGCGCGCTCTTCCAGTTCAGGCCCATGCACAGCGCCAGCGCGCCCAGCGGCAGCGCGGTGAGCGCGACCTGGGCGCTGCCGGCACCGAACACCGCATGCCGCATCACCTTCAAGCGCGCCGGCGACAGTTCCAGGCCGATCAGGAACAGCAGCATCACCACGCCGATCTCGGCGGCGTTGAGGATGCGCTCGGTGTCCTGCACGAAGCCCAGCCCGTCCGGCCCCAGCACCACACCCGCGGCCAGGTAGGCCAGTACCGCGCCCAGGCCCAGGCGCTTGAACACCGGCACCGCGATCACCGCGGCCAGCAGCAGCACCAGCGCCAGTTCCAGGCCGCCGCTATGCACGAGTCGTCTCCATCGCCGCATTATGCGGCCGCCAATGCGACCGGGTGCTGACCCGGGCTGTGCCTGCGGGCTCCGATGGACATGGCGGATCCGCGAAGGATCGGCGGTGGGCAGCCGTCTGTCGCGGTCTTTCTGCGGGGATGGCGGCGCCGCCTGCCCTGCGCACCCGGTGTGCGCCGCCGCCTGGTCTCTGTGGCCTGGTCGGGTCGGGGCTGAAGCCCCTCCCACACCGGGAAGTCCAGCGATGGTCCGTGTCGTTCCGGATTCCGCTCAAGCGCGCGTGCGCGCGTAACGGGCTGCCGACCCAAGCTCCCTGTGGGAGGGGCTTCAGCCCCGACACGCGGAGGCCGGAATCTCGCCAGCGCAGCTGTCGCCGGATGCGCGGCATCGCCGTCAACGCCGCAGCGCGCGACCCGGATCATCCCCGCGCCGCGGCCAGCCGTGTACCGTTAGCGCATTCGCTCGCCTCTGCCGCCGCCATGAGCACCTATCACCTGCAGTCCGTGTTCCGCCCCGCCTCGGTCGCCATCGTCGGCGGCAGCCCGCGCGAGCGTTCGGCCGGGCGGGCGGTGGTGCGCAGCCTGCGCGCGGCCGGGTTTCCCGGGCAGATCGGCTGGGTCAGCCCGCGCTACCGCGAGATCGACGGCGTGCCCACGGTGCGCCGGCTCACCGACCTGCCCTGGGTGCCGGACCTGGTGGTGATCACCGCGCCGGCGCGGATGGTGCCGCGCATCGTGTCGATCGCCGCCCGGCGTGGCGTCGCCGCGGCGATCATCCTCACCGCCGGGCTCGGCAGTGGGCCGGGGTCGGCCGCGGCGCGGGTGGAGAGCGCCGCACGGGCGAAGGGCCTGCGCATCCTCGGCCCACACTGCCTGGGCGTGATCGCGCCGCATGCGCGGCTCAACGCCAGCATCGCCGCGCACTGCCCGCAGCCGGGCGACCTGGCGCTGATCTCCGAATCCAGCGCCATCGCCGCGGCGCTGGTGGAATGGGGCGTGGCGCGTGCGGTCGGCTTCTCGGCGGTGGTGTCGCTGGGCGACGCGCTGGACGTGGACTTCGCCGACCTGCTCGACTACTTCGCCACCGACTACCGCACCCGCGCGATCCTGCTCTACGTCGAGCACATCCGCGACGCGCGCAAGTTCATGTCCGCCGCGCGCGCCGCCGCCCGCGCCAAGCCGGTGGTGGTGGTGAAGTCGGGCCGTCAACTGCGCATCGATCCCAACGCCGACACCCACGTGCAGGCGCTGGCCAGTTCCGATGCGGTGTACGGCGCCGCGTTCGCCCGCGCCGGCCTGCTGCGGGTGCGCGCGCTGGACGAACTGTTCGCCGCGGCGGAGACGCTGGGCCGGCTCAGCACCTTCCCCGGCCGGCGCCTGGCCATCCTCAGCAACGGTGGCGGCGTCGGCCGCCTGGCGGTGGATACGCTGGCCGATCTCGGCGGCACCCTGGCGGCGCTGTCGGCGCCCATTCAGCAGCAACTGGACGCGGCGCTGCCGCAGGAATGGTCGCATCGCAATCCGGTGGACATCGTGGTGGACGCCGACGGCGAACGCTACGCCGCCGCCGCCGGTGCGCTGCTGGAGGATCCGGAGAACGATGCGGTGCTGGTGGTCAACGTGCCCACCGCGTTCACTTCCTCGGCCGAGGCGGCGCAGGCGCTGACCCGCATCCTCGGCCAGCGCCCGCGCCACCACCGCGACAAGCCGGTGTTCGCGGTGTGGCTGGGCAACGACGAGAGCGCCACCGCCACGCTCAACGCCGCGCGCATCCCCACCTACGCCACCGAGGCGGACGCGGTGCGCGGCTTCATGCACCTGGTGCGCTACCGCGAAGCGCAGGCGGCACTGATGGAAACGCCGCCGAGCCTGCCCGACGATTTCGCCTTCGACGCCGCCGCCGCGCGCGGCATCGTCGACGCCGCGCTGGCCGCCGGGCAGACCTGGCTGGACCCGCTGGCGACCACGCGGCTGCTGGCCGCCTACGGCATCCCCACCGCGCCGGTGGCGCACGCCGCCGATGCCGAGGCCGCGGCGCAGGTGGCCGCGCCGATGCTGGCGCAAGGCTCGGCGGTGGCGGTGAAGATCCATTCGGCCGACATCCCGCACAAGTCCGACGTGGACGGCGTGCGCCTCAACCTGGTCAGCGTGGAGGCGGTGCGGGATGCGGCCGAGGGCATCCTCGCCCGCGCGCGTGCCGCGCGGCCGGACGCGCGCATCGACGGCGTGCTGGTGCAGCCCTCGCTGCTGCGGCCGAAGGCGCGCGAACTGATCGCCGGCATCGCCGACGATCCGACCTTCGGCCCGGTGATCGTGTTCGGCCGCGGCGGCACCGCGGTGGAGGTGATCGACGACAAGGCGCTGGCGCTGCCGCCGCTGGACCTGCGCCTGGCCCACGAACTGATCGGCCGCACCCGCGTCAGCCGCATCCTCAAGGCCTACCGCGACGTGCCGGCGGCCGACGAGCGTGCGGTGGCGATGGTGCTGGTCAAGCTGGCGCAACTGGCCGCCGATCTGCCGGAGATCCGCGAACTGGACATCAATCCGCTGCTGGCCGACCGCGACGGGGTGATCGCGGTCGACGCGCGGGTGGCGGTGGCGCCGTCGCGGCGCCTGCACAAGGGCCGCGGCCATCCGCGCTTCGCGATCTTCCCGTATCCCAAGGAGTGGGAACGGCGCATCGTGCTCAACGACGGCAGCGCCGCGTTCGTGCGCCCGGTGCGGCCGGAGGACGACGCGCTGTTCCGCAGCTTCTTCGCCCGCGTCACCGACGAAGACCTGCGCCTGCGCTTCTTCCAGGCGGTGAAGCATTTCAGTCACGAATTCATCGCGCGCCTGACCCAGCTCGACTACGCGCGCTCGATCGCGCTGGTGGCGATCGAGCCGCGCAGCGGCGACATGCTCGGCGCGGTGCGCCTGCATGCCGACGCCGATTACGACCGCGGCGAGTACGGCATCCTGATCCGCTCCGACCTCAAGGGCCACGGCATCGGCTGGCAGCTGATGCGGATCATGATCGAGTACGCCGGCTGGCTTGGCCTCAAGGTGGTCGAAGGCCAGGTGTTGCGCGAGAATCGCACCATGCTGGCGATGTGCCGGCAGCTCGGTTTCAAGGCCACGCCGGATCCGGACGACGCCACGCTGATGGACGTGGTGTTGCCGGTGGCGCAGCACTGAGGACGGCGCCGCGATGTCGACGTTCTCGCCCAGCGAACTGAAGCCGCGCCACGCGATCCTGTCCGGCCTCCCGGGCGCCGCCTCGCTGGAGATCCTGCTGCGCCCGTTCCTGCACGCCGGTGAGATCGTGGACACCGCGATCCGCCTGGACGGCATCGCGCTGCCGTCGCTCAGGCTCGGCGAGCTGGCCGGCCAGCGCTTCGACTTCCCGCGCAACCCGCAGGACGGCTACATCGACGGCTCGCTGTATGTGGCCGGCGCGCACCACCCGGTCGATGTCGACACGCTGACCTTCAACCTCTCGCGCGACGGGCAACTGACGCTCGTGGCCAGGGGCGTGTATGCGTTCGATGTCGAAGGCCTGGACGACCTGGGCACGGTCCCCTTTACCCTGGCCGCGCGGCTCAGCACGTGCGCGCTGTGAGCGCGGCTGTACGCCCGCGGCGCACTGGCTTCCCGGCATCACCGCACGTTGCATGAGGCGCTTCACCACCGCACACGTCGACCTGCCTGCGACACTCGACCCTCGGGAGTTCTTCATGTCGTTCAAGCCAGAGCGCTACACCTCGGTCTCGCCGTATCTCATTGTCGATGGTGCGCAGCGGACCATCGCGTTCCTGGTCGCGGTGTTCGACGCCGAACCCTTGCGGCAGATTCCCGGCGAGGGTGGCCTGCTCGCCCACGGCGAGGTGCGCATCGACGACACCGTGGTGATGTTCTGCGATGCGGTCGAGGGCTGGCCGGCGGTGCCGGCGCATGTGCACGTCTACGTGCGCGATGTGGATGCGACCTACCAGCGTGCACTGGCTGCCGGTGCCACGGCGGTGCAGGCGCCGGTGCAGAAGGACGATCCGGACCGGCGTGGCGGCTTCCGCGACGCCGGTGGCACGACCTGGTGGGTCGGCCAGCAGATCGGTTGAGCGAGCGTAGGCGGCAGCACGTCTGACGCCGCTCATTCCTGCGCCTTGCGCCGCACTCGGCACAGGCCGTGCCTGCCGGTGCCATCGGACGGCACGCGGCAGGCACGGCGTTGCGGTGCTACTCCAGCTCCTGGTTGCTCACCCCGCGCTCGACCGGGTAAACGGTCGGCGGCGGCGTGGTGGAGCGCATCAGCTTCAGCGAGGTCTTGCTCTGCTCGCACAGGTTGCCGCCGCTGACGAACACGCCGTCCTGGGTGCACTTCCAGTCGTAGAAGTTGGCGATGCCGCCGGCCAACTGCAGGCTGTAGTCGGTGCTCTTGGCCGCCGCGTCGAACGGTTGCCCGGCGGGGACGTTCTGGAACCAGCGCATCCATTCCTTGGAGCCGACCGGCGGCACCTTGTCCGGCGCCTGGAAGGTCGGGTTCATCGGCGAGAGCTGCGGCGATTCGGCGGTCATGTGGCAGCTCATGCAGGAGCTGATCGGATTGTCCACCGGGCCGTTGAGGCGGCCGTTCCAGCCCAGGTGGGTCGGCGGCAGTTCCGGCTTGGCGTTGATCGCCGACTGCAGGATGCGCGGATTGATCCGGGTCTGGGTCGGCTGCTTGTTGGTGTAGTCGTCGCCGGTGTTCTGCGGATCGTTGCCGAACATCACGCCCACCGGCACCAGGTTCTGCCAGCCGGGCTTGCCGCTGACCGCGCCGTTGTACTGGAAGGTGCCGAAGATCCAGCCGGTGCCGGGGACGCGGCTGTCGCGCACGGCGAAATCCATCTGGATCAGCGCCACCTGCTTGAACGCGCGGTCGGCGGACTTGAAGCTGTTGGTGACCCAGGCGTTCCACAGCACCGGGTTCTGCAGGAACGGCACCTGGCTCAGGTCCACGTCGGCGAACAGCGCCTTGCACACCACGGTGCCGTCGCGGAAGGTGTTGGGCTTGGTGGTGAAGCTCGGATCCGGGTTCTGCGGATCCTTCCACACCTGGCCGAAGGTGTAGGCGCCGATATCGTTGTAGATGCCGACCGCGAAGGTCTGGCCGGTGGTGAGCTGGGTCGGCGCCAGTTGCTTGACCTGGATCTGCGCTTCCTTGGTCAGCCCGTGCACGCCTTCGCGTCCGAGCGGGCCGTAGTGCTGCCAGGGCGCGTGGTACCAGCGCCGCACCTTGTTGTTCTGCACGTACCAGTCGCTTTCGACGTTGCCTTCCAGGCAGTAGGCCTTCACGGCATCGGCGTAGCCGCGCCAGGCTTCGAAGTTGTTGCTCAGCGGCTTGGGCAGCTTCTGGAAGAACGCCGGCAACGGGCCGCTGGGCGGTTGCTGCGGATAGTCCTGGCTGAGCTGGAACAGCGGCCCCTTGTACGTAGAGGGCGGCGCGTAGCCGAAATCCGGAAAGCGCCCGGCGGAGGCGGCGCCGCTGGCAAGGGTCAGCACGGTGGCGATGGCGAGAATGCGCGGATGAGGCAGTTGCATGATGGACCTCCGGTCGTGTGCGTCGGTGCGTGCGGGCGATGCCGCGTCCTGTGTCCGGACAACCCCTGGCCCCGGACCGGCCGCACGCCCGCGCTGCTGCGCGGCCGCGGTGAAAGGGTTCCCGTCGCGCCAGGGCCGCGCGCAGGCACGGGCGTACGCATCCGCCTGCGCGCGCAGACGAAGCGAGAGACGCGATGGGAAGTGCAGCATCCTCCGCCACCGTGGAGACGCGGCGGCGCTGCTGTGGATGCGTGAAACGGCCTAGCGGACCGAAGACATGTCCATGTCGCTCTCCTGACCCCGTGTGGAAGGCAACTGCGTTGAAGACGGTTGTCGCGTCGAGCGTGGGGGAAACGCGCGGGCCCGGCAGGGCAGCATCGGGGGACGAATGCTGCGGGGGCGGCGCCCTGCGGCGGCCGCGATGCCGGGTTGCGCGTCGATCGCCAACCGCGCGTGGGAGCGGGCGTCGGCGTTGCTCGACGCTTCGGACTCTAGCGAGCGCCGCGCCGCCGGTGGTAGACAGTTGCGACCGCCGGCGTCGCCGCGGCGCGTGGCTGACCGGCCGTCGCGCGACCGCGCCTGCAGCAGGTGGCCGGTCGGCACGCAGGCCACAGCCATGGCATGCTGCACGCGGGGCCGCGCCTGGCGGGAGCAGGCGCGGTGGGGACGGTGGACGCACCGGGCACGGCGGCGTCCACCGCGGCGATGCACTTTCTTGCGGTGACGCCATGCGCACGCACGGGACCTTGATTCAGTGGAGCGAGGAGCGCGGCTGCGGCCGGGTGCGCCTTGCCCATCGTGAGACCGAAGCCGAGGTGCAACGCGCGGCGTTTCCTGCCGACGGCGTTCCCCCGCGGGTGGGCGAACTGATCTCCTTCGACCTGGAGCACGACGCGCAGGGACGGCCGCGGGCCATGCGGGTGATGCGTCCCGGTCGGGCACCGGCATCGCCCGCGCGTGCGGCACCGCGTCCGCGTCGCGGTCTCTGGCTCGGCGTGCTGATGCTGCTGGCGGTGCTCGCGATCGCGGCCTACGCGGCGCTGCGCTTCGTGGCGGCACCGCAGGCAAGCCCTGCGGCACCCTCGGCGCCGGTGTCGTCAGCGCCCACCGCGCCCACGACGGCGCCTGCCTTCCACTGCGACGGCCGCACGCACTGCGCGCAGATGACCTCGTGCGACGAAGCGGTGTACTTCCTGCAGCACTGCCCGGGTGTGGAGATGGACGGCAACCACGACGGCGTGCCGTGCGAACGGCAGTGGTGCCGATCTTCGCGTTGAGCGTCTGCAGCCGCGTGGGCAACGCGGGGTCTTGACCGGGCCGTGATCCGCACTCCGTTACGGTCGCCGATTGCCTGCAGGTGACGCATGACCGAGCCACGTCTTTCCTCCGCCAAGACCCGCGCCCTGTCGCTGGGTCTGTTTGCCTTCGTCGCGGTCTTCGCCGCCATCGTCTGGTCGCTGTTGCGCCCGTACGGTTCGGTGTACTTCTTCCCGGTGCATTTCCTGGTCGGGCTGGGCCTGCCGTTCCTGTTCTACGCGCTGGGCGCCAACCGCGCCGCGTTCCTCGCCGGGCTGGGGCTGACCGTGATCGTCCTGGTGCTGTTCAACCTGTGGGGCGACCAGGTCGGTGGGATCGGTCCGCGCGTGTTTGACTGGGCGCATGCCGTGGCCGGGATCCTGGGCATGCTGCTGGCCTACGGCGTGTTCCGCCTGTCCACCCGTGTGCGCCAGCGCCACGTGTGCTGAGCGGTCCTCACTCCGCGTCGTCGCTGCGGGTGAACGGCGCCAGCCGCAGTTTCACCCGGTGCTCCACGCCGGCCGGGCACTGCCCCGGCGCCGGTCCGCGGAAATAGCTGCGCTGCCAGCCTTCGCGGCTGGCGTCGGAATCGGGCTGCTCCAGGTCGTGCAGGAACTGGCCACGGCTGCGCATCCACGCCTGGTGCTCGCGCTCCAGCTCCGGCGTCTGCGACAACGGCTGCCAGCGCGGCTGGGTCTCGGCCAGCACCCGCCGCTGCACCGGGAAGAAGTGGCAGAACGGCTCGCCGGCCTCGAACCGGACCCGGCCGGGCCGGGTGAACTGCCAGTTCATGGTGAAGGTGTACGGACTCCAGTCGGTCTCGATCAGCCCGGTGAGCCCGGCGATGCCGTCCTTGGGCCGATTCACCGGCGCGGTGACGTACAGGTCCACGCCGGCCTCGGTGCGGAACAGGCACGGCACGTGGAAGGTGAGCACGCCGTAGCCGAAGTGGCTGACCGCCGGCGCGTGCGTCCCAGGTGCCGGCTGCACGCGCAGGTCGTCGAGCGCGTTGCCGCCGTTCCACTCGGCCTCGAACGCGCTCTGGCACAGCAGTTCCCAGCCATGCGCGTTGGCGATGTCCAGTGGCAAGCAGCGGTAGGCGTAGCGCTCGGCGGTCTGGTCCATCCACGGCCGCTCGCGCGGCGCAGGGCGCACGTCGAGGGTGTGGCCGTCGAGAACGTGGGCGGTGAGTTTCATGGCGCGTGCAGGACGATGGACCAGCGCCGAGTGTGACGCCAAGCCGCGGCCTTGGCGACCGCGGCTTGGCGGTCGGCGACGCTCAGGCCGCTTCGAAGTCCAGCAGCGCCACGCCGTCGCCGACCAGCTCGCCCTCGCGTACGCGAAAGCTCTGCACGGTGCCGTCGGCCGGTGCCTGCAGGGTGTGCTCCATCTTCATCGCCTCCAGCACCAGCAGCGGCGTGCCGCGGCGCACCTGGGTGCCGGGCGCGACCAGCAGGGCGACGATGCGCCCCGGCATCGGCGCGGTCAGGCCGCCGCCTTCCACCGCCGGCTGGTCGGCCTCGGCGACCGGGTCGTGGCGTTCGAACAGGTAGCCGTGGCCGTCGACGAACAGGTGCAGCTGCGTGCCGGCGAACACCGCATCGGCCTGCACCCGCTGTGTGCCGAGAAACGCGGACAGGCGCCCGTCGCGCAACTGGCCGCTCGCCTCGAGCGCGTCCTGCGCCGGCGCGGCGTGGATCCGCCAGCCGCCGGCCTGCGCGGTCAGCTGCAACGTGCGTTGCGTTTCGCCGTGCTGCAGGGTCAGCGCACGCGGCGCCGGCGCGCCCAGCCGCCAGCCGTCGCGCAGATCCCACGGCGAGTGCGGATCGGCAGTCTGCGCCGCCGGCGCGTGCTCGTGCAGTTGCCAGGCCAGCGCCGCCAGGCTCCACAGCGCATCGGTGGTCGGGGCTGGGGTGTCGAACAGCGCCGCGTGCTCGCGCTCGATCAGCGCGGTGTCCAGGTCCGCCTGCGCGAACGCGCTGGTGCCGACCAGGCGCTGCAGGAACGCGGCATTGGTCGACACGCCGACCACCTGGCAGGCGGCCAGCGCCGCCTGCATGCGCCGCAGTGCGCGCTCGCGGGTCACGTCCCAGACGATCAGCTTGGCGATCATCGGATCGTAGTGCGGGCCGATCACATCGCCCTGTTCGACGCCGGCATCGACCCGCGTATGCGCGTCGGCGGCGGGCAGGCGCAGATGCTGCAGCGTGCCGATCGAGGGCAGGAACCCGCGCGCCGGGTCTTCGGCGTACAGCCGCGCTTCCAGCGCATGGCCGTGGATCGCCAGTTCGTGCTGGCGCTGCGGCAGCGGCTGCCCGGCGGCCACGCGCAACTGCCACTCCACCAGGTCGGTGCCGGTGATGCACTCGGTGACCGGATGCTCCACCTGCAGGCGGGTGTTCATTTCCATGAAGTAGAACGCGCCGTCGGGCGCGACGATGAACTCCACGGTGCCGGCGCCGACGTAGCCGACCGCGCGCGCGGCCTCCACCGCGGCCTGGCCCATCGCCGCACGCCGCGTCGCGTCCATGCCTGGCGCGGGGGCTTCCTCCAGCACCTTCTGGTGGCGGCGTTGCACCGAGCAGTCGCGTTCGAACAGGTAGACCAGTTCGCCGTGCGTGTCGCCGAACACCTGGATCTCGATGTGCCGCGGCCGCAGCACGTACTTCTCCACCAGGACGTGCGCATTGCCGAACGCGGCCTGCGCCTCGCGCTGGCAGGCGGCGAGCGCGGCGGCAAAGTCCTCATCGCGATCGACCCGACGCATGCCCTTGCCGCCACCACCGGCGCTGGCCTTGATCAGCACCGGGTAGCCGATGGCCGCGGCCTGTGCGCGCAGGAAATCCGGATCTTGCTGCTCGCCGTGGTAACCCGGCGTCAGCGGCACCCCGGCGGCCTGCATCAGCGCCTTGGCCGCGCTCTTGTCGCCCATCGCGCGGATCGCCGCTGGCGGCGGTCCGATGAACACCAGCCCGCGCGCGGCGCAGGCTTCGGCGAACTCGGCGTTCTCGGACAGGAAGCCGTACCCGGGATGGATGGCCTGCGCGCCGCTGCGTTGCGCGGCCTCGAGGATGCGCTCGCCGCGCAGGTAGCTCTCGCGCGCCGGCGCGGCGCCGATGTACACGGCCTCGTCGGCCAGGCGCACGTGGCGCGCGTCGCGATCGGCATCGGAATACACGGCCACGGTGGCGATGCCGAGCTTGCGGCAGGTGGCGATCACCCGGCAGGCGATCTCGCCGCGATTGGCGATGAGGATCTTGTCGAAGGTCGGCAGGTCGGGGGTGGCCATGGTCGGGTGCCTGGAAATGAGGTCAGGGGTACTGCGGTCGCTGAGCGAGCAGTTGCGCGAAACGCACGCAGTTGTGCGGGATGCTCCGGCCGTTGCCGTTGCCGTTGCCGTTGCCGTTGCCGTTGCCGTTGCCGTTGCTTGGCTCTGGCCTTGGCTGTCGCTTTGGCTTTTGATTTACCGGGTTCCCTTCCGAAGCGGCGGCCATCGCGGGGAAACACCCGAAGGGCGGCGTACATGGATGTACGCCGTCCGCGGCAGGGGCAGGATGCCCCTTCCGCGGATCCCCGTGATGGACGCGGACCCGGA
>NZ_CAXYKF010000026.1:0-180081 GCF_964278005.1 uncultured Xanthomonas sp.
TGAGGATCTCGACCGCCTCGACGATGGCGTCCAGGTGCTCGAACATCATGGTGTTGATGCCCTTGCTCAGTTCGCCGTACACGCCGGGGAAGTCCTGCGGCATGCGGTGGCTGATGTCCTTGTCGGCATGCAGCTCAATCATCAAGGCGGTTTCGCGGGAGAAGCGCTGCAACTGGGTCTGCATGCGGCCCATCGCGACCAAAAGGCGGCCGGGCTCGTCGCGCGCGTCGGTGGCCACGTCGTTGTCCAGGCGGCCGTCGGCGATGGCTTCGGCGGCGCGGGTGGCGCGGGCCAGCGGCACGGTCAGGCTGCGGGTGATCAGCCAGGCCAGCAGGCTGCTGACCAACACCACGGCCAGGCCGCCGGCGATCAGCAGGAAGCGGCCGCGCGCCATCACCGCGGTCGCGTCGGCATAGGCCTGTTCGCCGTTGTGGCGCTGCCATCCGGCGTAGGCGCCGATCGCCTCGCGCCAACGTTGAGTCGCCGGCGCGGCCTGCTGCAGCAGCACCTTCATCGCCTCGTCGGACTTGTAGGTCAGGCCCAGTTCCAGCACTTGCTGGTTGACCTCGCTCGCCTGCGCGTAGGTCCGGTTCATCTGCTCGCGCAAGGCGCGATCGCGCGCGCTGGTGGCGGGGATGGCGAACAGCTTGGTGCGGTATTCGCGATAACGGCGCAGTTCCGTCACCATGATCTTGGCGAAGGCGATGTTCTCTTCCTGCGTGGTCGGCAGCACGATGTTGCGCAACTGGATGCCGATGTCCGAGCTGGCATCGAGCATTTCGTTGCTATAGACGATGCTGGACACGGTGCGGCGGGCGACGGTGTCCAACTGGCTGCGCGCCTGCGACAGGGTGACCAGGCCGCCGACCACCAGCCCGCAGGACAGCAGGATGAGCAGGCCGAACGCGATGGAGAGGCGTCTGGAGACGTTAAAGCGGTGCAGAAGAGCGGTCATGCTCTGGTCCTAGCAAGGGGGATGGGAGTACCAGGGGTGGTCGCGTAATAGCCGATACGAAATGCAATGGATATTTCACGTAATCGTGACGAAGTTGCATATTCGTCTACATCGTCTCCCCTTAGCGGCCGAGGGATCGGGATCTTGAATCGGATCGATCGAGATGGCCTTTCCATCCCGGTTGCCGCCTTGCCGGCGCGCACGCACAACGTGCCAGCAAGCGTTGCGCTTGCTGCAGGTAAGGGAGCTTGATGTGGCGATCGCCGTGAGCGGCGCTGCAGAGATGGCGAAGGCGGTCAGCGCCGGTTCGCGACGAAAACGCGTGGCCTCAACCGCGGTCGTCGCGGGTCCACAGCCCACCGTGTTCGGACTTCACCGGAAACTTCGGCACCGGGCCGTAGGCCGGCGCGCACAGGGCGCGACCGTCGCGCACGTCGAAGCGGGCGCCGTGCAGCACGCACTCGATGCTGCCGGCAGCAGGGTCGAAGGTGCCGGGGGACAGCTCGTAGTCCTCGTGGCTGCAGCGGTCTTCCAGCGCATAGAACTGGCCGTCGAAGTTGAACACCACGATCGGCGTGTCGGTCACCTCGTCCCACACCGTCTTCATTTCGCCCGGCAGCAGTTCGCCGTCGGCGCAGACGAAGGTCCAGGTCTCGCTCATGCGGCACCGCCCAGCGGCTTTTCCAGCACCTCGAAGCGCAGGTCTTCGCGCTTTGGCAGGCCGAAGCGCGCGTCGCCGTACGGAAACGGCTTCTTGATGCCGGTGCGACGATAGCCGCGGCGCTCGTAGAAGGCGATGAGTTCCTCGCGCAGGTCGATCACCGTCATCCGCATCAGCGGCAACCGCCACTCCTGCCAGGCGATGCGCTCGGCCTCGGCCAGCACGGTCTTGCCCAGGCCGCCGCCCTGCGCCTGCGGCTGCACCGAGAACATGCCGAAATAGCCGGCACCGTCCTCGTCGGCGACATGCGCGCAGGCGATCAATTCGCCATCGCGCTCGGCCAGCAACACCAGGCTGCGCGGGCGCAGGATGTCGGCGCGCAGCACCTCGCGGTCGATGCGGTCGCCGTCGAGCAGGTCGGCTTCGGTGGTCCAGCCGACGCGGCTGCTGTCGCCGCGATAGGCCGAGGTGACCAGCGCGGCGATGGCGTCGAGATCGTCGACGGTGGCGGTGCGGAAGGTGAGGGTGTGCATGGGCCGATTCTAGGGCGTGCCGCCGGGAATGGGGAATGGTGAATCGGGAATCGAAATGCGCGCTCTCAAGGAGGTGAGGACACCTCTTGCCCGCCAGGCACAGTCCGTCGTGGAGCGCTTTGCCGATTCCCGATTCCCTGCTCCCGATTCTCAGCTTCAATCACCCCAACAGCTTGCGTACCTTCAACAGTGCCGCCACGAAACGCTCGATCTCGGCATGCGTGTTGTAGAACGCCAGCGAGGCGCGGCAGGTGGCGGCGACGCCGTAGAACTGCAGCAGGGGGTGCGCGCAGTGCTGGCCGGAGCGCACCGCCACGCCTTCCAGGTCGAGCAGGGTGGCCAGGTCGTGGGCGTGCGCGCCCTCGATCAGGAACGAGACCACCGCGGCCTTGCCCGGCGCGGTGCCGAACAGGCGCAGGCCGTCGATCCGCTGCAGTTCCTCGGTGAGGTGCGCGAGCAGTTCGCTCTCGCGCGCTTCCACGTGCTGCAGTCCGATCCCCTGCAGATAGTCCACCGCCGCGCCGAGGCCGACGAAACCGGCGATGTTGGGGGTGCCGGCCTCGAACTTGTGCGGCGGGTCGTTGAACACGGTGCCGTCGAAGCTGACTTCCTTGATCATCTCGCCGCCGCCCAGGAACGGCGGCATCGCCTGCAGGTGCTCGCGCCGCGCCCACAACGCGCCGGTGCCGGTCGGGCCGCACATCTTGTGGCCGGTGATGGCGTAGAAGTCGCAGCCGATCGCGGCCACGTCCAGCGGCCGGTGCGGCGCGGCCTGCGAGCCGTCGATGACGCTGACGATGCCGCGCTTGCGCGCCTCGCGGCAGATCTCGCGCACCGGGTTGACCGTGCCCAGCACGTTGGAGACGTGCGCCAGGGCCAGCAGCTTGACGTCGGCGGTCATCGCCGCGCGCAGTGCGTCCAGGTCCAGCGCGCCGTCGGCGGTGATCTCGGCGACCTTGACCGTGGCGCCGGTGCGCTGCGCGACCAGTTGCCAGGGCACGATGTTGGCGTGGTGTTCCATGCGCGACACCAGGATGGTGTCGCCGGCGCGCAGCCGCGGCAGTGCCCACGAGTACGCCACCAGGTTCAGCGCGAAGGTGGCGCCGCTGCACAGCACCAGTTCGTCGGCGCGCACATTGAGGAAGCGGGCGAGCCGGGCCCGCGCGCCTTCGTAGGCCTCGGTCGCCTCGCTGCCGAGCGCGTGCACCGCACGGCTGACGTTGGCGTTGTGGCGGCGATAGAACGCGTCGGTCGCCGCGATCACCTGCAGCGGCTTCTGCCCGGTGTTGGCGTTGTCGAAGTACACCAGCGGCTTGCCGTGCACTTCCCGCATCAGCAGCGGGAAGTCGCGGCGGACCGCATCCCAGTCCGGCGCCTGCGGCGCGGCGCTGTGCGCGGCGGGCCCGTTCATGCCACGCCCGCGTCGCTCAGCGCCCGCTCCAGCCGCGCCAGCAGGCCTTCGCTCAGCGCCGGCTCCAATGCGCGCAGCGGTTCGCGGCAGAACGCGGCGGTCAGCAGTTGCTGCGCGCGTTCCTGCGGCAGGCCGCGCGAGCGCAGGTAGAACAACGCATTGGCATCGAGCTGGCCGACGGTGGCGCCGTGCGCGGCCTTGACCTCGTCGGCATCGATCACCAGCACCGGCTGGGTATCGATCTCGGCGTCGGCGGAGAGCAGCAGGTTCTTGTTCGACAGCGCCGCGTCGGTGCCGTCGGCGCCGTGGCGGATGCGGATGCCGCCATGGAAGGCGACGCGGCTGCGCCCGGTGGCGACACCGCGCCACAGCAGCTCGCAGGCGGTGTCGCGGGCGATGTGCTCGATGCCCAGGCGGGTGTCGAGCTGGCGCCGGCCGTTGCCGAGCAGCACGCCGTTGGCGACCAGTCGGGCGTTGTCGCCCTCCAGGCGCACGTTGAGTTCGTGCCGGGCCAGCGCGCCGCCCAGTTCGAGGTCCACGCGCCGGTACTGCGCGTCGCGCGCCAGCACCGCATCGGTACGCAGCAGCGCGGTGACGCCGGCCGCCTCGTCCTGCACGCGGGCGTGGCTCAGCTGCGCGCCGGCGGCCAGATGCACGTGCGCCAGGCTGTTGCTCAGGTGCGCGGCATCGCCGGCATGCAGATGATGCTCGACCAGCGCCAGCGTCGCGTCCTGGCGCAGTTCGATCAGGTGGCGGTGGTGCCAGGCCAGGTCGGCCTCGGCGGCGGTGGAGACGAACACCAGGTGCAGCGGCTGCTCCACGCGCACGCCGGCGTCCACCCGCAGCACGCAGCCTTCGTCGGCGAGGGCTGCGTTGAGCTGGGCGAACACCTCGTCGCTGCGTTCGAAGCGGCGGCCGAGGAAGCGCATGGCAGCGTCGCCGCTGCGCAGAATGGTCGACAGCCGCTGCAGCTCCACCCCGGCCGGCAGGCCGGACAGGTCCGACAGCGCATCGCTGGCGCGGCCGTTGACGAACACCAGGCGCGGCGCCGGGATGCCGTCGAGCAAGGCCGCGTCCACCGCCGGCGCGGTCTGCGGTGCAGGCGCGAAGCTGCGCCGTTCCAGTGCGCGCAGCGAGGTGTACTTCCAGGCTTCGCTGCGCGTGCCGGGCAGGCCGTCGCGCAGCGCCTGCTCCAGCGGCGCGCGGCGTGCGGCATCGCCGTGGAACGCGGCGGCCAGCGAGTCGAGCAGGGCGCTCATTGCACGGCCGCCTCGGGCGCCACGCGCTCCTTCAGCCAGGCATAGCCGTGCGCTTCCAGCTCCAGCGCCAGCTCGGGGCCGCCGGTCTGCACGATGCGGCCGTCGGCCAGCACATGCACCACGTCCGGCTTGATGTAGTCGAGCAGGCGCTGGTAGTGGGTGATCACCACGAACGCGCGCTCCGGCGAGCGCAGCGCGTTGACGCCTTCGGCCACGGTCTTGAGCGCGTCGATGTCCAGGCCGCTGTCGGTCTCGTCAAGGATCGCCAGCTTCGGCTCCAGCACCGCCAGCTGGAAGATCTCGTTGCGCTTCTTCTCGCCGCCGGAGAAACCCTCGTTGACGCCACGATGCAGCAGTTCGTCCTTCAGGTGCAGCACCGCCAGCTTCTGCCGGACCAGCTTGAGGAACTGCATCGAATCCAGCTCGGCCTCGCCACGCGCCTTGCGCTGCGCGTTGAGCGCGGCGCGCAGGAAGTAGGTGTTGTTCACGCCTGGGATTTCCACCGGGTACTGGAAGGCCAGGAACAGGCCGGCAGCGGCGCGCTCCTCCGGTTCCAGTTCGAGCAGGTCGGCGTCGTCGAAGCGCACGCTGCCGTTAGTGACTTCGTAGCCGTCGCGGCCGGCCAGCACGTTGCCCAGGGTGGACTTGCCGGCGCCGTTGGGCCCCATGATGGCGTGCACTTCGCCGGGCTTCACCTGCAGCGACAGGCCCTTGAGGATGTCCTTGCCGGCGACGGAGGCGTGGAGGTTTTCTATGGTGAGCATGGGATGGTCCGTCAGAATTCTTTGATGTAGCCCCTCTCCCACCGGGAGAGGGGTTGGGGTGAGGGTGCGGTGCGAAAGCATCTCGCGGGGTTTGGGTACACGAGGCTGCGCCCGTACCCTCATCCGGCGCTTTGCGCCACCTTCTCCCGAAGGGAGAAGGAAGGGCGTCAGCCCACCGAGCCTTCCAGCGACACTTCCAGCAGCTTCTTGGCTTCCACCGCAAACTCCATCGGCAGTTCGCGGAACACCTGCTTGCAGAAGCCGTCGACGATCATCGACACCGCGTTCTCCTGGTCGATGCCGCGGGCGCGACAGTAGAACAGCTGGTCGTCGCTGATCTTGGAGGTGGTGGCCTCGTGCTCGACGGTCGCGGTCGGATGCTTGACCTCGATGTACGGGAAGGTATGCGCGCCGCACTGCTTGCCGATCAACAGCGAGTCACACTGGGTGTAGTTGCGCGCGCCCTCGGCGCTACGCTCCACCTTGACCAGCCCGCGGTAGGTGTTCTGCCCGCGGCCGGCGCTGATGCCCTTGCTGACGATCTTGCTCTTGGTGCGCTTGCCGACGTGGATCATCTTGGTGCCGGTGTCGGCCTGCTGACGGTGATGGGTCAGCGCCACCGAGTGGAACTCGCCCACCGAGTCGTCGCCCAGCAGCACGCAGGACGGGTACTTCCAGGTGATCGCCGAGCCGGTCTCGATCTGGGTCCAGGTGATCTTGCTGCGCGCGCCGCGGCACTCGCCGCGCTTGGTCACGAAGTTGTAGATGCCGCCGCGGCCTTCCTCGTCGCCCGGGTACCAGTTCTGCACGGTGGAGTACTTGATCTCCGCGTCTTCCAGCGCCACCAGCTCGACCACCGCCGCGTGCAGTTGGTTCTCGTCGCGCATCGGCGCGGTGCAGCCTTCCAGATAGGACACGTAGGCCTTGTCCTCGCACACGATCAGGGTGCGCTCGAACTGGCCGGTGTGGCCGGCGTTGATGCGGAAATAGGTGCTCAGCTCCATCGGGCAGCGCACGCCCTTGGGGATGAATACGAAGCTGCCGTCGGAGAACACCGCCGAGTTGAGCGCGGCGAAGAAGTTGTCGCCGACCGGCACCACGCTGCCCAGATACTGCCTGACCAGCTCCGGGTGTTCCTTGATCGCTTCGGACATCGAGCAGAAGATCACGCCCTTCTCGGCCAGTTCCTTGCGGAAGGTGGTGCCGACCGAAACGGAGTCGAACACCGCGTCCACGGCCACGCCGGCCAGCTTGGCGCGCTCGTGCAGCGGCACGCCGAGCTTGTCGTAGGTGTCCAGCAGCTCCTTCGGCACCTCGTCCAGCGAGGCGTACTTCGGGCCCTTGGGCGCGGAGTAGTAGCTCAGCGCCTGGAAGTCGATCGGCGCGATGTCCAGCTTGGCCCAGTGCGGCATCGGCATCTTCAGCCAGTGCCGGTAGGCGGCCAGGCGCCACTCGGTCATCCATTCCGGCTCGTCCTTCTTCACGGACAGGGCGCGCACGACGTCCTCGTTCAGGCCGGGCAGGAACGAATCGGATTCGATGTCGGTGACGAAGCCGGCGTCGTAGCGACGTCCCAGCCGTTCCAGGATTTCAGCGTTTTCGGTGGCCATGGGGCTGCCTACAGGTCAGGTGGTCGCGAACCGCACGGCAATGGAACGCCGTTTCGGATCGCCGGAGGGGGGGAGGGGATGGAGCATCTGCGCCAGGGTCACGCCGCGCAGCGCGTCGGCGACCACGTCGTTGATCAACCGCCAGTTGGAACGCACGCCACAGGTCTGGGCGATGCTGCACTGGCTGCCGTGGTGGCTGCATTCGGTGATCGCCAGCGGGCCTTCCATCGCCTCGACGATCTGGATCAGGGTGATGGCGTCGGCCGGGCGTGCCAGCCGGTAGCCGCCGCGCACGCCGCGCAGGCCCTCGACCAGGCCGGCCTGGGCCAGCGGCTTGAGCAGCTTGCTGACCGTGGGCGGCTCCAGCCCGGCCTGTTCGGCCAGTTCGGTCGCGCTCAGCACTTCGTTCGGACGCGCGGCGAGCACGGTCAGCACGACGGTGGCGTAATCGGTGAGCTTGGTGACGCGGAGCATGGCGACGCGGTGGTTTTTCAATGCGGACCGAAATTGTACTCTTTTGCGCCGCAGCGTCCAACCGGGCCATTCATCTTTTCTTTCGATCGCGGCGATTCGGGGATCGCGGCGGCCGCGGTCCCCGGACCGCGAGGCGCGGGCTTGGGATCGCGGGCGATGTGCGCCAGAATCTAGGCTTTCCTGTCCGGATCGCCGCATGCCCCGCAAGATCGCCGCCCGCAAGTCCCGCATCCATGGCAACGGCGTGTTCGCCGTGCTGCCGCTCAAGAAAGGCGAGCGGGTCATCGAGTACAAGGGCCGCCGCCGCAGCCACGCCGAAGTCGACCGCGACGAGGCCGGCGACGTCGAGACCGGGCACACCTTCCTGTTCACTCTCAGCGACGACTACGTGATCGACGCCAACTACGAGGGCAACGATGCGCGCTGGATCAACCACAGCTGTGCGCCGAACTGCGAAGCGGTGATCGTCGAGGCCGAGGGCGATGACCGCCGCAAGGACAAGGTGGTCATCGAGGCGTTGCGCGACATCAAGCCCGGCGAAGAACTCACCTACAACTACGGCATCACCCTGGCCGAGCGGCACACGCCACGGCTGAAGAAGATCTGGGAATGCCGCTGCGGCGCCAAGAACTGCACCGGCACCATGCTGCAGCCCAAGCGCTGAGGTCGCGTCCAGCCGTGCACGCCGCGCCGACGCGCGGTTCACGGCACTGCCACCGGCGCGTTTCTACGGTGGGGCTCCCCCTACTCGAGGAGTGTCCCATGAGCGCAATGCCTTCCCTTGCCGGCAAGCAGGTGGCTGTCCTGGCCACCGACGGTTTCGAACAGTCGGAACTGCAGGAACCCAAGCGCCTGCTCGAATCCTGGGGCGCCCAGGTCGACGTGATCGCGCCGGGCGACGCCAGCAGCATTCGCGGCTGGAACAAGAAGGATTGGGGCGACAGCGTGCCGGTGGACAAGCGCCTGCAGCAGGCCCAGGCCGGCGACTACGACGCGCTGGTGTTGCCGGGCGGCGTCATCAACCCGGACAGCCTGCGCACCGAGCCGACCGCGATCGCCTTCATCCAGTCCTTCGCCAGCGCCGGCAAGCCGGTGGCGGCGATCTGCCACGGGCCGTGGCTGCTGGCCGAAAGCGGGCTCGTGCGCGACCGCCAGGTGACCTCGTGGCCGTCGCTGAAGACCGACCTGTCCAATGCCGGCGGGCGCTGGGCGGATCAGGAGGTGGTGGTGGACGGCAACCTGATCACCAGCCGCAAGCCGGACGACATCCCGGCGTTCGCGCAGGCGGTGGCCAAGGCGCTGGGCTGAGGCCTGGCGATTCGCCTGCGCCGCCGCGATGGTGGCGGATGCGGGAGCCCACCAGAAACAGAAACGGCGGCCGAGGCCGCCGTTTCTACGTGCGCTGCTGGTGGCGGTTGCCGCCGCACCCTGGACGTCGCGCGGGTTACTGCGCGGGAAGCATGCCCGCCGGCACCAGCTTGCCGATGTCCTGGTTGAAACGCACCACCAGCGAACCGTTCTCCACGCCGGCCGACTGGATCTGCACGTCGCCCAGCATCGCGGTCAGGCGCGGATCGAGCTTGTAGATCGGCTCCTTGCGCGCGTAGTCCTCCAGCCAGGCATTGAGCAGCTCACGCGTATTGGCGTCGAGCTTGCCGCCATTGGCAGCCGGGCGGAAATCATCGATGGTCGGGGACTGCAGGTGGAAGCTCTGGCTCTGCTGGTCGTAGCGCAGCGCGCTGGTCAGCAGGACCTGGCCCAGTGGCGTCGGCGCGCCGCCGCCGGTGGCCATGCTCAGGTCGAACTGCATCTTCAGGCGATCGCCCGGCGGCAGGCTCAGCTTCGGGTCGCGGACGGTCATCTTGAGCAGCCCGCCCAGCGCCTTGTGCGTCTGCGGGAAGCTGCTGTCCAGGTAATGCTGCACGTCGGCGGCGCCGACGCTGACCTGGTGGCCCTGGATGGTCGGCTCGGCCTGGGCCTGGGTGGCGACGGCGAGCGCCAGCAGCGCCGCCGCGCGCAGGGTGAACGTGCGGAAGATCATCGGGAAGCCCTGGGCGAACGAGAGGAATTCACCATAACGGTGGCCGGTGAATGCGCGATTAGCGGAACCGGCGGCGCGGGAGTCGTCGCTCAGGCGGCCGGCAGCGCCAGCCGTGTCAGCAGCGCGTCCAGCGCCGGCTGCAGCGGCGCCAGCAGTTCACGCGCCTCTCCCTCGCTGCGCTCGCCCAGGCCGCGCAGCAACTGCGTACCGACGATCAGTGCGGCGCGCTCGTCGCCGCGCAGTCCGGGCTGGCGCTGTGCCGCCTCGAGCAGGCGCATCCAGTCCTGCCGACAGCGCGCCTCCAGTTCGATGGTGCAGCGGCCCTGGCAGGGCAGGCCGTCGTCCTGGATCGGGGTGACGGTGACGCGATAGCGTTGGGAGGCGGTCATGGCAGTGGCGCACGCGGGGTGTGCCTCCAAGATAGGCGCGCGCGAGCGGCACCACGAGCCTGTCGCTCGCGACGCTCTGTTCCAGTGCGTCCGTTCAGCGAGCCGCGCGCAGCAGCGGCAGCGGATCATAGGCGCCGCCCTCGGCGTAGACGCCATAGTGCAGGTGCGGCGGCGTGCCGCGCGCGTTGCCGCTGTCGCCCACCGCGCCGAGCGGGTCGCCGGGCTGCACCAGGTCGCCGACCTGCAGCCCCGGTGCCCACGTTTGCAGGTGCGCGTAGTAGTGCCGCTGCCGGGCCGGGCCCAGCACCCAGACCTGGCGGCCGCCGAGGCCGCGGTCGGCGATGGCCACGACGATGCCGCGTGTCGCCGACACCACCGGCGTGCCGCGTCTGGCGAAGATGTCCACGCCGGCGTGCTGGCGGTCGCGCCCGCGCGGCGCGCCGAAGGTGGCGGCCACGCGCCGCGGATCCACGCCTTCGACCGGCATGTGCAGGGCCGTCGGCGCCGGCGCGCGCGCCAACTCCCAGCCGACGCGCAGGCGCTGCGCCCACGGATGCCGCCAGGCCCAGGCGGCGGCGAGCGCCAGCGCAGCCAGCAACGCCGCACGCAGCACGTCGCGGCGCAGGCGCTGCGCTGGCGAAAGCGTGGGCGTCGCGGCCATGCGCTCAGTCCGCGTGCAGGGCAGCCGCCTGTTGCTGCAGGCGCTGCTTCAGGGCGTCGTCGATGCCGAGCTGCCGCGCCAGTTCGTCCAGGTAGCTGCGCTCCATGAAGCCCTGTTCGTCGGCGGCGAGCAAGCTGGCCAGGTACATTTCCGCGGCCATCTCGGGACTGGTCGACGCGCGCGCCACCTCGGCCGGATCCAGCGGCTTTTCCAGTTCCGCATGCAGCCACTGCTGCACGTCGGCATCGTTGCCGTGGAGGCGGGCGAACTCGCCTTCGATCAGGCGGCGCTCGTGCTCGTCCAGATGGCCATCGGCCTTGGCCGCGCCGACCAGCGCGCGCAGCACCGCCTGGCTGTGCTGCTCGACGTCCAGCGGCGGCAGCCGGTCCAGCGTCTGCGGTTCGGGTGCGGCGGCGCCCAGTTGCTGGCGGCGGTAGTCGCCGTAGGCGCGATAGGCCATCAGCCCCAGCGCGGCCAGGCCGCCGTAGGTCGCCAGCTTGCGGGTGGTGCGGTGCTTGCCAAGCAGCAGGCCGAGTGCGCCGCCGCTGAGGGCTCCCTTGCCGAAGTCGGCGTTGAGCAGACCGCCCAGGCCGCCGGCGCCGGCGTGCGCCGGTGCGGCAGGAGCACCGGTGCCGGTCTTGGCCATGGCCTGGCCGGCGGCGCCCTGCGCCGATTGCAGCAGTTGGTCGAGAAAGCCCTGTAGTTTCATGCAGGTGATCCTGTCGAAGGGAATCACCGGTATAGCGGCCGTCGCCTTAGCGGGCCGTCAACCCAGGTGCGCAGCAGACACAAAAAAAACGAGACGGCCGGGGCCGTCTCGTCGGTGTGCTTGCCTGGATCAGGCGACGCTGCTCAGAGCGCGGCGTCCTTGAGCTTCTTCAGCGGGCGCACCTTGAGCTTGGTGGTGGCCGGCTTGGCGGCGAACCACTGCTCTTCCTTGGTGAACGGGTTGATGCCCTTGCGCTTCGGCTTGGCCGGCACGCTGACGGCGGTGATCTTCAGCAGGCCCGGCAGGGTGAACGAGCCGGCGCCCTTCTTGCTGACCGAACCGGCCACGGCGTGCTCCAGCGAGGCCATCACGGCGCGCACGTCCTTGGCGATCACGCCGCTGGTTTCGGCGATGTGGGCGACGAGCGCGGACTTGCTCAGCACGTCCTTGATCGGCTTGGGAGCGGCCGGCTTGGCGGCAGCCTTGGTCGCTACCTTCTTCACTGCCTTCTTCGGGGCAGCCTTTTTTGCGGTCTTTGCCATGATGTCCTGATTCCGTATTTGGTGGTTTGGGTCGCGCCGACCCCGTCGGCATGGCGAAATGTAGGGCATGTGCTACGCCGCGCCAATAGGCCGGAAGCAAAAAACGCGAATATTCGCCGCGACCGGCGCCTTTTTGCCGAGGACGGCGCCGATGCCGGCACATCCGCGGCGATGCGCCAGGGCATTTTCGCTGCCGCGCGCCGCCGCCGCCGCCTTCGTGCGGAAGCACAAGCCCGTAACGCCGCCTCCCCTATGGTCCGCGCTCCACTCACCGTCAGGAGCCTCGCATGGGCATTTCGCGTCACGCCACCGCGCATTGGGAAGGCGATCTCAAGACCGGCCAGGGCCGGTTGAACACGCCGCAGAGCGGCCTGCTGGAGAACACCCGCTATGCGTTCAACAGCCGCTTCGGCGACGAGAAGGGCACCAATCCGGAAGAACTGATCGCCGCCGCGCACGCCGGCTGTTTCACCATGGCGCTGTCGGCCAAGCTGACCGAAGCCGGCTTCCCGCCGACCGCGCTGGACACCCGCGCCGATGTCGACCTGTCGATGGAAGGGGGTCCCCAGCTCTCGCAGATCCGGTTGAAGGTCAAGGCCGTGGTGCCCAACATCGACGCCGCGCGCTTCCGCGAAGTGGCCGACGACGCCAAGCAGAATTGCCCGGTGTCCAAGGCGCTGAGCGCGGTGCCGATCAGCCTGGAAGCGGAACTGGGCTGAGGAATCCCCGGCGCGGCCCGGCGGCATGCCGGGCCGCGCGCGTGCGGCGCACCTGCGGCGCCGCCGATGGCAGGCCAGGACGCGTTGCGCCTCTGCACCGTCCCGCGTTGCTCGATCGATCGCTAGCTGTCGCGCCACTAAATGTGCGCGCCACAGCCGTCCCTATTCAGTCTGGTTTCACCGCATCGGATCGAGCATGCAGTCGCGCGATCCACGCGCTTGGAACCATCGCCATGAACAAGCTCTCGACCCGTCTGTTGACCGCTGCGCTCGCTGTCGGCGTCATCGGCTCCGCCGCCGCGCAGGATTACGGTTACACCCGCTACGACGACTACCGCGACCGTGGCTACGCGTCCGGCACCTACGAATATGCGCGCGTGGTGCGCGCCGATCCGATCATGGTGCAGGTCAACGGCCCGCGCGAGACCACCGAGCGCTGTTACGACCGTCCGGCCTCGGGCAGCTACGCCAGCGACTACGGCTACCGCGGCACCGATGGCGGCCGCACCGCCTCGTCGGTGGTCGGCGGCATCGCCGGCGCCGTGCTGGGCAGCCGCGTCGGCGGCGGCAATGGCCGCTTCGTCGGCACCGCCGTCGGCACCATGCTCGGCAGCCTGGCCGGCCGCTCGATCTACGACACCAACACCCGCGGCTACGGCGGCGGCTACGGTGGCGGCGTGGTCCGCGAATGCGACCCGGTGTCGTATCGGACCGAACGCTACGACCGCGTCGACGGCTACGACGTGACCTACGAATACGGCGGCCGCTACTACCACACCCGCACCGCCTCGCCTCCGGGCGATCGCATCCGCGTCCGCGTCGATGTCCTGCCCGACTGACGTATTGCCCGACTAAAACAAAGGGCGCCTCCTTGCGAGGCGCCCTTTAGTTTTTGCGCGTGCGTTCGCGCCCGCGGTGCGGGGCGGCGGCCGGCGATCAGGGCCAGTCGATGCGGCCTTCGATCACCGTCTGCACCTGTCCGCCGGACCACACCTCGCCGGCCTCGTCGACGCACAGCGTCAGCAGCGCATCGTGGCCGACTTCGCGGCCCTGGCTGGCGACGTAGCGGCCGCCGTGGCCGGGCAGGGCCTTGCTGTGATCCAGCCATGCCGCCAGCACCGCATTGGCCGCGCCGGAGGCCGCATCCTCGAAGCGCCGGCCGTTGCCGACGAAGGCGCGCACGGCCACTGCATAGGCCTGGCCGCTGGCGCGCGCGTAGGCGAACACGCCCATGCTGGCGGTGCTTTCGGCCAGGGCGGCGATCGCATCCCAGTCCGGCGCCAGCGCGCGCAGCGCGGCTTCGTCGGCCACTTCGACCAGCCACCAGCAGCGGCCGCCATCCATGCGCACCGGCGGCAGCGCGCCCAGCGTCCAGCCGCGCAGCGCCGCCTGCAGGCGTGGATCCGCGGCATCGGCGATCTCGGCCACCTGCGCGCGCGGGGTGCGGATGGCGATGCTGCGCACTCCGGCATCCACGTCGACCCGCAGCGGCAGCAGGCCGGCGATGCCGTCCTGGGTCAGGACGCCGTCGCGCGGGCTGGCGATGCCCGCTTCCAGCGCGACGTGCGCGGTGCCGACGCTGGGATGGCCGGCGAACGGCACTTCCTTCTGCGGGCTGAACATGCGCAGGCCGTAGCTGGCATCCGGCCGCGTCGGCGCGAACACGAAGGTGGTTTCCGGCAGGCGCGTCCAGCGCGCGATGGCCTGCATCGTGGCGGCGTCCAATCCATCGGCATCGAGCACGACGGCCAACGGATTGCCGTTGCCGGCGCGGGCGGAGAAGACATCGACCTGGAAGAAGCGGCGAGCGGCCATGAGGGGGAACTCCGGACTGCGGTGGGGGAGGCCGGAGCTTACCAAGCGATCTTGCCAGCGATAACCGCTTGCACCAGACCGCCGCTCCACACGTCTTCGCCATCGACCAGGAGTTCGACGCGGCTATCGCGCCCGAGTTCGCGTCCCTGGCTGGCGACGTCGCGCCCGCCGCCCAGGCGGCGCCGACGCTGGGGTGGCCTGCGAATCGCAGTTCGCCCTTGGGTGAAGATGCGAATACGGTAGTCCGCGCCCGCGTCCGGCGGCGGGAAGCACACCGTCTCCGGGAGGTTCGGCCACGCGGCCAGCCGCTGCATGCGCGGTGCGTCCTGGTCGGCGGCATCGAGCGCCACGCCTTGGCGCCGGGCTGGCGGAAAAGACGTCCAGGTGCAGGTAGCAGCGCTCGCTCATCGGCGCTCGGTTGGCAGTAGAATCGGGGGTTCCGCCCGCGCATGCAGGCGTTTTCCCCACATTCCAGACACCCCCACTCCATGTCAGCTTCCTCTCCTGTCGATCGCTGGATCGTCCTCAAGTTCGGCGGCACTTCGGTGTCGCGTCGTCATCGCTGGGACACGATTGGGACGCTGGCGAAAAAACGCGCGGAGGAGACCGGTGCGCGGGTGCTGGTGGTGGTGTCGGCCTTGTCCGGGGTCACCAACGAACTGACCGCGATCGCCGACGGCAGCGCCGACAGCGCGCAACGCGTGGCCGCGCTGGAGCAGCGCCACCGCGAGTTCCTGGCCGAACTGGAACTGGACGCCGAGGCGGTGCTGGGCGAACGCCTGGCGGCGCTGCGCGGCCTGCTCGCCGATCCGCGCGCCGCCGAGCGCACGCTGGACTGGCAGGCCGAGGTGCTGGGGCAGGGCGAGTTGCTGTCCTCGACCCTGGGCGCGGCCTACCTGCGTGCCAACGGCCTGGACGTGGGCTGGATGGACGCGCGGCAATGGCTGGACGCGCTGCCGCCGCAGCCGAACCAGAGCGCCTGGTCGCGGCGCCTGTCGGTGTCGTGCCAGTGGCAGTCCGATCCGCAGTGGCGCGCGCGCTTCGTCGCCCAGCCCTCGCGCATGCTGATCACCCAGGGCTTCATCGCCCGGCACGAGGACGGCGGCACCGCCATCCTCGGCCGCGGCGGCTCGGATACCTCGGCGGCGTATTTCGGCGCGCTGCTCGGCGCCAGCCGGGTCGAGATCTGGACCGACGTGCCGGGCATGTTCAGCGCCAATCCGCGCGAAGTGCCGGATGCGCGCCTGCTGACCCGCCTGGACTACTACGAGGCGCAGGAAATCGCCACCACCGGCGCCAAGGTGCTGCACCCGCGCTCGATCAAGCCGTGCCGCGACGGCGGCGTGCCGATGGCGATCCTGGACACCGAGCGCCCGGAGCTGCCCGGCACCAGCATCGACGGCAACGCCCGCACCGTGCCCGGGGTCAAGGCGATCAGCCGCCGCAACGGCATCGTGCTGGTGTCGATGGAAGGCATCGGCATGTGGCAGCAGGTCGGCTTCCTGGCCGACGTGTTCGCGCTGTTCAAGAAGCACGGGCTGTCGGTGGACCTGATCGGCTCGGCCGAGACCAACGTCACCGTGTCGCTGGACCCGAGCGAGAATTTGGTCAATACCGACGTGCTGGCCGCGCTGTCGGCCGACCTGGCGGAGATCTGCCGGGTCAAGATCATCGTGCCGTGCGCGGCGATCACCCTGGTCGGGCGCGGCATGCGCTCGCTGCTGCACAAGCTCTCGGACGTGTGGGCCACGTTCGGCAAGGAGCGCGTGCACATGATCTCGCAGTCGTCCAACGACCTGAACCTGACCTTCGTCATCGACGAGACCGATGCCGACGGATTGCTGCCGATCCTGCACGCCGAACTGATCGACAGCGGCGCGATGCCGGTGGAAGAGACCGAGGTGTTCGGCCCGCGCTGGCGCGAGATCGCCGGCACGGTGCGGCCGCGGCCGGTGCCGTGGTGGCAGGGCGAGCGCGCGCATCTGCTGCGCCTGGCCGAGGCCGGCACGCCGCGCTACATCTACCACCTGCCGACCCTGCGCGAACGCGCGCGTGCGCTCAAGGCGATCGCCGCGGTGGACCAGCGCTACTACGCGATCAAGGCCAACGCGCATCCGGCGATCCTGCAGACCCTGGTCGAGGAGGGTTTTGGCCTGGAGTGCGTTTCGCACGGCGAGCTGCGCCGGGTGTTCGAGATCGTGCCGGAGCTGTCGCCGCGCCGCGTGCTGTTCACCCCCAGCTTCGCGCCCCGCGCCGAGTACGAAGCCGCGTTCGCGCTGGGCGTGACCGTGACCGTGGACAACGTCGAGGCGCTGCAGCGCTGGCCGGAGCTGTTCCGCGGCCGCAGCCTGTGGCTGCGCATCGACCTGGGCCATGGCGACGGCCACCACGAGAAGGTCAACACCGGCGGCAAGGCCTCCAAGTTCGGCCTGTCGGCGACCCGCGTCGACGAGTTCGTCGAGGCCGCGCGTGCGCTGGACATCCGCATCGTCGGCCTGCACGCGCACCTGGGCAGCGGCGTGGAGACGGCGCAGCACTGGCGGCGCATGTGCGACGAGCTGGCCGGCTTCGCCCGGCGCATCGGCAGCGTCGAGATCATCGACATCGGCGGCGGCCTGCCGATCCCGTACAGCGCCGACGACGAACCGTTCGACCTGGAGACCTTCGCCCAAGGCCTGGCCGAGGCCAAGGCCGTGCATCCGGCGTTCCGCCTGGCGATCGAACCGGGCCGCTACCTGGTCGCCGAGTGCGGCGTGCTGCTGGCCCGCGCCACCCAGGTGATCGAGAAGGACGGCATCCGTCGGGTCGGTCTGGATGCCGGCATGAACACGCTGATCCGCCCGGCGCTGTACGACGCCTGGCACGACGTGGCGAACCTGAGCCGCCTGGAACAGCCGGCCGAGACCGTGTTCGACGTGGTCGGGCCGATCTGCGAATCCAGCGACGTGTTCGGCAAGCGCCGGCGCCTGCCGGCGGGCACCGCGCCGGACGACGTGATGCTGATCGCCGATACCGGCGCCTACGGCTACAGCATGGCCAGCACCTACAACCAGCGCGAGTTGCCCCGCGAGGAGGCGATCGATGCGCACGCAGACTGAATTCGTCGCGGGCAGCGCCGCGGCCGGCGCGCTTGCGATGGTGGCTGCCACCGCGGTGGATCAGTCGGGTACGTCGCTGCCGTGGACCGACAGCCTGAAGTGGGCGTTGCCGGCGTTGGCCGCCGCTGCCATCGGCGCATGGCTGGCGGTGCGCTGGCAGCGCCGCGGGCCCGCGGCGAGCACCGGCGCGCTGGCCCTGCGCACCTCGCTCCTGGCCGCGTTGGCCTACCTGCCGGCGCTGGCGCTGTATGTGCTGGTGGCCGTGCTGGCCTCCGCCGCGTCGGTGCCGGCCGGACAGCACTGGCAACTGCTGCTGATGGCCTTCGTGTTCGGCTGCCTGCCGCTGCTGTGGGCCGCCTTGCCGTTTTCGATGCTCGAATTTCTTCTGTGCCGCCGCTATCTGCGGCACACCCGTGTGCTTGCAGGATGTCCATGACCGCTTTCGACAAACAGCAGATCGCCACCTTCCGCTTCGTGCGCTGCGGCTTCGACGCCGACAGCGGCGTGGCGCGCCTGGTCTATGCGTTCGACGACGGCCCGGAGCTGGTGGAAACCATCACCGTGCCCGGCGCGCCGTTCGCGCTCGACCCGGCGCGCGCGCAGGCGGCGCAGCGCGCCCTGCGCCTGCTGCACCTGATCGCCGGCGTCAGCTACTACAAGGCGGCGGTGCCGCCGCGCATCGTCATCGACGACTACGCCATCGATGCGGAGACTGCCGCGCTGCTGGACAGCGTGTACCTGCATGGCCTGGGGGAGTTCGCCTATCGCAATGGCCTCGACCTGCGTGGGCGCATCCGCTTCCCGGCCGCGGACGCCGAGGCGGCCGACGCCACGGCGCTGGGGCTGCGCGACCAGGCGCTGGTGGCGATCGGCGGCGGCAAGGATTCGCTGGTCAGCATCGAGGCGTTGCGCGCGGCCGGCGTGGCGCAGACGGTGACCTGGATCGGCGGCTCGCAGTTGATCCGCGCCTGCGCCGAGCGCACCGGGCTGCCGACCTTGAACATCGGCCGCACGCTGGCGCCGGAGCTGTTCGAGCTGAACCGTCAGGGCGCGTGGAACGGGCATATCCCGGTGACGGCGGTGAACTCGGCGATCCTGGTGTTCGCCGCGGTGCTGCGCGACGCCGGCCAGGTGGTGTTCTCCAACGAGCACTCGGCCAGCTACGGCAGCCAGATCGCCGGCACCGGCGAGGTCAACCACCAATGGTCCAAGGGCTGGGCCTTCGAGCAGGCGTTCGGTACGCAGGTGCAGCGCTACGTGGCCGCGGACCTGCGCTATTACTCGCTGCTGCGGCCGCTGTCGGAACTGGCGGTGGCGCGACAGTTCGCCAAGACCGACCATTACGACGCGCATTTCTCCAGCTGCAACCGCAATTTCCACATCCTCGGCGAGCGCCCGGCGCATCGCTGGTGCGGGGTCTGCCCGAAGTGCCATTTCGTGTTCCTGGCGCTGGCGCCGTTCATGCCGAAGACGCGGCTGGTGCGCATCTTCGGCCGCAACCTGCTCGACGACGCCGGCCAGGCCGGCGGCTTCGACGCGTTGCTGGAGTTCCAGGACCACAAGCCGTTCGAGTGCGTCGGCGAAGGCCGCGAGTCGCGCGCGGCGATGGCGGCGCTGGCGGCGCGCGCGGAATGGAAGGAGGACGCGCTGGTGGCGCGTTTCATCCGCGAGATCCAGCCGCAGCTCGACCCCGCCGACCTGCGCGTGGAGCCGCTGCTGGAACTGGACGCGCAGCACCGCATCCCGGCCGACCTGTGGGAACGCGTGCGTGCGAATTTCGCAGCTTGAGTCGCAGCGCGTCGCGCTGTGGGGTTGGGGTCGCGAGGGCCGTGCGGCGTATGCGGCCGTGCGTGGCTGGGAAGCGGGAATCGGGAACGGGGAAGCGCGACGTGCGCTGCCGCTGACGGTGTTCTGTTCGGCTGAGGAGGCCGCGGAGATCGCCGCGCTGCACGATCCTGCGTTGCATGTCGAGACCGAGGCCACCGCCGAGCGCCTAGCCGCGTTCGATGTGGTGATCAAGTCGCCCGGGATCAGTCCTTACCGGCCCGAGGCACAGGCCGCCGCGGCGCGCGGCACGCGCTTCATCGGCGGCACCGCGCTGTGGTTCGCCGAACACGCTGGCACGGACGGCGTGGTGCCCGGCAGCGTCTGCGTCACCGGCACCAAGGGCAAGAGCACCACCACCGCGCTGCTGGCGCACCTGCTGCGCGCCGGCGGCCATCGCACTGGCCTGGTCGGCAACATCGGCGTGCCGCTGCTGGAAGTGCTGGCGCCGATGCCGCCGCCGCAGTATTGGGCGATCGAACTGTCCAGTTACCAGACCGGCGACGTGGCCCGCAGCGGTGCACGGCCGCAGCTGGCGCTGGTGCTGAACCTGTTTCCCGAGCATCTGGACTGGCACGGCAGCCAGGCGCGCTACATCGCCGACAAGCTCGAGCTGGTCACCCATGCGCGGCCGCGCATCGCCCTGCTCAACGCCGCCGATCCGCAACTGGCCGCCCTGCAACTGCCCGACAGCGAGGTACGCTGGTTCAACCGCGAGGACGGCTGGCACATGCGCGGCGAGGTGGTCTACCGCGGCGACAGCGCGGTGTACGACAGCGCGCAGGCGCCGCTGCCGGGCCGGCACAACCGCGGCAACCTGTGCGCGGTGCTGGCCGCGGTGGAGGCGCTGGGCCTGGATGCGGCGGCGTTGGCGCCGGCGGCCGATCGCTTCCGGCCGCTGCCGAACCGGCTGCAGACCCTGGGCACGCGCGACGGCGTGACCTATGTGAACGACTCGATCAGCACCACGCCGCATGCCAGCCTCGCGGCGCTGGAGTGCTTCCGCGGGCGGCGCATCGCGCTGCTGGTGGGCGGCCACGACCGCGGCCTGGACTGGCAGGACTTCGCCGACCACATGCGCGACGGTGGCGCACCGCTGGAGATCGTTACCCTGGGCGCCAACGGCCCGCGCATCCACGCGCTGCTGGCGCCGCTGGCCGCCGACGCCGGCTTCGGCCTGCATGCCGCGGCCGACCTAGCGGAAGCGGTGGCGCTGGCGCGCGCGGCGCTGGGCGAGCAGGGCGGCGTGGTGCTGCTGTCGCCCGGCGCGCCCAGCTTCGGCGCCTACCGCGACTACGTGGCGCGCGGCCGCCATTTCGCCGCGCTGGCCGGGTTCGACCCCGATGCGATCAGCGCCATTCCGGGGCTGGGCATCGCCTGAGCCTCGGCGCGGCGCCGGCGCACTCGGTGCGCTGATGTCGCTGTCCGTTATGGGTGCTGCGGAAAGAGCATGCCCGGAAGCATTCGCCGGGCCGTCATGCGACGACGCTGTGCGCCTTGTCCCATCGCCATCGCCGGCCGCCGTCGCCCTCACCTCGACGTGCATGGCACGTTCTAGACTGCCGCCTGGTTTCCACGGGAGAAGGGCGATGCGCATACGATCGATGCTGCGGTGGACCGGTCTGCTCGGGCTGGCCTTGGTGCTGCCGCTGCCGGCCTGGGCGGCGATGCAGGCCAAGCCGGTGGAGTGGCAGGTCGGCAAGGACAGCTTCAGCGGCGTGCTGGTCTACGACGATGCCGACCACGACACGCGCCCCGGCCTGGTGATGGTGCCGAACTGGCGCGGCGTCAACGACTCCGCGGTGGAGAAGGCCAAGCGCCTGGCCGGCGGCGACTACGTGGTGCTGGTGGCCGACGTCTACGGCAAGGGCAAGCGACCGGCCAACGATGCCGAGGCCGGGCAGTTCGCCGGTGCGCTGAAGAAGGATCCGGCCACGCTGCGCGCGCGGGCGTTGGCGGCGGTGGCGGCGCTGAAGGCGCAGGCCGGCAAGGCGCCGCTGGATCCGGCCCGGATCGGCGCGGTCGGCTTCTGCTTCGGCGGCACCACGGTGCTGGAACTGGTCCGCGCCGGTGCGCCGCTCGCCGGCGTGGTCAGCCTGCACGGTGGCCTGGCCACGGCGGCACCGGCAGCCGCAGGCAGCGCCAAGGCACCGGTGCTGGTGCTCAATGGTGCCGACGACAAGAGCGTGAGCCGCGACGATATCGCCGCCTTCGAGCAGGAAATGAACGGCGCTGGTGCCGACTGGCAGTTCGTCAACTTCAGCGGTGCCGTGCATTGCTTCGCCGAAGCCGACGCCAACAGCCCGCCGGGCTGCCAGTACAACCCGCGTGCGGCCAAGCGTGCCTACCGGATGCTCGAGGATTTCTTCGAGGAGCGGTTCGGGCGGGATTAGGGAGGTGCCTCGCGCTGCGCGCTTGGCGGGATTGGGGATTGGTAAAAGCGGACCGTCGGTGCCGCCCAACTGATCGGTTGGTGTGGCGAGCCCGTAGCGCTTCAGGCGTCAACCAAGCCGCCGTTGCGAATCCCCAATCCCGAATCACCAATCCCTTCCGGCGCGTGGTAGCGAGCCGATGGCAGTCAAACGGGCCTAATGAGCCCTCATGGTGTCTTGGAGGAGTGCTTGAGCAAGTGCGCCTGCGCCGCGGCGATGGCGCCGCTCATGGCCGCGCGCGCTTGCGGGCTGTTGCGCCAGCAGGTGGAGCCGAGCAGCGCCGCGGCCTGTTCGGTGAGTTGCCGTGCATCGCAGGCGGCTAGCGCCTGCAGCGAATGCACGCCCAATTGTTCCAGGCGCGCGACGACGGTGGGACCGACGCCTTTCACCGCCAGCAGTACGGCGCGGTCCTCGGCGTCAAAGGCGATCATGCCCGGGCAGCGCTCAGTGTCTGCGCTCGACCGCATAGCGAGCCAGCCCGCGCAGGGCGGCCACGGCCTCGTTCTCGGGCAGGCCGTCCAGGGCGCGTTCGGCGGCGGCGGCGTAGTCGGCGGCGCGGCGGCGGCTGTAGTCGATGCCGCCGCTGGCTTCGATCGCGGCCAGCACCTCGGGCATCGCGCTGGCGTCGCCCTGTTCGACGATCTGGCGCAGGCGCGCGCGGGTGGCGTCGTCGGCATGCGCCATGGCGTGGATCAGCGGCAGCGTGGCCTTGCCCTCGGCCAGGTCGTCGCCCAGGTTCTTGCCCAGGTCGGCCGCGTCGGCGGTGTAGTCGAGCACGTCGTCGGCGATCTGGAACGCATAACCCAGCTGCATGCCGTAGTCGTACAGGCGCTCCTGCACCGCCTCGCTGGCACCGGAGGCCAGCGCGCCAAGCCGGGTGCCGGCGGCGAACAGCACCGCGGTCTTGCGCTCGATCACGCGCAGGTAGGCGGCTTCGTCGGTGTCCGGGTTGTGCACGTGCAGCAGCTGCAGCACCTCGCCCTCGGCGATGCGGTTGGTGGTGTCGGCCAGCAGGCGCATCACCGCCATGCTGTCCAGCTCCACCATCAGCTGGAAACTGCGCGAATACAGGAAGTCGCCGACCAGCACGCTGGGCGCGTTGCCCCACAGCGCATTGGCGGTGCTGCGGCCGCGGCGCAGGTCCGACTCGTCGACCACGTCGTCGTGCAGCAGGGTCGAGGTGTGGATGAATTCGATGATCGCCGCCAACTGGTGCTGCATCGGCCCGCCGGCGCCGCAGGCGCGGCCGGCCAGCACCACCAGCATCGGCCGCAGGCGCTTGCCGCCGGCGGAAACGATGTGGTCGGCGATCTGGTTGATCAGCACGACGTCCGAGGACAGGCGGCGGCGGATCAGGGCGTCCACCTCGGCCATGTCCGGCGCGGCGAGCATCTGGATCTGGGGCAGGCCCAGGGCGGAGCTGGGGGATTCGGCGATGCTCATGCGGACAGGACTGGAAACGTGCGCAAAGTATAGGCTGCGCGGCCACATCCGTCCCGTTGTGGGCCGGGGCAGGGGGCGGAGAGCTTGCCGTGCCTGGGTTTGCAGCGCCCGGCGGGAGGCGTGCCGGCAGGATTCCGACAGCCCAATGCGGCGTTTCCCGGGGCGCCCGCGGGCGCCTGGCGCAGGCCGGTCCGGTCCGGCGATGTTAGGATTGCTCCCCGAAATCTTCTTTACCGCTCTGCGTGCCCCCTGGCCGCGGAGACCCCAGACGGAAGCAGCTCATGGCCCGCGGCATCAACAAAGTCATCCTCGTCGGCAACCTCGGCAACGATCCCGACATCAAGTACACCCAGGCCGGCATGGCCATCACCCGCATCAGCCTGGCCACCACCAGCGTGCGCAAGGACCGCGACGGCAACCAGCAGGAACGCACCGAGTGGCATCGCGTGGTGTTTTTCGGAAAGCTCGGTGAGATCGCCGGCGAGTACCTGCGCAAGGGCAGCTCGGTCTACGTCGAAGGCTCGATCCGCTACGACAAGTACGCCGGCCAGGACGGCGTGGAGAAGTACTCCACCGACATCGTCGCCGACGAGATGCAGATGCTCGGCGGCCGCGGCGAGGGCGGTGGCGGCGGCATGGGCGGCGGCGACCGTCCGCAGCGCTCGGCGCCGCCGCGCCAGGAACGCTCCGGCATGGGCGGTGGTGGCGGTGGTGGCGGCGGGCAGGATTACGCGCCGCGCCGGCAGCAGCCGGCCCCGCAGCAGTCCGCACCGATGGACGACTTCGCGGACGACGATATTCCGTTCTGATCTTTCGTCGTTCCTGCGATGCAAACAGACCCCGGTAAGCCATTTTGCTTGCCGGGGTTTTTTCTGTTTTGGCGAGGTGTTGTCCTTTTTAGCGCGAGTTTGTCCGGTCCTCCAAGGCAGGCGATATGAAGCCAGACGGTATCGGTCGACTGGAGTGGTCACACGTACCGTGCTTTTCACCGCTGGCGATTGGGGCCGGAGCGTGCGTGCAAGCGGCGAGTGCCCTGCTGTTCCTGCCTTCAAAACTGGGTCGGTCGCCAAGCGTCGCGTCGTGCCCAGTCGCCTCGGCAACGCCTTGGCGCGGCTTTCGTGCCCAGTCCATGCTATCGCTCAACGCCGGCCGACCCGGCTGCAACGGGGAAGGTGTCGTGGGGGTTGCTTTAGCGGCGACAGGCTTTCCGATGAAAGCCATCGCGGCTAAAGCCGCTTCTGCGAAAAGCATATTGGCGTCGCTCGCCGCTACACCACGATCCTCACCACATGAATGCGCATGGCAACGCGGCGGAGGTGTCCTGAAGCTCCAGGTCCGACCTCCCATCCCCGCCGCCTTGCAGGCGATTTAGCGCCTTAGTCCCAGGGAGGAACCACGGGTCCGTCGCTATCTCGCCATGCGTCGCCTGCTCGAGCAGGTTCACCAAATACCCGTTTGTTTGTCGCCCTACGTCTCGCTGCACAACTCCGTACGTCACCCGAGATTCCATCGCCGTCATGACGACTGACACCACAGGCGTTGTGCCCTGCAGCATGTGGTTTCGTGCAGTGCGTCTTGCAAAAGCGCGATTCACTGCTCTATGGTTCAATCGATTGAATCGCGGCGAATCGTCAGCGTTTGAACCGGTTGGGAGGCCGGAAGGTGGATGTCTATCCATTCGATCGGACCGGCGCCGGCCTTTGGGTTCACGCGGCGCGAGGCGCTGCGCATGGCGGTCGCCGGGAGCCTTGGCCTTGGGGCAGTGGGCATGTTGCCGGCACTCGCTGCCGCCACGCCGCTCAAGGGCAACCTGAAGCAGTCTGTCGCCCGCTGGACGTTTTCGCAGCTGTCGACCGCACAGCTTTGCCAGGTAGTGAAGGGCCTGGGGTTCGCCGCCATCGATCTGGTGGGCCCGGCGGATTGGCCCACGCTGAAGGCGCATGGCGTGTACAGCGCGATGTGCAATGGCGCGGAACTCGGCCTGGACAAGGGCTTCGCCGGCAGCCAGTTCCACGATGAGCTGGTCGCGCGCTACACGCGGCACATCGACCTGGTGGCCGATGCCGGCTATCGCAACCTCATCTGTTTTTCCGGCAACCGGAATGGCATGGATCCCCAGGAGGGCATGGCCCACGCCGAAGTCGGACTCAAGCGCATCCTCGGGCATGCCGAGAAGCGCGGGGTCGTGCTGGTGATGGAGCTGCTGAACTCCAAGGTCGATCATCACGACTATCTGTGCGACCACTCCGCCTGGGGCGTGGAGCTGTGCCAGCGGATCGGCTCGGACCATTTCGGCCTGCTGTACGACATCTACCACATGCAGATCATGGAGGGCGACATCATCGCCACCATCGGCAAGCATCACGCGTGCTTCAAGCATTACCACACCGCCGGCGTCCCGGGCCGGCACGAGATCGGGGACGATCAGGAGCTCCACTATCCCGCCATCTGTCGCGCGATCCGCGATACCGGTTTCGATGGCTATCTGGCGCAGGAGTTCGTTCCTACCGCGCCGGATCCCGTCGGCTCGCTGCGCGAGGCGATCCGCCTCTGCGATGTCTGAAACGCTATCCACCGAGGTGAAGTAGAACCCATGGCAGACAATCATTACGACGCCATCGTCGTTGGCTCGGGCATCAGTGGCGGTTGGGCGGCGAAGGAGCTGACCGAGAAGGGACTCAAGGTCCTGATGCTGGAACGCGGACGCAACATCGAGCACGTCAAGGACTACGTCAACGCGATGAAGGAGGCGTGGGATTTCCCGCATCGCAACCGCCCGACCCAGGCAATGAAGGCCGATTATCCGGTGCTGATGCGCGACTACGCCCTGGTCGAGAACCTGCAGGGAATGTGGGCCAACGAAAAGGAATCGCCCTACACCGAGATCAAGCGATTCGACTGGTTCCGCGGCTATCACGTGGGCGGCCGCTCGCTGATGTGGGGACGGCAGAGCTATCGCCTGTCGGACCTGGATTTCGAGGCGAACCTGAAGGACGGCATCGCCACCGATTGGCCGATCCGTTACGCCGACCTCGCACCCTGGTACGACCACGTGGAGAAGTTCGCCGGCATCGCCGGCACGCGCGAGGGACTGGACGTGTTGCCGGACGGCGAGTTCCTGCCGCCGATCCCATTGAACATCGTCGAGAAGGACGTCGCCGCGCGGATCAAGAAGGCCTTTGGCGGCACCCGGCACCTGATCCACTCGCGTACCGCCAACATCACCCAGCCCAAGGTCGAGCAGGGCCGCGTCAACTGCCAGTATCGCAACAAGTGCATCCTGGGCTGTCCCTTCGGCGCCTATTTCTCGACCCAGGCGGCCACGCTGCCGGCGGCCATGAAGACGGGTAACCTGACCCTGCGGCCGTTCTCGATCGTCAAGGAGGTGCTCTACGACAAGGACCGCAAGCGTGCGCGCGGCGTGGAGATCATCGATGCCGAGAGCGGACAGACTTACCAGTACACGGCCAATGTCATCTTCCTCAATGCGTCCTCGTTCAATTCGACCTGGCTGCTGATGAACTCGGCCACCGATGTCTGGGACGGCGGCCTGGGGTCGTCGTCGGGCGAGCTCGGGCACAACGTGATGGACCATCATTTCGGCGCCGGTGCCTCCGGCCGGGTCGAGGGCTACGAGGACAAGTACTACTTCGGCCGCCGTCCCTGCGGCTTCTACATCCCCCGGTTCCGAAATGTCGCCATGGACAAGCGCGGTTACCTGCGCGGCTTCGGCTACCAGGGCGGTGCGAGCCGCACAGGCTGGTCGCGCGAGATCGCCGAGCTGAACATCGGCGCCGACCTGAAGGAGGCGCTGACCGTGCCGGGCGACTGGAGCATCGGCATGACCGGATTCGGCGAGATGCTGCCGCACCACGACAACACGATTCGCCTAGACCCGCAGCGCAAGGACAAATGGGGGCTGCCGGTGCTGGCGATGGACGTCGCCATGCGCGAGAACGAAAAGGCCATGCGCAAGGACATGGCCGCCGATGCCGCCGAGATGCTGGAGGCGGCCGGCGTCAAGGACGTGAAGATGCACGATGGCGACTACGCGCCGGGCAAGGGCATCCATGAGATGGGCACCGCACGCATGGGCCGGGATCGCAAGAACTCCGTGCTGAATCAGTACAACCAGGTGTGGGACGCGCCTAACGTCTACGTGACCGATGGCGCCTGCATGACCTCCAGCGGCTGCGTGAATCCTTCGCTGACCTACATGGCGCTGACCGCACGTGCCGCCGATCATGCCGTGCGCGAACTGAAAGCGGGGAACCTGTGATGGAACGTCGCGAACTGCTGAAGATGATCTTTGCCGCCACGGGCGCGGCGATGGTCGGCCTGCCCGCGCTCGCCCCGGCACAGGCGTCGGCCGCGGGGACGAAGGTGCTGTTCTCCGCCGCCGAGATCGGCACGCTGGACGAGATCGCCGAGACCATCCTGCCGCGGACCAAGACGCCGGGGGCGAAGGACGCCGGTGCCGGTGCATTCATGGCGAAATTCGTCACCGACTGCTACACCCCGCGGCAGCAGGCGACGTTCCGCGCCGGCCTGGCCGAGATCGACAAACGTGCCGGCGGCCGATTCATGTCGCTCACCCCGCAGGCGCGTGCCGAACTGCTGCGCGCCCTGGATGCGGAGGCCAGGGCAAAGGCCGTCGACGTGACCGACACCGGCACCGCCGACGCGGCGGACGCGATGCCGCATCCCTTCACCATGATCAAGCAGCTGACCATCTTCGGCTTCTTCACCTCCGAGGTCGGCGCGACCGAAGTGCTGCGCTACGTCGCCGTGCCGGGCCGCTATGAAGACATCACCTACGTTCCCGGCACGCCCGCCTGGGCCACCGGCTGATGGAGCGCCACGCTTCGCCCTTCCTCCTTCTCCTGGAAACACGATGACCAGATCCCTGCTGATGGCGGCCTGCCTGCTGGCCGTGGCGCCTGCGGTCGCGCAGGCCGACGGCGACCCCGCACGCGATCCTGCCAAGACCGAAGTGTGGAAGCCCGTGCCCGCGACCGTGGCCACGCCCCCGGGCGGCGCGCCCTCCGACGCGATCGTGCTGTTCGATGGCAAGGATCTGTCGGCCTGGGAGTCGGAGCAGGGCGGACGCGTGCCCTGGAGCGTCGCCGACGGCGCGCTGACCGTGGTGCCGGGCAGCAAGGGCATCCGCACCAAGCAGCGCTTCTGCGACATCCAGTTGCATGTCGAGTGGCGCACGCCCACCGCGACCGGTGGCTTCGACGGCCAGCAGCGGGGGAACAGCGGCATCTTCCTGCAGGAGCTGTATGAGTTGCAGGTGCTCGACAGCTACAACAACCCGACCTATGCCAATGGCCAGGCCGGTGCGATCTACAAGCAGGCCATTCCGCTGGTGAATGCCTCGCGTGCGCCGGGCCAGTGGCAGGTGTACGACATCATCTGGAAGGCGCCGCGTTTCTCGCAGGGCGGCGGGCTCACGTCACCCGCCCGCATCACCGTCCTGCACAACGGCGTGCTGGTGCAGAACGACACCGTGCTGGCGGGCAAGACCGAATACATCGGCGCGCCGTCGTACGCGCCGCATGGATGCGCGCCGATCTTCCTGCAGGAGCACGATTCCAAGGTCAGCTACCGCAACATCTGGGTGCGCGAGCTGTAGCGCCGGCGCCGTCGGCGCCGATCGCCTGGGGTGTGTCGGCGATCCCGGGTATGCCGTGCTCAACGCGGCATACCCGGGAATGGAGGGCGCGCCCTACTGCGCCAGAAAGCTGGCGAGGTCGTCGACCTCCTGTTGCGACAGCTGCGAAAACGGCGGCATCAGCCCGCCGCCGTTGCGGATCTTCTCCTTGATCTGCGCGGGCTGCAGGCGCTTGCCCACGTCGGTCAGCGCGGGGAAGGTGGGCGGGACGCCCGCGCGATTCGCGCCATGGCAGGCCGTGCAATGGTTCGCGTAGAGCTGCGCGCCGGCCGCCGGGTCGTCCTTGGACCAGGCCTTGGGCGCAAGCGTCGCCCCCAGCAGCACCACGGCCATCGTCGTGATCGTTTTCAAGCGGAACTCCTTTGCGTGCTAGCGCTGTGTGCTCGCGGGCAGATGTTCGCGCAAATACTCCGCACTGGTCCGGACGACGCTGGCCGGGTCGCGCGGCTGGTCGTGCTCGATGATGTACCACTGCACGCCGCTCGCCGCCGCGGCAGGCAGGATCGCGTTCCAGTTCAGCACGCCCTTGCCGACCGCGGCGAAGCCGCCTTCGTCTTGGGCCTGGCCTTTCGGTGCGTTGTCCTTGGCGTGGACCGCGAACATGCGGCCCTTGAACTTGCCCAGCATCGCCGCCGGGTCGTAGCCCGCGCGCGCGACCCACGCCAGGTCCAGCTCGGTCTTGAGATCGGGGCCGGCCGCGGCGAACAGCAGTTCCAGGCCGGTCTTGCCATCGAAATCGACCAGCTCGAAATCGTGGTTGTGATAGGCCAGGCGCATGCCCTTGGCGCGTGCCCGCGTCGCGAGTTGGCCAAGTTCCTTACCCAGTGCGGTCCAGCCTGCGGCATCGGTGGGCCGCTCCTTCTGGTCCAGGTAAGGCACCACCAGCGTCGTGTTGCCGATCGAGCGGTTGAAGGCCACCGCACCGTCCAGGTCCTTGCGCAGGTCGGCCAGCTGCACGTGCGAGGAGATCGCCTTGATCGAATACTTGTCCAGCAATTGCTTGAGTTCCACCGCGCTCATGTTCTGCGTGCCGACCGTTTCCACCGCGCCCACGCCGGCGTCATGGACGATCTTCAACTGTTGGTCGAGCGTGCCGGCGTTGCGCAGCGAGTACATCTGCACTGCGATGGGGGCCTCCTGGCCGGCGGCGTCGCGTGCGAAGGCGGGCAGGGCCGCGAAGAGCAGCAGTGCGAGGGTTGCGGTTCTGCGTGTCGCTGTGTTCATCAGGAAGTCCTCCAGGGAGTCAGTCGATGGATGTCCAGCCGCGTGTCCTGGCCGATGTGATGACGCGATCGACGATCAGCGCCGAGCGCAGCCCGTCGTCGAAGGTGGGCAGGCCGTCCGGCCGCTCGCCGTCGATGGCGCGGTAGGTGTCGGCGACGAACGCCTCGAAGCAATCGCCGTAGCCCTGCGCGTGCCCGGCCGGCAGCGTCGCCAGCCGGCGCTGTTCGGCGCTGCCGGCACCCGGTCCGCGCACGAAGACTTCCTCGCGCTGGTCCGGCCGGCCGATCCACAGGCGTTCGGCGTCCTCCTGGTCGAACGCCACGCTGGCCTGGGCGCCGTCGATCTCGAACCAGAGGCGGTTGCGGCGCCCCGCCGAGACCTGGCTGACCGTCAACGAGGCCAGCGTGCCCGCGCCGGTTCGGAGCATCGCCATGGCCACGTCTTCGCTCGCGACCGCCTGCATCGCGCCACCCGCCGCCGGCGTGGTGAAGCTCTGTCCGGTGTTGGTGCCGCGTTCGGCGATCACCGTCGCGAGCGCGGCGCTGACTTCGGCGAAGCGCTCGCCGCTCACCCATTCCACCAGGTCGCACCAGTGCGAGCCGATGTCGGCGAACACGCGCGACGCGCCGCCCAGCGCCGGGTCCACGCGCCAGTTGTTGCTGGCCGGATCCAGCAGCCAGTCCTGCAGATAGCTGCCGTGGATCAGGCGCAGCGGCCCCAGTTCGCCCTGGGCGATGCGGGCGCGCGCCTCGCGGACCACCGGGTGGTAGCGGTAGACGAAGGGCACCGTGGCGACCAGCCCGGTCGCGCGGGCCAGGGCCGCCAGCGCCCGCGCATCCTCCAGCGTGGTGGCCAGCGGCTTCTCGCAGATCACGTGCTTGCCGGCGTCCAGCGCCGCCTGCGCCATGGCGCGGTGCAGATGGTTGGGCGTGCAGACGTGCACGACCTGCACCTGCGGATCGGCGACCACCTCCTCGATGTCGCGATACGCATGCGGGACATCCCACGATTGCGCCACCTCGCGTGCGCGCTGCGGGGACGAGGCGGCGACGCCGCGGACCGAGGCGCCCGCCAGTAGTGCCGCGCGACGGTGCACGGCGCCGATCATGCCGGTGCCGACGATGGCGATTCCAAGCTTGGGCATCGGGGGGATCCTCAAGGCGCGGAGGGGGCGGCCGCGACGGCGGGCCGGTCGCGGAACAGCAGCAGGAAGGCGACCAGCACCACCAGTGCCACGCCGGCCGGGAACAGCCAGATCTGCCGCCAGTCCGGGCCCGCCGCGGTGGTGTAGTGCTCAACCACGGCGCCGGACAGGAAGGTGCCGATCAGCATGCCCACGCCGTACGTGGCCAGGGTGATGAAGCCCTGCGCGCTGCTGCGAGCGGCCGGGCCGGCGTGCGCATCGGTGTAGATCTGGCCGGTGACGAAGAAGAAGTCGTAGCAGATGCCATGCAGCACGATGCCGATCACCAGCAGGGAAAAGCCGCCGCCGGCATCGCCGAAGGCGAACATCGCGTAGCGCACCACCCACGCCGCCATGCCCACCGCCAGCATCGTCTTGACTCCCAGCCGCACGAATAGGAACGGCATGGCCAGCATCAGCAGGACTTCGGACACCTGGCCCAGCGACTGCAGGCCGGCCGCGCCGCGCACGCCCAGATCGTTGAGGTAGGGGTTGGTGAAGTTGTAGTAGAACGCCAGCGGGATGCAGATGGCGATGGACGCCAGGAAGAACACCAGATAGGAGCGCGACTTCAGCAGCCGCAGCGCGTCCAGCCCCAGGATCTGCCCCAGACCGGCATCGCGCTGGCGCGCTAGCGGCGGCGTGTGCGGCAGGGTGAAGGCATACAGGCCCAGGGCCAGCGAGGCCAGCGCCGCCATCCGGAAGGTCAGCTCGAGCCGATGCGCCTGTTCCCAGCCCAGCCAGCCGATCAGCACGCCGGCCACGATCCAGCCGACGCTGCCGGCCACGCGCACCGGCGGGAACTGCTTTTCCGGCGCTTGCATGTGCCGCATCGCCACGCTGTTGGCCAGCGCCAGCGTCGGCATGAACAGCAGCATGTAGCCCATGACGCAGGCGAAGAACACGCCGAAGCTCGTCGCCGTGGATGCCAGCCACATGAGTACCGCACCTGCGAGATGCAGCACTCCCAGGATGCGCTGCGCCGCGAAGTAGCGATCGGCGATCAGGCCGACCAGGAAGGGCGCGACGATGGCGCCGATGGACTGGCTGAGGAACGCCGTCGCCACCTGGCTCGCGCTGGCGTGTAGCGGCCCCTGCACCAGGTAGGTTCCCAGGGTCACGAACCAGGCGCCCCAGATGAAGAACTGCAGAAACATCATCGCGCCCAAGCGCGACATGGTGTGCGTCATGGCGTCCCCTCCCAGGGCGGTAATGACTCAGGTTCCCAGCATGAGGCGCAGCGACGCCGGATCGGCGCCGCTGCCGGCAAAATCGTCGAAGGCGCGTTCGGTCACGCGGATGATGTGGTCGCGAATGAACGCAGCCCCCTCACGCGCCCCATCTTCCGGATGCTTCAGGCAGCACTCCCACTCCAGCACCGCCCAGCCCGGGAAATCGTATTGCGCGAACTTGGAGAAGATGGCCTTGAAGTCGATCTGGCCATCCCCGAGCGAACGGAACCGCCCCGGACGATCGATCCAGTCCTGGTAGCCGCCATAGACGCCGCTGCGCGCGCTGGCGCGATACTCCGCGTCCTTGACGTGGAAGATGCCGATGCGCGCGTGGTAGCGGTCGATGAAACCCAGGTAGTCCATCTGCTGCAGCAGCAGGTGGCTGGGGTCGTACAGGATCTTGGCGCGTGGGTGCTGGTCGACCACGTCGAGGAAGCGCTCGAAGGTGGCGCCGTCGTGCAGGTCCTCGCCCGGGTGGATCTCGAAGCACAGGTCCACGCCGCAGGCGTCGAAGGCATCCAGGATCGGACGCCAGCGCCGGCCGAGCTCGGCGAAGGCTTCTTCCACCAGTCCGGGCGGGCGTTGCGGCCAGGGATAGAAGTAGGGCCAGGCCAGCGCGCCGGAAAACGTGGCATGCGCCGTCAGTCCCAGGCGCTGGCTGGCCTTGGCGGCCAACTGCAGCTGCTCCACCGCCCAGGCCTGGCGGGCGGCGGGGTTGCCGCGCTTGTCCGGCGGTGCGAAGCCGTCGAACAGGCCGTCGTAGGCGGGGTGGACGGCGACCAGCTGTCCCTGCAGGTGGGTGGACAGCTCGGTGATCTGCAGGCCATGCCCGGCCAGCATGCCGGCGAGGTCGTCGCAGTACGCCTGGCTGTGCGCGGCCTGGGCCAGATCGAACAGGTGGGGCGCGCTGGTCGGTATTTGTAGGCCAGAATAGCCCAGGCCCGCGGCCCATTCGGCCAGCGTGTCCAAGCGATTGAAGGGAGGTGTGTCGGCGATGAACTGTGCCAGGAACAGCGCTGGACCCTTGAGCGTCTTCAACGTGATTCGCCCTCATGCAATCGATTGAATCATCCTAGCATGGGCCTCCCGCAAGACCCGTTGTGCACTGCACAGCAGACACAAGAGCTCAGTTCATGGCGACAACCATCTACGACATCGCAAAGCACGTCGGCGTCACCGCGGGCACGGTGTCGCGGGCGCTTTCCCGTCCGGAAAAAGTCCTGCCCGCCACGCGCGCGCGCATCGAGCAGGCCGCCGCCGCGCTGGGCTATGTCCCCAACGCGGTGGCCAGGACGCTCAAGACCCAGCGCAGCGGCAAGCTCCTGGTCACCGTCCCGGACATCGCCAATCCCTTCTTCGCCCAGATCCTGCAGGGCGCGGAAGACGCCGCGCAGGCGGTCGGCTACGCCGTGCTGCTGGGCGATACCCAGCACCAACCCGACCGCGAGGAGCGCTACGCGCAGATGCTCCCACGCAACGAGGCGGACGGCCTGATCGTGCTGGGGCACCGCTTGCCGCCGACGGCGCGTGAGATCGTCAAGCAGCAGGGCGACGCCGCGCCGGTGGTCAACGGCTGCGAGTTCGACCCGGCGCTGGGGATTCCCAGCGTCCACATCGACAACGCGGCCGCCGCGCGCGCCGTGATGGACCACCTGTATGGACTGGGGCACGCGCGGATCGCCGTGGTGGGCGGTCCGCCCGACAATCCCCTGCATCAGCAGCGACTGGAAGGAGTTCGCGCCTGCGCCAAGGCGCGCGGCCGCCTGCGCAACCTGACCGTCGTGCCGGGCGACTTCTCCGTGGAATCCGGCCATGCGGCGGCGATGGCGCTGTTGGGTCGTACACCCGCGCCGACCGCGATCTTCTGCTTCAGCGATCAAATGGCACTGGGTGCCCTGGCGGCCTGCCGGGACCTGGGAATCCGCGTGCCGGACGACCTGTCCATCGTCGGCTTCGATGATCTGGCCTCGTCCAGCTACCTCACGCCGCCATTGACGACCATCAGGCAGCCGATGCGGGAGATCGGTGTCCGCGCGGTCAACCTGCTGCTTGCCATCATCGAACGGGTGGACGTGCCGCTGCAGCAGACGCTGGACTTCAGCTTGATGGTGCGCGGGTCGACCGGCGCGCCGAGACAGTAGGTGACGCCAGGGCGGCGGCGATGTGCCTGATCGGTGCGCGCCGCCGTTTCCGCGGCAGATGACGGGCGTGCGGCCTCCGGGCAGCGCGCTTTTTCAGTTTCCAGCCCCGACGTCGCCGGAGGTTGGCGCCCAGCTTCCGGTGCGCCATCGGACAAACGCCTGGATTAGACTTCACATGTACGTCACGCCAACAGGAACAGGGGAACAGGGAATGAAGAGGGGACTGCACGCAGTCGCGTTGTTGTGTCTGCTGGGAGCGGGGAATGCATGGGCGCAGGTGGATCTGGCGCCGTATCTGAAGAAGGAAGAGTTCGGAGAGGTCAAGCTGTCGCCGACCGGTGAGTATTTCGCGGCCACCGTGCCGTTGGCGGATCGCACCGCGTTGGCGGTGATGCGGCGCGCCGACAACAAGATCGTCGGCAGTTTCTCGATGGAGAAGAACACCCATGTCGCCGACTTCGAATGGGTCAACGATACGCGTGTGCTGTTCAGCATGGACGTCAAGATCGGCGCGATGGACGAGCCTCGCCCGACCGGCGAGTTGTTTGCGATCAATGCCGATGGCAGTGCAGCTGAATTGCTAGTGGGGCAGCGAGTGACCGGCAATGGACCGGGTACGTTGATCCAGACCAAGAAGGTGGAAAAGGTCGCCGCGGATTGGGTTGGTCCGCTGCCGGGGGATGATCGCAACGTCGTGATCCGGGTGTATCCGTTCAGCGTCACCCAGGATCCGTACAGCCGTACCGAAGTGCTTGATGTGTATAGCGGCCGCCGGCGGCCACTGGTGGGTTCGCCAAAGGTACGTGGCGCCAAGTTTTTTACCGACGAGCAGGGCAAAGTGCGCTTTGCTATGGGCGCCGATGCGGATAGAGCCAGCAAGCTTTTCTACCGCGGCGCCGAGGGCGGCGACTGGCGGTTGCTCAACGACGAGACGGTAAGTCATCGCGTCGAAGAGCCTCTCGGTTTCTCAGAAGATGGAAAAGTCGCTTATCTGCGCGTTGAGCAGGCGAGTGGTAGCGATGTCATTGAGGCGTGGAGTGCCGACACCGGCGAGCGCAAGGTGGTGGCGCGCGATCCATTGGCTGATCCACACGACACGCTCTATCGCCATGGCACCCACGTTCCGATCGGCGTCGTGGTGCTCGGCGATAAACCGCACACGCTTTTCTTTGATTCGACTTCACCAGAGGCGAAGACCCAGCGTTCATTGGAAGCTGCGTTTCCTGGGCAGTCCGTTTATGTTACGTCGAGTACCCGCGACGGTCGTCTCAACCTTGTGCAGGTGACGTCCGGGCGCAATCCCGGCGAGTTCTACCTGTTCGATACCGAGGCCAAGAAAGCGGACTTTGCCTTTGCGCGGCGTGCCGCGCTGCAGCCGCCCAAGCTGGCCGAAGTGAGGCCTGTATCGTTGCAGGCGCGCGACGGCCTCGCACTGCACGGTTTCGTGACCTTGCCCGCTGCCGCCGCGTCCGGCAAGGTGCCGATGGTGGTGATGCCGCATGGCGGACCAATTGGTGTCTTCGATAGCGGCTTGTTCAACGAAAGTGCGCAGATCCTGGCGAGCGCTGGCTATGCCGTGCTACAGATCAACTACCGTGGTTCCGCCAACTACGGCCGCGCCTTCACTCTGGCGGGTGGTGAGCAGTGGGGCGGCGCGATGCAGGACGATGTCACCGATGCCACACGTTGGGCGATCTCCCAGGGGATTGCCGATCCGCAGCGCATCTGCATGTTCGGTGCCAGCTATGGCGCCTATGCGTCGCTGATGGGCGTGGCCAAGGAGCCGTCGCTGTATCGCTGCGCCGCCGGCTATGTCGGTGTTTACGATCTACCTATGTTGTACGTCAAAGGTGATACTCAACAGCGCGATTCGGGCAAGACCTATCTGCGCGAATGGGTCGGTTCCCCCAGCGAGCTGGCTGCGGTGTCGCCGGTCAATCTGGCCGACAAGATCAAGGTGCCCGTGTTCCTGGCGGCGGGTGGCGAGGACGAGCGCGCGCCCATCCAGCACTCCAAAAAGATGGAAGCCGCCCTGAAGAAGGCGGGGGTGCCAGTGGAGACGCTGTACGTCCCGACCGAGGGCCATGGCTTCTACACCGAAGCGCATCGTCGCGATTTCTACACCCGGCTGCTGGCGTTCCTGAGCAAGTCGCTGGGCGGCGCGCAGGCGGCGCCGGCGGCAGCGAAGCCGTAAGGGGTCCGACTGGCGATGCATGCCTGCACGGCACGCATCGCAGGCGCACGACGTCAGTGCGGTCCGGGGCAGGTCCGGACCGCACTCGCCTTGATTGGTCGGCAGCTGGGCCTGACGCTCGTTGCGGCGAAATCGCGGTCGCAATGATGCGACCTCAGCGGCAATCCCCTCAATGCACCCCATGCATCATCCGCCGCAGCAGGGGCGCGGCGAGGAAGGCCAGCACCGCACAGCCCACGCCGATCCACAGCAGCAGCCAGAACAGGTGCGCGTACTTGGCCGCGGCGTCGGCGATGTTGAGGGTCTGGCCATCCGGCACCTCGATCGCGGCCAGCTTGCCGAACAGCGCCGCCAGCGCCTCGGAGAACGCCGTGGCCAGGAACCAGGTGCCCATCATCAGGCTGACCACGCGCGGCACCGCGAGTTGGGTCACCGCCGACAGGCCGACCGGCGACAGGCACATTTCGCCGGCCTCCAGCACGAAGTAGGCCAGCACCAACCACCACACGCTCGCCATCTGGCCGGTCGCGCCGACCTGTTGCGCGGCCAGTGCCAGTGGCACGAAGGACAGGCCGGCCAGCAACAGCCCCATCGCCGACTTGGCCGGCTTGGACGGCTCGCGTCCGCGCCGCGCCAACCACGCCCACAGCGCGGCGAACAGCGGCGCCAGCAACACCAGGAACAGCGCGCCCAGATAGGTCAGGGAGCCGGCGGTCTGCGGCAGCACCAGGCAGTCGCGGATCAGGAACAGCAGCATCAACGCGCTGACCGCGACGAATAGCCGCCGCGGCGCCGACGAGCCGGGGCGGCGGTCGGACAGCGAGGCCGCCAGCACGAAGCCCAGCGGCGCCAGCAGCAACGAGGCGATCGACCAGGGCAGGGGCGTGCCGCCGCGGATCACCAGCGACGGCACGATGTCCTTGGTCATCAGCCGGTCGGTGAAGGTGACCCACGAGCCGTAGGTCTGCTCGTACAGGGTGAAGTAAACCAGCGCCATCGCGATCAGCACCATCAGCGCGATCATCTGCTGGCGCTGCACCGGGGTGCACTGGGTGCCGGTGAACCAGGCGAACCACAGCAGCACCGCGCCGAGCACCAGCAGCATCAGCAGCAGGGCCAGGGAAATTTCCCCGCCCAGGCTGAAGGCGCCGTTGGCCGCGGCCCACATCAAGGCGGCCACCGGCAGCACGCCCAGCACGGCGCACAGGTAGATCGCCCATTCGCGCGGCACGCCCAGCATGCGCTCGCGCAGCAGCGCCGGCTGCGCCGGTTCGGCGTGGCCGTGCAGGTATTTCTGGCCCCACAGGAACATGCCCAGGCCGAGCAGCATGCCGATGCCGGCCGCGCCGAAGCCGTAGCGCCAGCCGTAGGCCTCGCCGAGGAAGCCGCAGACCAGCGAGGCGAACAGCGCGCCGAGATTGATGCCGGCGTAGAACAGCGAGAAGCCGGCATCGCGGCGCGGATCGTCGGCCGGGTACAGCTTGCCGACGATGGTGGAGATGTTGGGCTTGAGGAAGCCCACGCCCATGATGATCAGTGCCAGCGACAGGTAGGTCACGCCCAGGGATGCGGTGTCGCGGACCACCTCGCCGTTGACCCGGGTGGCGGCGTGACCCTCGAAAGCCATGCCGATGTGGCCGAGCACCAGCAGCAGGCCGCCGAACACCACCGCCTTGCGCATGCCGAGCCAGCGGTCGGCGAGCAGTCCGCCAAGCACCGGCACGCAGTACACCAGGCCGCCGTAGGCGCCGAGCAGGTCGAGTCCCGCGTCGTCGCCGAACAGGTGGTACTTGGTCAGGTACAGCAGCAGCAGCGCCTTCATGCCGTAGAAGGAGAAGCGCTCCCACATCTCGGTGAAGAAACAGACGTAGACGCCCTTGGGATGGCCGAGGAAATCGTCGCGCGCGTCGCGCAGCGGCAGGGAGGACACGGACACGGCGACTCTCGGCGCAGGAAGGCAGCGGCGGAGTATAGGCGCGCGGGGGGCCGCGCGAATGGCGGCGCGCGGCATGGGTGGTTCGGCGGCGGCCGTACCCTCACCCCAACCCCTCTCCCGGTGGGAGAGGGGCTAACAGCTGCCTCAGCCTCTGCAAATCCCCAATCCCGAATCCCCAATCCCCGCCCCCAGGCATGTGCCACAAGCTGGGCACCGCGATGCTGGACTTGCCCGGCCCCAGACGCTAGCGTGCAAAGCGTTTTTGTCGTTTCAGGGGTAACCATGAACAACGCTGCCGCGCCGCGCCAGCTCACGTTCCGTGCCGTGGTGCTGGCGATCGTGCTGGCCGTGGTGCTGTCCGCCGCCAATGCCTACCTCGGTCTGTTCGCCGGCCTGACCATCGCCACCGCGATTCCGGCGGCGGTGGTGTCGATGGGGGTGCTGCGCCTGCTCGGCGGCGGTTCCATCCTCGAGAACAACATCGTGCAGACCGGCGCCTCGGCCGGTTCCTCGATCGCGGCCGGGGTGATCTTCACCATCCCGGCGCTGGTGATCATGGGCTACTGGCCGGACTTCAAGTACTGGTGGGTGCTCGGCATCGCCGGCATGGGCGGCCTGCTCGGGGTGCTGTTCTCGGTGCCGCTGCGGCGCTCGATGATCGTCGAGGATCCGCTGCCGTTCCCGGAGGGCAAGGCCGCCGCGGAAGTGCTCAAGGCCGGTGAGAATCCCGGGCCGGGGCTGAAGATCCTGGGCCTGTCGGCAGCGATCGGCGGGCTGGTCAAGCTCGGCGCGGCCAGCGGCCTGAAGGTGATTCCGGATACCTGGGCGCAGGCCGCATACATCGGCAGCAGCAAGATGGTCGGCTACGTCGGCACCAATCTGTCGCCGGCGTTGCTGGGCGTGGGCTACATCGTCGGGCTCAACGTCGGCATCGTGGTGCTGTCCGGCTCGATCCTGTCCTGGCATCTGGCCATCCCGCTGTACCAGCAGTTCTTCATGGGCTCCGACCCGGCGCTGGCGCAGAGCCTGGTCAATGCGCCGGCGGCCGAAGCGGCGTTCGGCATCTGGGCGGCCAAGGTGCGCTATCTGGGCGTGGGCGCGATGCTGATCGGCGGCGTGTGGACGCTGTTCTCGCTGCGCAAGTCGCTGCTGTCGGGCGTCAAGAGCGGCTTCGCCGCGGCGCGCAAGAGCACCGGCGGCGCCGCGGTGGCCGAGACCGATCGCGACCTGCCGATGAAGTGGATGCTGGTCGCGCTGCTGCTGTGCACGCTGCCGCTGCTGGGCCTGTACCAGGCCATCGTCGGCCAGTGGCACGTCAGCGTGCCGATGACCCTCATCATGATCGTCGCCGGTTTCCTGTTCGTCTCGGTGTCCGGCTACCTGGCCGGCCTGATCGGCTCGTCGAACAACCCGGTCTCCGGCATCACCATCTCCACCATCCTGTTCGCCTCGGCGGTGCTGGTGCTGTTGCTCGGGCGCGATTCGCCGATCGGCGCGGTCGCCGCGATCATGATCGGCGCAGTGGTGTGCTGCGCCGCGGCGGTGGGCGGCGACAACCTGCAGGATCTGAAGGCCGGCTACCTGGTCGGCGCCACGCCGTGGAAACAGCAGCTGATGCTCGCGATCGGCGCGTTCTCTTGCGCGTTGATCATGGCGCCGGTGCTGAATCTGCTGGCCCAGGCCTATGGCATCGGCGCAGCCACGCCGCAGCATCCCAATGCGCTGGCGGCGCCGCAAGCCACGCTGATGGCGTCGGTGGCCAAGGGCCTGTTCGGCGGCGAGTTGCCGTGGACCATGATCGGCATCGGTGCCGGCGTCGGTGCGGCGATCATCGCGCTGGACGAGTGGCTGAAGAAGACCGGCAAGCGCTTCCGCGTGCCGGTGCTGGCCGCGGCGATCGGCATTTACCTGCCGCTGGAGCTGATGGTGCCGATCTTCCTCGGCGGCCTGCTGACCCACCTGGTCGAGCGCTTCCACAAGATCCGCGCTGATGACGAAGAGGGCCGCGATCGCGTGCACCGCCCGGGCACGCTGTTCGCCGCGGGCCTGATCACCGGTGAGGCGTTGATGGGCATTGCGATCGCGGTGCCGATCGTGGCCTCGGGCCGCGCCGACGTGCTGGCGCTGCCGGAAGCATTCCACCTCAACCAGTGGTACGGCCTGGCGCTGCTGGCCTTCGTCGGCTGGCTGCTGTACCGCACCGGCCGCAAGGGCGAAGCCGCGGCCGCGCCGCGCACGTAACCGGCGCAATCGCCTCCTGCAACGCAACATCCGAAGCCCGGCCCCGCGCCGGGCTTCGCTTTTTCCGGCCGGGCCCGCGCGCCGCACTTGCCGATCACATCAGCTTCTCGCTGGCTGCTCCGCGCCGCGTGTGTCGCAAAGACCGAATCTTGCCCCGGCCGCGTGCGCCTCCCGCGGTCCGCCTCACCACCAAGGCCAGCTTCGGCACCGGCCTGCTGCACTTCGCCGTATCAGTGCCTCGCGGCCACTCCCGATCCACCACGCTCATCTGGCCGCGGTATGGCCACGGTCCGCTTGCTATCCGAAACCGGGTCAGTGCGGGTCTTCGTAATCACAGCCGAGCCAGCGCACCGCGCTTCCCAATTCCCAATCCCGATTCCCCATTCCCAGCTCTTCCATGACTTCAGTCCTTTGCGCCACGCCCACCGCGGCCCCTACCATCGACGTTTTGCCGTGTTCCGGAGACGCCCGATGACCCTGCGCTACGCCTTGCTGCCCCTGGCCCTGCTGACCGCGCTGCCCGCGCTGGCCGCCACCCGCGGTTTCGAAGTTCGCGACATGGTCGCGCTGGACCGGGTGTCCTCGCCGCTGCTGACGCCCGATGGCGGCACGGTGATCTTCGCCAAGCGGCAGATGGACAAGGCGCTGGAGAAGTCCAGCACCAGCCTGTGGCTGCGCGACCTGCGCACCCGCGATGCGGCGCCGCCGAAGCGGCTGACCCCGGAAGGCTGGAACGTCAACTCGCCGGAACTGTCGGCCGACGGCAAGACCGTGTACTTCCTCAGCGCCAAGTCCGGCCGCCAGCAGCTGTACGCGCTGCCGCTGGCCGGCGGCGCGCCGCGCCAGCTCACCGATTTCGCGCTGGACGTGGACAGCTACCGCATCGCCCCGCAGGGCGACCGCGTGGCCTTCAGCGCCGGCGTGTTCCAGGACTGCGGCTCGGACCTGGCCTGCACGCAGAAGCGCCTGGACGCCAAGAAGCAGTCCAAGGCCACCGGCGTGGTGTTCGACCAGTTGTTCGTGCGCCACTGGGATACGTGGAACGACGGCCGCCGCAACAGCCTGTTCGTCGCGCCGCTGCCGGCCGGCGCCAAGGCCAAGCCGGTCGCCGGCGCCTCGGCGGTCAGCGTGACCCTGGCCGGCGACATCCCCTCCAAGCCGTTCGGCGGCAGCGAGGACTACACCTGGGCGCCGGACGGGCAGTCGCTGGTCGCCAGCGTGCGCGTGGCCGGCCGCGAAGAACCGTGGTCGACCAACTTCGACCTGTACCGGCTGGACGCCGCCGGCAAGGCCGCGCCGGTCAACCTGACCGCGTCCAACCCGGCCTGGGACGCCGGCCCGGTGTTCTCCGCCGACGGCAAGACCCTGTTCTACCGTGCGATGAAGCGCCCCGGCTTCGAGGCCGACCGCTTCGGCCTGATGGCCATGGACGTGGCCAGCGGCAAGACCCGTGAGATCGCCCCGCAGTGGGATCGCTCGGCTGGCGAGCTCGTGCTCTCGGCCGACGGCAAGACCATCTATACCACCGCCGACGACATGGGCCAGCACCCGCTGTTCGCGGTCGACGTGGCCGATGGCAAGGTCCGCACCGTGGCCGCCGACGGCAGCGTCGGCTCACCGGTCCTGGCCGGCACCACCCTGGCCTTCACCCGCAACAGCCTCAAGAGCGGCGACCAGATCGTGGTCGCCGACGCCGATGGCCAGCAGCCGCGCGCCATCACCCCCAGCGCCGGCGAACTGCTGCCGGACGTGAAGTTCGGCGACTACGAGCAGTTCTCGTTCAAGGGCTGGAACAACGACACCGTGCACGGCTATGTGGTCAAGCCGTACAACTACCAGGAAGGCAAGACCTATCCGGTGGCGTTCCTGATCCACGGCGGCCCGCAGGGCAGCTTCGGCAACGGCTGGAGCTATCGCTGGAACCCGCAGACCTATGCGGGGCAGGGCTACGCGGTGGTGATGATCGACTTCCACGGTTCCACCGGCTACGGCCAGGCCTTCACCGATGCGATCAGCCAGCACTGGGGCGACCGCCCGCTGGAAGACCTGCAGAAGGGCTGGGACGCGGCGCAGAAGCAGTACGGCTTCCTCAATGGCGACAAGGCCTGTGCGCTCGGCGCCAGCTACGGCGGCTACATGGTCTACTGGATGGCCGGCAACTGGAACAAGCCGTGGAAGTGCCTGGTCGACCACGACGGCGTGTTCGACAACCGCATGATGGGCTACGCCACCGAGGAGCTGTGGTTCAGCGAGTGGGAGAACGGCGGCACGCCGTGGCAGAACCCGGCCGGCTACGAAAAGTTCAACCCGATCCTGCACGTGGACAAGTGGAAGGTGCCGATGCTGGTGATCCATGGCCAGCAGGATTTCCGCATCCCGATGGAGCAGGGCCTGGCCGCGTTCGGCGCGCTGCAGCGCAAGGGCATCGAGTCCAAGTTCCTGTACTTCCCGGACGAGAACCATTGGGTGCTGAAGCCGCAGAACAGCATCCTCTGGCACGACACGGTCAACGGCTGGCTGAAGCAGCATATCGGGCAGTGAGGGGACCTGGGGCCTGGGTTTCCCGGGCCCCTTCTGGGAATACGGCCCAGGTCCCGGGATTCGGGATTCGGGATTCGGGATTCGGGATTTTCCCGCGATCCCGGTAATCCGATGGCCCTTGTGGGAGGGGCTTCAGCCCCGACGCCTTACCGCTAAAGCGTCGGGGCTGAAGCCTCTCCCACAAAAACAACAGGGCGCTTGCAGCGCATCGCTCCTGCGAATTCACCCGCGGCCTGTTGCTCTCTTTCGATCTTTGTTGACACCTCCAAACCTCCAATCGCGGCGCACGAATCCCGAATCCCCACTCCCGAATCACCGCCCTAAAGCCCGATGCCCTCGACGCCCCTGATCACCAACGACATCGTCATCTTCGGCCTGATCGCCGCCACCCTGGGCGCGGTGTTCTGGACCGCGGCGCGGCCGTCGGGAGTCTGGAAGCGCTTCTACGGCTTCGTGCCGGCGCTGCTGTTGTGCTACCTGATTCCCGGCATCTACAACACCGTCGGGCTGATCGACGGCCAGCACAATTCGCTCTACAACCCGGTCGCGCGCGACGTGCTGCTGCCAGCGGCGCTGGTGCTGCTCACCCTCACCATCGATCTCAAGGGCATCCTGCGGCTGGGGCCGAAGCTGGTGGCGATGTACCTGGGCGCGTCCTTCAGCATCATGCTCGGCGCGGTGGTCGCGTTCCAGGTGATGAAGTGGCTGCATCCGGTGACCGTGGCCGGCGACACCTGGGCCGGCATGGCCGCGTTGGCCGGCAGTTGGATCGGCGGCGGCGCCAACATGCTGGCGATGCGCGAGGTGTTCCAGGTCGACGCCACCACCTTCGGCCAGTTCGCGGTGGTCGACGTCGGCGTCGGCTACGTGTGGATGGCGCTGCTGATCTTCTTTGCGCAACGTGCGCCGGCGATCGATGCGCGCACGGGCGCCGACACCCGCGGCATCGACGACCTCAAGCAGCGCATCGCCCACTTCCAGGCTCAGCACGAACGCGTGGCCAGCCTCACCGACCTGATGCTGATCGTCGGCGTGGCCTTCGGCGCGGTCGGCCTGGCGCATGCGATCGCCACCCCGACCGCGGCGTGGTTCGACGCGAACGTGAGCTGGGCCAAGCAGTTCAGCCTCGGCTCGCCGTTCGTGTGGGTGGTGGTGCTGGCCACCACCTTCGGCCTGCTGCTCAGCTTCACCCGCGCGCGCACCCTCGAGGGCGCCGGCGCCTCGCGCATCGGCACGCTGCTGCTGTATTTCCTGATCGCCTGCATCGGCATGCAGATGGATCTGCTGGCGCTGTTCGACCGGCCCTGGATCTTCGCGCTCGGCCTGATCTGGCTCATCGTGCACGTCCTGCTGCTGCTGGCGCTGGGCAAGCTGCTGCGGGTGCCGTTCTTCTACTTCGCGATCGGCTCGCAGAGCAACGTCGGCGGCCCGGCCTCGGCGCCGGTGGTGGCGGCCGCGTTCCATCCGGCGTTGGCCCCGGTCGGCGTGCTGCTGGGCACGATGGGCTACGCCACCGGCACGTACCTGGCCTATCTGGTCGGCATCACCCTGCGCGCGATGGCCGGTGCGGGCTGAGTCACGCGGGCGCGCCACCGCAGAAGGTAAGCGTTCGTGCCGACCGCTTCAGGCGAGCGTTGCGGTGGGGTTACGCGTGCTGCGGCTCTCACCCACAAGGTTTCCTGTCGGATGACCTTGGCTCGCAGCATGCCTGTCGCTTCGCCGTCCTGGTCTGATTCGGCAGGCGTCCTCGCGGACGCCTGCCATGACCGAGCCCGTGGCGGCGACTACTGCATCGCCACGCTGCGCTGCCGTTCTTCCTGCTGCTGCGGCGGCGCCTGCAGGTTCTGCTGCTGCAACTGGCCGACGTTGGCCTGCGACGGCTCGTGGGCCGCGGCCGCGGTCTGGACCTGGCTGCGCAGGTGCGCCGGGTTCTCCGGTTGCCCCTGGACCGCGAACAGTCGGTCGCCATCGCGGCTGGGCAGCACCTGGTCGATGCGCTGCAGGCCGTCCTGGCCGGCGCGCGCGGCGACGCTGGCGGCGGTGTTGAGGAAGGCCGCGTCGTCGTGCAGGCCGAGCCGGTCGCGCTGGCCGTCCAACTGCACCACCGCGTCGTTGAACAGGCGGCTGCCGGTCGACAGCGAACCCGATTGCCCCTGGCTCTGGACCTGACCCTGGCTCTGGTTCTGCGCCAGGTCCTCGGCCTTCATCACCGAGTCGATGCCGTGCAGGTCCAGGCGATGCTTGAGCATCATCCCGGGGATCAGGCGCTGGCCGAACGACAGCGGGTCCGGTTCCGGCAGCTGGATCTGGTGGCCGGCGGCGTCGGGCATCAGGCCGCGGGTCAGCAGGTTGTCTTCCTGCAGGTAGGTCAGCAGTTCGTTCTTGACGTGATAGCCGCGGATCAGCCCGTCGGCGGCATAGGCCTTGGCCGCGTCGGCATCCAGCCCTTCGCGCTCGAGCGTCTTGTTGTTGACCCCGGCGGCGTTGAAGGTCACCGCCGGCACGTCGTTGACCATCGACGAGGCCGCGGCCAGGCCGCCGCCCAGCGAGTGCCCGGAGATCAGCAGGTTGTCGCCGAAGGCCTGCTTGGCCTGGCTGCCGAGCTGGATCGCCGAGGCGTACTGTGAGTCGGAAAAGCCCAGGCCCTGGCCGAGGTTGTGTTTCCAGTCCTTCAGTTCGTCGGTGCCGCAGAAGCCCAGCACCACGTTGCCCTGCGGGTTGCGGTAGAACGCGGCATCGAAGCCGCTCTTGGCGTCGTGCTGCAGGCTGGGATCGATGCCGGCGCGCTGCAGCGCGGCGTCGTCCATGCGCGACCAGCTGTCGGGCAGCGCGGCGAAGGTCTCGGCGCCGCCGGCGCGGCGTTCGGCCGCGGTGTGGTAGAGGTCCTGAAGCAGCGGCGGCAGTTGCCGGTCCACGGCCTGCGGCTGCTGGCCGCGGACGGCGTCGGAGAAGGAGGTGGACGGATCGGACGGGGAAAGCTCGTTCTGGTTCATGCGCGGCTCCGTGCGAATGTGGCGACCGACCGCGTCAGCGGCTCGCTTCCAACGGGATGGCGTGGGCGCTCAGCCAGGCGCGCACGTCGTTGCGGACCTGCTGCGCGTTGGCGTTGAGCAGGCGCTCGGGCGTGTTGAAGAAGTACGCCTGGAAGGTCTTGCCCTGGGCGTTGCGCAGGCTCGGATCGACCCCGGCCTGCAGCAGCTTGGGCACCCAGGGATTGCCGGCGCTGCTCTGCGCGGCCAGGTGCAGCAACGAGTTGCCTGTGGCGTCGACCCGTTTCGGGTCGGCGCCGGCCTTGAGCAGCATCTCGATCTGCGCGTCGCGCTTGCTCTGCACGGCGCGGAACAGCGGCGTCCAGTTCGCACGCGCGCTCACCGGGTCGACCGGGGCGCCGTGCTGCAGCAGGATCTCCAGGTATTGCGGATCCTTGGCCATGGCGGCCATGTGCACCACGGTTTCCTGATCCATGCCCGGCAGCGACGGGTCGGCACCGGCGTCGAGCAGCGCCGCCAGCGCGCGCGGCTGTTCGTTCCAGATGGCCCATTCGAGCAGGGTGACGTTCTGGTCGCCGTGCGCGGACAGGTCCGTGCTGGGCGCCAGGGCGGCGATGCGGGCGACGTCGCCGCGCGCGATGGCGGCGGCGATGTCGGCGAGTGCGGGGTCGCGGAACGCGACAGAATGATCCTGCAGCGAGGCTGACATGGCGGAATGCTCCTTGGCGCCGGACTGTGCGGCGCAACTGACCGAGAAGAACAGCGAGGTCGCGAGTGCGATCAGGGCGGGGACGGGCGTACGCATGCAAGGCTCCTTTCCTGTTCGCGGTCCTGGGATGACGGCGCACGTCCTGGCGCCGCTGCCGATGCTAGCAGCGGACCGCAGTGGTGTTGTGCCAGTTTTGTGACGCGGTCTGCGAATCTCTGGTGGCGTCCCGCCAGGCGGTCCGTCGTTTAACCGGAAACAAACGCTTGGCGGCCGGGATATTGCCGAGATGCGATTGCTGCCGCGAGCGGGCAGGGCGGACAGGCAGCGCCGCAGGGGCATGCAGCGCGTGCGCATGGGATTGGCCGCGCTGCCGCGACTGCAGGCGCCGCACAGGCGAGGGACATGTGCGCAGCGGCATAATGGACGTTTTCCCAAAGGAGCGCGCGATGACGGCGACCCCCTTCGACCTGTTGATCAGCGATTGCGACGGCGTGCTCGTCGACAGCGAAGTGCTGGCCGACCGGGTGATGCTCGACGCGCTGGGCGCCTATGTGCCGCGGGCCGAACTGGAACGCTTTCTCGCGGGCAGCTTCGGCCTCACCGCACAGGAAATCGTGCAGCGCGTGCAACGGCAGTACGCGCTGGCGCTGCCGCCGGGCCTGTACCAGGAGATCCGCACACGCTCGGAGGTGCTGATTGCCGCCGAGGTGCAGCCGATCGACGGCGTGCGCGAGGCCTTGCTGGCGTTGCCGCTGCCGCTGGCGGTCGCCTCCAACAGCATGCGCGAGAGCGTGGTCGCCTCGGTGGCGCGCGCCGGCCTGCATGAGCGTGTCGGTGAACGCATCTTCAGCGCCGACATGGTGGCGCGGCCCAAGCCCGCGCCGGACGTGTATCTGCTGGCGGCGCGCACGCTGGAGGTGGCGCCGGAACGCTGCCTGGTGATCGAGGACAGCGCCACCGGCGCCAGCGCCGCGCTGGCCGCGGGCATGACCGTGATCGGTTTCACCGGCGCCGCACACATCCCCGCCGGCCATGCCGCGACCCTGCGCCAGCTCGGCGTGGCCGCGGTGATGGAACACATGCGCGAGTTGCCGCGGACCTATGCGGAACTGGTGCGCGCCGCGGCGGCATGAAGAGCCGGGATTGGGGAATCGGGATTCGGGAATGGGAGCGGCGCCGCGAGTGCATGGCATCCGCGTGCTTCTCCGTAAGAGCGGCTTTAGCCGCGATGCCTTGTCGGTAACGCGTCGCGGCTGAAGCCGTTCCTACAACAGCCAAGCGGCGATGCCCATTGCAAGCATCGCCGCAGTTTCGTCACGATCACCGCCGCGTTCGCCGAATACCTTCAGGCGCCCGCCACCAATCCCCAATCCCGATTCCCCAATCCCGGCCTTTCAACAACAGCGAAACCCGCTCTTGCCGCCATACCGCGCCTCCTGGCGCTCGCGGAAGAAGGTCTTGTAGTCCATCGGCTCGCGGTCCGGGTGCTTTTCCAGCATGTGCCGCACGTAGTTGTCGTAGTCGGGAATGCCGCAGCACAGCCGCGCGGTCTGCACCAGGCGCCGCCATAGCCGGCGGTGCGCCTGGTACTGCCCGACCGGGACCAGGGCGCCGGCCATTACAGGTCCGCCATCTGGTGCGGCTGCAAGGCCACGTACGCGGTCTCGCGGTCGCTGCGCTGAGGGTTGCGGCGCGCGGCAAGAATGGTCTTCACCGCATAGATCAGCACCGCGAACACCACGCACAGGAACAGCGCGGTCAGCCCGGTGTTGACGTAGGCGTTGGTGACGATCTGCTGCATCTGCGCCACCGACTTGGCCGGTGCGGTGACGGTGCCGCTGGCGATGGCGTCCTGGAACTTGTGCGCCTGCGCCAGGAAGCCCTGCGACGGGTTGCGGTCGAAGATCTTGATGAGCCCGGCATAGGTGGTGCAGATCAGTAGCCACACCGCCGGCACCGCGGTCACCCACGCGTAGCGGTCGCGCTTCATCTTGAACAGCACCACCGTGCCCAGCATCAGCGCGATGCCGGCCAGCATCTGGTTGGAGATGCCGAACAGCGGCCACAGCGTCTGGATGCCGCCGAACGGATCGACCACGCCGGTGTACAGCAGGTAGCCCCACAGCGCCACGCAGCCGGCGGTGCCGATGATGTTGGCGGTCCACGACTCGGTCTTCTTCAGCGCCGGCACGAAGTTGCCGAGCAGGTCCTGCAGCATGAAGCGGCCGGCGCGGGTGCCGGCGTCCACCGCGGTGAGGATGAACAGCGCCTCGAACAGGATCGCGAAGTGGTACCAGAAGGCCATCATCGCGTCGCTGCTGTTGGGGATGGCCTGGTGCAGGATCTGCGCGATGCCCACCGCCAGCGTCGGCGCGCCGCCGGCGCGATGCAGAATGGTGGGTTCGCCGATCGCCGCCGCGGTGGCGGTGAGTTGCTCCGGGGTGATGGCGAAGCCCCAGGTGGTGCTGATGTGGTGTGCGGCGGCGGCGACGTCGGCGCCGATCACCGCGGCCGGGCTGTTCATCGCGAAGTACACGCCCGGGTCGATGATCGAGGCCGCCACCAGCGCCATCACCGCCACGAACGATTCCATCAGCATGCCGCCGTAGCCGATGTAGCGCATGTGCGACTCGTTGGCGAGCAGCTTGGGCGTGGTGCCCGAGGAGATCAGCGCATGGAAGCCGGACACAGCGCCGCAGGCGATGGTGATGAACAGGAACGGGAACAGGCCGCCCTTCCACACCGGGCCGTCGCCGCTGGCGGCGAACTGGGTCAGCGCCGGCATCTTCAGCTCCGGCATCACCACCAGGATACCGATCGCCAGCGCAATGATGGTGCCGATCTTGAGGAAGGTGGACAGGTAGTCGCGCGGGGCCAGCAGCAGCCACACCGGCAGCACCGAGGCGACGAAGCCGTAGCCGATCAGCATCCAGGTGATCTGCGTGCCGGTGAAGGTGAAGGCCGGGCCCCAGGTCGGATCGGCGGCGACCTTGCCGCCGAACCAGATCGCCGCCAGCAGCAGGATCAGCCCGACCACCGAAATCTCGCCGATCTTGCCGGGGCGGATGTAGCGCATGTACACGCCCATCAGGATCGCGATGGGCATGGTCGCGATCACCGTGAACATGCCCCAGGGGCTTTCCGCCAGCGCCTTGACCACCACCATCGCCAGCACCGCCAGGATGATGATCATGATCAGGAACGCGCCGAACAGGGCGATGGTGCCGGGCACCTGGCCCATTTCCTCGCGCACCAGGTCGCCGAGCGAGCGGCCGTTGCGGCGGCTGGACAGGAACAGCACCATGAAGTCCTGCACCGCACCGGCGACCACCACGCCGACCACCAGCCACAGCAGGCCGGGCAGGTAACCCATCTGCGCGGCCAGCACCGGCCCGACCAGCGGCCCGGCGCCGGCGATGGCGGCGAAATGGTGGCCGAACAGCACGTGCTTGTTGGTCGGCACGTAGTCCAGGCCGTCGTTGTTGAGCACCGCCGGCGTGGCCCGGGTGGGGTCGAGCTGCATCACCTTGTCGGCGATGAACCGGCTGTAGAAGCGGTAGGCGATCAGGTAGATCGACACCGCGGCCACCACGATCCACAGCGCATTGATGTGTTCGCCGCGGCGCAGGGCGATGGTGCCGAGGCAGAAAGCCGCCAGGATGGCGAGTGCGGCCCAGGCCAGCTTGGAAAACCCTTTCATGCAGAACGCTCCCCTGGAGATTGCCGCAAGGGTCGCCCCGATGGCCTGGGGGGTCAATGGCGGGGAGGGCCGAGGGGCTAGTACTTTGGTCGTAGACAGTCCTTGTGACGAACGGTGTGGCGGGGACGGACGGCGCAGCGCGCGAGCCCCTCTCCCCCCGGGAGAGGGGTTGGGGTGAGGGTACGGGGGCGAAGCCCTGGCGAACCCAGCCTGTGCACGAGGCTGCGCCCGTACCCTCATCCGCCCCTGCGGGGCACCTTCTCCCGGTGGGAGAAAGGAAAGGCGCGAGCCCCTCTCCCCTCGGGAGAGGGGTTGGGGTGAGGGTCCGGGGCGCAGCCCTCGCGAAGCCAGCCTGCGCACGAGGCTGCGCCCGTACCCTCATCCGCCCCTACGGGGCACCTTCTCCCGGTGGGAGAAGGGAAAGGCATGAGCCCCTCTCCCTCGGGAGAGGGGTTGGGGTGAGGGTCCGGGGCGCAGCCCTCGCGAAGCCAGCCTGCGCACGAGGCTGCGCCCGCACCCTCATCCGCCCCTACGGGGCACCTTCTCCCGGTGGGAGAAGCGAACCAGTCGCCGCAGACGATGGAACGATGGGTTGCGCCGGTCGCGGTTGGCCGCGGTGGCGGCGGCACCCACAGTAGGGAGCTCATCAGGAGATCGTCCGCCATGACCGCTTCCACCACCGTCGCCCCCGCGCGCATCCTGCGTGCCATTCGCGGCCACGCCACCGCCGACGGCGATGGGGTCAAGCTGACCCGCGTCATCGGCGGCGGTGCGCTGCCCGAACTGGATCCGTTCCTGCTGCTCGACGAGTTCGGCACCGACCGGGCCGAGGACTACATCGGGGGTTTCCCCAGCCATCCGCACCGTGGCTTCGAGACCGTCACCTACATGCTCGACGGGCGCATGCGGCACAAGGACAACCACGGCAACGAGGGCCTGCTGACCCCGGGCAGCGTGCAGTGGATGACCGCCGGCCGCGGCCTGGTGCATTCGGAGATGCCGGAGCAGGAACACGGGCGCATGCGCGGCTTCCAGTTGTGGGTGAACCTGCCGGCGCGCGACAAGATGACCGCGCCGCGCTACCAGGAATTCGCGCCCGAGCGCATCCCGGTGGCGCAGCCGGCGCCGGGGGTGACGGTCAAGGTGATCGCCGGCCAGGTCGGCGAGGTGCACGGCCCGATCGCGCAGCCGGCCACCGACCCGCTGTATCTGGACATCGCGCTGGACGCCGGCACGCGCTGGGCGTTCGAGCTGCCGTCCGGACACAACGCCTTCGCCTACATGTTCGAGGGCGAGGCGGCACTGGGCGAGGGCGAGGCGGCGCGCGTGCTGCCGGCGCAGACGCTGGCGGTGCTCGGCGGCGGCGACCTGCTGCAGGTGCAGGCCGGCACGCAGGGCGCGCGGCTGATCCTGGTCGCCGGCCGACCGTTGCGCGAGCCGGTGGCGCGGCATGGGCCGTTCGTGATGAACACGCGCCAGGAACTGATGCAGGCCTTCGTGGATTTCCAGGAAGGGCGCTTCTGAGGGCGCGTTTCGCGCCGCATGTGGTGCGAGGGTTTGTTTCCTCGTAGGAGTGGCTTCAGCCGCGACAGGCATTCCCAATAACGCCGTCGCGGCTGAAGCCGCTGCTACGAGAGACCGCAGTGCATGGCGCAGTGCGCCGCCTCAGCGCTCCAGCGCCAGGCTCGACTGGCGCATGTCCAGCCCCTGCACCAGCGACTGCAGGGTCTGCAGTTCCTGGGTGTCGGCGGCGTCGATCCACACCTGGGCGAACTGGCCCTTTTTCAGCTCCGCGACCGCGATCCGGCGCGAGGCCAGGCCCGGCAGGTCGGCACCGCCGAGGTCCGGCCGGTACCAGTACACCTGCTCGCCGGCGATGGCGCCCTTTTCCTCGCGCAGCGTGCGCTGCAGCGGAATGTTCGGGTCGCGCGCGGTGAGCATCATGCCCAGCACCTGACGTCCGTCGGCGTCGCTGGCGCGGCAGACGATGAAGCCCTTGTCGCTGCGTTCGCTCCATTGCAGTTTGCTCTGCGGCGGCAGCGGTGGGCAGTTCTGTGCCTGCTGCGCGGTGGCGGCAGCGGCGGGCAACGCCGCCGCAGCGGTCAGCAGCGCCTTGCGCAAGAGTGTCTTCATTCGCGATGTTCCCCATACGCCGCGATGCGACGCGTTCGATCCATACGCACGCCTGCGGCGTCGTCTGCGGGAGCGCCCATCCTGTGCGGGATCCCGGCAGTGCATCCCCCGACGCAGTGCGTGTCCCGTGTGCGGTCACGCGTGCGCGGCCGCGTCTGCACCATAGCCCAGCATGGCCGCGCTGACAATTGGGATGCGGATTCCGGAACATCCGTACGCGTGGTACGGCATGCCGGCACCCGCGCGGCTGCGCCGATCAGGCGGTTGCGGGCGCGGATCGCGGGGGGACGAGGGCGGTGGCGCTTCGCGTGTGTGGGGGCGGTGGCCCGATGCAGGCCTGCCGCCGGCTCAGCGGCCGGGTTCGGGCAACGGGATGAATTCCTGGTCGTCGCCGGGGATCGTCCCGAAGCGGCCCTCGCGCCAATCCTGCTTGGCCTGCTCGATGCGTTCCACCGAACTGGAGACGAAGTTCCACCAGAGGTGGCGCGGGCCATCCAGCGGTTCCCCGCCCATCAGCATGGCCTTCAGCGGGGTCTTTGCGCGCAACCGCCCGCGCGCGCCGGGCTCGGGCAGGACCAGGTGCCGCGCCGGAATGTCCACGCCGTCCAGTTGCGCCTCGCCTTCGAGGATGTACAGCGAGCGCTCGACGTGCCGCGCGTCCAGGTCGATTTCGGCGTCCGCCTCCAGGTCCAGGGCCACGTTGAGGGTGTCGGCGAACACCGTGACCGGCGATTCCTCGCCGTAGGCGCGGCCGGCGATCACCCGCAGCCACGCGCCGTCGCGGCGCTGCTGCGGCAGGCTGGCCGCGGCATGGTGGTAGAACGCCGGTGCGGTTTCTTCCGCCGATTTCGGCAGCGCCACCCAGGTCTGCATGCCGTGCAGCGGATGTGCATGCTCACGCAGCGTGGTCGGTGTGCGTTCGGAGTGGGAGATGCCGCGGCCGGCGGTCATCCAGTTGACGTCGCCGGCGCGGATCACCTGGTCGGAGCCGAGCGAATCGCGGTGGCCGATCTCGCCGGACCACAGGAAGGTGACCGTGGCCAGGCCGATGTGCGGATGCGGGCGCACGTCCACGCCGTGGCCCGGCTCGAACACCGCCGGGCCCATGTGGTCGATGAAGACGAAGGGGCCGACGCTGCGCGCCTGCACGCTGGGGACGGCGCGGCGCACTTCGAAGCCGCCGATATCGTGGACGCGGGGGGCGATCAGGGTGGGCATGCCGGCGCTCGTGGTGGCAGGAACGGAGCGCAAGCTTCGCATGCGGACGCGTGGCACGGACGCCGGCGGCGCAAGACGCAATGTTCCGCGTGCCGCGGCGCCTGGTGTGCGCCTCTCTTGCGCAGGTGATGCGCGTTCGCAGGTGCGCATCGCGACACGACGCAGGCGACAGGCGACTGCGTGGATCCACGCCCCCGGGCGGGGGCGACCGATCGACGACGCCGGTGGGGACAACGCCATGTGGTTTCAATCCAACGCGTCCGTTTCGGACGCGACACGACAGTGCGGATGCGGCGAGTGCGCTTTCGCAGTCGCGCCAGCGGATGCCGAGGCTACAGCAAGCCCGGCTGGGCGATCGCCACCTCGCCGCGGCGCGAGGCCAGCCGATCGGCCAGCCGGGTCGGTTCCGGCAGGCGGTAGCCGCGCAGATAGCGCTGGGTCCACTGCAGCGCGCTGTCCACCGCCACACGATGGCCGGGCGAGACGATCAGCGGATTGCAGCGCAGCTTGCTGCGCAGCGCCCAGCCCACCACCTCGCCGCGATGCACGATGGGGCTGTGGTCGCCGGCCTGCGCGCCGGGCTCCTCGAAGCGGCCGGCCAGCAGGGTCTTGGCCACGCCGATGCTGGGCAGCCCGGTGACCACGCCGAAGTGCGCGGCGATGCCGAGCCGGCGCGGATGGGCGATGCCCTGGCCGTCGACGAACACCAGGTCCGGCCGCTGCCGCAGCAGACCCAGCGCAGCCAGCAAGGCCGGCAGTTCGCGGAAGCTGAGCAGGCCGGGCACGTAGGCCATCGAGGTGGGCACGCGCGCGATCTCGGCCTGGTGCGGCTGCAGGGTCTGCGCGTCGAGCAGTACCGCGGCGGCGCGGGTGACCTGGCCGTCGTCCTCGAAACCGACGTCGAAGCCGGCCAGCCAGCGCGGCGGGTCGGGCACCTCGTCCTGCAGGCTGACCTGGCGCGCCAGCGTCGCCTGCAGCGCGCGCGCCTGCACGATGCTGCCGTGCCAGTCGCCGAATACGGAGTGCGAAGAAGTGTCCATGCGCGGATGATCGCGCCGTCTTCGTGGCTGGGGTGTGGAGAGGCTGGGAATCGGGAATGGGGAATGGGGAATCGCAACGGCTTTGTTCTCCAGCAAGCCGGACAGCCAAGCGCCGCCTGCTGGTCAGAGCCGCGCGGGAACTGCTTCAACGATTCCCCATTCCCGATTCCCCATTCCCAGCCAAGAGCTACAATCCAGGGCCGCACCACCCACGCATCCCCCAACGGAGACCGTCGCAGTGACCCGCAAACTCGTACTGTTGCGCCATGGCCAGAGCCAGTGGAACCTGGATAACCGCTTCACCGGCTGGGTCGACGTCGACCTGACCGAGCAGGGCCGCCAGGAAGCCGTGGCCGCCGGCCGGCTGATGCGCGAGGAGGGGCTGCAGTTCGACGTCGCGCATACCTCGGTGCTCAAGCGCGCCATCCACACCTTGCAGGGCGCGCTGAAGGAACTGGACCAGGACTGGCTGCCGGTGCACAAGAGCTGGCGTCTCAACGAACGCCACTATGGCGGCCTGCAGGGCCTGGACAAGGCCGAGACCGCGGCCAAGCACGGCGAGGACCAGGTCAAGATCTGGCGCCGCTCCTACGACATCCCGCCGCCGCCGATGGACGCCGAGGATCCGGGCCATCCGCTGCACGACCGCCGCTATGCCACCCTGGACCGCAACGCGCTGCCGGCCACCGAATCGCTGGCGACCACGCTCGAGCGCGTGCTGCCGTACTGGCACGACGCCATCGCGCCGCAGCTCAAGGCCGGGCAGACCGTGCTGGTCACCGCCCATGGCAACTCGCTGCGCGCGCTGTACAAGTACTTGAACGACGTCTCGCGCGAAGAAATTCTCGAACTCAACATTCCCACCGGCATCCCGCTGCTGTTCGAACTGGACGACAGCCTGCAGGTGCAGTCCTACCGCTACCTGGGCGACCCGGAAGCGGCCAAGAAGGCCGCCGAAGCGGTGGCCAATCAGGGCAAGGCGAAGTAAGCACCAGGATCGGCACGCGGCCGGCAGGAGAACGCGATGGGTGGATTCAGTATCTGGCATTGGCTCATCCTGCTGGTCGTGCTCGCCTTGCCGCTGCTGGTCGGCATGGTGGTGTGGCTGGCGATCCGCGCCCAGCGGCGCCGGCCGGCCGCGGCGCCGCCGCCATTGCCTCCCGTCGACTCGGTCGAGCAGCGCCTGCGCGCGCTGGAGCAGCTGAAGGCGCAGGGATTGATCGATGCGGCGGAGTACACGCGCCGGCGCGAGCAGATCCTGGCCGCGTTGTGAGTGTGTGACGCCTCGGCAGGCGCCGCGTTCTCGCGGCCTGCCAAGCGAAAGTGCGGTGTCGACGCCGCGCCGCGTGTTGCATGCAGCGCGCGTTGCCGCAGCTGCGCGGCAACGGCTTAACCCCGGCATGTCCTTACCAGACGCAGCTGGTGAACAACAGCCCGGGCTGCACGTCCACCCAGCGCAGACGGTGCGCTTGTCCGGCCGGCAAGGCCGGCGCCAGCGGCGTGGCGATCCGCGTCTCCACGCTGCCGCTGGCCGGGTCGCAGCCTTCGATGCGCAAGGCGTCGAAATCGAAGAAGCGGCCGACGGTCGCCGCGGTGGCCTTGTAGAAACTCTCTTTCGCCGAGAAGCCCAGGGTCAGCGCATACGGCCAGCCGCAGACGCGGGCGAGCGCAGCCAATGCGTCACAGTCGCTGGCGTTCAGGGCCATGCTGCGGATCGCCTCGAGCTGGTCCGCGGCCACCACACGTTCGATATCCAGGCCGATGCCATTGGCTCCGGCGGACGTCGGCATGGCGATGGCGACCGCCACGCCGTCGGTATGCGAGAGGCTGCCGAGGAAACCCTCTGGCCAGAGCGGCGCGCGGTCGGGGCCGATCGGAAGGTCGGTGGCCGTGCTGCCGGCCGCCCGCAGCGCGGCGAGCGCCGCGCGCCGTCCGGCCAGGTACTCGGCCTGGCGCTTGCGCACGCTGCGCGCGATCGACGGCGGCTGCTGCACGCGGTGGCGCTGGAAATCGTCGCTGTCGAAGGCATCGACCTCGAACGGCAGCAGCCAGGCGTCCGGCACGGCGATGCGATGCGCGCCGAGAGCGAGGCGGGCGAACGGCGGGGCGGCGAGGGCCAGGGCATTCATGGCCCTAGCTTAGAGCGTGCGCTGGCCGTGCGGCGCGTGTGGGGCGCAGGCAGGCATCGCTGTGGTGACCTGTTTCCGCAAGGATTCATCCGAATGCAGCTTGTCCGGCAGGAACGGCGCTTGTCCCCTTCTGCGGGATCAGCCGCGACCGGCGTTCCCGGTAACGCCGGTCGCGGCTGAAGCCGCTCTTACAGCAGACGTTCCGCAGCGTTGCCTTCAGCCGTCGCTGGCGTCCACCCACACCCGCATTTCGCCCTCGCCGCGATTGGCCCAGGCGAAGTAGGGCACGAAGGTCAGGGGCTGCGGCTGCCGCGTCGGCGGCGGCGCATCGTAGCGGTACAGCGGTGCGGCCGCGGCGTCGACGTCGCCATGCAGGCGTTCGCCGGTGGCTTGCAGCAGCACCTGGCCGGCGAGCGCGCCGGTGCCGGGTACGGCCTGCAGCGTGGCGTTGGCCGGCAGGCGCAGCTGATGCAGGTCGGCGCCGTTGTCGGCCTGCTCCAGGCAGTACACCAGCGGCCCGCGTTGCACCGCGACCTTGCCGGCCAGGTGGCGCACGCGCGGGTGCCCGCTGACCCGCATCGGCGGCATCGGCAGGCGCAGCTGCAAGGTGTCGCCGGACTGCCAGCGCCGGCGCAGCACGCAGTAGCCGTGCTGGCGGTGCGCATCGATCGCCACCGGCTCGCCGTTGAGCCGCAGCTGCGGCGCCTGGCACCAGTCGGGCAGGCGCAGCGCCAGTGCCGCCTCCACCGGGGCGCTGCACTCCACCTCGAAGGCGATCGTGTCCTGCCACGGATATTCGCCGCGCTGGCGCAGGGTCAGGGTCTGCCCGCCGACCTCGAACCGCGCGTCGCTGCCGACATAGAGGTTCACGTACAGCGTGTCGTCGCGGCGGGTGTAGAGGTAGTGGCCGAGCGAGGTCAGCACGCGGGCGATGTTGGGCGGGCAGCAGGCGCAGCCGAACCAGCGCTGGCGCACGGGCTTCACATGATCGAAAGTGTGGTTGCCGTGCACGGTGGGCGGGTGCACTTCCAGCGGGTTGACGTAGAAGAAGTGGCGCCCGTCCAGGGCCATGCCGCCCAGCACGGTGTTGTACAGCGCCCGCTCCATCACGTCGGCGTAGCGGCCATCCGGCGCCAGCTGCAGCATGCGGTTGGCGAACATCATCAGCCCGATCGAGGCGCAGCTCTCGTTGTAGGCGGTGTCGTTGGGCAGGTCGTAGTCGACGCTGAAGGCTTCGCCGTAGCTCTGCGCACCGATCGCGCCGGTCAGGTACATCTGTCGCTGGGTGGCGTTGTCCCACAGGCGCTCGCAGGCCGCGCGCAGGGTGGCGTCGCCGCTGTGCCGGGCCAGGTGCGCCACGCCGGCGTACAGGTACACGAAGCGCACGGCATGGCCGACCGCGGTGTCCTGCAGCGCCACCGGCAGATGCGCCTGGCTGTAGGCCTTGTCCTGGATCATCCAGGCCGGGCCGTGCCCGCCCCAGAAGAAGGTCTGGCCGCGCTTGGCGTACTCCTCGTCGTAGTAGTGCGGCGTGGTGCCGCGTTGTTCGACGAAGTAGCGCGCCAGTGCCAGGTAGCGCGCCTCGCCGGTGGCCTCATACAGGCGCATCAGTGCCAGTTCGATCTGCGGATGCCCGGGGTAGCCGTGCAACTGCGTGGGGCCGGGGCCGAAGGTGGCGTCGATGTGGTCGGCGAGCCGGCACACGATGTCGAGCAGGGTGCGTTTGCCGGTGGCCTGGAAGTAGGCCACGCCGGCCTCGATCATGTGCCCGGCGCAGTACAGCTCGTGGCACTCGGCCAGGTTGGTCCAGCGTTCCTGCGGCGCCTTCACCGTGAAGTAGGTGTTGAGGTAGCCGTCGGCCTGCTGCGCAGCCCCGATCAGCTCGATGGTGGCGTCGGCATCGCGCTCCAGCGCCGGATCGGGATGCTGTGCGAGCAGGTAGGCCACCGCTTCCAGCCATTTGGCCACGTCGCTGTCCTGGAACACCATGCCGTAGAACGCGCCGTCGCTGCGGCCGGCGGCGATGCGGAAGTTCTCGATGGCATGGCTGGGTTCGGCATCGGCGACGTTGTCGTTGAGCGCGTCCCACTGGTAGGGCAGCACCACCTCCTGCACCAGGCGCTGGTAGCGCTGCCAGAACGGATCGGCGATACGCAGGTGGGCGAGCGGCAGTTCCGGGGACGGCACGGGCGAATGCGGCATGGAGCGGAGATCCTGGAGAGTGGGGAAGGTCAGTGCACCGGGCGTGCGGCCAGATCGGCGGCGATATTCGCCAGCAGCGGCCGGCGCAGCCGGCAGCGCAGGATCACCGCGGCCAGCAGCAGATGCAGGCCGGCGGGGATCAGGGTTTCCAGCAGGGTGATGGCCTGCAGCGAGGCGGGACTCTGCTGCGCGGCGCCGGCGCGGTAGCCGGCGTAGACGAACAGCGCGCTGATCACCACCGCGCTCGAGGCCCAGGCCAGCTTGATGCAGAACAGGTTGAAGGCGAAGTTGATGCCCGAGGAACGCACCCGGTTCTTCCAGGCGCCGTAGTCGTCGGCGAAGGCCATCAGCGAGAAGTGCAGCGGCAGCGCGAAGCCCAGCACCAGGCAGTGCACGAAGATCACCCCCAGCCACAGCGTCTGCTGCGCCGGTCCGGTCGGCAGCCACCACTGCGCCACGCCGGACGCGGCCAGCGCCAGGTTGGTGTGCAGGTACAGCGCCAGCGGATCGAAGCGGCGGCACAGCGCGTTGACCACGATCGCGCCAAGTACCGTGGCCAGCGCCACCATCGCGAAGAACAGCGAGGCGTAGCCGCTGCTGCCGCCGAGCACGTAGGTGATGAAGTACAGATAGGCGCCGCCGCGGATGTTGTAGACGTTGATCAGCAGGAACGACATCAGCAGCACCAGCCGCAACTGGTCGTTCTGCAGCAGGCCACGCAGATGTGCGCCGATGCCGGCGCCGCCGAGCAGGCTGACCGGCACGCGTTCGCGCACGGCGAAGAAGCAGCACAGGAACATCGCCACCGCCAGCACCGCCAGCACGCCCACGCCGAGCTGGTAGCCGCGCGCGGCGTCGCCGTTGCCCAGCTCCCGCACCAGCCACGGCAACCCGACCGACACCAGGAAGCCGGCGATGCCGCACAGCACGAAGCGCCAGGATTGCGCCGAGACCACGTCGCGGTGGTCGCCGGTCATGCTGTTGATCAGCGCGCAGTAGGGCACGTTGATCGCGGTGTAGCACAGCGACAGCAGGAAATAGCTGGCGAAGGCGTAGGCGATCTTGGCGCCGGCGCTCAGCTGCGGCGCGCTGAAGGTCAGCACGCAGGCGATGCCGATCGGCACGGCGACCCACAGTTGCCAGGCGCGGAAACGGCCCCAGCGGCTGCGGGTGCGATCGGCGATCAGGCCCATCACCGGATCGGACACCGCGTCGGCCACGCGCAGCACGGTGAACAGGGTGCCGACCAGCGCCGGGGTCAGGCCGAACACGTCGGTGTAGAAGAAGGTGAGGAAGTTGGCGATCAGGCAGGTGACCACCGTGCCGCCGGCATCGCCGAGGCCGTAGCCGAACTTCTCCAGACGCGACAGACGCGGCGTGGTCGCGGCCGGTGCGGCGTCTGCGGTGGCGTGGCCGATGGCGGTCGCGGTCAACGTAACGGCTCCTGGCGCGCCCGGTCCGGCGCCAGCGCAAAGTGGCATGGCGGCGCACCCGCGACAAGAGTCTGTGCGGTATAAAACCGGTACGATTCCGACCACGGCGGCCGCGGCGTCCTTGCGCGGCATCGTTCATTCGAATGCTGCAGTGCAGCGTCGCGCAGGCAAGGGGAGACGTTTCCGACATGCTCGAGTTCGCCGTCGCCTATCCGATCCGGGTCCAGAACGGAGGCCTGTTCATTTCCCGCGGCGTGGGTGCGCATCCGGCGCGGGTGATCCAGTCCTACGAGCTGATCTTCGTCGAGCGCGGCATCCTCTCGATTCGCGAACAGGACAACGACTTCCACGTCGGCCCCGGCGAGACGCTGTTGCTGTGGCCCGGCCGCGCGCACGCCGGCCTGGGCCAGTTCCCGGACGACCTGCGGTTCTATTGGGTGCATTTCGAACTGGAACCGGGCGCGGCGCAGGCGGACAACGCGGTGGCGCTGTCGATGCCGCAGCGCACTGCGATCCGCGATCCGGATCGCTTCGTCGGCCTGTTCCGCTGGTTCCTGGCCGAGCAGGAGGAACGGCGCACGCTGCCGATGCTGGAGCCGATCGTGCTGTCGATGCTGCAATGCGTGGCCGGCGCCTGGCCGGATCCGCACGATTCCGAACGCGCCGGGGTGGCGCTGGCGTACCGTGCCAAGCAACTGATCGGCACCCAGTTCCACACCGCGCTCACCGCCTCGTCGCTGGCCGCGCAACTGCACTGCAATCCGGATTATCTGGGCCGCATCTACCGGCGCAGCTTCGGCACCACGCTGACCGAGGCGATCCACCGCCAGCGCATCGCCTTCGCCGAGAAGCTGTTGCTGGTCAACACCTGCGCGGTGGACGACGTGGCGCAGCGCGCCGGCTTCAGCGACAGCGGCTACTTCCGCCGCGTGTTCCGCCAGCGCCTGGGCATGACCCCCAGTGCGTATCGGCGGCTGTACTGCAAGGAGCACATCAATTCGGGTTGAGGGGGGATTGCGGGCGCATGTGCGTCGCCGCTTGCCGCGAACCTGCTTGCGCCGCTGCGCGCTGCAAGGTGTGTGGCAGGGACAGGGCTTGGCTGCCCGCGTTTGCATGAGCGGCTTCAGCCGCGACCGACATTCATGGGAATGCTTCGTCGCGGCTGCAGCGGCTCCTGCGGCAGGGTGGTGCGGCGGCCGGCTGGGCTAGCTCAGCTGCTGGCCGATCTCGCGCGCCATCGCGTTGAGCGGAAGGATCTTCTCCGCGCCGCCGCGCTTGATCGCTTCCTTGGGCATGCCGAACACCACGCTGCTCTGTTCGTCCTGGGCCACGGTGCGTGCGCCGGCCTGGCGCATCTCCAGCAGGCCGACCGCCCCGTCGTCGCCCATGCCGGTCATGATGATGCCCAGCGCGTTGCCGCCGGCGGCGCGCGCGGCGGAGCGGAACAGCACGTCCACCGACGGCCGGTGCCGGTTCACCGGCGGCCCGTCCAGCACTTCGACGAAGTACTGCGCGCCGCTGCGCCGCAGCAGCATGTGCTTGCCGCCCGGCGCGATCAGCGCGCGTCCCGGCACCACGCGGTCGTTGTTGGCCGCTTCCTTCACCGAGATCTGGCACAGCGTGTCCAGGCGCGCGGCGAAGGCGGCGGTGAATTTCTCCGGCATGTGCTGGACGATGACGATGCCGGGGCTGACCCGCGGCAGCGCGGTCAGCACTTCCTCCAGCGCCTGGGTGCCGCCGGTGGAGGTGCCGATCGCCACCACCCGTTCGGTGGTCTGCGACAGCGCGCGGCCGCCCTGTGCGGGCAGGATCACGTCGGCGGTGTGCTTGATCTCCGGCTCCGCCGGCGCCACGGCCGGCCGCGCCGACAGGCGCTTGACGTTGGCGCGCGCGGCGCTCTTCACCGTGGCGATCATTTCCTCGGCCGAGTCGGTGAGGAATTGCTTCAGGCCGAGCTTGGGCTTGGTCACCACCGCCACCGCGCCGGCGGCCAGCGCGTCCATGGTCACCCGCGCGCCCTTCTCGGTGAGCGTGGAGCAGATCACCACCGGAGTGGGGCGTTCGCTCATGATCTTGCGCAGGAAGGTGATGCCGTCCATCTTCGGCATCTCCACGTCCAGCACGATCACGTCCGGCCACTGCTGGCGCATCTTGTCCATCGCCAGCAGCGGGTCGGCCGCGGCGGCGATGACCTCGATGCCGGGCGCGTCGTTGAGCACGGCGACCAGCACCTGGCGCACCACCGCCGAATCGTCGATCACCATGGCCTTGATCGTGGTCATGCGGGGTTCCCTCCTGGGACGTCGTGGTTCATGGCTTGCGGTACACCGACGGCGCGATCTGCACCACGTCGCCGTTGACGTCGTTGAGGCTTTCGGAGTGGCCGATGCAGAAGATGCCGCCGCGCTTGAGCGTGCCGAGCACCCGCGCCACCACTTCGCGCTTGGTCTGGCCGTTGAAGTAGATCATCACGTTGCGCAGGAACACCACGTCGAACTGGCCCAGGTTGGGCAGCGTCGCGTTGAGGTTGGCGTGCAGGAAGCGCACATGGTCGCGGATCTTGCGGTCGATCAGCATGCTGCCCTCGTACTCGCCGCGGCCCTTGAGGCAGTAGCGCTTGAGCATGGCCGGCGGCATGTGCTCGATGCGCAGCAGTGGATAATGGCCGGTCCGCGCCTTGGCCAGCACGCGCGTGCTGATGTCGGTGCCGACCACCTCGTAGGGGCGGCCCTGCAGGGTATCGTCCAGCACCATGGCCATGCTGTAGGCCTCCTCGCCGCTGGAACTGGCCGCGCTCCAGCAACGGAACGGCGTACCGCCGGTGTGCGCGGCGGCGATGCTGCGCAGCAGGTCGAAGTGCTTGGGTTCGCGGAAGAAATAGGTTTCGTTGGTGGTCAGCAGGTCGATCGCGGTCTGCACCTCGCCGCTGCCCTCGCGGCTTTCCAGCAGCTTGAGGTACTGGGTGTAGGTCTGCAGCGAATGCGCCTTCAGGCGCTTGCCCAGGCGTCCGCACAGCATGGCCTTCTTGGCCGGCGAGATGGTGATGCCGGCGGCGTCGAAGATGAAGCGCTGGAACCGGCCGAATTCCTGCTCGGTGATGGTGTCGTGGCTGGTCATGGTCATGGCCGGTCGGTCAGTGGGGAGGGGCGGGAGCGGGGACGCTGGCGTTGCCGGTGGGGCCGTGTTCCTGCAGCAGGCGCTGGTGCTCCAGCAGCCAGGCGTGCAGCGCGCCGCCCCCCAACGGGCGCGCCAGCAGGTAGCCCTGGCCGAAGTCGCAGCCCAGCTCCTGCAGCAGGGTCCAGTCCTCCACCGTTTCGATGCCCTCGGCGACGGTGCTCAGGCCCAGCCGCTGGGCCATGCCCAGCGCCGATTCGAGGACCGTGCGCAGGTTGCGGCTGCGGTGCGCGTCGTGGACGAAGATGCGGTCGATCTTCAGTTCGGTGAAGGGGATGCGGGTGAGCTGCTGTAGCGAGGAGAAGCCGGTGCCGTAGTCGTCCAGCGACAGGCCGAAGCCCTGCAGCCGCAGCCGTGCCAGCATGCCCAGTGCGCTGCCGCAGACCAGCGAGCTTTCGGTGATTTCCAGCACCAGGTCCGACGGCGCCAGCCCATGCTGGCGCAGCAGCCCGAGCAGTTCGTCGAGTAGGTTCGGGTCCTGCAGCATGCTCGGCGACAGGTTCAACGCCAGGGTCAGCTGGAACCCGTCCTGTTTCCACGCCGCCAGCCGTGCCATCGCCTGGTCGGCGACGCAGGCGGTGAGCGCGTGGATCAGGCCTTCGCGCTCGGCCACAGCGATGAAGCGGTCCGGCGCGATCGGCCCGGCGCTGGGATGGCGCCAGCGCGCCAGCGCTTCCACGCCGCCGACCCGGCCGCTGCGCATGTCCACCTTGGGCTGATAGGCCACCTCGATCTCGCCGCGTTGCAGTGCCTCGCGCAGCATCGCCGCCATGGTCGCCTCGCCGGGCGCCTCGGCGTCGTCACGTGGTGCCGGTGCGCTCGGCGCGTGGGCGCGCACCGCGGCCGCGAGCTGGGCGGCGCGCAGCGGCTTCTCCAGTCCCGCCAGCACCTGCAGGCCGTTGCTGCGCCCGACCTGCAGCACCGAGTCGATCAGGGCCGCGCCGCGCTGCGAGGCGACCACGATCGGCACGCGCACGCTGCAGCGGGCCAGTGCGTCGAGCAATTGCACGCCGTCCATGCCGGGCATTTCCAGATCCACGATCAACAGCCCCAGCGGCGGCCCCTGGGTTACCCGTGCCAGCGCGGCATGGCCGTCGGCCGCGCCTTCCACCGCCACCGCCCCCATGCGCTGGCACAGGGCCAGCGCATGTTCGCGCTGGACCTGGCTGTCGTCGACCACCAGGACCGTGCCGAAGTGGTGCAGGGCGGCGGTGTCGGGGGACGTGGGCATGCGAAATCCGTTTCGAGGAAAGGGAGGGGCGCTAAGTGGCAACGGCCGCTCAGGCGGCGATGCCTTCTTCCAGGTGGGCGTCGAGCGCGGTCATGCTGGCGAACTCCTGGGGCGCCAGCACCGCATCGGCGGCGAGCAGGATCACGAAGCGCTCGCCGACCTTGCCCATGCCGTGGATGAAATCGCGGCGGATGCCGGTCCCGAAGGCCGGCGGCGGCGCGATGTCGGCGGTGGCGATCTCCAGCACCTCGCTGACCGCGTCCACCAGCAGGCCCAGCACCTGGCGTTCCTCGCCGCTGGCCACCTCGATGATGACGATGCAGGTGCGCTTGCTGATCTCGCTGGGCGCGCGGCCGAAGCGTTGCTGCAGGTCCACCACCGGCACCACGGCGCCACGCAGGTTGATCACCCCGCGCAACGCGGGCGGCATCATCGGCACGTCGGTCGGCGTGCGGTACTCGATGATCTCCTTGATGCCGAGGATGCCGACGCCGAACATTTCCTTGCCGAGCAGGAAGGTCAGGAACTGGTCCGTGGCCAGGTCGCCGGCGTCGGAGGGTGAGAGCGAAGCGGGAGCGTTCATGGCCATGTCTCAGAAGGTTTCGAAGTGGGCTTCGTCGAGCGAATCCGCCAGGACCAGCTGGCCGTTGGCGACGCGCGCGATCGGCTTGGGGCCGGCCTGCCCGTTGCGGCCGCGCCCGGCGCCGGGACGTCGCGCCGCGGTCCTGGCCGGCGGGGCGCCCTGCACCTTGAAGAAGCTCATCAGCTGCTGCAGCTGTTCGGCCTGCGCGCTCATCTCCTCGGCCGTGGCGGCCAGCTCCTCGGAGTTGGACGCGGCCTGCTGGGTGGTCTGGTTGAGTTGGCCGACCGCGGCATTGATCTGACCGACGCCGGAGGTCTGCTCCTCGGAGGCGGCGGTGATCTCCTGCACCAGGTCGGAGGTGCGCTTGATCGACGGCACCATCTCGTCCAGCAGCTTGCCGGCGTTCTCGGCCAGTTCCACGCTGGAGCTGGCGACGTCGCCGATCTCCTGCGCCGCGATCTGGCTGCGTTCGGCCAGCTTGCGCACTTCCGCGGCGACCACCGCAAAGCCCTTGCCGTGCTCGCCGGCACGCGCGGCCTCGATCGCCGCGTTCAGCGCCAGCAGGTTGGTCTGGTAGGCGATGTCGTCGATGATGCCGATCTTCTGCGCGATCTGCTTCATCGCCTGCACGGTCGCCCGCACCGATTCGCCGCCGTCCAGCGCCTGGCTGGAGGCCTTGCTGGCCATGCCGTCGGTGATCTTGGCGTTTTCGGTGTTCTGCGAGATCGACGCGGTCATCTGCTCCAGCGAGGCGCTGGTCTCTTCGACGCCGGCGGCCTGCTCGCTGGCCGCCTGGCTCAGCGACTGCGCGGTGGCGCTGACCTCTTCCGACGCGCTGGCCAGCGATTCGGCATTGCCGTTGACCTCGCTGACCACCTGCGACAGGCGGGCGATGGTGTCGTTGATGTAGTTCTTCATTTCGGCGTAGGCGCCGTCGTAGTGCTTGTCGATGCTCTGGGTCAGGTCGCCCTCGGCCAGGCCGCCCATCACCCGCACCACGTCCTGGATGCTGCCGCCGGTCGTGGTCGCCAGATCGTTCAGGCCCTGGCCCATCTCACGCTGGAACCCGGCCAGGCCATCCAACGCGATCCGTTCGGAGAAGTCGCCGCGGTTGGCCGCCGCGACCACACGGCGCTGGCCGTCGATCACCAGCTTCAGCCGCTCGACCATGGTCCGCATCGCATACAGCGCGCTGCCGCTGTCGTTGGCGCGCACCGCCACCTCCAGGTTGAGGTCGCCCTGCGCCACCTTGTTGGCGATCTCGGCCACATAGGCCGGCTCGCCGCCCAGCAGGCGGGTGAGGATGCGCACGATGAAGAACGCCACGACCGCGCCCAGCAGCACCGCCGCCACGATGGTCGCGATGATCAGTGAGCGCGCGGACGCATAGAGTTCGTCGCCGCGGTCGCTGGCATCCTGGCCGCCCTTGACGTTCAGGTCCACCAGCTTGTCGATCGCGTCGGCGGTGCTGCGGAAGATCTGCCGCTGCTCGCCGTTCAGTGCGGTCATCGCCTCCTGCGTTTTTCCCTGCGCCGCCAGCGCCAGCAACTGCTTGTGCAGCTCCGTGTAGCGATCGAAGTTCTTGGCGAAATCCGTGTACAGCGCCTGCTCCTCGGGCGAGGAGATCAGCGGGACATAGGTCTTCCTGTTGTTCTCGAACGCCTCCAGTGTCTTGAGCATGCGCGTGTCGTAATCCTGCATCTCGGCTGGACTGGTGGCGACGACCCGCTGCAACTCGAGCAGACGCAGCTTGTTGAAGTTCGCGCTCATCTCCTCGACGTTGCGCACGCTGGGCATCCAGTTGGTGGCGAGCTCCGTGGACGAGCCGTTGATCCTGGCCATCTGCATCGTGGCGAAAATGCCGGTCCCCAACAGCAGCAGCAACACTAGGCCGAAGCCGATGCCGATGCGCGTGCCGATCTTCATGTGCTGGAACATCGTGATCCCCCTGGATGTGATGTCGTGAAAGTGGATGTCAGAACGTATCGAAATGGGCTTCGTCCGGCCCCGACACCAGTGCCAGGCCGACCTCGCCGAACCCACGCTTGCGCGCCGGCGCCGCCCTGCGGGACGGACCGACGGTGACTGTCTTCGGACGCCGCGGCGCCACGACCTGGTTGGTACGGAAGAAACTCATCAACTGCTGCAACTGCTCGGCCTGCCCGCTCATTTCCTCGGCCGTGGCGGCCAGCTCCTCGGAGTTGGCTGCGGCCTGCTGGGTGGTCTGGTTGAGCTGGCCGACGGCGGCGTTGATCTGGCCGACGCCGGAGGTCTGTTCCTCGGAGGCGGCGGTGATCTCCTGCACCAGGTCCGAGGTGCGGCGGATCGACGGCACCATCTGCTCCAGCAGCTTGCCGGCGTCCTCGGCCAGTTCCACGCTGGACTCGGCGACCTGGCCGATTTCCTGCGCGGCCACCTGGCTGCGCTCGGCCAGCTTGCGCACTTCCGCGGCGACGACCGCAAAGCCCTTGCCGTGCTCGCCCGCGCGCGCGGCCTCGATCGCCGCGTTCAGCGCCAGCAGGTTGGTCTGGTAGGCGATGTCGTCGATGATGCCGATCTTCTGCGCGATCTGCTTCATCGCGGTCACCGTCGAGCGCACCGCATCGCCGCCTTCGTTGGCTTCGCGCGCGGCCTTGGCCGCCATGCCGTCGGTGACCTTGGCGTTCTCGGTGTTCTGTGCGATGGACGCGGTCATCTGCTCCAGCGAGGCGCTGGTCTCCTCCACGCCGGCGGCCTGTTCGCTGGCCGCCTGGCTCAGCGACTGCGCCGTGGCGCTGACCTGCTCGGAGGCGCTGGCCAGTGCTTCGGCATTGATGTTCACCTCGCCGACCACCTGCGCCAGGCGCGCGACGGTGGCGTTGATGCTGTCGCACAGTTCCTTCAGCTGGCCCTGGCACTGCACGTCCGCCAGCCGGGTCAGGTCGCCGGCCTCGATCGCCTTGAGCACGGCGCCGGCTTCGTTCAGCGGGCCGATCACCGTGTCCAGGGTCAGGTTGACGCCGTCGACGATGCGGCGGAAGTCGCCATGGTGCAGGCTGCCGTCGGCACGCACGTCAAGACGGCCGGCCGCGGCGGCATCGACCAGCAGGCTGGTGTCGCGGATCAGCGCGCGCAGGTTGGAACGCACCTGCTCGATCGTGTCGTTGATGAACGCCTTCTTGCCCGGGAGGGCTTCCAACGGCGCGTCGAAGTTGCCGCGGCCGAATTCGGCGATGCAGGCCATCGCCTTCTTCTTGGTGGCGATGTGGTCGCCGACCATGCGGTTGATGCCGTCGGCCATGCTGCGGAAATCGCCTTCGAAGCGGTGGCTCTCGATCACCACGTCGATGTCGCCGGCGTCGTGCTGCGCGGACATGTGCTTCATCTGCGCGATCAGCCCCTGCATGTTGCGCCGCACCTGCTCGATGATCTCGTTGATGAAGACCTTCTTGCCCGGCAGCGTCTCCAGCGGCGCATCGAAATTGCCGCGACCGAACTCGGCCACGCAGGCCAGCGCCTTCTTCTTGGTGGCGATGTGGTCGCCGACCATGCGGTTGACGCCTTCGGCGATGACCTTGAACTCGCCCTCGAAGCGATGGCTCTCGATCACCACGTCGATGTCGCCGGCATCGTGCTCGCGCGACATGCGCACGATCTCGTCGTTGATCTGACGCACGCCGGTCTGCACCTGGCGCAGTGCCAGCAGCACCTCGCAGGCCTGGTCGTTGCGCACCGTCGGCATCACCACCTCGAAGTTGCCGGTGGCGAAGCGCGCCAGGGTGGTGGTGGCGATCCGCAGCGAACGGGTGATGGCGTGGACGGTATAGGCCAGTACCGCAGCGGCGAGCACCGTGGCGCCGATGCCCAGCGCCAGGGTCTGCCCGGCGGGCAGGCCGAGGGCGAACCCGCACACGGCGGCGGCCAATGGCAGCGCGATGGCGATGGCCGAGCCGCTCCACAGCTTGGAGGACAGCGAGAGAGAGTTGGACATGCCGTGGTACCTGTGCGGGATAGAGAGGCACCGGCCTGCCGGGCCGGTGCGGAGATGGATCAGAACGAGACGAACGCGGCTTCTTCCAGGCGTGCGGCCTGCGCCGTGGCGGCAGGCCCGCCGAAGCTGCGCGCACGTGGCCCGCGTTGCATCGGCGTCGGCAGCCGCCGCGGCTGCGGGGCCGGTGCCGGGGTGGGCGTGGCGCCGGTGGTGAAGAAGCTCATGAGCGTTTGCAACTGTTCGGCCTGGCTGCTTACTTCTTCGGCCGTGGCGGCCAATTCTTCAGCGTTGGCAGCGGATTGCTGTGTTGTCTGGCTGAGCTGCACCACCGCGGTGTTGATCTGGCCGACGCCGGAGCTTTGCTCTTCGGAGGCGGCGGTGATCTCCTGCACCAGGTCGGAGGTACGGCGGATCGACGGTTCCATCTCGCCGAGCAGGCGCCCGGCGGTCTCGGCCAGGTTCACGCTGGTGCTGGCGACGTCGCTGATCTCGTGCGCGGCGACCTGGCTGCGCTCGGCCAGCTTGCGCACTTCGGCGGCGACCACCGCGAAGCCCTTGCCGTGCTCGCCGGCGCGCGCGGCCTCGATCGCCGCGTTCAGCGCCAACAGGTTGGTCTGGTAGGCGATGTCGTCGATGATGCCGATCTTGCGTGCGATCTCCTTCATCGCCGAGACGGTGGCGCGGACCGCCTCGCCGCTTTCGGCGGCCTCGCGCGAGGCCTTGGCGGCCATGCCGTCGGTGATCTTGGCGTTCTCCGCGTTCTGCGCGATGGAGCCGGTCATCTGCTCCAGCGAGGCGCTGGTCTCCTCCACGCCGGCGGCCTGCTCGCTGGCCGCCTGGCTCAGCGACTGCGCGGTGGAGGACAGTTCCTCGGCGGCGCTGGCCAGGGTGACAGCGTTGCCGTTGACCTCGTTGACGATGCTGGTGAGCTTGTCGATGGTGGCGTTGACGTAGCGCTGCATGTCGGCGAAGGCACCCTCGTAGTGGCCCTGCACCTGGCGGCTGAGGTCGCCCTCGGCCATCGCGCCCATCACCTTGATCACGTCGCCGACGCTGCGCAGGTTGCCGCGGGTCTGTTCGATGATCTCGTTGATGAAGGCCTTCTTGCCCGGCAACTGCGGCATCGGTGCGTCGAAGTTGCCGCGGCCGAACTCGGCGACCACGCCCAGCGCCTGCTTCTTGACCGCGATATGCGCGGCGACCATGCGGTTGATGGCCTTGCCGATCGCGCAGAACTCCCCGTCCAGATGGGTGCAGTCGATCTGCACGTCGATGTCGCCCTTGTCGTGCTCGTCGGACATGCGCGCGATCTCGCCGATCAGGCGCTTGAAGTTGCCGCGCACCTGCTCGATGGTCTCGTTGATGAAGGCCTTCTTGCCCGGCAGCGGCGGCATGGTCGCGTCGAAGTTGCCGCGGCCGAACTCGGCGACCACGCCCATCGCCTGCTTCTTGACCGCGATGTGGCTGCCGACCATGCGGTTGATGCCGTCGGCCATGCCGCGGAAGTCGCCCTGGAAGTGCGCGCTGTCGATGCTGGCGTCGATCTCGCCGGCCTCGTGCTGCTCGGAGACGCGGCGCATCTCGGCGATCAGGCCGAGCATGTTGCGCCGCACCTGCTCGATGGTGTCGTTGATGTAGGCCTTCTTGCCCGGGAACGCAGCCAGCGGCGCGGCGAAATTGCCATGGCCGAATTCGCCCACGCAGTCGATCGCCTGCTTGCAGACGCCGATGTGGGCCCCGACCAGCTGGTTGATGTCGCCGACCAGGGTCCGGTAGGCGCCGCCGGCCTGGGTCGCATCCAGCACCACGTCGCAGTCGCCGGCGGCGTGGGCGCTGGTCATGTGCGCGACGTCGGCCTGCAGTTGCCGCAGCGGCCGCTGCGCGGCGAGCAGGGCCTGGCCGATCTCGCTGCCGCCGGTCGCCGCGTCCACGCGGTCCAGTTCGCCCTGCGCCAGCGCTTGCAGACCGGTGCGGGCCAGCTCCAGCTCGCGCTGCGCGGCAGCGGCCGCCTGCTGTGCCGCGCGCACGCTGCGGCCCAGTAGCAGGCCGGCGACCAGCGTGGCCACGGCGACCACAGTCCAGGCGATGCCGCCGGCCAGTGGCAGCGTCAGCGCCGCGACGGCCGCGGCGGCGGGCAGGGCGATGGCGACGACCGCGGCGGTCGGCAGGGTGGTAATGGGCGTCCGGTTCTGGGACATGACGGCGATTCCTGGTTGATGGCGTGACGTAGGAATGACGGCAGGCGATGCGGCGGCTCAGGCCGCCAGCGATTCGGTGCCGGGTTGCAACTGGCCGATGAGCGACGGCACGTCCAGGATCAGGGCGACCCCGCCGCTGCCGAGGATGCTGGAGCCGCTGATGCCCTTGACCTGGGCGAAGACCTTGGAGAGCGGCTTGATCACGGTCTGCCACTCGCCCAGCAGGGTGTCGACCACCAGGCCGAACCGCTGCGAGCCCTGGCGGATCACCACGATGCTCTCGCGCGCCGGCGGCGCGCCGGCGATGGCGAACAGCGAGCGCAGGCGTACGTAGGGCAGCACGTTGCCGCGCAGGTCGATGTACTCGCTCTGGTAGTTCGGTGCGAACTCCACGCATTCCTCGACCACGTCCAGCGGCACCACGAACACCGACTTGCCGACCCCGACCTGGAAGCCGTTGATGATCGCCAGGGTCAGCGGCAGCCGCACCGAGATGGTGGTGCCGACGTCCTGCTGGCTGCTGATGTCGACGCTGCCGCGCAGCGCGGCGATGTTGCGCTTGACCACGTCCATGCCGACGCCGCGGCCGGACAGGTTGGTGACCTTCTCGGCGGTGGAGAAGCCCGGCTCGAAGATCAGCGCGAACACCTCGCGGTCGGAGAGCTGGCGGCCGGGTTCGATCAGGCCGCGCTCCAGCGCCTTGGCCAGGATCCGGTCGCGGTTGAGGCCGCCGCCGTCGTCGCTGATCTGGATGACGATGCTGCCGGAATCGTGGAAGGCGTTGAGGCGCACCGTGCCGCGCACCGGCTTGCCGCGCGCCTGGCGCACCTCGGCCGGTTCGATGCCGTGATCCATGGCGTTGCGCACCAGGTGGGTCAGCGGATCGGCGATCTTCTCCACCACCGACTTGTCCAGCTCGGTGTCCTCGCCGTTGACCACCAGCGCGATGTCCTTGCCCAGTTCGCGGGCCACGTCGTGGACCACGCGGTGGAAGCGGCTGAAGGTGCCGCCGATCTTGACCATGCGCAGTTGCAGCGCGCTTTCGCGCACCTCCTCGACCAGGCCGGCGAGGATCGAGGTGGATTCCAGCAACTGCGCATCGCCGGTGCGCTGCGCGTTGGCGCCGGTGCTGGCGACCGCGATGATCAGCTCGCCGACCAGGTCGATCATGCGGTCGAGCTTGTCGGCGTCGACGCGGATCGAGCCGCCTTCGCCGCGCGCGCCGGCGGCCTTGGCGGGGCCGGCATTGGCGGCGGGGGCCGCTGCCGCGGCCGGCGCACTGGGCATGGCCGGCGCGGCTGCAGCCGGCGCGGCTGCAGCCGGCGCGGCCTCCAGTGTGGCGGCACTCTCGAACCCGGCGAAGTCGTCGGCGCTGGCCTGGCTGCCGGCCTCGGCCACCAGCAGCGGCAGGTCCAGGTTGGCGGCGTCGCCGTGCGGGTCCACCGCCAGCACCTGCAGGTCGCAGTCGTCGCGCACGAATTCGAAGATGTCCTCGATCGCGGCCTGCTGCGCGTCGCTGCGCAGCAGGATGTCGAAACCCAGGTAGCAGGCCTCCGGATCCAGTTCCGGCAATGCCGGTACGCGCTCGTGACGGGTGCGCACCGCTTCCAGGCTGCCGAGGCTGCGCAGGCAGCGGATCAGGTGCAGCGGCGAGTTGCCGAAGCGCAGCGCATCGGTGAACAACTGCAGCGAGATCCGCCAGTAGCCGGTCTGCGCCGGTGCCGCGGGCGTTGCGGCGGCGCTGGCCTTCGCGGCCGGCGCGGCAGCAGGGTGCAGGTAGGTCTGCAGGCGTTCCAGCAGCGGCGCACCCTCGGTGGCCAGCGTGGCTTCGTCCGCCTCGGCGCCGGCGGCCGCTTCCACCAGGGTGCGGATATGGTCGCAGCAGGCCAGCATCAGTTGGATCAGCTCCGAATCCAGCGCGACGGCCTGCTCGCGCACCAGGTCCAGCACGCTCTCCACCACATGGGTGAAGCCGACCAGTTGCGCCAGATCGAACAGGCCGCCGGAGCCCTTGATGGTATGGGCGGCGCGGAAGATCGCGTTGACCGCGTCGGGACCGGCTTCGCCGCGCTCGGCTTCCAGCAGGTTGCGTTCCATGTCCTCGAGCAGGTCGCGGCTCTCGGCGATGAAGGTCTGCAGCAATTGATCCATGTTCATGTCGTGCTGCCGATTAGTGAAGAGTGTCGTCGCCGACGCGCTCGAACGCGTCGCCCAGGCCGAGCAGGTCCAGCGCGTCGCCGACCGCCTTGGTGCAGCCCTCCAGCTGGAATGGCCGTCCCAGCGCGCGCAGCGCGGCCTGGGTGGCCAGCAGCAGTTGCACGCCGGTGGCGTCGATGTCGTTCACCGCCTGCACCTGCAGGCGCAGGCCGCCGGGATGCTCCAGCGCGGGCAGCAGCAGCGGCTTCAGTTCGGCCGCATGGCGGATGGTCATGTCGCCGTCCACGATCAACTGCAGCGGCGGATCCTGTTCGTCGGGGGGCGTCGAGCGCATGGCGGGTCTCCGGCAGTGGCAAGTGGAAAGCCGGCGCCACGCCGTGAAGGGCGTGTGCAGGCCTGGGTACCAGCGATATCGGCGCGGACGGGAAATATTTAGAAATATTTAGCCTGCGTGAAGCATTTGTCTCGCAGGCCGCACGCGAGCCTGAGTGGTTCAGACCGGTGCCAGGACGCGGATCCCATAACCGCGCCGATGCGGTCGGTCCCTACGTCTCTGCACGCGCCGTGCCAGTCGCGGCAACGGGGAAGGCGTCAAAAAGCCGCGCCATACGTGCGACGTGGCGGCGGTCTTCACGTGAAGACCGCTGCAGGCCAGAGAACACAGCGGTGTGAGCGCCCATACGCCACCGAACGTTGTGGCGGTCCGGGGCGGGGGCGGGGCAGAGGGGTGCGGGGTCGCGGCAGCGGGCCGCGTGCGGGAGCCGGCGCGGGCGGACGCGCCCGCGTCGCTCAGCGTGGCGACAGCGCGGTCAGCAGGCCGCGCGCGGCATTGAAGCGGTCGGCCGCTTCCAGCAGCGGCAGCTTGAGCTTCAGCTTGTCCGGGCCATCCATCGCATACAGCTTGGGCTGCTTCTGGATCATCTGGATGATGGTCATCGGATCCACGTTGGGCTTGGCCTCGAACACCAGGCGCCCGCCGTGTTCGCCCAGTTCCAGCTTGCGGATGCCCAGCGCATTGGCCTGCAGCTTCAGTTCGGCGATCGCGAACAGGTGCTTCACCGGATCCGGCAGCAGGCCGAAGCGGTCGATCATCTCCACCTGCAGTTCGCGCAGGCCGTCGCTGTCGCGGGCGCTGGAAATGCGCTTGTACAACGTAAGACGGGTATGCACGTCGGGCAGATAGTCGTCGGGGATCAGCGCGGGCACATGCAGCTCCACCTCGGCGCCGCGCGCTTCCTCGCCGGCATCCAGGTCCGGCAGCTTGCCCTGGCGGATGCTGCGCACCGCGCGTTCCAGCAGTTCGGTGTACAGGCTGAAGCCGACCTCGGCCATCTGCCCGCTCTGGTCCTCGCCCAGCAGTTCGCCGGCGCCGCGGATCTCCAGATCGTGGGTGGCCAGGGTGAAGCCGGCGCCCAGTTCGTCCATCGAGGCGATGGCGTCCAGCCGCTTCTGCGCATCGGGAGTGATGCTGCGCCGGTCCGGCACCAGCAGATAGGCGTAGGCGCGATGGTGCGAACGGCCGACGCGGCCGCGCAACTGGTGCAGCTGCGCCAGGCCGAAGCGGTCGGCGCGGTTGATGACGATGGTGTTGGCGTTGGGGATGTCGATGCCCGATTCGATGATCGTGGTCGACAGCAGCACGTTGAAGCGCTGCTTCTGGAAATCCAGCATCACCTTTTCCAGTTCGCGCTCGGGCATCTGCCCGTGGGCGATGCCGATGCGCGCCTCCGGCACCAGCTCGCTCAGCTCGCGCTGCATGCGGCCGATGCTCTCCACGTCGTTGTGCAGGAAGTACAGCTGGCCGCCGCGCGCCAGTTCGCGCTGGAAGGCTTCGCGCAACAGCGCGTTGTCCCACTGGGTGACGAAGGTCTGCACCGCCAGCCGGTTCGGCGGCGGCGTGGCGATGATCGACAGGTCGCGCAGGCCGGCCATGGCCATGTTCAAGGTACGCGGGATCGGCGTGGCGGTGAGGGTCAGCAGGTGCACGTTGGCGCGCAGCGCCTTCAGCGCTTCCTTCTGGCGCACGCCGAAGCGTTGCTCTTCGTCGACGATGACCATGCCCAGGTCCTTGAACTTCACGTCCGGCTGCAGCAGGCGATGGGTGCCGACGATCACATCGATGCTGCCGGCGGCGACCTTCTCCAACTCGGCCTTGATCTCCTTGCTGCTCTTGAAGCGCGACAGCACTTCGACCTTGAGCGGGTAGTCGGCGAAGCGGTCGCGGAAGTTGCGGTAGTGCTGTTCGGCCAGCAGCGTGGTCGGCACCAGCACCGCCACCTGCTTGCCGGCGCTGGCCGCGGCGAAGGCCGCGCGCACCGCGACCTCGGTCTTGCCGAAGCCGACGTCGCCGCAGACCACCCGGTCCATCGGCTGGCTGCTGGCCAGGTCGCGCAGGGTGGCGTCGATCGCGGCCAACTGGTCGGGGGTTTCCTCGAACGGGAAGCCGGCGGCGAACGGCTCGTACATCGCCCGGTCCACCTGCAGCGCCAGTCCGGCGCGGGCCTGGCGGCGCGCCTGGATCTCCAGCAGCTCCGCGGCCACGTCGCGCACCTTCTCGGCGGCCTTGCGCTTGGCCTTGGTCCATTGTTCGCCGCCCAGCGAATGCAGCGGCGCGGTCTCGGCCGAGGCGCCGGAGTAGCGGCTGATCAGGTGCAACTGCGCGACCGGCACGTACAACCGGTCGCCCTTGGCGTATTCGATTTCCAGGAACTCGCCGGGCATGCCGCCGGCATCGAGCACGATCAGCCCGCGGTAGCGGCCGACGCCGTGGTCCTCGTGCACGATCGGCGCGCCCTCGGACAGCTCGCCCAGGTCGCGGATGATCGCTTCCGGCTCGCGCCCCACACGGCGGCTGCGCCGCGGCTGGCTGGCACGCTCGGGGAACAACTGGCGCTCGGTCAGCACCGCGATCCGCGGCTCCTCCAGCGCGAAGCCGTCGTCGAGCGGCGCAACCGCAATGGCAAAGCGTGCAGCGATCGCGCCGGAGTCGAGCCCCTCTCCCCCCGGGAGAGGGGTTGGGGTGAGGGTACGACCGCTAGGGATGTTCGCCTGCGCTGCTGTCGAGGATCCGGACGAAGCAGAAGCAAATGCCTTCTTCGATGATGGCCGCGCAGACGCCGCACCCTCATCCGGCGCTTCGCGCCACCTTCTCCCGGTGGGAGAAGGAACAAATGCCGCGAAATTCGGCAGCACCTCCGGCTTCAACTCCGCGGCCGCCAACACTTCCAGCAGCGCCTCGCGGCGGCCGGGCGAATCGGCCGCGATCAGCACCCGGCCCGGGTAGTGATCGAGGAAGCTCTTCAGCGCCGCGCCCGGCGCGGCGTCCTTGGCCGCCACCGGCAGCGGCGGCAGCGGCTGGTCGCCCAGCGCCTGTGCCTCGTCGATGCGCGGGTGGTCGGCGGCCCACACGTCGATGCGCGGCAGCCCGTTGAGACGTTCGCGCAGCGCGTCCGGCGCCTGGTACAGCTCCTCCGGCGCCAGCAGCGGGCGCTCCACGTCGTGGCGGCGCTGCTCGTAGCGGGCCTGGGTCTGCGCCCAGAACGCATCGGCGGCGGCGCCCACGCCCGGTGCGATCAGCGGCAGCACGTGCTCGCCCAGATAATCGAACAGGGTGGCGGTGGCCTCGCGTGCGCCGCTGCTGCGGGTTTCCTGGAAGAACAGCGGCAGGTAGTACTCGATGCCCGACGGCGCCAGCCCGGCCTTCAGGTCCTGGTACAGCGCACTGCGCCGGGTGTCCACGTCGAAGCGTTCGCGCAGCGCGGTCAACACCCGCTCCACGCTGACGTCGTCCATCGGCACTTCGCGCCCGGGCAGCATGCGCACCGCCTGCACATGGTCCAGCGAGCGCTGCGATTCCGGGTCGAAGGCGCGGATCGAATCGATGTCCTCGTCCAGCAGTTCGATCCGCAGCGGCGCGTCGGTGCCCATCGGGTACACGTCGAGCAGGCCGCCGCGCACGGCGAAGTCGCCCGGGTCCATCACCTGCGGCACGTTGCGGTATCCCGCGCTTTCCAGTCGGCGTTTCTCCGCGTCCAGGTCCAGGCGCTGGCCCACGCGCAGGTCGAAACTGCCGCCGACGATGTAGCGCAGCGGCGCCACCCGCTGCATCAGCGTCTGCACCGGCACCACCACGATGCCCTGGGTCAGCGTCGGCAGCCGGTGCAGCGCGGCCAGGCGCTGGCTGACGATGTCCGGGTGCGGACTGAACTGGTCGTAAGGCAGGGTTTCCCAATCCGGGAACGGCACCACCGGCAGGCTGGGATCCTCCCCGAGCAGGCTATGCAGGTCGGCTTCGAGCTGATGCGCGCTCTGGTTGTCGCGTGCGACCACCAGCAACGGCCCGCGGTGCGCGGACGCGGCGCAGGCGATGTGCCAGGCCAGAGCGGTGGAGGACGCGGGGGCGCGCCAGTGCGCGCGGAGCTGGCCGGACTTGGGCAGCGGCGGAACGGGGAAGGGAAGGGGCGGCATGGACCAACTAGTTTAGCAAGGTCGGGACCCGGGGCCCGCGACCGGGGGCACGTAAGAGCAGGAGCTGAAGCTGCCTGCGGAGCTCTGGATTTTCCGGGTCCCGGGTCCCGAGTTTTCAGCTGCCCAGTTCCAGCACCACCCGCACCAGGTCCGGATTGTCCGGATGCGGCATGCGCTGGAAGCCCAGCGACTCGGCCAGCTGCAGCATCGGCACGTTGCGTTCGAGCACGTCGCCGTAGAGCCGGTCCAGATACTTGCGGCGCGCCCACTTGACCAGCTTGCGCATCAGCTGCCGGCCCAGTCCTTGCCCCGAGACGAAACTGCTGACCAGGATCGCGTACTGCGCCTCGCGGGTGCCCGGGTTGATCGCGGCGCGCGCCACCGCACCGACCACGGCTTCTCCAGGCGGCAGCGGCTCGGCTGCGACCAGGATCAGTTCCGACTTCGGATTGGGATGGGTGAGGCGTTGCGCCATGTCCTCGGTCAGTTCCTGCGTCGAATGCAGGAAGCGCTCGCGGATCTCGGTCGGCCCGAGCAGGCCGAAGGCACCTTGCAGCGGCGCGCTGTCCTCCGGCCGGATCGGACGGATCAGCAGTTCGCGCCCGCTGGGCAGGGTGAAGGTTTCATGCCACGGAGGCATGCGGTTGCGGGTAGCCATGGCCGTATGATCCTCGACGAAGCCTGGATTCTCGCATTACCAAAACCTTACGCCCGTGAACGCAGCGTCCTGCCGATGTGCCGATCGGGTGGTCTTGCTAGAGTGGCGCTTCGTTCAAGGGAATGCGCGACGATGAAGACATCGCATGCCGTGGCCGTCTCCGCGGCGATCGGGCTGGGCTTGGCCACGCTGCTGGTGGGGCTGCTGGTGGGCGGTGGCAGGTGGCTGCTGCGCGCGCAGCACCACGACACGCCGACCGCCACCACCGCCGCTCCAGTCGCCGATGCGGAGCAGCTGGCGACGCAGGCATTGGCCCCGTACCAGGCGCGCCTGCAGGCCACGCGCCGGCCGGTGGTGCAACTGCAACTGCGGCCGATGGCGCAGGACGATCGCCTGGCCAGCAAGGTCGGCGGGCGCCCCTACTGGACCGGTGACAAGCCGTATCCGCATGCGGCCGATGGCCAGCCGCTGGCGTTGCTGGCGCAGATCGATCTGGCGCGGATGCCGCCGCTGCCCGGCTACCCGCGCCAGGGCATGCTGCAGTTCTTCATCGGCGGCGACGACGACTTCTACGGGGCCAACTTCGGTGGTGCGCGCAGCGACCTGGCCGCGCTGAGCGAACAACGCAATTTCCGCGTGGTGTACTGGCCGCAGCCGAAGGCGTCGGCGCGGCAGGCCGAGGTGCCGTTGCCAGCGGCCGACACGTTGCCGTTCGATCCGGCGCGGCCGCGGGCGATGCGGTTCGACGCCGGCGAGGAAACCATCGGCAGCAGCGATGTGCGCTTCGAGCAGGTGCTGGGCAAACCACTGGAAGAGGTGGCCGCCGCCTACGCCAAGCGCCACGCGGTGTCGCAGGATGCGGTGGACGACGCGCTGTTCGATGCCCTGAGCCGTGGCGGCAACAAGCTCGGCGGCTACCCGGAGTTCACCCAGCAAGACCCGCGTACCCTGCAGGACAAGCAGGTGCTGCTGCTGCAGTTGGACAGCGACGAGGAGATGATGTGGGGCGACAGCGGCGTCGCCAATTTCTTCATCGATCCGGACGACCTGCGGCGCGGCGATTTCAGCCGCATCGCCTATAACTGGGATTGCTTCTGAGCGCGCGCGTGCGCCGCCCCGCGTACCTCATGCTTCGCGCTTGAGCCATTCCAGGCGCGTGCTGGCACCGGCTTCGCCCAGGTGCGCCTTCAGCGGCGGCAGCGCCTGCGCCAGCGTCTGCTCGAACTGCCAGGGCGGATTGAGCAGCAGCATGCCGCTGCCGTTGAGCCGTAGCGGCGAATCGTCCGGGCGCACCTGCAGTTCGGCGACCAGCGCCGAGGCCACCGGCAGGGCCGCGGCCTTGCGGAAGAACGGCTGCAGGCTGCGGCGCTGCTTGATCGGATACCACACCGCGCACACCGCCTGCGGCCAGCGGCTCAGCGTTTCGCGCAGCGCGGCCACGATCAGCGGGTACTCGGCGTCCTGCGCTTCGTAGGGCGGATCGATCAGCACCAGCCCGCGGCCGATCCGGTTGGCCCCGGACTTGGGCGGCAGGAACGCCTTGATCGCCGCATAGCCGTCGCCGGCATGCACCTGCACGCGGCGGTCGTGGGTGAACAACGCCTTGAGTTCGGCGGCTTCCTCGGCCTGCAGCTCGCAGGCGGCCAGCCGGTCCTGCGCGCGCAGCGCCTGCGCCACCAGCAGCGGCGAACCAGGGTAGGCGACCAGGGCACCGACCGGATTGTCGGCCTGCACCGCGCGCAGGTAGCGCTCCACCACGTCGGGCAGGGTCGGCTGGCCCATCAACCGCAGCACGCCGGCGGCGGCCTCGCCGGTCTTGCGCGCCTCGCTGGCCGCGAACAGATAGCGGCCGCGCCCGGCGTGGGTATCGAGCACGAAGAACGGGCTGTCCTTGCGCTTGAACGCATCGAGCAGCGCCAGCAGCACGATGTGCTTGAGGACATCGGCATGGTTGCCGGCGTGGAAGGCGTGGCGGTAATTCATCCGCGCAGTGTACGGGGCGCCACGCCGGCCGGCCACGCCTGCCGAGGTGCCGGGCGGGGCGGGTCCGCGGCCGCGGTACACTAGCCGGGCGACCGCTGGCGGCCGCACGGCGCCTACCGGGCATGAGGCCGGAAGGTGTGGACGATGGGCCTGTGCATCCGGGCGCAGGCGTCGTCGGAGCGTTCGGGTGCGCAGTGCCGATACCGCGTGGGCGGCCGGCGGGTCCACGGTTCGCATGCGCATGTCTTCTCCCCTGTTGCTCGTTGTCCTGGCGTTGGCGCTGCCGTTCGCCGCCTGCGGCGCCTCCCGTGCCGAAGCCGCGCCCTCGGGCGCAGCGCAAGCTGCGGCGTTCGATGCGCTGATCGAGGATGTCGGTGCGCACGGCAAGGACATGGCCGCCGACGAGCAGGCCTACCGCGTCGCGCATGCGCGCCTGCAGGCGCTGCTGCCCGCCGGCGACCCGCTGCGGGGGGCGCGCCTGGACGCCTTCGACTGCCAGCATTTTCCGCAGGGCCCGGCCGCGGCGGTGGAGCAGGCGCGGCGCGGCGAGCGCGGCGCGATCGCGCGCACCCATGTGCAGGTCCGCCTGGAGTACCTGCTGTGCGAAACCTATGCGCTGTACAACGACGGCCAGCGCCCGGCCTATCTGCGGCCCGCCACCACGATCCTGGCGCTGACCGACGCGCAGCGGTTCCCGCGATTGCGCGCGGCGGCCCTGCGCATGCGTGCCTTCGCCGAGCGCGACGCCGGCCACTACGCGCAGTCGCTGCGTACCTTGCAGGAACTGCGCGCGCTGGACGCACGGCGCGATGGCGGCTGGGTCGCGCTGCTGACCCTGATCGGCATTGCCGACGCCTACCTGGACATGGGCCTGCCGGACCTGTCGCAGCAGGTCGTCGCCGAGGTCCTGCAGCGGGCCAGGCAGGGCGATGGCGGCTACATGCAGGCGCTGGCGGTGGAGCGCGAAGGCGCCATCGCCGAGCAACGCGGCGATCTGCCGGCGGCGCTGGCTGCCTACCTGCGCGCGGCCGAGCTGCATGGCCGACATCCGCTGGAGGGGTCGCAGGCGTCGCTGTTGCTGCGCGCGGCCCGGGTCAACGCGTTGCTGGGCAACCTGCCGCAGGCGCGGGCGCAGCGGCAGCAGGCCGAGGCGCAACTGGTCGCGATGGGCGCCACGCGGCTGATGCGCGCGCGCCGCGATTACGTCGATGCGCTGATCGCCGAGCGCAGCGGCGATGCGCGGGCCGCGCTGGCGCTGGCCGAACAAGCCGAGCAGGGCTATCGCGCCAACGGCGACCTGCGCAGCCTCAGCGACGTGCTGGACCTCAAGGCCACCGCCTTGCGCGCGCTGGCCGCCTGGCGCCAGGCACTGGATGCGCGCGAGGCGCAGATGCGCGTGCAGCAGGAACTGGATACGCGCATGCAGCGCGAGCAATCGCAGTTCCTCATCGCCGAATCGGAAAGCCGCGAGCGCGATCTGGCGGCGCTGCAACTGGCGCAGAAGGCGGAAACCCAGCGTAACCGGCTGCAGGCGATGGAGCGCGAGGCGACCCTGCGACGCGCGTTGCTGGGCGCGGCGCTGCTGTTGCTGGCGGTGCTCGTCGGGGTGTTGTTCCTGACCCTCGGGCGCCTGCGCGGCGCCCGCCGCGAAGTGCGGATCGACAGCCTTACCGGCGTCGCCTCGCGGCGCCAGGTCCTGGGCGAACTGGACACCGCGCTGGCGGCGTTGCCGCGCGGCGGACGCATGCCGCTGTCGGTGCTGGCGCTGGACGTGGACCACTTCAAGCGGATCAACGACGAGCACGGCCATGCGGCCGGCGACCAGGTGCTGCGGCTGGTCGCCACGACCCTGCGGCAGAGCCTGCGCAGGAACGACAGCTTCGGCCGGACCGGCGGCGAGGAATTCCTGGCGCTGCTGCCCGGCGCCGCCTGCGCCGAGGCACGGGAGCTGGCCGGGCTGCTGCGCGAGGTGCTGGAGCGGCAGTCGTTCGACGCGGTCGTGCCGGGCCTGCGCCTGACCGTCAGCATCGGCGTCGCCGAGGCCGGCGCCGGCGAGAGCAGCCAGGCGCTGCTGGCGCGCGCCGATGCCGCGCTGTACCGAGCCAAGCACGGCGGCCGCAACCGGGTGGAACTGGCGTCGGCGCCGGGCGCGGCCAACGCGCGCGGCGGCAGCGACAGCTGACGCGCCGCAGGTGCGCGTCGGGTTCCGTGCCGATCCACGAGCGGTGCCGCGGAATGGCCGGACGGACTGCCGCGGCGCCCGCGCGGCGGCTATGCTGCGCGCCATGTCCACGCCTGCCGCCGCCTGTGTCCTCGTGGTCGAGGACGAATCCGCCATCGCCGACACCGTGCTGTACGCGCTGCGCAGCGAGGGCTACGCGGTGCGGCATTGCCAGCTCGGGCGCGAGGCACTGGCGCAGCTGCGCGAGGGCGGCATCGACGTGGTGGTGCTGGACGTCGGTCTGCCGGATCTGAGCGGGTTCGAGGTGTGCCGCACGCTGCGCGGTTTCAGCCAGGTGCCGGTGCTGTTCCTGACCGCGCGCAACGAGGAGATCGATCGCGTGCTCGGCCTGGAACTGGGCGCCGACGACTACGTGGCCAAGCCGTTCTCGCCGCGCGAACTGGTCGCGCGGGTGCGGGCGCGGCTGCGGCGCCCGGCGGTGGTCGTCGGCAATGCCGAGGCCGGCTGGCAGCAGCACGGCGATTTCGCCATCGACCGCGACGGCCGCCGCATCCGCTGGCGCGGTGCGGTGCTGGACCTGACCCGCTACGAGTATGCGTTGCTGGCAGCGCTGCTGCAGCGGCCCGGCGCCATCCTCAGTCGCGCGCAACTGATGGACCGCGGCTGGGACAGCAGCGCCGACAGCGCCGACCGCACCGTCGACACCCATATCAAGACCCTGCGCGCCAAGCTGCGCGCGGCCGGCGCCACCGACGATCCGATCCGCACCCACCGCGGCCTCGGCTACGCGCTGGAGGCTTGAGGTGCGGCTGGGGCTGAAGCTGTTCCTGGGCTTCTTCCTGATCGTCGGCGTGGCCGCCTTCTTCGTGATGCGGGTGTTCGTCAACGAGGTCAAGCCGGGCGTGCGCCAGGCGATGGAATCGACCCTGGTGGACGCGGCCAACGTGCTGGCGCAGATGGCCGCGCAGGATCTCAAGGACGGGCGCATCGCCAGCGGCCGTTTCGCCCGCGACCTGGCCGCGGCGCAGCGGCGCGATCCGCGCGCGATGGTCTGGCGTTTCCCCAAGCACAGCGTCGACTACCGCGTCACCCTCACCGATGCGGCGGGCATCGTGGTGTTCGATTCGCGCGGACAGGACATCGGCCGCGACAACTCGCGCTGGAACGACGTGTACCGCACCCTGCGCGGCGAGTACGGCGCCCGCTCCAGCCCCGAGGCCGACGGCGACCCCAACCACACGGTGATGCACGTGGCCGCGCCGGTCTACGATCCGGCCGACCCGCAGCGGCTGATCGGCGTGCTGACCCTGTCCCAGCCCAACCGCAGCATCGAGCCGTTCATCGTCGCCAGCCAGCGCAGCATCCTGCTGCGCGGCGCTTGGCTGATCGGCATCTCGGCGCTGATCGGGATCCTGATGACCTGGGGCCTGCTGCGCGGCATCGGCCGGCTCAACCGCTATGCGCAGGCGGTCAGTGCCGGTGCGCCGGTGCCGCCGCCGCCGCCGCGCCGCGATGAGATCGGCGATCTCGGCCGTGCGCTGGAGACGATGCGCCGCAAGCTGGAGGGCAAGCAGTACGTCGAGCAGTACGTGCAGTCGCTGACCCACGAGATGAAGAGCCCGCTGGCCGCGATCCGCGGCGCGGCGGAACTGCTGCAGGAGCCGCTACCGGAACCGGAGCGGCAGCGCTTCGTGCGCAACATCGCCGAGCAGCAGCAGCGCCTCACCGAGACCATCGACAAGCTGCTGGCGCTGGCCGAGGTGGAACAGCACGGCTGGCTGCAGCGGCGCGAACCGGTGGCGCTGGCGCCGCTGTGCGCGGACCTGGCCGAAGCGCTGGCGCCGCAACTGCAGGCGCGCGGCCTGCAGCTGCAGGTGCAGGCGCCGGATCCGACCCTGGTGGTGTCGGGCGATCCCTACCTGCTGCGCCAGGCGCTGCACAACCTGCTCGACAACGCCATCGCCTTTTCGCCGGAGGGCGCGGTCATCGTGCTGCGTGCCGAACGCGGCGCCGACGCGCGCGTGCTGCTGACGGTGGAGGACGCCGGCCCGGGCGTTCCCGACTACGCGCTGGAGCGGGTGTTCGAGCGCTTCTATTCGCTCGCGCGCCCGGCCACCGGCCAGCGCAGCTCCGGCCTCGGCCTGCCGTTCGTGCGCGAGGTGGCGCGCCTGCACGGCGGCGACGCCAGCCTGCGCAACCGCGACGGTGGCGGCGCGGTGGCCTGCCTGGCGTTGCCGCTGGCCTGAGCCGGATCGATTCGCGCGAGAGGGCGTGAAGCGCGGTGCCGGGGCTCCCGCGTCGGGACTGAAGTCCCTCCCACAGTGGGGCGCCGCGTCGACCGGATGCCGGCCACCAATCCCGATTCCCCAATCCCCAATCCCGGCTCCTCCCACTTCACACCCACTTCAAATTCGCCTCAAACCCCACCCACGCAGCGGTCGCATGCTGGCCCCCTCCCAACCGAGAGGTCGCCATGAAATCCCTGAAGCTGCTGTTGCGATTCGCCACCATCGGCGGATTGATCCTGTTGTTGCTGATCCCGCTGCTGATGATTCGCGGCACCGTGCAGGACCGCCAGCATTACCGCGACGAGGCGGTGGAACGGGTGTCGCAGAGCAAGGCCGGCGAGCAGCGCCTGCTCGGCCCGCTGCGGGTGATCCCGTGGACCCAGGAACGTGAGGTCGCCGTACTCGACGCCGACGGCAAGCGGGTGACCAAGCGCGAGACCCAGGCCGGCTACGTGCTGCAGGCGCCGCGGCGGCTGCAGGTCGAAGGCGAACTGAAGCCCGCGCAGCGCCACATCGGCCTGTTCAAGGTGCAGGTGTATAGCTGGCATGCGCGGCTCAAGGCCGAGTTCGACGATCTCGACTATGCCGCTGTCGATCGCCGCCAGTACGGCACGCCGTATCTGGCGATCGGCCTGCAGGACGTGCGCGGCCTGGTCGGCACGCCGAATCTGCGCGCCGACGGCCGCGCGCTGCCGCTGCAGCCGGGCTCGGAAGGGCTGTCCAACATCTCCAAGGGCGTGCACGCGGTGTTGCCGGCATTGCGCGATACGCAGCAGGGCCGGCTGACCGACCTGCACGACGTGCAGATGGAATTCGTGCTCGACGGCACCCAGGCGCTGTCGATCGTGCCGGTCGGCGACGACAACCAGATCGCGCTGAACTCGCCGTGGCCGCATCCGCTGTTCGGCGGCCGCTTCCTGCCCAACGAGCGCCGCATCACCGCGCAGGGGTTCCAGGCCAGCTGGGCGCTGTCGTCGCTGGCGACCGGCGCGCAGGCGCAGCTGGCCTCCGGCGGACAGGATCTCGACGCCTTGCGCGTGGACCTGGTCGACCCGGTGGACGTGTATACCCAGGCCGAGCGTGCCAGCAAGTACGGCCTGCTGTTCGTGGTGCTGACCTTCGTCGCCTTCGGCCTGTTCGAGCTGATCAAGCGCCTGCCGATCCATCCGCTGCAGTACCTGCTGGTGGGCCTGGCGCTGGCGATCTTCTTCCTGCTGCTGCTCAGCCTGTCCGAGCACATCCCGTTCTGGCAGGCGTATCTGGTCTCGGCGGTGGCCTGCATCGGGCTGCAGTTCTTCTACCTGTCCGGGGTCTTGCGCAGCCGCCTGCGCGCGGCCGGCTTCGCCAGCATGCTCACCGTGCTGTACGGCGCGCTGTACGGCCTGCTGGCCTCGGAAGACAACGCCTTGCTGATGGGCTCGCTGCTGTTGTTCGGCATCCTCGGCGCGATCATGTGGATCACCCGCCGGATCGACTGGTACGAACTCGGCGCGTCGCTGCGCTGAGCCGTCGGGGGAGAACCGGACATGGTCGCGCATCGTCATCTGCATCGGCGTCTGCAGGCGCTGCTGCCGCCCGCCCTGGAGACCCATGGCCTGCATCCCGGCAACCTGCCGGGGGCGCTCGCGCGCAGCGCGCAGGCCGCGCTGGTCACCGCCGCCGATCGCGGCGGGGCCCTGTGGCTGCGCTTGAGCGAACGCAGCCGCGCCGCCCTGGCCGGCGACGCGGTGGCGTTCCTGGCCGGCGCGCTGCAGGCGCGTGCGGCCTTGCCGGGCGAAGCCGCGCCGTGGCGCTACTGCCCCTGGCGCGCGGTGCGCCGGGATCCTGCCTGGGCGATGGACGTGGGGCGGTGCGGGGACACGCCTGTGCCGGGGTTCGTGACCTGGGAAGCGGAAGGCCGCGCGCGCTTGCTGGTGCTGCCGGCACAGGCCGCGCTGCTGTGCCGCTGGTGGCGCTGAGGCAGGGCACCCGCATCGATCGCTGCCACGGCGGGCGGATCGGTCGGATGGTCATCGGCCATTGACGGCAGAAACACCGACGGTGGCGGCACGGATGCCGCCACGGGTCACAGGACGGGCAGGGACGCCCACGCAGGGAGGCGGCAAGGGCGCACACGCCAAGGCGCCGCAAGCAGGGCAAGGAAGCGCGTGCGCCACAGGACGGGCAGGACGCCCGCGCAAGGACGCGGCAAGGAGGCACATGCAAGGGCATCGCCAGGCAGGCAGCGCCAGGGAAACGCTTGCGGTAGAGTGCACGGATGCACTCTCCGCTCTCCATTCAGCGCCTGCGCGGCGCCGGGATCGTGCCGTTCCTGGACGCGGTCGCGCAGCTGCGCATCGCGGTGTTCCGCGACTGGCCCTACCTCTACGACGGCGACCTCGGCTACGAACGCGAGTACCTGGCCGCCTATGCAGCGTCGCCCGACAGCGTGTTCGTGCTGGCGCGCGACGGCGAGCAGGTGGTCGGCGCCTCCACCGGGCTGCCGCTGGTCGACGACACCGAGGCGTTCGCCGCGGCCTTCGCCGGCAGCGGCATCGACCCGGCCGAGGTGTTCTATTTCGGCGAGTCGGTGCTGTTGCCGCAGTATCGCGGGCGCGGCGCCGGCCATGCCTTCTTCGACGAGCGCGAGGCGCATGCGCGCGCGCTCGGTCGCTTCCGCCTGACCGCGTTCTGTTCGGTGGAGCGGGCGCCCGACGACCCGCGGCGGCCGCCGGAGTACCGCGGCAACGACGTGTTCTGGCGCAAGCGCGGCTACCTGCCACAGCCGGCGTTGCGCATGCATCTGCCGTGGAACGAGGTCGACCGCGGCGAGACGCCGCATACCCTGGGTTTCTGGACCCGCGCGCTGGAGCCTGCCGCATGAAAGTCGCCGTCGCCAAGTATCCGATCGGCGCGCCCGCCGATTTCGCCGCCTTCGCCGACAAGCAGGCCGCGCTGCTGGGCGAGGCCGCGCAGGCCGGCGCGCAGCTGGCGGTGCTGCCGGAGTACCTCTCGCTGGAACTGGCCGCCACCTTCGGCGCCGAGGTGTCGGCGCGGCTGCCGGCCTCGCTGGCGGCGATCCAGGCACTGCATGCGCCGTACCTGGCCCTGTTCGCCGACCTGGCACGGCGCCATCGCCTGCACGTGGTCGCCGGCAGCTTCCTGCTCGACATGGGCCAGGGGCGCTACCGCAACCGCGCCTACTGGTTCACCCCGGACGGCGGCCACGGCTGGCAGGACAAACTGCAACTGACCGGCTTCGAAAAAGCCACCGGCCTGATCGACGGCGGCGAGGCGCTGAAGGTGTTCGAGGCCGAGGACGTGCGCGCCGGCGTGGCGGTCTGCTACGACAGCGAGTTCCCGCTGCCGGTTCGCGCCCAGTACGAGGCCGGCGCGCGCCTGCTGGTGGTACCCAGTTGCACCGACACCGAGGCCGGCGCCACCCGCGTGCGCGTGGGCTGCCTGGCGCGGGCGTTGGAAAACCGCATCTTCGTCGCCCAGTCGGTGACCGCCGGCGTCGCCGAGTGGAGCCCGGCGCTGGACGTGAACACCGGCGAGGCCACGCTGTACGCGCCGATGGACGCCGGCTTCCCGGCCGACGGCATCGTTGCGCAGACCCGCGGCGAGCAGGTCTGGGCGATCGCCGAACTGGATTTCGCCGCGTTCGAGGCCAGTCGCGCCAATGCGCAAGTGGCCAACGACCGCGACTGGCGCGGGCAACTGGCACCGGCCGTGGTGCGCGCGGAACTGAGCGGGTTCGCGTAGGGCAGGATTTTGCGCCGTCGGCAGTCCGCCCTGGCGTGGCAGGTCCTGTCCCTGGGCAAAATACTGCTCGTACCAATCCCGAATCCCCAATCCCGAATCCCGCGCGCCGGCAGGCGCCTGCTCGGCAGGGTAAAATCGCCCGATTCCCGTCGTTTCGAGCGTTCCATGGCCTGCCGCACCCGTTTTGCCCCCAGTCCCACCGGTTATCTGCACATCGGCGGCGCGCGCACCGCGCTGTACTGCTGGCTGGAGGCGCGCCACCGCGGCGGCGAATTCGTACTGCGGATCGAGGACACCGACCGCGAGCGCAGCACCCAGGCGGCGATCGATGCGATCCTGGAAGCGATGGAGTGGCTGGGCCTGGACTACGACGAGGGCCCGATCTACCAGACCCGGCGCCTGGACCGGTATCGCGAGGTCGCCGAGCAGTTGCTGGCGCAGGGCAAGGCCTATTACGCCTACGAGACCCGCGAGGAACTGGACGCCATGCGCGAAGCGGCGATGGCGCGGCAGGAAAAGCCGCGCTACAACGGCGCCGCGCGCGAACTGAACCTGCCGCACCGCGACGATCCCAACCGGGTGATCCGCTTCAAGAACCCGACCGAGGGCGTGGTGGCGTTCGACGACCTGATCAAGGGCCGCATCGAGATCGCCAACAGCGAACTGGACGACATGGTGATCTTCCGTCCCGACGGCTACCCCACCTACAACTTCGCGGTGGTGGTGGACGACTGGGACATGGGCATCACCGAGGTGATCCGCGGCGACGACCACATCAACAACACCCCGCGGCAGATCAACATCTACCAGGCGCTGGGCGCGCCGGTGCCGAAGTTCGCGCACATGCCGATGATCCTGGACGAGCAGGGCGCCAAGCTGTCCAAGCGCACCGGCGCGGCCGACGTGATGCAGTACAAGGACGCCGGCTACCTGCCGCACGCGCTGATCAACTACCTGGCGCGGCTGGGCTGGTCGCACGGCGACCAGGAACTGTTCGGGCGCCAGGAGCTGATCGACCTGTTCGACGTCAAGGACGTCAACTCCAAGGCCGCGCGCCTGGACATGGCCAAGCTCGGCTGGGTCAACCAGCACTACCTCAAGAGCGACGACCCGGCGACGATCGCGCCGCAGCTGGAGTTCCAGTTGCGCAAGCTCGGCATCGACCCGGCCGCCGGCCCGGCCGCGGCCGAGGTGGTGGTGGCGCTGCGCGAGCGCGTGCAGACGCTCAAGGAAATGGCCGAGAAGGCCGAGGTCTGGTATCGCCCGCTGACCCGCTACGACGACGCGGCGGTGGCCAAGCATTTCAAGCCGGGCGCCGAACTGGCGCTGGGCAAGGCCCGCGAGCTGCTGGCCGCACTGCCGCAGTGGAACCTGGACGGCGTCGCCGCCGCGCTGCACGACACCGCCGCCGCCCTGGAGATCGGCATGGGCAAGGTGGCGCAGCCGCTGCGCGTGGCCATCACCGGCACCCAGGTCAGCCCGGACATCTCGCAGACCGTGTACCTGGCCGGTCGCGAGGAGGCCTTGAAACGCATCGACGCCGCGCTCATCAAGATCCCAGCGGGAAGCTGATTCCCGGGAGACCGCCATGTCCAGCAAGAAGACCGCCTGCACCGAGCCGCACCACCACGTCCACGACGCTGCCGACTTCGTCAAGGTGGTGGAGCGGGTGAGCCGCGAGCGCGGTCTGCGCCTGACCCCGATCCGCGCCAACGTGCTGCGGCTGATCGCCGAGGCCGGGCGCCCGGTCAAGGCCTACGACCTGCTGGAATGGGTGCGCGAAGGCAAGGGCGTGGGTGCCGACGCGCCGCCCACGGTGTACCGCGCGCTGGATTTCCTGATGGCCAACGGCTTCGTGCACAAGCTCGAGTCGGTCAACGCCTTCGTCGCCTGCCACCATCCGAGCAGTGCCCAGCATTCGGTGCCGTTCCTGATCTGCGACCGCTGCCACAGCGCGGTGGAGCTGGAGGACCGCGACGTGGTCAGCCAGCTGGAGCAGCGCGCCAAGGCCCTGGGCTTCCAGCCGCAGGCACAGACCCTGGAAGTGCACGGGCTGTGCGCGAAGTGCGCGGGCTGAGCTCCGTGCCGACATTGCGATACGTTGCAGGCCTGCGGGACATGGCATCCGATTGATCTGAGCCTGGCTGAATAGCTGTCGGCAATGCCTGCTATCACCGCAACGCGGGCACGTCCTGTCCGCCGTGACGTGTGGCGGTAGCGTGCTACACGCGTTCCGGTGCGGCGTTGCCGCGCTGGAAATCGGAGCGACGGCGAAGCGGAGCCCCGCAGCGAGTGCCTGAGAACCGCGTTGCGCGTCCCGGGTTGCTATTCTGATCGGCGCTACCGCATTGCCAGGAAGGTCGTTCCGATGCGCACTCCCGTCGCTTCCGTCCCGATCGCGCCCGACCGGGCGCGTGCGCTGTGGCTGCATGCGCAGCGCCTGACCACGCCGGCACCGTTCGGCAGCGGTGCCGACGCGGTGCGGCAGGCGACCGCGCACCTGGGCTATGTGCAGATCGACACCATCCACGTGATCGCGCGCAGCCACCACCACGTGCTGTACACGCGCATTCCCGAGTACCGCGAACGGGATCTGGAACGGGCGCAGTCGCAGGACAAGTCGCTGTTCGAGTACTGGACCCATGCCTTGGCCTACGTGCCGGTCGCCGACTACCGCATGTACGTGGCGCAGATGGCGCGCCGACGTGCACAGGCCGACGCCCGGGGCGCGGTGGATGCGCAGGACTATGCGCGGTTGTTGCGGCGCATCCGCAACGAGGGGCCGTTGTCGATCCGCGACATCGACGACGAGGTGCTGGTCGAGAAGACCCACCCCTGGGGCAGCCGCAAGCCGTCGCGGGCCGCGTTGCAGTACGGTTTCTTCAGCGGCGACCTGGTGGTCAGCCAGCGCAGCGGCATGCTCAAGACCTACGAATTGGCCACGCGGCATTTCGGCTGGCGGCAGCGGCCGCGTGCGGTCGGCGACGCGCAATATGCGCGTTACCTGCTGCAGCGAGCGTTGCGCGCGCAGGGCATCGTCGGCGTGGACTCGGTCTGTTATGGCGAGACCGCCGCCAAACCGGCGGTGCGAGCGTTGATCGCCGCGGAAGTGGCGCGCAAGCGCCTGATCCTGGTGCATCTGCAGGGCCAGGAAGGTGTGGCCCTGTGGGCCGAGCCGGAGCTGCTGGACAGTACACCGCCGCCACCGGATCCGACGCGGGCGCAGTTGCTGTCGCCGTTCGATCCGCTGGTGATCCAGCGCAAACGGTTGCAGCAGTTCTTCGGCTATACCCATCGCTTCGAGGCCTATGTGCCGGCGCCACAGCGGGTACTGGGCTACTTCGCGCTGCCGGTGCTGGTCGGCGACCGCATCGTCGCCGCGCTCGACCTGAAGATGGACCGTCGCGCCGGCCGCCTGCTGATCCAGCAATGGACCTGGCTGGCGCCGCAGCGACCGGCGCTGCAGGCGAGGATCGACGCGGCGTTGCAGCGGTTCGAACGCTTCCATCTGCTGTAGCCGGGTGCTGCTGCCGCAGGGGTATGGCTTGCGGCGGTGCAACTCGCGCCAAGGGCATCCGCGGCGCAGCGCCGGACTTCGGCAGGATGCCGCGCATTCCCGATCGCATGCCTACGTCGGTTGTTGCCCAAACGTACCGCTGTTGCCGCGAACCGACGCCCACACGCGGCGGCCAGGGTCACCTCGCGACCACAGGCTGCCGCTTAGGCTCGGGTTTCCCACGTTGCCTGTGCCGCCGCATGTCCGCTGCCCGACACTGTCTCCATGCTGCAATCGACGCCTGCCGGCGCGGCACGCCCGCGGTCCTGGCCGTGGCGATGGCCCGCGAAGGCTCTACCTACGCGCACGCCGGGGCGATGGCCTTGTTCGGCCCCGATGGTACGCAACAGGGTTGGCTCAGCGGCGGTTGCCTGGAGCCGGAGATCGCGCGCTGCGCCGCGGAGGCCGCCGTCGCCGGCATGCCGGTGTGGATGGAGATCGATACGCGCGAAGACGAAGACCTGCTGTCGGGTTCGTCCGCCGGTTGCCGGGGCCGCCTGCACCTGGCCTTGCTGCCGCTGCTCGCCTTGCCGGGCTTCGACGGGCTGGCCCAGGCCTGGCTGCAGGGGCACGGTGGATTGACCCTGGCGCTGGAGGCCGACGGTCGCATCGCCGCCAGCGTGGCCGCGCAGGCGTTGCGGTGGTGCCTGCCTTGGCACAGGCTGTCTGCGGCGCCGCCACGCGTCGGCGAAGTGCAGGTGCCGCCGCCGCCGAGGGTCAGCGTCTTCGGTGCCGGCCCGGAAACCACCGTGTTGCTGCCGCTGCTGCGTCAATTGGGTTGGATGACGACCCTGGTCGAGCAGCGGCCGCGCTGGTCTGCGTTGGCGGCGCTGGCCGACCGCGCCCTGGCATGCACGCCGACCCGCGCACTGGCCGACTGTGACGGCAGCGATGCGGCACTGGTGATGCACCACAATTTCGAACTGGATCGCGAAGCGCTGGACGCGCTGGCCGGCAGCGCGATCCCGTTCCTCGGCCTGCTGGGACCGGTGCGGCGGCGCGAGGACCTGTTCCGTTTGCTGAGCCCGACGCAACGCGCGCAGGTGTCGCCGCGCCTGCATTCGCCGATCGGGCTGCGCCTGGGAGGCAATGGCGCAGAAGCGATCGCGCTGAGCATCGCCGCGCAGTTGCAGTCCAGCCGGGCGAAGCCGCCGCGGCTGAGTGCGGTCGCGCAGGCGAGCGACAGGCCGCGGCGATCGCACCGCGATGCGCTGACGGCAGCGCCGCGATTGCTGGCCGAAGGCGCCAGGTGATGGCGCAGGCGCACGCGGCGCTGATCCTGGCCGCGGGCGGCAGCCGCCGCCTCGGCCGTCCCAAGCAGACGCTGACCAGCGATGGCGAGCCGCTGCTGCGCAAGGTCGTGCGCCTGGCGCTGTCCACGGCGCCGGCGCGTTGCGTGGTGGTGCTGGGTGCGCAGGCCGAGGCGCTGCGCCCGTTGCTGGAGGGATTGCCGGTGGAATGCGTGCGCAATCCGGACTGGTCCACCGGCATGGGCGGCAGCCTGGACTGCCTGCGTGCGGCGGTAGGCGACGATGCCGCGATCACCCACAGCCTGGTGCTCGGCTGCGACCAGCCGGCGCTGGCCGCGGCGCATCTGCAGGATCTGCTGGCGGCGGCCGCGCGGGCGGCGTCCGGTTGCGCGGTCAGCGCCTACGCCGGCGTGCGTGGCATGCCGGCGGTGGTGGCGCAGCAGCGCTGGCGCACGCTGCCATTGGGCGGCGACCAGGGCTTGCGCACGCTGTTCGCGACGCTGGCACCGGATAGCCTCGGTTGCATCGTCGCGCCGGCGTTGGCGCTGGACCTGGACACGCCGGAGGATGTACAGGCGGCGGTGGCGAAAGGGTGGCTGGATCCGCAGCGGTCGCCGCAGGGCGCGACGTAGCGATGGTTCCTGCAGGACTTGCTGCGGGATGCGATAGATGCAGCGAAGGCTTCCGTCAGACAACGGGCGACGTCGGATGGCGTCCTACTTTGCTATTTGCAACGGAATGCCACCTCTGATGACTACGGAAGCGATGTCGCAGGAGCGGCTTCAGCCGCGACAGGCGCTATGGTTAACGTCTGTCGCGGCTGAAGCCGCTCTCACGAGGGATAGGGCGAACGGCGCAGCAAGCGGCGCTCGTGCTCAGCCGATCAGCTTGTCCGGGGTGATCGGCAGGTCGCGGATGCGCTTGCCGGTGGCGTGGAATACCGCGTTGGCGATGGCAGCGGGAATGCCGACCATGCCCAGTTCGCCCATGCCCTTGACCCCGAGCGGGTTGACGATGGTGTCGTCCTCTTCGACGAACATGGTCTGGATCTCGTGCACGTCGGCGTTGACCGGCACGTGATAATCGGCCAGCGAAGCGTTGAGCATGCGCCCGTAGCGATGGTCGATCTCGGTGCCTTCGCTGAGCGCCATGCCGATGCCCATCACCACGCCGCCGATTTCCTGGCTGTGCGAGGTCAGCGGATTCATGATCTTGCCGCAGGCGGTGGCTTCGATGACCCGCGTCACCTGCACCATGCCGGTGTCCGGATCGACCTTGACCTCGATGAACTGCGCGCCGTGTGCGGCGGTGGCGTACTGCTTGCGCTCGGCCGAGGGCTTGGATTCGTGCACCACCTCCAGCTCCTGCAGGCCGTGCTGGCGCATCAGCTTGGCGACCTCCAGGCCGGCGTCGGGCTTGCCGGTCGGGCGCAATTGGCCATCGACCAGTTCCACCGCATCCATATCCAGCCCGCTGAATGCGGCCTGCCCATCCTGCCTGGCCAGTTCCAGCAGCTTGCCGCGGATCTCGCGCACCGCGCCGTGGATTGCGCTGCCGACGCTGGCGGTGGTCCACGAGCCGCCCTGCGCCGGCGCCTTCGGCAGGCGCGTGTCGCCCAGTTCGAACTGCACGCGCTTGGCGTCGATGCCCAGATACTCGGCGGCGATCAGGGTCATCACCGTGTAGGTGCCGGGGCCGATGTCGGAGGTGGCACTGCCGACGCGGGCGCTGCCGTCGGCCTTCAGCACCACCCGAGCCAGCGCCGGCATCTGCATCGACGCCCAGGTGCCGGTAGCCATGCCCCAGCCGACCAGCAGGCGGCCGTCGCGCATGGAGCGCGGCTCGGGCGTGCGCTTGCTCCAGCCGAAGGTCTCGGCGGCGAGCGCGTAGCATTCGCGCAGCGCCTTGCTCGAGAACGGCTTGCCGCTCTCCGGATCGGTCTCGGCGTAGTTGGCCAGGCGCAGTTCCAGCGGGTCCATCTTCAGCGCATAGGCCAGTTCGTCCATCGCGCACTCGATGCCGAACATCTGGCTGATGGTGCCGGGCGCGCGCATCGCCTGCGGCGTCGGCAGGTCGGTCTCCACCACCTCGAAGCGATCCTCCACGTTCGGGCAGGCGTACAGCGAGCGCGCGTTGCGGAAGAAGGCCTCGTTGAACGCCTCGATGCGCGAGGTGTTGAGCACGTGCCGGTAGCGGATCGCCTGCAGCGTGCCCGCGGCATCGGCGCCCAGGCCCAGCTCCACGCGGTAGTAAGGCCGGTAACCGTGGCCGCTGAACATCTGCCGCCGGGTGTAGACGATCTTCACCGGCAGGCCGACCGCCTTGGAGACCGCGCCGAGCAGGAAGGTGTAGTAGTTGGGGCGCAGGCAGGAGCCGAACGCGCCGCCGACGAACAGCGAGACCACGTTGACCTTGTCCACCGGAATGCCGAAGTAGCCGGCCAGCTGTTCGCGGTCCTGGTAGACGTTTTGGCTCTTGTTGACCACGGTCAGGGTGTCGCCGATCCAGTAGCCGATGCCGCCGTGCGGCTCCATCGGGTTGTGGTGCTCCACCGGCATCGTGTACGCGGCCTCCAGCTTCACCGGCGCGGCGGCGAACGCGGCGGCCGGATTGCCACGCGGCTCCGGCGAGTCTTCCGGGGTCGGATCGCGCGCCTGGCCGAGCAGAGCGTCGAAATCGGTCTGCGCGGCCTCGGTGGCGTACTCCACCTGGATCAGCCGCGACGCATGCCGCGCCTGCTCGAAGGTGGCGGCCACCACCACGGCGATCGGCTGCGCATTGAAATGGATGCGGTCGTCGACCAGGGCACGGAACGACAGGTCTTCGCCTTTCTTCTTGACCGCGTCGGAGACCGGCTTGATCGCATTGAGGTGGGTGAGCACCTTGATCACGCCCGGCGCGGCTTCGGCGGCGCGGGTGTCGATGCGCACGATGCGGCCCTTGGCGATGGTGCTGGTGAGGATGTAGCCGTGGACCAGATGCGGGATCTGGAATTCCGCCGCATAGCGCGCCTTGCCGGTGACCTTGGCGTAGCCGTCGACGCGGCGCATTTCCTTGCCGATATAGTTCATTGTCGGTTCTCCGGTTGGCCGCTCATGCGGCGTCGCTGCCGCTGCCGCTGGCGCGGTGCAGGGCGCGGATCATCGCGTGCGTGCCCATCGTGATCTTGTAGGCGTTGTGCGCCAGCGGCCGCGCCGCGGCCATCTCGGCCTGCGCGGCGGCGGCGAAAGCGGTCTCGCCGACCCGCTGCCCGACCAGCGCACGTTCGGCGGCACGCGCGCGCCAGGGTTTGTGCGCCACCCCGCCCATGGCGATGCGCGCGTCGCGGATGCGCCCGTCCGGTTCCAGTGCCAGCGCCGCGGCCACCGAGATCAGTGCGAACGCGTAGCTGGCCCGGTCGCGCACCTTCAGGTAATGGCTGTGCGCGGCGAACTCCGGCGCCGGCAGCGTGATCGACTCGATCAGTTCGCCGTGCGCGAGCTGGTTGTCGACATCGGCGCGCGTCTCGGGCAGCAGGTGGAATTCGGCGAACGGAATCTCGCGCTGGGTGCCGGCCGGCGTACGCACCTGCACCGTCGCGTCCAGTGCGGCCAGCGCCACGCACATGTCCGACGGATGCACCGCCACGCAGTGCGCGCTGTGGCCGAAGATCGCGTGGGTGCGGTTGAGCCCATCGCGCGCGCCGCAACCGCTGCCGGGTTCGCGCTTGTTGCAGGGCAGGGCGGTGTCGTAGAAGTAGCCGCAGCGCGTGCGCTGCAGCAGGTTGCCGCCGTTGCTGGCCATGTTGCGCAGCTGCATCGTGGCCCCGGCCAGGATCGCCTGGCTCAGCAGCGGATAGCGCTGGCGCACCAAGGGATGGTTGGCGGTCTGCGTGTTGTTGGCGAGCGCGCCCAGGCGCAGGCCGCCGTCGGCGGTTTCGGCGATCTCGGCCAGGCCCTTGAGCCGGGTCAGGTCGACGATCTCGTCGGCACCGGTCACCCCTTCCTTCATCAGGTCGAGCAGGTTGGTGCCGCCGCCGAGGAAGCGTGCGTTCGGGTTGGCGGCGACACGGCGCACCGCGTCCTCCGGCGAGGTCGCGCGCTGATACTTAAACGGCGTCATCGGCCACCTCTTTCGCCATCTTCAGGGCGGTCAGTTCGGACTGGTCGACATAGCGCCAGGTCAGCGGCCGCGGCGCGCCGCCGCTGTGCACGTCCTGGATGGCGGCGACGATCTTCGGGTAGGCGCCGCAGCGGCAGATGTTGCCACTCATCCGCTCGCGCACCTCGGCGTCGCTGAGTTCGGTGACCGGCCGGCTGACGTCGGCGCTGACGTGGCTGGCATCGCCGCGCCTGATCTCGTTCAACAAGGCCACCGCCGAGCAGATCTGCCCAGGCGTGCAGTAGCCGCACTGGAACCCGTCGTGCTGCACGAACGCGGCCTGCATCGGATGCAGTCGCTCGCCGTCGGCCAGGCCCTCGATGGTGGTGATCTGGGTGTCTTCTGCCTGTGCCGCCAGGGTCAGGCAGGAGAGGCGTCGCTCGCCGTCGACGATCACCGTGCAGGCACCGCACTGGCCGTGGTCGCAGCCCTTCTTGGTGCCGGTCAGCGCCAGGTGTTCGCGCAGCGCATCCAGCAAGGTGGTCCGCGGATCCAGCTGCAGCGCATGGCGCTGACCGTTGACCTCCAGGACCACGGGCAAGGCGTTCTGCGGTGGCGCGGCCTTGGCGGCCGGTGCGGCAAATGCGGCCTCGCTGAAGAGGATCTGTCCGCCCGCGCTGCTGAGGCCGGCGGCCGAGAGCAGGGCGAGGAATTCGCGGCGCGAGAGGCCGTTGATGCCGAGCCGGCGCGCCAGTGCGGCTTCGTCCTCGCTCAATGGGGTGTCGCGCGCGCTGTCGGCAGCGCCGGACGCGTCATCGATACGGTGGGGCTCATGCTGCATCGGTCTCTCCTGCCTGGGGACCGCTACCGCGCGCGCCGGGGCGCAGCAGGGAGCGAGTCGACCTGGGTAGCGGCGCCGCCATCGCGACGCCGACGTGCGGGCACGCATCGGTACCCGAACGCGAGCATCGCGGCGGGACCGCGAAGGGACTGCGAAGAGAACGCGAAGGGAGGGTGTCGAGGCAGTGATAAGGACGGGTGGCCGTACTGGCTCGGCATGCGCGTGCATGCGCTCCTGCAGATGCCATCGCCGCCACGACAGGCGCGCGATTGCGCCTGTCATGGTCGGCGCCACGCGACGCCAGTGCAGCGATGGCGTCGCGTGCGTCTGCGATGCGGCAGGCGCTACCAGCGATACGCCACCGACGCCTGATACTGGCGGCCGGCGATCGGGCGGCCCATGAACACGCCGCCGGTCGCCGCGCCGGGCACGCGTACATTGCCTTCGGTCAGGCCCAGCGTGTCGGTCACGTTGCTGCCGCTGACGGTGAACTCCCAGCGCTCGCCGCTGTGCAGGCTGGCGCCGACGTCGAGCATGTCGTAGGACGGCAGGCGCTGGCTGTTGGCCAGGTCGGCGTAGCGGTCGCCGATGTAGGAATAGGTGGCGAACACGCGCAGGTCGCCGAACGGCAGCATCCAGTAGTAGCTCGGCGTCAGCCGGAACTGGCGCTTGGGCTGGCGCATGACCTGGTTGCCGGTGTATTCGCGGTAATTGCGGTACTTCGCGTCCAGCCACACCCCCGTCCCGGCCAGTTCGAAGCCGCCGAACGGGCGGATCGCGCCTTCCACCTCCAGGCCGTAGGCACGCGAATCGCCGACCGTGGTGAAGTTGCTGCCGTTGGCCAGGAAAGCCTGGAACGGCGAATTCTTGAAGGTGTTGTAGAACGCGGTGAGGTACAGATCGTAGTTGGCCGCGCCGGACTTCAATCCCAGTTCGTATTGCCGGATGTCCTGCACCTTGGTCTGGCCGTCGCGCAGATTGTCGAAGCCGGGAAACTTGACCCCGGAATTGACCCGCGCGAACACGCTGTTGTGCGCGTCGAGCTTGACGTTCAGGCCGGCGGTCCACGACAGCGCATTGTCGTCCTGGTCGATGCGTCGCGCGCTCGGCAGCGAGATCGAGGTGGCATTGTCGTAGAGCGTAGCCGGATTGCCGTCCAGGTCCACGGTGGCGGTGTCGTGCACGGTGCCGGTGACGTGCTGGCGTTCGTAGCGCACGCCCAGGTCCAGGCGCAGGCGCTCGTCCAGTTCCCATTCATCGGCGACGAACACCGCGGCGTTCTCGCCCTCGTAATGCGCGCGCAGCGCCAGGAAGGCGGTGCTGGTGAAGCCGTCGCGCGTCGGCTGGCGGCCGTCGTCCAGGGTCACGTCGATGCGCCGCGCATGGTTCTGCGCGGTCAGCAGCATGGTGTTGCCGAGGTACCAGGTGTCGTTGGAGGTGTACCTGGCGTAGTAGCTGCCCACGGTGAGCGTGTTCCCGGCGAACAGCATGCGGCTCAGGCGCAGATCGTTGGTGAAGGAGTTCAGGCGCTTGTCCACCGACCACCAGCCGGCTTCCAGCACTTGTTGGTCCGGATCGACCGCGCCGCCGCCGTTGGTGTAGCGCGCGCTGCCGGTGCTGCCGTAGCCGGCGATGAAGTCGCCCAGTCGCTGCGGCGCGTCACCGGTGAACAGCGCATAGGTCGGTGCGGTGCCGCCCATCACGTTGAAACGGTCGGCGACGGTCCAGTCGCCCACCTCCCAGTTCAGTTCGCCGCCGAACACGTCGATGTTGACGCCGCGGCCGTCGCCGAGGTCGCGCCGGATGGTCTGGCCGTTGGGGCCGACCGGCAGAGTGACGTTGCGGAAGTCGTTGCTCAGCAGCGTGCCGTGCTGCGCGTCGAGGCCGGGGAAGCTGGACAGGTCGTTGCCGTTGTTGCGCGACAGCAACGGGATCGCGGTGTAGAAGGCGTTGTTGTCGTCGGTATGGCGCGCATAGAACGACAGTTCGCCGCTGTCCCAGCGCTTGCTCAGGGTCGCGCTGAACTGGCCGCCCTTGTCGGCGGGGAACTGCGGGTCGCGCACGCCGTCGGTCTCGCGGAAGAAGCCGCCGACGCTGTAGTACCAGCCGTTGCCCATCGGCCCGCTGTCGAACAGATCGATGCGGCGCAGTGCATCGCTGCCGCCGGTGAGGCGTACGCTGCCTTCCGGCTCGTCCTGGCCTTTCTTCTGGATGAAGTTGACGGTGATGCCGGCCTGGCCGTTGGAGAAGATCGGGCTGGAACCGCCGCGCAGCACCTCCATGCGTTCGATGGTGTCGTCGGTGCGGAACAGCGTGGAGTTTTCCAGGAACGACAGGGTCGGCGGCGGGAACAGCGGCGCGCCATCGAGCTGGAAGGTGACGAATGGCGCATCGCCTTCCGACGGCATGCCACGCACGAAGATGTTGGCGCCGGTGCCGCCGCCGCTGGGTTCGGCCCACACGCCCGGCACGATCTTCAGCAGGTCGGCGCTGCTCTGCGGCACCGCCTGCTGGATCTGTTCGGGTGTGGCGGTGGTGATCGAGAAGCTGGCGTCGCGCTTGCGCAGGCCGCTGAAGCGCGCAGTGCCGCTGACGACCACGGTATCCAGGGTGGTGGCGTCGGGTTGCGTGGCCGGCGCGGTGGGTGCGTCGGCGGTCTGCGCCAACGCGGGGGGCGCGAGCAGGACGGCGGCGATGGACAGGGGCAGCAGATGACGAAGCGGCGCAAGATGCATGAAGAATCTCTCCTTTCTTCATTCGGAACGATCGGCCGGGATGCGGCACGCGCGTGCAGCGCGCGGCCGCGTCGCATCGGCCGGGACGGCGCGAAGCAGGGCGACGCGCGGCGCCCTTTGTAACGCCGTCGGGCGATCGGACCGTTGTGCAGCGCGGTACCGGCCGCGTTTGCGTGACGGGTTGCCCAGGCAGATCGCCATCGCACCGCAACCTGCGGCGTGCGCTGCGCAGGGCGGCGTCGCTTCGATTGGTCATGCGTGTGGCCATGCGTGGCGTCGCAGGAGAGACGCAGCCGTGCCAGAGACGATCCCGGAACGCCGATCGCGGTCGATTTCCAGAAGGGCACAACGCGCCGCTCCTGCGCAGCGTGCATCCGGGGCAAGGGCCGTCGCCATCGTCGCCACGCGCCGCTTGCTATCGTGGCGCGCTGCGCGTCCAGGAGTGTCCTGCAATGAAGAACTGGCTGTTCCTGCTGGTGGCCATCCTCGCCGAGGTGGTCGCGACCTCGGCGCTGAAGGCCAGCGAAGGCTTCACCCGGCTGTGGCCGACGCTGCTGGCACTGTGCGGCTATGGCATCGCCTTCTATCTGCTGTCGCTGACCCTGCGCAGCGTGCCGGTGGGCGTGGCCTATGCGCTCTGGTCGGGCATCGGCATCGTGTTGATCTCGCTGCTGGCGTGGTGGCGGTTCGGCCAGGCGCTGGACCCGCCGGCGATCGTCGGCATGGCGCTGATCGTCGCCGGCGTGGTGGTGATCAACATGTTCTCGCGCAGCGCGCCGCATTAGCGAAAAAAAAGAGGCCGCCCGAAGGCGGCCTCGTCACGCTGCAGCGAAGCTGCCCGATCAGAAGAACAGGCGCACGCCGAACGAGGCGCTGCGGCCGGGCAGCATGACGTCGTCCTTGAGGAACGAGGTATGCACGCGCGCATCCTGGTTGGTCAGGTTGTTGCCGTCCAGGAACACTTCCCAGGCGGTGCTGCCGGCATCGACGTGATAGGCCAGATGCGCATCGACCAGGGTATAGCCGGCGGTGGGCGTCTCGTTGACCGCCACCTTGTCCTGCTTCTGGTAGCGGGTGGCGCCCAGCGCGGCGCGCCAGTTGCTCGCGTCCCAGCGCAGCTGCGCGCCGTAGCGCGCCGGCGCGATGCGCGGCAGGTTGCCGCCGTCCTTCAGGCGTGCGCGCACGGTGTCGCCGAACACCCGCAGGTCCCAGGCGCCGCTGTCGTTGTCGGCCAGGTGGAAGGTGGCCTCGCCCTCGAAACCATGGAACACCGCATCGGCCTGGGTCCACTGGCGGATCGGCAGGAAATCGTTGTCCTCCTCGTGGAACCACTGGCCGCCGGTGTCGACGATGTAGATGAAGTCGTCGTAGCGGTTGTAGTAGCCGGCCACCTTGGCGTCGACCCAGTCGTTCTTGAAGATCAGGCCCAGTTCGGCCTGGTTGGCCTTCTCGGTCTTCAGGTCGGGGTTGCCGATCTCGTAGGCGAGGGTGGCGATGTGCGGACCGTTGGCGAACAGTTCTTCTTCGGCCGGGGCGCGCTCGGCGTGGTCGAGGTTGGCGGTCAGGCGCCACTGTTCGTTGAAGCGGAAGCCGCCGCTCAGCGACAGGCTCTTCGGAGTGAAATCGCGGTCCACGCCGGTGTCGGTCTCGTACTTGGTCTTGTCCACGCGCGCGCCGACCTCGGCCTGCACGCGGTCCCAGGTGTTGCGCGCCAGCGCGAACACGCCGACGGCGCGGGTGTCGGTCTTCGGCACGAAGGCTTCTTCGCCGGTGGCCTGGAAGGTCGAGTCGCTGCCCTGTACGCCGACCGCGGTCTGCCAGCCGCCGCCCAGGCCGAAGGAGGCCTCCACGCGGCCTTCGTTGGCGCGCTTGTCGAACTTGGTGCCCACTTCCGCGCCTTCGAACTCGGTGTGGGTGTAGGCGGTGTGGCCGAAGCTGTAGCGCAGTGCGCTGCCGTCGCCCCACGGGTCGTTCAGCGCACCCTTGAGCTCGAAACGGTCCTGGTGCAGCTGCAGCGACACGCCACGCTCGCCGGCGGCCGGATCGCCGGGCTCGCCGGGGTTGCCGTAGTTGTCGCGGAAGCGCGAGATCGACACGCCGACGAAGCCCCAGTCGCCGGCCAGCGAACTGCCGATCGAGCCGACCTTGGACTTGACGAACGAGTTGAGCTGCGGGCCCTGCGGCGTGTCGTAGTCCTTCAGGTTGCGGTACACGCCGTCGGCATGGATCGACAGGCCGCTGCCGTTGCCGGCATCGACGCGGAACATGTCGGTGTTGCCGCTCTTGTCGCCGCCTTCCCAGCGCGCTTCGGCACGACCGTGCACGCCGTCGACCGGAGTCTCGGCGATGCGCCCGTCGACCACGTTGACCACGCCGCCGATCGCGCCGGAGCCGTACAGCAGGGTGGACGGGCCCTTCAGCACTTCGATCTGGTCGGCCAGGAACGGCTCAACGGCAGGCGAATGATCCTGGCTGACCGTGGACACGTCCTGCGAGGACAGGCCGTCGTTGAGCACCGCCACGCGCGGGCCGTCGAGGCCGCGGATGATCGGCCGGCCCACGCCGGGGCCGAAGTTGGAGCTCTGCACGCCCGGCAGGCTGGCCACGGTCTCGCCGATGCTGGCGCCGCGGTTCTCGTCCAGGCGCTCGCCGGCCAGCACGTCCACCGGCTGGCTCAACGCACCGGCGGCATCGCGCAGCGGGCTGGCGGTGACCACCACCTGGTCCATGTCCTTCACGTGCCGGTCCTGCCTGTGGCCTGCGCCGTGGCGGCTGTCGCTGGCCGGCGGCGTGGCGTCGGTCGCGGTCGTCGCGGTGGTCGGGTCGGCGGCCAGGGCCAGCGACGGGCTCAGCAGGCCAAGCAGGGCCAGGGACAGGGCGGAACGGCGGAGCAGGACGGGACGGGGAGAGGGCATGGGCATTCCATCAGGAGGGACAGTCGGGGGCGACGTGCGCGCTGCCGGCACCGCACAGCGGCGGTGGACGGTCGAGGAAGAGGCACGGGACGCGCTGGTCGCCGGCGGCCGAATGTTATATTATTCCGTAACACTTTCAACCCGTGCCGACCGTCATGTCCTCATCGTTCGATCTGCGCGCCGCGCTCGACCGCCTCGGCGCCACCGGTTCGCTGCTGTGCGCGGTGCATTGCGCGGTGTTGCCGCTGGCGCTGGCGGTGCTGCCGTCGCTGGGTCTGGCGATGTGGCTGGGCGAGGGCGTGGAGCGCACCCTGGTCCTGTTCGTGACCTGCCTGGGCCTGTTCAGTCTGGTGCTTGGGTATCGCCGGCACCGTGTGTGGCAGGCGCTGGGATTGCTCATCCTCGGCCTGCTGGCCCTATGGGCCGGGCTGCTGGTGCCGGCGCTGCATCATGCGGTGGCGCCGCACGCGGCGATCATGACCTTCGGCGGCACCCTGGTCGGCCTGGCGCACCTGCTCAACCTGCGCTTGAACCACGGCCACGTGCACGACGCAAGCTGCGCCCATTGAGCGCACGTGGTAGGCTTGCCGCCCTTGCGCGAGGGCGCTGACCGCGTTGGCCTCGCCAAACCCCGTGCATCTCGCGGGGGTTTTCGCAAACACATTCAGGAGTCGATGAGCATGGGTAAGGGTGACCGCAAGACCGCCAAGGGCAAGCGCTACAACGCCAGCTACGGCAATTCGCGCTCGCACAGCGTGAGCAAGGTGGCCGTGGGCGCTGCATCGCCGGCCGCGAAGAAGTCGGTGGTCAAGGCGCCGGCGGTGAAGAAGGCCGTGGCCAAGAAGACGGTCGCCAAGGCCGGCTGAGCCAGCCACCGGTTGCGACGAAGAACGCGGCGCTTGCGCCGCGTTTTTTTATGCCTGGCGTCCATGCCTGGAGGTCGCCGTGAGGCGGAGAGAGATGGCCCTGCAGCGAGGAGGGTGGAGCGGGGAGCGCACTCCCCGGTCGTTCGTTCGTCGCTCAGGACACGCGGCCGCTCGGGGCGAGCCGCCGCTCAGTGAGGACGCGGCGCGCTGGGGCCGTCGTCGCGGTCGTCGTGCTCGCTGCCGGCCAGGTCGGCCACCAGCGAGGTCGGCGTTTCCTCTTCCGCAGGCGGCGTGGGCGCCGGCGGTGGCGCCACCAGCAACAGCTCGGCCAGGCCGCGGTAGATCGGCGTGCGGCAGACCAGCGCCGAAGCGCCGCGGGCGATCAGCACCGTCGCCAGGATCGGCAGCAGCATGTCGCTGCTGTCGGTGAGTTCCAGCGAGATCACCGCCGAGGTCAGCGGCGCCTGGGTGACGCCGGTGAGATAGGCGCACATGCCCAGCAGCACGAAGATGCGCGGGTCCACGCCCGGCATCAGCACGGCCAGGTTGTGGCCGAGCCCGGCGCCGACCGCGAGGGCCGGCGAGAACAGGCCGCCGGGGATGCCGGCCACGTAGGACACCAGGTTCGCCAGCAGTTTCATCAGGCCGAATTCGTGGCCGACGCTGGCGTGCCCCTGCACCAGGCTGCGCGCCTGCTCGTAGCCGGTGCCGAACGCGCCGGCGCCGAAGATCAGGCCCAGCAGCACCAGCGCCAGACCGCACAGTGCGGCCAGCAGCACCGGCTGGCGCCGGCGCAGCTCGCCCAGCCAGCGCGGCTTGCCGGCGACGGTGAGCAGCACCATGCGCGCGAAGGCGCCGCCGAGCAGGCCGGCGACCACGCCGCACAGCAGGATCGCCAGCCACGCCTTGCCCAGCGGCAGGCCGGCGGTGGCGACCCGGCCGAAGTAGGTGTAGTCGCCGAGCAGGCCCAGCGAAATCACGCCGCCGACGATCACCGCGGTCAGCAATGTGCCGGAGAAGTGGTGCTCGAAGCGTCCGCTCAGTTCCTCGATGGCGAACACCACGCCGGCCAGCGGCGTGTTGAACGCCGCGGCGATGCCGGCGGCGCCGCCGGCCAGCAGGAAATGGCTGGCCTGGCGCGCATCGCGAAAGCCGAACCAGCGCCCGAACACGTACATCAGGCTGGCGCCGACGTGCACGGTGGGACCTTCGCGGCCGATCGAGGCGCCGCCGAACAGGGCCATGGTGGTCAGCATCAGCTTGCCCGCGGACACGCGCAGCGACAGGTTGGCCTGGCGGAAGCCGTCGTCGGGACGTTCCAGCGCGGCGATCACCTGCGGGATGCCGCTGCCGCGGGTGGGGCGCAGCGCGCCGTTGGTCAGCCAGGCCAGCAGGGCGAACACGCTCGGGGTCAGCAGCAGCGCCCACCATGGCGAATGCGCGCTGATGCGCTGGAACACGTGGAAGGCGGCGTCGCTGGCCTTGGCGAAGACGATGGAGACCAGGGCCACCGCTACTGCGCCGCCCCACAGCACGGCGCGCTGCTTCCAGCTCTCCTGCGAGATCAGCGGGCGCAGACGATGGCGCAGGCGCGGCGGTTGCGCGGAGTCGGGCGAATGCATGCCGCCATTGTCGCACGCGTTGCCATGGGCGGGCGTCGCCGCGCCGCGACCGTTGTCGTGGCGCTCAGGGCGTGTCACCCATTCCCGAGTATGCCGCGCGCCTGCCAGACCCAACCCGAAGGGCCGCGCTTGCGCGCGCCCGTGGTCGCGTCATCGCTCGGGCGTGGACGCTTGCTACAGGCACGCGCAATCGTGGCGCGGCATGCTCGGGGAGTGGTGGCCCGCCTTAGCGCAGCGCCGGCAGCAGCGCCTGCGGATCGCCGTCGTTGGGGGCGGCGGGAATGCCGAGCAGGCGGGTCAGCAGCGGGTAGACGTCGACGTTGTCGATCGGCGCCAGGGTGACGCCCTGGCGGAACGCCGGGCCGCGGGCGACGAACACCGCGCGCATCGACGGCAGTGCCGGGTCGTAGCCGTGGGAGCCGCGCAGGCTGCGCGGCTTCTCGGCGATGCGCGCACGCGGCAGCGCATCCCAGCCCTCGTGCATCTGGCACACGATCGGCGGGATGCGCGGATTGCTGCCGTAGTGCCAGCGCGCCGGCAGTTCGCCCTTGCGCCAGCAGTCGTACTGCGGATGCGCGCCGAGCAGGCGCGCCTCGGCCGCGGCCTCCTGGCCCGGGCGCGGGGCGATGCCCACCGACTGCCCGTAGCTGATCACCGTGACCTGTTGCGGCGGGACCATCTCCTCGACCGCCAGCACCTGCTTGGGCGGCACCGCGGCCATGCCGTGGTCGGAGACCAGCACCAGGTTGATCCGGTCCAGTTCGCCGCGCTGCGCCAGGCCGTCGAGCAGATGTCCGATCGCCGCATCGATCCTGGCGACGGCCTGCGCGTATTCCCGCGACTCCGGGCCATGCTCGTGGCCGGCTTCGTCCACCTGTTCGAAGTACAGCGTCAGCAGCTGCGGACGCGGCGCGCTGGGATCGTCGAGCCAGCCCAGCACCTGGTCGACCCGCGCGTTCGGCGGCATGTCCGCGTCGAAGGCCTGGCGGCGGCTGGGGCGCACGCCCTGGATGGCCGCCTCGCTGCCCGGCCAGGCCCACGTCGCCGCGTGCAGGCCGGCCTTCTCGACGCCGACCCAGATCGGCTCGCCGCCCCACCAGCGGCCATCGCTGACCGCGGCGCGATCGCTGAGCTGGAACGTGCCCAGCAGCGGGTCCTGCATGCTGTTGTGGACGATGCCGTGATGGTCCGGGCGCAGCCCGGTGGCGATGGTGTAGTGGTTGGGGAAGGTCAGCGACGGATAGGAGGGCGTCATCCACTGCGCGCGCACGCCGTCGTGGACCATGCGGCTCAGGTTCGGGGTGATGCCGCGATCGAGCATGTCCGCGCGCAGGCCGTCGATCGAGATCAGCAGCACCGGCGTGGGTAGCCTCGCCGGTACGGCGGCGCTGGGTGCGGCGGCCGCGGCGGTCGCGTGCGGCGACGTGGAGGGGGCGGAGGCGCAGGCACCGAGCAGCAGGGTGGCGCAGACGAGCGTGGAACGCAGGACGGAGGACATCATCGCGGCATCATAAGGTGCGGACGGTGACGTGGCGAAGACAGCGCCTGCCGCGCGCGTGCATCGCTATCCGGGGCGCGCGATGCCGCAGCGCTCGCGGCGTCGCCGCCGCAGGCTGCGACGCTCAGCCGAACAGCGGGGCCATGGTGCCGGCGGCCGCGTCGCCGCCCTCGCGTCGCTCCAGCGCCAGCAGCGCGGCCTTGGTCGGCAGGCCGCCCCCGAAGCCGGTGAGCGCGCCGTTGGCGCCGATCACCCGGTGGCAGGGCAGCACGATCGGCAACGGGTTGCGGCCATTGGCGGCGCCGACCGCGCGCACCGCACGCGGCTGGCCCACATGCTGCGCCAGTTGCGCGTAGCTCCAGGTCGCGCCGAACGGGATCTCGGCCAGCGCCAGCCACACCCGCCGCTGGAAGTCGGTGCCGTGCGGCGCCAGCGGCAGGTCGAAGTGCTCGCGCTCGCCGGCGAAGTAGGCCAGCAACTGCTCGCGCGCGGCACGCACCGGGGCCGGATCGTGCACCCAGTCGGCACGGCCGCGGGCGTCGTAGCGGTTCTCGGGGAACAGGATGTGACGCACGCCATCGCTGCCGACAGCGACGGTGAGTAGGCCGATCGGGGTGTCGAAACGGTCGTAGTACAGCGGGGACGCGGTCATGCGCGGGTCTCCTCGGGAGGGTCGTTGGCCAGGTGCCACAGGTGCAGCACCGCGTAGGCGCGCCAGGGACGCCAGGCCTGCGCGCGCGCCTCGGTGGCGCGTTCGCTCAGGCGTGCGCCGTCCGCGCCGAGCATGCGCTGCAGGACCAGGTCGCCGGCGGGGAAGGCGTCGGGCTGGCCGAGCGCGCGCAGGGCGATGTACTGCGCGGTCCAGGCGCCGATGCCGGGCAAGGTGATGGCGTGGGCGACGAAGTCGTCCAGGCGCTGGCCGGCACGGAACGACAGACGGCCGTCCAGCACCGCCTGCGCCAGCGCACGGATCGACGCCGCACGCGAGCGCGGCAGGCCGATGGCTTCCAGCGGCGCGTCGCGCAGCGCCTGCGGGGTCGGGAAGGCGCGGTCCAACCCCGGCGGCTGGCCGGGCCGCGCGGCGCCGTGCCGATCGACCAGGCGCGCGGCCAGGGTCGCTGCGCCGGCCACGCTGACCTGCTGGCCGAGCACCGCGCGCACCGCCACTTCGAAGCCGTCCCAGCCGCCCGGCACGCGCAGCCCGGGGCGCCGCGCGATGGCACGCGCCAGCAGCGGATCGTCGCCGAGCGTGGCGTGCACCGCGCGCAGGTCGGCATCCAGGTCGAACACGCGGCGCACCCGGCGCACGATGTCGGGAATGGCGCGCGGATCGGCCGCGGCGATGTGCAGGCGCAGTTCGTGGCGCTGCGGATCGGCCTCGACACGGATGCGGGTGGAGGCCTCGCAGGGGCCGAGCACGCGCTCGTAGCTGGCCTCGCCGATGCGCTCGATGCCGGGGATCGCGCGCTTGCGCAGGAACGCCAGCATCGCCGGGAAGTCCAGCGGCGGCCGATAGCCCAGGCGCAGCACCAGATCGCCGCCGGGACTGTCGGTGCGCTGCTTGCGGATCGCCGAGGGTGGCATGCCGCAGCCGTCGAGGAACGCGGCGTTGAAGCGGCGCAGGCTGTTGAAGCCGGCCGCCAGCGCCACCTGGGTGATCGGCAAGGCGGTTTCGGTGAGCAGTTGCTTGGCCAGCAACAGGCGCCGGGTCGCGTGCACCGCCGCCGGGGTGGCGCCGAGCTGGGCCACGAACAGGCGCTGCAGCTGGCGCGCGCTGATGCCCAGTTCGGCCGCCAGCGCGGCGACGCTGGCGTCCTGCAGCGCGCCCTCGGCGATCAGCGCCAGTGCGCGCCGCACCACTTCTTCGCCCAGGTGCTGCTGCGCCTCCGGCGAGAGTTCGGGGCGGCAGCGCAGACACGGCCGGTAGCCGGCCGCCGCGGCCGCGGCGGCGCTGGGGTAGTAGCGCACGTTGCTGCGCTTGGGCGGCGGCGCCGGGCACACCGGCCGGCAGTAGATGCCGGTGCTGCGCACGGCGGTGAAGAACACGCCGTCGAAGCGCGCGTCGCGGGACTGGCGGGCGCGGTCGTAGAGGGCGAGATCGGTGGCGGCGAGGGCAGGCATGGCGCCAGTCTAGTCGGCCCCGGCGCAGCGCACTGGCCGTTTTCGGACAGCAATGCCGCGGCTGTCGCGTGGCCGCGGTGCCCGCGGTTTAGGCGCAGTTGGGGAGGTTCCGCGCGGCGGCACTAGACTAGGTCCACAGGCGCCTGGCGCCTGTCTTTTTCGTCTCGTCCGTGGATCCTCCGTTTGGCCGCTCCGTTCAGACTCTGCTGGTTGTCGCTGTGTTGCCTGGGCCTGTTGGCCTGCGGGCAGCAGCCGGCGTCGGCGCCGCGGACCGTCGCCGACAGCCCCTCCGCTGATGGCGAGCACATGGTCTCGATCGGTGCGCCGCCGGCACCGCCGCCGCATGCGGTCGCGCCCAAGCGCGACCCGCAGGCCTGGGACGAGGCCACCCTGGAGAATGGCGAGGCCTTCATCAGTTGCGACACCGACTATGCCGCCGACGCCGGCGACGGCCAGCCGCTGGCCGGGCTGGACCGGCCCGCCGTGGAGGCGGCGCTGGCGCCGTGCCGCGAGCGTGGGCTGATGCGGGTGCGCTATGTCGGCAAGATCAACGCCGGCTTCGCCGAAATGGTGCGGCGCCTGGCCGAGGTGGCCAGGCAGACCGGCATCGGCAAGCGCGTGCTCGACCTCGATTCCAGCGGCGGCCAGGTCGAGGCGGCGATCCGTGCCGGCGATGCGATCGGCGAATCCGGCTGGACCGTGTGGGTGCGCGAAGGCTCGGTCTGCCACAGCGCCTGCGTGTTCGTGCTGGCCGCCGGCGACAACCGGCTGATCTCCGGCAAGGTCGGCATCCACCGGATGATGCGGATCAGCTCCACTGCGACCTCGCGCGCCGAGCTCAATCGCGAGTTGCAGGAGGTCTATGGCAACGTCAAGGACTACCTGGAACGCAACGGCGTGGCGGTGGCGGTGGCCGATCTGATGATGACCGTGCCCAACCGCAGCCTGCGCCTGCTCAGCAGCGACGAGCTCAAGCAGTACGGGCTCGACGGCACCAACGCGGTGCAGGACGACCTGGAGCGGATCAAGCAGTTGCGCAAGTGCGGCGACGATTTCGTGCGGCGCAAGGATGCGTTCCTGGTCGCCTTCGACCAGGAGTGCAAGACCAAAAAAGACGTGGACCTTGAGAGCCTGACCGCCTGCGGCCAGGCGCTGAAGCAGCGCTTCGGGTTCCCGGACCAGGCCTGTCCGGCGGAAAGCCCGCTGTCGGAGATCGACGTGGCGACCCTGCCGCTGGCCTCGCCCGGCGCCTGAACGGCCGCTGCGGCGTGTGCCGCCCATTCACGTGGCGGGCATGGACGCGGGGCTAGCGTCGCCGCATCCCATCCCGGAGCGCGCGCATGGCCGCCGGAACCCGCTTGATGCTGCGGCTGTACCTGCCCCCGGCGTTGTTGGCGTTGGGCGGTTTCGTGATCGCCGAAGTGCTGCTGCACCTCGCCAACGGGCTGCATGCGCCGTGGCTGGCGCGGACCGGCTCGCTGCTGAGCCTGTTCGGCCTGCTCGCGGCGACCGCGTGGGCACTGTGGGCGAGTTGGCGCGCCTGGCACCGGCAGCGCTATGCCGCCCCGGCCGCGGCCGCGGTAGTGGCGAGCGAGAATACGGTAGTGGCGAGCGAGGAGACGCCATAGGGCCGCTGCGCTGGCCCGCGCAGGCCGCGTAGACTGCGGCACTTGCCGCCGCCGCTGCCGAGCGATGTCCTTGTCCATCTCCTTCGCGTTCCGCCTCACTCCCGTCCTGCTGGCCCTCGTTGCTAGCGTCGCTTCCGCGCAGAACGCGCCACCGGCATCGTCCGCGCCCGCGCCGACCACCGCCCCGCCAGCGGCACCTGCCGCACCTGCTGCCGCGCCTGCGGCGGCACCGAAACCGGCGCCGCGCCATGCCGCCGCTGCCGCACCCGCACCCGGGCCGCTGGCCAAGCAGGATGCGCAGATGGCGCAGGCCGGCCTGCGCGCCGCGCAACTGGTCGATGCCGGACGCACCGGCGAGCTGTGGGACGGCGCCTCCGTTGTGGCGAAGAAGGCGGTGACGCGTGCGGTGTTCGTGCGCGAGATCGACGCCGCGCGTGCGCGGCTGGGCGCGCTGCTCGGCCGCGGCGTCGCCAGCGTGGCGCGGGTGCAGTACGCCGCCGGCTCGCAGGTGCCGCCGGGCACCTACGTCAACATCAGCTTCCCCAGCCGCTTCGCCAATGCGCCGCAGCCGGTGCCCGAGCTGGTGTCGTTGCGGCTGGACGAGGACAAGACCTGGCGCCTGGTCGGCTATCACGTGGCCATGCCCGATTGAGCGGCATGCTGCGCGCCGTCTTCCTTCCCTCCGAGGCTCCGATGCCCATCGAAATCCGCATGCTGGCCTGGGCGATCCTGCTCGGGATCGCGCAACTGCTGCTCGCCTCCGCCTTCGTCACCGCGCAGCGCGGGCTGAAGTGGAACGCCGGCGCGCGCGATGCGCCGCAACCGCCGCCGGCCGGCGTGGCCGGGCGCCTGGACCGCGCGCTGCGCAACTTCCTGGAAACCTTCCCGTTCTTCGCCGCCGCGGCGGTGGCGGTGGCGGCGCTGGGCAAGGGCGATGCGCACACCGCGCTGTCGGCGCAGATTTACCTGTGGGCGCGGGTGGCGTACGTGCCGCTGTACGCGGCGGGCGTGCCGTACGTGCGCAGCCTGGTGTGGGTGGTGTCGCTGTGGGCGATCCTGCAGCTGGTGTGGGCGCTGTTCTGAGCCCCGCGGGCTGCGACCGATCGTCGCAGCGCTGATCCAGATCAAGGACGCGGTGCGCGGCGGTCGTATCCTGGCCGGGTCCGATCACGGAGTCGCCGCATGCAAGTGGATATCGCCATCGTCGGGGCCGGCCCTGCCGGCCTGTGCTTCGCCCGCTCGCTGGCCGGCAGCGGCCTGTCGCTGGCGCTGATCGAGCCGCAGCCGCGCGCGGCGCTGGCCGAGGCCGCCTTCGACGGCCGCGAAATCGCCCTGACCCATGCCTCGCGAGCATTGCTGGATCAGTTGGACCTGTGGCCGCGGATCGACCCGCAGGCGATCGCGCCGCTGCGCGATGCGCGGGTGATGAACGGCTCCTCGCCGTTCGCACTGACCTTCGCGGCGGGCGAGGGCGGCCGTGGCGATCTCGGCTGGCTTGTGCCCAATCACCTGATCCGCCGCGCCGCGTTCGCCGCGGTGCAGGACCAGCCCGGTCTGACCTTGCTCGATGGTGTCTCGGTGCAGGCATTGCGCCGCGACGCGCGCCAGGCGCAGGTGCAGCTCTCCGACGGGCGCCGCGTGGCGGCGCGCCTGGTGGTCGCCGCCGACAGCCGCTTCTCCAGTACCCGGCGCATGAGCGGGATCGGTGCGCAGCTGCGCGATTTCGGCCGCACCATGCTGGTGTGTCGGGTGCGCCACGAACGTCCGCACCATCAAACCGCCTGGGAGTGGTTCGGTTACGGCCGGACCATGGCCCTGCTGCCGCTGCACGGCAACGAGGCCTCGGCAGTGCTGACCCTGCCGCCGGAACGCGCGCAGGCGCTGCTGCAGATGGACGAGGCGGCGTTGGGGGCGGAGATCAGTACCTGCTTCGAGCATCGCCTGGGCGCGATGACGCCACTGGTGCGGCCGCAGGCGTACCCGTTGGTGGCCGTCTATGCGCAGCGCTTCGTCGCCGAGCGCTATGCCTTGATCGGCGACGCCGCGGTGGGCATGCATCCGGTGACCGCGCATGGGTTCAACTTCGGCCTGCAGAGCCAGGCGCGGCTGGCGCGTGCGCTGCACGACGCGGTCGCGCGCGGCGGCGACATCGCTGCGCCGGCCTTGCTGGCCGGCTACCAGCGCGGGCACCGCCTGGCCACGCGGCCGCTGTACGAAGCGACCAACGCGATTGCCGCGCTGTACACCGACGATCGCCTGCCGGCGCGCGCCCTGCGCAGCGCCGCGCTGCGCGTGGCCGACCGGGTCGCGCCGTTCAAGCGTGCCATCGCGGCGCACCTGACCCAGCGCGTGGCGGCCATGGCGCGCTGAGGGGGGCGGTCGTGCCGATGCATGCGTGCGTGTCTATCGGTGCTCGGCGCGGCTTGCTTTCAATCCCGAATCCCGAATCCCGATCTCAGCGGCGGCTACCTGGCGTCGGCGTGCCGCTGTTCCGCACCGGCGACCAGCGCGTCGAGGGCGCTCTGCAGGTCGCCGCTGCGCTGCGCCGCTTCGATCGGGGCGATGGCCCAGGCGCAGCCGGCGTGGCGCAGGTGCTGGCGCCAGTCGCCGGTCCAGCCCTCCAGTTCGTCCAGCGCCAGGGAGATGGAGCCGCCGCGCTCCGCGTGGCCGCCGCGGATGGACTGGCCCAGGCGGAACGGCTGCGCTGCGTCGGGGTCGAGCTGCGCGATGTACACGTCGTGGTGCGGATCTTCCGCAGATGGCGCGATGTTGCGGATGCCCAGCGTGATCAGCATCGTGCGGCGATCCGCGCTGTCCGGCGCCACCGGCCGGCGAGTGGCAGGCCAGGGGCACCGATGGCGGTCATGCCTTGCCGAGCACCTGCACCTGCACGTCGCCCAGCTGTACCACCTGGCCCGCGCGCACCTTGCAGGCCTTGCGCAGTTCGACCTCGCCATCCACGCGCACCTGGCCTTCGCTGATCACGGCCTTGGCGGCGCCGCCGCTGTCGCACAGGCCGGTCAGTTTCAACAGGTGCTTGAGTTCCACGTAGTCGCTTTCTAGCTGGAGATCGATGGTCTGCATTGGGGGCTTGCTCGGAAATCGGCGCCCATTGTCGGTCATTCGCGGGCAAAACGCCCGCCATGTCGGCGGCTGGGGGCTGTCGCCGCTGCCGCAGCCTGCGGCGCCGCGCCTGCTGCAGGCGGCCGCGGTGGCCGGCGTCCGGCAGTGCGGAGAGGGTCACGCCTGAACGGTGTCGTTCACCTGCTTTCGACATGCGGCCCGGCAGGGCGCACAATAGGGGCTTCTTTGCGCCTGCCGGTTCTCTGCGGCGCCCCCGGAGTCTCCCATGTCCCAAGATACCCCCGCGCCGCTGCTGTTCGCAGATCTCGGCCTCTCCCCTGCTGTGATGAAGGCGGTCGCCGACGTCGGCTACGAGTCGCCGTCGCCGATCCAGGCCGCCACCATCCCGGCGCTGCTGACCGGCCGCGACCTGCTCGGCCAGGCGCAGACCGGCACCGGCAAGACCGCCGCGTTCGCGCTGCCGATCCTGTCGCGGCTGGATTTCGCTCAGCGCAAGCCGCAGGCGCTGGTGCTGGCGCCCACGCGCGAACTGGCGATCCAGGTGGCCGAGGCGTTCCACCGCTACGCCGCGGCGATCCCCGGCTTCCAGGTGCTGCCGGTGTACGGCGGCCAGCCCTACGTGCAGCAGCTGTCGGCGCTCAAGCGCGGCGTGCACGTGGTGGTGGGCACCCCGGGGCGGGTGATCGATCACCTGGACCGCGGCACCCTGGACCTGTCCGAGCTGAAGACGCTGGTGCTCGACGAAGCCGACGAGATGCTGCGCATGGGCTTCATCGACGACGTCGAGGCGGTGCTGAAGAAGCTGCCGGAATCGCGCCAGGTGGCGCTGTTCTCGGCGACCATGCCGCCGGCGATCAAGCGCATCGCGCAGACCTATCTGAACGACCCGGCCGAGGTGATCATCGCCTCCAAGACCACCACCTCGGCCAACATCCGCCAGCGCTACTGGGCGGTGAGCGGGCTGCACAAGCTCGACGCGCTGACCCGGATCCTGGAGGTCGAACCGTTCGACGCGATGATCATCTTCGCCCGCACCAAGGCCGGCACTGACGAGCTGGCGCAGAAGCTGCAGGCGCGCGGCCTGGCCGCGGCGGCGATCAACGGCGACATCCAGCAGGCGCAGCGCGAGCGGGTGATCCAGCAGCTCAAGGATGGCAAGCTCGACGTCCTGGTCGCCACCGACGTGGCCGCGCGCGGCCTGGACGTGGAGCGGATCAGCCACGTGCTGAACTACGACATCCCCTACGACACCGAAAGCTACGTGCACCGTATCGGCCGCACCGGCCGGGCCGGGCGCAGCGGCGAAGCGATCCTGTTCGTCAGCCCGCGCGAGCGCGGCATGCTGCGCGCGATCGAGCGCGCCACCCGCCAGCCGATCGAGGAAATGCAGCTGCCCAGCGTGGACGCGGTCAACGACCAGCGCGTGAGCCGCTTCATGGAGAAGATCAGCGAGACCATCGCCGCCGGCGGCATCGACATGTACCGCGACCTGCTGCAGAAGTTCGAGGCCGAGAAGAACGTGCCGATGGTGGAAGTGGCCGCGGCGCTGGCGCGCCTGCTGCAGGGCGAGACGCCGCTGCTGCTGGCCCCGGACCGTCCGCGTCCGCCGCAGGGCGAACGCTTCGAGCGCCGCGAGCGGCCCGAGCGGGGCGAGCGCCCGGAGCGTCCCCGGTTCGAGCCGAAGTTCGAGCGCGAGCCGCGTGCGCCGCGTCGCGACGACGGCGAGCGCCCGGCGCGTTCGGCCCCGGCCGCGCGTGGCGAGGATTTCGACTACCACCGCGACGTCGGCAGCTTCGAGGCGCCGCGCCGCGACAAGGCGCCGAAAGCGCCGCGCGGCGCGCCGGAAGTGGGCATGGAGACCTACCGCATCGAGGTCGGTCACCAGCATGGGGTCAAGCCGGCCAACATCGTCGGCGCGATCGCCAACGAGGCCGGGCTGGAGAGCAAGTACATCGGCCGCATCGACATCCACGACGACCATTCGGTGCTGGACCTGCCGGCGGACATGCCGCGCGAGCTGCTGACGCACCTGAAGAAGGTCTGGGTGTCCGGCCAGCAACTGCAGATGCGCAAGCTCGAGGGCGACGATGCCGGCGGCGCGCCGTTCAAGCCGAAGTTCGCCCGTACCGGCAGGCCCGGCGGCAAGCCCAACGCCGCCGGCCCGCGCCCGGCCGGCCGCTTCGCCGCCGACCGGCCGCCGCGCAAGGGGCCGCCGAAGCGCTGAGAGGCCGGGAATAGGGAGTAGGGAATCGGGAATGGGGGCGTCCCCGCTGCCGCTCCCTGCCGTCGTTCCCGACGTTAGCCATGGCCCAGCCGGCAGCAGCCCGCTGTTGCCATTCCCCATTCCCAACTCCCCATTCCCAGCTCCCAGCCCATGTCCGTCCGCCTCAACAAGCACATCGCCGAGACCGGTTTTTGCTCGCGCCGGGAGGCCGATCGGCTGATCGCCGCGCGCCGGGTCACCGTCAACGGCCAGCCGGGTGGGGTCGGTTCGGTGGTGGGCGAGGGCGACGAGGTCAAGGTCGACGGGCAGCCGCTGCGCGCGCGGGCCAAGGCCAAGAGCGGGCGCCGCCACGTCTACATCGCGCTGAACAAGCCGGTCGGGGTGACCTGCACCACCGAGAGCGCGGTCAAGGGCAACATCGTCGACTTCGTCGGCCACGAGCAGCGCATCTTCCCGATCGGGCGCCTGGACAAGGAGTCCGAGGGGCTGATCCTGATGACCAGCAACGGCGACATCGTCAACGAGATTCTGCGCGCCGAGAACCGTCACCAGAAGGAATACCTGGTGGCGGTGAACAAGCCGGTCACCGACGAATTCCTGCGCGGCATGGCGCGCGGGGTGCGCGTGCACGACCAGATGACCCTGCCGTGCCGCACCGCGCGGATCGCCAAGTTCGGCTTCCGCATCGTGCTGGAGCAGGGACTCAACCGGCAGATCCGCTTGATGGCCGCGGCGTTCGACTACCGCGTCACCCAGTTGCGCCGCGTGCGCATCGACAACATCAAGCTCGGCGCGCTGAAGCCGGGCCAGTGGCGCAATCTCACCGAACAGGAACTGCGCGGCCTGCTGCCGCAGCGCCAGGAGTGGTAACCACGTCGCAGTGTCGGCGTTCGGCTGCCGCCGCGCGGCCCAACCGTACAGGCGTCGCGCCCGCCAGGGCTGGCGTCCGTCGCGGATTTGGCCATACTGCGCAACGCGAACCATCGCCGCCGCCGGGTATTCCGTGATCAAGCCCCGCAAGCCCGACAACGAAGCCGCACGCCTGCAGGCGTTGCACGCGTTGCAGATCCTCGACACCGAACCGGAAGCGTCCTACGACGATCTGGTCGGCATCGCCGCCAAGCTGTGCGACACGCCCTCGGCGCTGATCTCGCTGGTCGATGACGAGCGCCAGTGGCTGAAGGCGCAGCGCAACGTCTGCCTGTTGAGCACCGCACGCGACGAGTCGTTCTGCGGCCACACCATCCTGACCCCGGAGCAGGTCATGGTGGTCGCCGACGCCACCGCCGATGCGCGCTTCCAGCACAATCCGCTGGTCACCGAGGGCGGGGTGCGCTTCTACGCTGGCGCGCCGCTGCTGACCCGCGAGGGCCTGCCGGTCGGCACGGTGTGCGTGCTCGACAACCGTCCGCGCACCCTGCAGCCGGAACAACTGGCGGCACTGCAGGCGCTGTCGCGGCAGGTGATGCAGCTGATCGAACTGCGCCGCAGCAGCCATGCGCTGGCGCTGCAGTTGCGCGAACGCGCCTGGTACGAGCAACAGCTGCTGCAATACCAGGAATCGCTGGAATCGCTCAACGCCGAACTGCTGGAACAGGCGCGCACCGATCCGCTGACCGGCCTGCTCAACCGCCGCGCCTTCGCCACCGCGTTGATGATCCATGCCGAGGCGGCGCAGCCGGGTTCGGCGCCGCTCAGCGTGGCGATCCTGGATCTGGACTACTTCAAGAGCGTCAACGACCTGCATGGTCACGACAAGGGCGATGAGGCGCTGCTGGCGCTGGCCGACATGCTGCGCGCGCGCCTGCCGCCCGAGAGCGTCGTGGCGCGCTACGGCGGCGGCGAGTTCGCGCTGTTGCTGCCGGGGATGGACGCGGCGCAGGCGATGCGCGCCTGCGAGCGCCTGCGCCAGGACACCAGCCTGCTGCAGCTCGGCGTGTCGCTCACCGCCAGCATCGGCGTGGCCACGCTGCAGGGTCGCGAAAGCGCCGAGGACCTGCTCAAGCGCGCCGACCAGGGCCTGTACCAGGCCAAGCGTGCCGGCCGCGACTGCGTGTCGCTGGCGGCGTAGGTACGCCACGTCATTCCGGGACGATCCTCAGGTTCCTCCTTGTTCTACGGGAAAAATTCCCCCGCAGGGGTAGGCGCGTCGCCTCGCGAACGCAGACGACGCAGATGCTTTCGCGCCGTACCCTCACCCCAACCCCTCTCCCGGGGGGAGAGGGGCTAGTTCCCGAGCATGCTGCGCCTTTCGCGTTGGGCCTGCGGTCATGCCGCAAATGCGCAGGACCGGGCCAATCCCGACTCCGCAATCCCCAATCCCGAAGTGAGCGCCCCCGTGCTCACTCCACCACGTTCTTCGCCTCGCAGGTGGCCAGCAGCTCCGGGTGCTGCACCGGACGCGTGCGGGTCAGCAGCGGATGCAGGAACACCGCGCCCAGGATCACCGCCACGCCGAGGTAGAACAGCCCGGTGAGCTGGCGCTGCTCGTCCAGCAGCACGATCGCGAACACGATCGCGTAGACCGGTTCCAGGTTGGTGACCAGTTGCACCGCGTAGGCGCTGAGCCGGCGCAATGCGACCAGGGCCAGGGCGAACGGCAGCAGCGTGCACAGCAGCGCCAGCGCCAGCAGCAGCGCGGTGTCGTGCAGGCTGGGCAGCACCAGCAAGGGCCCGCTCAACGCCGGCAGCACGAACGGCAGCAACGGCGCCAGCGCGGTCAGGGTCAGGGTGCCGGCGCCCAGTTCCAGCGCGGTCACGGTCAGCGGATCGGCATGGTCGACCAGGCGCTTGTTGAGCGAGCCGAAGGCCGCCACCAGCAGCGCCGACACCGCGCCGACGGCGACACCGGCGCGCATCCCGTGCGGTACCCCGCCGACCACCAGGGCCACGCCAGGCAGCACCGCCAGGCCGAAGGCCAGTTCGCTGGGGCGGAACGGCCGTTTCGCCACCCAGGGTTCGATCACCGCGGTGAACACCGGCGCCAGCGCGATGCAGGTCGCTGCGACCGAGGCGTTGGCCAGCTTGATCGCGCCGTAGAACGTGAGCCAGTGCAGGCCGACCAGGGCGCCGACGATGGCATAGCCCAGCGCCAGTTTCGGCGTCAGCGCCGCCAGTCCGCGCCACACCCGCGGCAGCAGCGCCAGCGCGGCCACCACCATCAGCATCCGCCACCACACCAGCGGCAGCGCGGGCAGGGTGATCAGCTTGCCGAGAATCGCGGTGATTCCCCACAGCAGGACGCAGAAATGGATTTGCAGCTGGGCTTTGGTGGTGGGGTGCATCGGCATCCGCGTATTGTCGCGCAAAGCGCGCCGCCACGGTCGCGGATCGCCACACGGGTCAGGCGTCTGGCACCGGCGGCGACGCGTTCCGCGCCATCCTGCGCGCATAGGCGGCGGTGAGCGGCGGCACCAGCAGCGCCGTCACCACCACCGAGGTCGCCACCAGTGCGGTCGCGGCCGGCGCGGTGGCCCGGAACTGCGGCGCCACCGCCGCCACCAGCGCGGGCGTGGCCACCGCCGCGCCGGCGGTGCTGGAGGCGGCGAGGCCGGCGCTGCCGTTGCCGCCGGCCAGCCAGCGATCGGCCAGCAGCAGCGGGATCCCGGTCGCCACCATCACCAGCAGGCCCAGCGCGACCCCGGCCACGCCGGCATGGGCGACCATGCGCAGGTCCAGGGTATTGCCCAGGGCGAAGGCGAAGAACGGGATCAGCGCCGGTACCGCACGCGCGAACAGGGCGCGCAGCGCCGGGTCCAGATTGCCGAGCGCGAAACCGGCCAGCAGCGGCAGCACCGCGCCGAGCAGCAGCCGCGGTTCGAAGTTGGCGACGCCGGCGGTGCCGAGGATCAGCATGGTCACCAGCGGGCCGGATTCCAGCGACATCAGCGCCATCGCCCCGGCCTCGCCGCGGCGGCCGTACTGCTGCATGAGCGCGGCGAACAGGCCGGCATTGGTCATGTCCATCGCCGCGACCAGTGCCAGCACCGACATGCCGCTCCAGATGCCGGAGACGATGCCGCCCGGCGGCAGCAGTCGCGCGGCGATCACCGCGGTCAGCCACGCCACCGCGATCTTGGTCAGCACCAGCACGCCGGAGGCGCGCAACACGCGGCCGCCGCTGCGCAGCCGGATCGAGGCGCCCAGGCAGAAGCACCACACCGCCAGGATCGGCACCAGCCCGCCGATCAGGCCTTCGGTGAAGGAGCCGAACCAGGCGCCGGCCTGCGGCCACACGGTGTGGCAGAGCGCGCCGAGCAGCAGCGGCGCCAGCATCATGCCGCCGGGAAGACGTTCGAGCGTGTGCTTGATCCGCATCGAGGGACTCCGCGTGTGCAGGCGCGGCCCGCGGCCGCGGCCCGGCGACGGCGCCGGACGGGCGGTGTTGTACCCCAGCGCGGCGACCGCCAGGTGTCGCCGCGTGCGCGCGCTCGGGGTCCGGTTCAGCCGTCTTGCGACCGCGGCGGCGACGGTCGCGCTTGCGCCGTGCCGGGCGTCGCGTACGCGTGGTCGAGCGCGTCACGCCTGTGCGGCGGACCCCAGCATCTTCAGCAGGGCCATCGCCGCGGCGGGATTACGCTCCTTGGCGGCGCTGATGAAGTAGACGAAGACCTCGCGCGGCGTGGTCTTGGCCACGGCCGTATCGGCGTGCGGCAGCGCCTGCGGATCCTCGCCGCGGCGCCAGGCTTGCGCGTGCGCGGCCCAGGCCTGCAGTTCCTTGGGCGGGTAGCCATGGGCGAGGTCGGCGCGACTGCGCATCAGCCGCGCATAGACGAAGTCGGCGCCCAGGTCGGCGAAGGAGGGGAACTCGGGCGAATCGGTGAACACCGTGGCCACGCCGTGCCGGCGCGTCAGGTGCAGCAGTTCCGGTCCGACGCAGGCCGGATCGCGCACTTCCAGCACGTGGCGCAGACGGCGTCCGTCGGTCCTGCGCGGCAGCAGGTCCAGGAACGCGGCCAGGTCGTCCAGGTCCAGGCGGTGGCCGTGCTCGAACTGCCACAGCAGCGGGCCGAGGCGGTCGCCGAGGCTGGCGATGCCGCCGACGAAATCCTCGATCTGCGTGCCGGCGCCGGCCAGCCGCCGCAATGCGGTGATGCGCTTGGGCGCCTTGGCCGAGAACAGGAAGCCCGGCGGCGTCTCGTCGCGCCAGCGCGCATAGGTCTCCGGCTTCTGCGCCCCGTAGTAGGTGCCGTTGATCTCGATGCTGGTGACGTGGCGGCTGGCGTATTCCAGCTCGCGGCGCTGCACCAGGCCCTGCGGATAGAACATGCCGCCGCGCCATGGTGCGTAGGTCCAGCCGCCGATGCCGATACGGATGCCGTCCGGCGCGGCCGGGGCGGAGTCGAAGAGGTCGTTCATGCGGGCGTGTCCGGCGGCAGGCGGGGAGCGATTGTGCCGCAGCGTGGCGTTGCGGGGTGTGGTCGTGGGAGCCGGCCACCTTGCGGGGTCGCTCGGTGCTGCGCGGCCGCCGCCTGTGCGGCAGGTCGAGGCCTGCGTGATCGCGTGCAGGCATATGCCTGGGGACGGGAGATGTTGCGGAACCGCACTGGCCGCCGCTCGCGAGGTGGACGTCGGCGGCGGTGTCAGCGCCCACCTGTAAGACATCAAGCCCCGCGCGGTGCCGCCGCCCGCCGTGGCGTCGCCGCAAACGGCCCGGCAGGCTCTACACTCGCCGGGACGCGCGCGCCAGTGTGCGGCCTTGGTTTCCCTTCTTCAGGAGCGACGCAGTTGAAGAGCATCTCGATGGGCTGCGGCCTGTTGCTGGCGATGAGCGCCACCGTGCAGGCGCAGACGCCTGTCCCCGCCGCGGCCCCCGCACCGGCCCCGGCCGCATTGCCGCCCGGGCTGCAGGATCTGGACGCGCAGGTGGAGCGCGTGCGCAAGCAGTTCGAGGTGCCCGGCATCGCCATCGCCATCGTCAAGGACGGGCAGGTGGTGCTGGAGCGCGGCTACGGCGTGCGCGAACTCGGCAAGCCGGAACCGGTGGACGCGCAGACCCTGTTCGCCATCGCCTCCAATACCAAGGCCTTCACCTCCGCCGCGCTGTCGATCCTGGCCGACGAAGGCAAGCTCAAGCTCGAGGACCGGGTGGTGGACCACCTGCCGTGGTTCCAGATGTCCGACGCCTACGTCACCCGCGAAATGCGCGTGCGCGACCTGCTCAGCCATCGCAGCGGCCTGAGTCTGGGGGCGGGCGACCTGCTGTTCTGGCCGGCCACCAGTTACAGCAACGAAGAGGTGGTGCGGCGCCTGGCGCATGTGCCGCTGAAGGGCGGTTTCCGCGACCGCTACGCCTACGACAACATCCTGTACGCGGTGGCGCAGAAGCTGATCGAGCAGGTGTCCGGGCAGAGCTACGCCGAGTTCGTGCGCCAGCGCATCTTCGTGCCGGTGGGCATGACCGGCGCGCGCATCAACAGCGACCACCTGCAGCCCGGCGACGAGGCCGCGGTCGGCCACGCCAAGTTCGACTTCCGCGAGCTGCGCACGGTGGCGCCGCTGACCTGGTCCAACAATTCCGGTGCCGGCGGCATCTACGCCAACGTGCACGACATGGCCAAGTGGATGCAGGCGCAGCTCGACAGCGGGCGCCTGCCGGCGGCCGATGGCCAGGCGCGGCAGTTGTTCAGTGCGCAGCGCCAGCAGGAGATGTGGCAGATGATCACGCCGATCGCGATCTCCGAGCCGAGCGTGCCGGAACTGCTGCCGGCCAGGCCCAATTTCGCCGGTTACGGCGAGGGCTGGAGCCTGAGCGACTACCGCGGCGCCAAGCTGGTCTGGCACACCGGCGGCTGGCCGGGCATGGTCTCGCGGTTGACCCTGGTGCCGGAGCGCAAGCTGGGCGTGATCGTGCTGACCAACCAGGAAGTCGGCGCCGCCTTCAACGCGATCACCCTGCGCGTGCTGGACGCCTACCTGGGCGCGCCGGCGACGGACTGGACCGCCGCCTACGCCAAGGCCGTGGCCAAGGCCGACGCCAATGCCGACGAGGACTGGGCCAAGCACGTCGCGGCGCGCGACGCCAAGTCCACCCCGTCGCTGCCGCTGTCCGGCTACGCCGGCACCTACCGCGACCCGTGGTACGGCGATGTGGTGGTACGCCAGCAGGGCAAGCGCCTGGAACTGCAGTTCAGCAAGACCGCGCAGCTGGTCGGCACCCTGGAGCACTGGCAGCACGACACCTTCATCGTGCGCTGGCGCGACCGCTCGCTCAACGCCGATGCCTTCATCAATTTCGCGCTCACGCCCGACGGCAAGGTACGCGAGGCGCGCATGCAGGCGATCTCGCCGCTGACCGATTTCAGTTTCGATTTCCAGGATCTGGTGCTGACGCCGGCGGAGTGACTGCTGGGAATCGGGAATGGGGAATAGGGAATGGTAGGAGCGGCTTCAGCCGCGACGTGCGTTCCCCGGTAAAGCCCCGTCGCGGCTGAAGCCGCTCCTACGAGGGAAAGCGATGCGCACGCGCAGCCGCTTTTGCGATTCCCCATTCTCCACTCCCCATTCCCAGCGTCACGAAGCGTGACGCCGAATACGCTACCCTGACGCCCCTTTTTAGGCGTGACGTGGCGATGTTCCGCTGGTTCGAGTCCCTGATCGAGGTCTTCCCGAAGATCGAGACGCAGATGCCGCCGCGCGGGGTGGTGCGCTTCTATCTGCATTACCTGCGTCCGCTGTGGCCGCTCTTGCTGGCCACGCTGCTGGCCGGTCTTGCGCTGGCGCTGGTGGAAGTGGCGATGTTCGACTTCCTCGGCCGCATCGTCGACATGGTCGCCGAGCAGCCGGGGCCGGACTTCTTCCAGCGCCACGCGGGCGAACTGCTGTGGATGGCCTTCATCGTGCTGCTGGCGCGGCCGCTGTTCGTGGCCCTGCACAACCTGCTGGTGAACCAGGCCATCGTGCCCGGCCTGAGCAACCGCGCGCGCTGGCTGATGCACAACTACGTGGTGCGGCAGAGCCTGGGCTTCTTCCAGAACGACTTCGCCGGGCGCATCGCCAACCGGGTCATGCAGACCGGCACCTCGCTGCGCGAGTCGGCGGTGCAGATGGTCGATGCGCTCTGGTACATCGTGGTCTACACCGGCAGCGCGCTGTACTTGTTCGCGCAGGCCGATCCCTGGCTGATGGCGCCGCTGCTGGTGTGGGTGCTGGCCTACGTGGCGCTGATGGTCTACTTCGTGCCGCGGATGAAACAGCGGGCCTGGATCGCCTCGGACGCGCGCTCCAAGGCGATGGGCCGCATCGTCGACGGCTACACCAACATCGCCACGCTCAAGCTGTTCTCGCATGCCGGGCGCGAGCAGGCTTACGTACGCGAGGCGATCGACGAGCTGGCGGTCAAGCACCGCGGGCAGACCCGCATGACCACCGCGATGGACAGCGCCATCGCCATCATCAACGGCTTCCTGATCGCGGTGACCTGCGGGCTGGCGCTGTGGCTGTGGAGCCGCGGACAGATCAGCGTGGGCGCGATTACCCTGGCCACCGGCCTGGTGATCCGCATCCACAACATGTCCGGCTGGATCATGTGGACGGTCAACGGCATCTTCGAGGACATCGGTGCGGTGCAGGACGGCATGGAGACCATCGCGCAGCCGGCACAGGTGCAGGATCGCGCCGACGCGGTGCCGCTGCGCGTGGAGCGCGGCGAGGTCCGCTTCGAGCACATCCACTTCCACTACGGCAAGCGCGGCGGGGTCATCGCCGGGCTCGACCTGCAGGTGCGCGCGGGCGAGAAGATCGGCCTGGTCGGGCCGTCCGGCGCCGGCAAGTCGACCCTGGTCAACGTGCTGCTGCGGCTGTACGACCTGGAGCAGGGCCGCATCCTGATCGACGGCCAGGACATCGCCGGCGTCACCCAGGAGAGCCTGCGCCAGCAGATCGGCCTGGTCACCCAGGACACCTCGCTGCTGCACCGCTCGATCCGCGACAACCTGCTGTACGGCCGCCCCGACGCCAGCGAGGCGCAGCTGCGCGCGGCGGTGGCCAAGGCGCGCGCCGACGAGTTCATCGAGCAGTTGCAGGACGGCGAGGGCCAGCGCGGCTACGACGCGCAGGTCGGCGAGCGCGGGGTCAAGCTGTCCGGCGGCCAGCGCCAGCGCATCGCCATCGCCCGCGTGCTGCTCAAGGACGCGCCGATCCTGATCCTGGACGAGGCCACCTCGGCGCTGGATTCGGAAGTGGAGGCGGCGATCCAGGACAGCCTGGACGAACTGATGGCCGGCAAGACGGTGATCGCGATCGCCCACCGGCTCTCCACCATCGCGCGGATGGACCGCCTGGTGGTGATGGACCGCGGCGCCATCGTCGAGACCGGCAGCCATGCAGAACTCGTTGCCCGCGGCGGGCTGTACGCGCGGCTGTGGGCGCGCCAGACCGGCGGCTTCGTCGCGGCGGACTGACGCGGCTCGCCATCCAGGATGGCCGGCGACGGCGCGACATCGGTGTCGTGCCGCCAGGGCGGGGCGGCGCCGGGTACGCGCCGCGGCATGGTCCTGGGCGGGGCCCGCGCGTGCATGCCCGACGCGCATCCGACCAGCCGACCGTGGTGTTCCCTGGGCGGCGCACCGCCAGGCGGTTCGGCGCCAACGGCCCGGCAATGCGACAATGCCCGGCTTACCGAGATTCGCCAGACCATGTCCCGATTGCAGTTCCAGCTCCACACCACCGACGGCGCCGCGCGCCGCGGCCGCCTGACCTTCCCGCGCGGGACGGTCGAGACCCCCGCGTTCATGCCGGTGGGCACCTACGGCTCGGTCAAGGGTGTGCTGCCCGAGCAGATCAAGGCGCTGGGCGCGCAGATCATCCTCGGCAACACCTTCCACCTGTACCTGCGCCCGGGCCTGGACGTGATTGGCGATCACGGCGGCCTGCACGGCTTCGCCCGCTGGGACGGGCCGATCCTGACCGATTCCGGCGGCTTCCAGGTGTTCTCGCTGGCGCACCGACGCAAGATCAGCGAGCAGGGCGTCACCTTCGCCTCGCCGACCGACGGCGCCAAGGTGTTCCTGGGGCCGGAGGAGAGCATGAAGATCCAGCGGGTGCTCGATTCGGACATCGTGATGATCTTCGACGAGTGCACCCCGTACCCGGCCACCGAGGACGTGGCGCGGCGCTCGATGGAACTGAGCCTGCGCTGGGCGCAGCGCTCGCGCGACGCGCACGACGCGCTGGGCAACGATGCGGCGCTGTTCGGCATCGTCCAGGGAGGCGTGCATGCGGACCTGCGCAGCCGCTCGATCGAGGGCCTGCAGGCGATCGGCTTCGACGGCTACGCGATCGGCGGCCTGGCGGTGGGCGAGCCGGAGCACGAGCGCAATGCCATGCTCGAGCACCTGCATCCGCGCCTGCCGGGCGACCGCCCGCGCTACCTGATGGGCGTGGGACGCCCGGAGGACCTGGTCGAGGGGGTGGCCCGCGGCGTGGACATGTTCGACTGCGTGATGCCGACCCGCAACGCGCGCAACGGCCACTATTTCACCTCCTTCGGCACGGTGCGCATCCGCAACGCCAAGTACGAGCGCGACCTCGATCCGATCGAGCCGGGCTGCGGCTGCCATGCCTGCAGCAGCGGCTACACCCGCGCCTACCTGCGCCACCTGGACCGCTGCAACGAGATGCTGGCGCCCATGCTGGGCACCCTGCACAACCTCTGGTACTACCAGAAGCTGATGGCCGACATGCGCGCGGCGATCGCCGCGGGAACCTTTGCCCAGTTCCGGCGGTCCTTCTATGCGGCGCGCGGGGTCGAAGCGACGCCACTCCCGACGGAGCAAGGATAAAGCCCCTCTCCCGTCGGGAGAGGGGTTGGGGTGAGGGTCCGGGCGCAGCCTCGTGTTGTTCGGGAGGGGTCGGGGGTGAGGGTCCGGGCGAAGCCTCGTGCCGTTTGGGAGGGGTTGAGCCGAGGGTCCGGCCACCGCCGAACCCTGTTCCTCTCCCGGATCCAACCGCAAGGACCCCGTACGCCAGATCGCCATCGCCCGTCGGTGCCGGCCTGCCTTCCCGCTGCGCATGGCGCCGTTCCTGTGCCGCAAGGGCAGGGCAGCGGTTCCGGAGGGTGAAGGAAGATCGTGGCATAATCGGCGGCTGCTTGCTGCCGCAAGGCAAACCAGCGGTCCGTGCCCCAGGGCGTCGGGCTGCCCAAACCATAGGACGTACCCGATGAATCCGCTCGATTTCCTGATTCCCGTCGCCCAGGCGCAGACCGCTGGCGGCGCCGCCCCGGCCGGTGGTGGCCTGCAGATGTTCCTGCTGCCCATCATCCTGATCGCGGTGATGTATTTCGTGATGATCCGGCCGCAGATGAAGCGCCAGAAGGAACACAAGTCGATGCTGGACAAGCTCGGCCGCGGCGACGAGGTCATCACCTCCGGCGGCGTGGCCGGCGTGGTCACCGACATCGGCGACAACTTCATCACCATCGAAGTGGCCGACAACGTGCGCATCCGCGTGCAGAAGGGCGCCGTCGGCAATGTCCTGCCGAAGGGCACGCTGAAGTCCGCCTGATCCATTTCTCCTACTGCTAGGCGCGACGCCGGCGTGGCGTCGTGCGGGGTCCCGCAATGCTCGAGTTTCCGCGCTGGAAGTATGTCCTCATCCTGATCGTGCTGGCGTTGAGCGCGTTGTACGCGCTGCCCAACGTGTACCAGAAGGATCCGTCGGTCCAGATCACCGCCAGCCGCGGCGGCAAGATCGACGACGCCCTGCGCGAGCGGGTCCTCGCCGACCTGAAGACGGCCGGGATCACCCCGAAGCTGGTCGACAAGGAAGGCGACAGCCTGATGGTGCGCCTGCCGAACCTGCAGGCGCAGACCCGTGCCAACGACGTGCTGCGCCAGCAGGTGGGCGAGAACTACACGGTGGCGCTGAACCTGGCCTCGACCGTGCCGGACTGGCTGTCGCGCCTGGGCGGCAAGCCGATGGTGCTGGGTCTTGACCTGGTCGGCGGCGTGCACTTCGCCCTGCAGGTCGACCAGAAGGCGGCGCTGGAAAAGCGCCTGGACGCCTTCGCCGAGGACATCCGCACCACCTTGCGCGACAGCCGTCTGGCCTACCGCTCGGTCGAGCGCCGTCCCGACAACAGCATCCAGGTCAGCCTGGGCGAGGGCGTCGATGCCAGCGCCGCGCGCGCGGCCATCGCCAAGGCGCAGCCGACCCTGAGCTACGCCGTGTCCGGGCAGACCATCGCCGTGACCGTGCCCGAGGCCGAGCTGAAGCAGATCGCCGCTGGCGCCATCGAGCAGAACCTCACCACGCTGCGTAACCGCGTCAACCAGCTGGGCGTGGCCGAGCCGATCATCCAGCGCCAGGGCGACGACCGCATCGTGGTCGAGCTGCCGGGCGTGCAGGACACCGCCGAGGCCAAGCGCATGATCGGCGCCACCGCCACGCTGGAATTCCGCGGCGTGGTCGACGGCAACGCCGAGGACGCGGTGCGCAGCGGCAACATCCCGCCCGACGCCAAGGTCTACCGCCTGCGCGACAGCGGCGCCCCGGTGCTGCTGAGCAAGCGCGTGCTGGTGTCCGGCGACCAGATGGTCAACGCCACCGTCAGCACCGACCAGAACGGCATGCCGGCCGTGGCGGTCACGCTCAACAACGCCGCCGGCCAGCGCATGTTCGACTACACCAGCGCCAATACCGGCAAGCTGATGTCGGTGGTCTACATCGAGCGCATCCCCACCGTGACCATGGTCGACGGCAAGGAAGTGCGCAGCGTGCGCGTCAACGAGGAGGCGCTGGCGCCGACCCGGATCGCCGGCGTGTTCGGCAAGAACTTCCAGACCACCGGCCTGGAGAAGACCGAGGCCGAGAACCTGGCCAAGCTGCTGCGTGCCGGTTCGCTGGCCGCGCCGATGGACTTCGTCGAGGAATACGTGATCGGCCCGAGCCTGGGCGCGGAGAACGTCGAGCGCGGCATCACCGCGGTGGTCTACGCGTTCCTGTTCACCCTGGTGTTCTTCAGCGTGTACTACCGCATGTTCGGCCTGATCACCTCGGTCGCGCTGCTGATGAACCTGCTGATCGTGGTCTCGGTGATGTCGCTGTTCGGCGCCACCATGACCCTGCCGGGCTTCGCCGGTCTGGCGCTGTCGGTGGGCCTGTCGGTGGACGCCAACGTGCTGATCAACGAGCGTATCCGCGAAGAACTGCGGCTGGGCGTACCGCCCAAGTCGGCGATCGCGGCCGGTTACGAGAAGGCCGGCGGCACCATCCTCGACGCCAACCTCACCGGCCTGATCGTCGGCGTGGCGCTGTACGCGTTCGGTACCGGCCCGCTGAAGGGCTTCGCGCTGACCATGATCATCGGCATCTTCGCCTCGATGTTCACCGCGATCACCGTGTCGCGCGCGCTGGCGGTGCTGATCTACGGCCGTCGCAAGAAGATCAAGTCCGTGGCCATCTGAGCCACGCACGCCACCTTCCGCACGTCCCCGCGCCGACAGGCGCGGGGTCCAAAAAAACGCAGAGCGGTCTCCAATGAAAATTTTCCCGCTTCACCTGATCCCCAACGACACCAAGATCGACTTCATGCGCTGGCGGCACCCGACCCTGGTGCTGATGCTGGTGCTGGCGCTGGCCTCGTTCGCGGTGATCTTCGCCAAGGGCTTCAACTACGCGCTGGAGTTCACCGGCGGCGCGCTGGTGCAGACCAGTTTCCAGAAGCCGGTCGACGTGGACCAGGTGCGCGAACAGCTGGCCAAGGCCGGCTTCGAGAATGCGCAGGTGCAGAACGTCGGCAGCGGCAACGAGGTGGTGATCCGCCTGCAGCCGCAGGGCGAGCACAACAACGAGGACATCACCAAGAACCTCGCCGAGCAGGTGCGCAAGGCGGTGAGCACGCCGCAGAACCCGGCCACGGTCAAGCCGGGCGAGTTCGTCGGCCCGCAGGTCGGCAAGGACCTGGCCTTGAACGGCGTCTACGCCACGGTGTTCATGCTGGTCGGCTTCCTGATCTACATCGCCTTCCGCTTCGAGTGGAAGTTCGCGGTGGTGGCCAGCCTGACCGCGCTGTTCGACCTGTTGGTGACGGTGGCCTACGTGTCGGTCACCGGCCGTGAGTTCGACCTGACCGTGCTGGCCGGCCTGCTGTCGGTGATGGGCTTTGCGATCAACGACATCATCGTGGTGTTCGACCGCGTGCGCGAGAACTTCCGCAGCCTGCGCGTGGAGCCGATCGAGGTGCTGAACCGCTCGATCAACCAGACCTTGTCGCGTACGGTGATCACCGCGGTGATGTTCTTCCTGTCGGCGCTTGCGCTGTACCTGTACGGCGGCGAGTCGATGGAAGGCCTGGCGCTGACCCACATGATCGGTGCGGTGGTGGTGGTGGTGTCCTCGGTGATCGTGGCGGTGCCGCTGCTGTCGATCGGGCCGTTCCAGGTCACCAAGCAGGACCTGCTGCCGAAGTCGAAGGACGTCGAGGCGCTGGCGCGCAGGCCCTGATGGGGCCGGGAGTGGGGATCCGGGTTTGGAGATTCGTGAAAGCGTGACGTCCTGGGCCTGAAGCACTCCCTCCTGCGAACGAAAAAGCCGCGCGGATGCGCGGCTTTTTCTTTGTGCGGACGCTGGGGGCGTCGGGTGGGTGCAGCGCGACGTCGGCCGGGTTGCCGTGCGTGGGATGGGACCGTCAATGACGGTCCCATCCCCTCCGTGGCGTGCCTGCCGCGCAGGGCGTCCGCGCTACGTCGCGTTGGCGGTGGCGCGGGCCACCAGTTGCGCCACCATCGGATAGGTCTCGCTGCGCACCTGGAACTGGCCGACGATCTCCACCAGGTCGCCGGCCTGCTGCTCCATCGCGCGTGCCGCGGCAGTGGCTTCCTCGACCAGGGCGGCGTTCTGTTGGGTGGTCTCGTCCATCTGGGTGACGGTGTGGTTGACCTGCTCGATGCCGGCCGACTGCTCCTGCGAGGCGGCGGCGATCTCGCCCATGATGTCGGTCACGCGCTGCACCGAGGCCACGATGTCCTGCATCGTCGTGCCGGCCTGGGCGACCAGCGCCGAACCTGCGTTCACGCGCTCGACCGAGTCGTCGATCAGCGTCTTGATCTCCTTGGCCGCGCTGGCCGAGCGCTGGGCGAGGGTGCGGACCTCGCTGGCGACCACGGCGAAACCGCGGCCCTGCTCGCCGGCGCGTGCCGCTTCCACCGCGGCATTGAGTGCCAGGATATTGGTCTGGAAGGCGATGCCGTCGATCACGCCGATGATGTCGGCGATCTTCTTCGAGGCCGCCTCGATGCCGTCCATGGTGGTGACGACCTGTCCGACCACCGTGCCGCCCTGCGAGGCCACGGAGGCCGCGCCGGCGGCCAGCTGGTTGGCCTGGCGCGCATGCTCGGCGTTCTGCTTCACCGTGGCGGTCAGTTCCTCCATCGATGCGGCGGTTTCCTCCAGGCTGGCGGCCTGCTGCTCGGTGCGGCGCGACAGGTCGTCGTTGCCGCTGGCGATCTCGCCCGCGGCGGTGTCGATGCTGGCCGCGGCCTGCTGGATGCGGCCGACCATGTCGGTCAGTTGCGCGACGGTGGCGTTGGCGTCGTCGCGCATCCGCGCGAACACGCCGTGGAACTCGCCCTGCATGGTCTGGGTCAGGTCGCCGGCGGCGATCGCGCGCAACAGCTGCGACAGCGCCGCCAGATTGGTCTCGGTGCCCGTCATCATCGTGTTGAGGTTGGCGACCATGCCGCGGAAGGCGTGACGGAAACGCTGATCATTGCCGCGGCGGGAGAAGTCGCCCTGCGCGGCGGCGCGCACCAGCAGGTCGATCTCGTCGTTGATCGCGCCGAGATTGCGCTTCACCTTGGCCATGGTCTCGGTCAGGATCGCCTTCTCGCCCGGGAACTGCTCCAGGTCGCGGCTCAGATCGCCTTCGGCATACTCGCCCATCAGCGCGATCAGCTGCTGCTTGACCGAGATATGGCTGTGCACCAGGGCATTGGTGTCGCGGACCATGCGCCCGTAGTCGCCCGGGAAGCGTGTCTCGTCCATGCGGAAGCTGATCCGGCCGGCGTCATGCTGCTTGGCCATCTCGGTCTGCGCCTGGATCACCGTGCGCAGTTCCTCCTGCATCTGCCGCATGTCGTTGAGCAGCGACGGCGCCTGGGTGCGCAGGCGCACGTCCTGCGACAGGTCGCCGCTGGCGATGCGGCGCACCACGTCGGCTGCGTAGGCGGGCTCGCCGCCGAGCTGGCGCATCAGGCTGTTGCGGACCAGCAGGCCGAGCAGGATGGCGGCGACGATACCGATCAGCATGCCGCCGAGGCTGGTCCATTCGCCCGACTGCGCGCGCGCCTCGCTCTCGGCCTTGCGCACCTGCAGCAGGGCGCGCTCGGCGTTCTCGTACTGACCGATCGTGTCGCGCAACCCGTCCATCTGCTGCTTGCCGACGCTCCGGAACGCGTCCAGCTGGGCGTCGTCGCTGTCGGCCGCGGTGGTGCGCATGTGCTCCACCGCCTTGCGCTTGGTCGTCATGAACTGCGTGTAGTCCTGCATCAGGGTCTGCAGGCGCGCCTGCTGCGCCGCGTTGTCCGCGGTCAGTTCCTTGGACTCCTGCCACTGTGCGCTGAACTCGCGTTCGCCGAGTTCGAGTGGCGCCAGGTAGGACGGATCGCGGGTCAGGGCGAAGCCGCGCGCGCCGCTCTCGATGTTGAGCAGGCTCACCAGCATGCGGTCGCCGAGGGTGATGACCTTGTAGGTGTGCGCGTCCAGCGCTGCCGCGCTGGTGAACTTGCGGAAGCCGATCAGGCTGGTGATGCCGACCAGCAACAACATGGCGATCACGCCGCAGAAGCCGATTGCCAGGCGCTTGGTGACGGTGAGATGATGGAAGGACACGCGAGATCTCCGGAAGATGCGAGAGAGCGGCGCTATCGGCTCCATTGCCGCAGGGACGGCAATGCAGGCACGGATCAGCGGGGAAGTTCGGGCAAAGACCCGCATCGGTATCGGCCGCGTTCCGTGGATCTTTAGGGCTGCGTTCGCCGATTGCGTCGGGCGCATCGCACATGCCGTTTTGCCTGCACGTAGCGCGTCGTGTGCCGTTTTCTACGCAAGCGCCGATCAAGCAGGAGTGAAGCGCGCAGCGTCCAATGCGTGAGTGCGGTGTGACGGAAAAACGGCCCGTGCGTTCTGCGTTCGACGGGATTTCCTGGATGGCGGCTGGTCTGCGCGAGGCCAGGCGGATGCTGCGAAAGGACCTGTGCGGAGGTCGTGCGCCGGTCCGATCGGCGGATGACGGACATAAAAAAAGCCGCGCGAGTGCGCGGCTTTTCTGTTGTTGCGGTGTCGCTGCGCCGGCGTAGCGCCGGTCGCCTCGCTCAGAACTTCGCGTCGAACTCCCCGGCGAAGCCGGTATTGACGATCAGCTTCTGCAGCGCGTCGCCGACCTTGAGGTTGCCGGCGACCACCTGGAACTGCTGTGGGCCGCGGTCGTCGATGCGGCCGAGGGTGCCGCCCTTGAAATCGGTGACGCGGCCACCGGCCTCGCGCACCAGCAGCACGCCGGCGGCGATGTCCCAGGCCTTCACGCCGGCTTCGAAGTAGGCGTCGCTGCGGCCGCAGGCCACATAGGCCAGATCCAGTGCTGCCGAACCGGTGCGACGGATGTCCTCGGCCTGCACCAGCAGTGCATCCACGCACTTGAGCTGGGGGCTGGTGCGCTTGCGCTCGCGCGGCGCGAAGCCGGTGTGGACCATGGCGCCGTTGAGTTCTTTGCGCTCGCTGACACGGATGCGGCGGTCGTTGAGCACGGCGCCGTTGCCGCGGCTGGCGGTGAACAGTTCGTTGCGGAGCGGGTCGAAGATCACCGCGTCGACCGGCTCGCCGTTCTCGACCAGGGCGATCGACACGCAGTAGTGCGGGAAGCCGCGCAGGTAGTTGCTGGTGCCGTCGAGCGGGTCGATCACCCACATGTAGCGGCCGCCGCCCTGCACGCCGCTTTCCTCGCCCATCACGCCGTAGTCGGGGTAGGCGCGGCGCAACTCCTTGACGATCACCTTTTCCGCATCGGCATCGACTTCGCTGGCGTAGTCCATGCGGTCCTTCTGCACCACGTTCAGTGCTTCCAGGCGGTTGATGTGGCGCAACAGCACGTTGCCGGCGAGGCGGGCGGCCTTGACCATGACGGTGACGGCGGGTTTTTGCATGGCAAGCGCTCCCGAGAAGGCGGAGGGGGGTCTGGAGGAGGAAAAGAGCAGTCCGGCGCCAAGGCCGGCCGCACAGTTTACCATCTACGCCCCCGTTCGCTTCGCCTGCCGTGCCGCCATGACCGATTCCCTCCGTATCCGCTTCGTCCTGGTCGGGACCCAGCACCCCGGCAACATCGGCGCGGCGGCGCGCGCGATGAAGACCATGGGGCTGTCGCGGCTGGTGCTGGTGGCGCCGGAATGCGAGCTGGAGACCGAGGCCTACCGGCGTTCTGCCGGGGCCGAGGATCTGTTGCAGCAGGCGCCGGTGCTGCCGGCGCTGGCCGACGCAGTGGCCGATTGCCGGTTGGTGCTGGGCTGCACCGCGCGCAGCCGCCGCGTGTCGCTGGAGGAGTTGCTGCCGGCCGATGCCGCGCAGCGCCTGACCGCGACCAGCGCCGAGCCGGCGGAGGTGGCGCTGGTGTTCGGCCGCGAGCGCACCGGCCTGACCAACGAGGAACTGCAGTTGTGCCATGCGGCCGTGCACATTCCTTCCGATCCGGCGTTCAGCTCGCTCAATCTGGCCGCGGCGGTGCAGGTGCTGGCCTACGAACTGCGCCTGGCGCAGCTGCGCGGCGCCGCCCCCGCGCCGGCGCCGGCACCGGGGTTTCGCGAGGCACCGGCCAGCCACGCACAGGTGGAAGGGCTGTTCGGGCAGTTGGCCGAGACCCTGGACGATATCGACTTCCACAAGGGCCGCGCCCCGGATTCGGCGATGCGCAAGTTGCGCCGGCTGTTCCTGCGCACCGAGCTGACCGAGCAGGAAGTGCGCCTGCTGCGCGGCGTGCTGTCCGATGCGCAGCGCATGGCGCGACTCGCCGGGCAGGCCGGAAACTGAGGCCAGGCCAGGCGCGAAGGCCTCCATCGCGGCGCGCGCGCCGACGCGTGCGCCCAGGGCGGACTGCATGCGCGGCAGGCGCCATTCTGTGACGCTGTCACCGGCATGCGCTTTCGGCTAGGCTTTGCAAGGTCTACTTGGGGATCGTGGTTTGTCCAGTTCGCGTTGGCGGGTGGTCGTGGTGTGGCTGGCGCTGGCGATCTGCTGGCCCGCGTCCGTGCACGCGCGGCCCTCGGTCCTGGTGCTGGGGCGCATCAGCGACAATCCCAAGGCCCATTACGAGCAACTCAAGCCGCTGCTGGACTACGTGGTGCCGCGCATGCGCGAGGTCGGCATCACCTCCGGGCAGATCCTGATGGCCCGCGACAGCCAGCAGATGAGCAGTTACCTGCGTCGCGGCCGGGTCGACTGGGTCACCGAGACCGCTGCCACCGCGATGGCGCTGGAACAGCGCGGTGGCGCCAAGCCGCTGCTGTTGACCGAGCGCAACGGCGTGCGTCAGTACCACACCGTATTCTTTGTGCGCAATGACGCGCCGGTGCACGACCTGTCGGATCTGCGGGGGCGCACGCTGGCGCTGCAGAGCACGCTGTCCACCAGCGCCTACCTGGTGCCGATGATGACGCTGTTCGAGCGCGGCCTGCATCCGGAGATCCTGCTCTCGACCAAGGACCAGCCCTCGGCGGAAACGGTCGGTTACGTGTTCGCACGCTCGGAACTCAACATCGCCGCCTTCGTGCACAAGCACCTGGTGGATGCCGGGGCGTTCAGCAATCTCGACTGGGACGACGATCGCCGCATTCCCCCCGCGTTCCGCCGCGACTTTCGGGTGATCTACCGCAGCGAACCGTATCCGCGCGCGGTGGAGATGGTGCGCAGCGATCTGCCCACGGACGTGGAGACGCGCCTGCGCGAGGTGCTGCTGCACGCCGCCGACGATCCGCAGGGGCGCGCGGCGCTGCGCCAGTTCTTCGGGACCTCCGGCTTCTACCCGATCGATCCGGCGTCGCAGAAACGCCTGGATGCCCTGCGCGCCGGCGTGGCGCGGGTGAGGCTGGAAGTGGAATGAAGACCATGCGTTTCGGGTTGCAGGCCAGGTTCCTGCTGGCCATGGGCGTGGCTGCGCTGCTGGTGATGGCGATCCTGGCCCTGCTGCTGGAGCGCCAGGCGGCGATGCAGCGCGAGGTGCGCACGCTCAGCGGCAACGCCATCCACAGCCTGTTCGACAGCAGCATGCGCACCCGCGGCGAATCGCTGGCGCGGCAACTGGCCGATTCGCTGGCCAACCCGGTGTACTACTCCGACCTGGATGCGATCGGCACGCAGGTGCGTGGGGCGCTGGGCTATGTGGCGGTGGCCTACGTGCTGGTCTACGACGCCGACGGGCGGCTGATCCACGACGGCAGCAAGGACCTGGTGGGCTACGGGCAGCGCATGCGCGGGCCGATGGCCGACGCCGCGATCCGCGCCAAAGGCCTGCTGGCGCAGGAGTCGCCGGAGTTCCTCGACGTGTCGATGCCGATCATGATCGGCGACCAGCGCGTGGGCGGGGTGCGGGTAGGCATGTCCTGGGCACGCGCGCAGGAGTACGAGCGCAAGGCCGGGCAGAACCTCGACCAGCGCCTGGGCGAACTGGGCAAGCGCCATCTCGGCTGGTTGCTGCTGTTGCTGGCCGCCCTGGGCCTGACCGCGGCGATGGTGACGGTCTACGTGCAGCGCACGCTGGTGGCGCCGTTGCGCTGGATGGCGGCGGCCGCGCGCCAGATCGAGGCCGGCAACTACGCGGTGGAGCGCCGCGACAGCGGCCGCCACGACGAGGTCAGCGAATTGCTGCGCGCGTTCGGGCGGATGAGCGAGGCCATCGCCCGGCACGACCGCGACGTGCGCCACATGGCCTACACCGATGCGTTGACCGGGCTGACCAACCGGCTCGCGTTCCGCGAGGCGCTGGACCATCGCATGCTGTCGGCGCGCGCCTCGCAGCGCAGGCTGGCGCTCCTGTTCGCCGACATCGACGATTTCAAGCGGATCAACGACACCCTGGGCCACGAGGCCGGCGACGAGGCGCTGCTGCAGTTCGCGCGGCGCATCCAGCTGGCGGTGGAGCAACTGGGCGGCGACGATGCGCTGCTGGCGCGTTTCGGCGGCGACGAGTTCGTGATCCTGGTGGAGGATGCGCAGGCGGCCAAGGTCGCCACCGCGCTGGCGCAGCGGCTGGTGCAGGAACTGCGCGAGCCGCTGCGGATCCAGGGCCGCGAGGTGTTCATGGGCACCTCGATCGGCATCACTGTCTACCCGGGCGATGCCGAGGACGCCTCGGCGCTGCTGAAGAACGGCGACATCGCCATGTACCAAGCCAAGCTGGCCGGCAAGAACTGCCACCGCTTCTACAGCCGCGCGATGGACTATGCGGTGGAGCGGCGCGTGCACATGGAGCACGAACTGCGCGGCGCCTGGGAGCGCGACGAACTGAAGCTGGCCTACCAGCCGATCTTCCGCACCCAGGACCGGCGCATGGTCGGCGTCGAGGTGCTGCTGCGCTGGCAGCATCCGGCGATGGGCACGATCTCGCCGACGGTGTTCATCGACGTGGCCGAGCAGAGCGGGCTGATCGAAAGCATCGGCCCCAAGGTGCTGCGCGCGGCCTGCAGCGAGGCCACCCAGTGGCGGCGCGCCGACGGCAGAGCCGACCTGTTCGTCTCGGTCAACGTCTCGCCGCGGCAGTTGCGCAGCGGCGATCTGCCCGAAGTGGTGGCCGAATGCCTGCGCGAGTCCGGGCTGCCGGCGGCGCAATTGCATCTGGAGCTGACCGAGACCGCGGTGATCGGCGACGAGCTGCAGGCGGCGAGCATGCTGGCGCGGCTGCATAGGACCGGGGTCAAGGTCTGGCTGGACGACTTCGGTACCGGCTTCTCCGGACTGAGCCATCTGCGCCAGGTACCGGTGGACGGGGTCAAGATCGACAAGAGTTTCGTCGCCGACCTGCAGCGCGACCCGGACGATCTGGCGCTGACCACCGCGATCATCGCCATGGCGCATTCGCTGGACATCACCGTGGTCGCCGAAGGCATCGAGCAGGAGACCCAGTTCGAGCTGCTGCGCGAGCGCGGCTGCGAACTGGGGCAGGGCTTCTGGCTCAGCCGTCCGCTCAGCGCGGAGGAATTTCGTCAGCTGCTCGCCAACGAGGACGCACCGCCCGCCAGCGCGTGATCGCCGCTGCGGCGTCGTGGCCGGCGTGCGCTGTGCCTGCGGCGGTCCCGGCCAGGCGGGTCAGGGCATCAACGGGCGCTTGCCGGTATCGCCGGCGATCTCGCGCACCAGCTTCGGCACGAGATAGCCGGACAGGCGCGCGGCCAGCGCCTGGTGCAGGGCCAGTGCGGTGGCATCGTCCACTTCGAAATGGGCCACGCCCTGCACCCGATCCAGTTGATGCAGGTAGTAGGGCAGCACGCCGGCGGCGAAGCTGCGCTCGCTCAGTGCGGCCAGCGCCTCCACGCTGTCGTTGACCCCGCGTAGCAGCACCGCCTGGTTGAGCAGGTGCGTGCCGGCCTCGCGCAGGCGCGCCAGCGCGGCATCGACGCCGGCATCGAATTCGTTGGCGTGGTTGGCGTGGATCACGAACGCCAGCGGCCACGGCAGCGTGCGCAGCCAGGCCAGCAATGGCGCATCGACGCGCTCGGGCAGCACCACCGGCAGGCGGCTGTGGATGCGCAGGCGCTTGAGTTGCGGCAGCGTCGCCAGCGCCTCGGTGAGTTCGGCCAGCTTCGGCGTGGCCAGCGACAGCGGATCGCCGCCGGACAGAATCACTTCCTCGATGCTGGGGTCGGCGGCGATGGCCGCCACCGCCGTGCGCCAGCCATCGCGCGCGGCGGTCTCGTCGGCATAGGGAAAGTGCCGGCGGAAGCAGTAGCGGCAGTGCACCGCGCAACTGCCGGTGGCCACCAGCAGGGCGCGGCCGCGGTACTTGTGGATCACCCCGTCGGCCTTCTTGGCTGCGGTGTCGCCGACCGCATCGAGGGCGAAGCCGGCGACCACGCGCTGCTCGTCGTCGATCGGCAGCACCTGGCGCAGCAGCGGGTCGTGCGGATCGCCCGGGCGCATGCGTGCGACGAAGCTGCGCGGCACGCGCAGCGCGAACTGCGTCGCAGCCTGTTCGGAGACGCCCAGCGCTTGCGGATCCAGGTCCAGCAGGGCCAGCAGCTCGCGCGGATCGCGCACGGCGTCGCGCCAGGCCTGCTGCCAGCGCGGCGGCGCGACGGCGGGCAGGGGCGGGGACGGCTGCATCGGGCGGGGGGCTGCGGTTATCATAGGCGGTCATCAGACGAGCGCCCGCCGTTGCGGCGGAGCTTCCATTCTATCCGGCCGGCCGCCGAACGCGGCGGGTTTGCCTTACCCGAGGAGTTTCAGATGGCCAGCTACGGCATGAACGACGTCAAGAACGGGATGAAGATCCTGGTCAACAGCGAGCCTGCGATCATCACCGATACCGAATACGTCAAGCCCGGCAAGGGCCAGGCGTTCACCCGCGTCAAGTACCGATTCATCAAGTCCGGGCGCGTGGTCGAAATGACCATGAAGGCGACCGACAGCGTGGAAGCGGCCGACGTGGTCGACACCGACATGCAGTACCTGTACAGCGACGGCGAGTACTGGCACTTCATGCAGCAGGAAACCTTCGAGCAGGTGCAGGCCGACAAGGCCGGCGTCGGCGACGCCGCCAAGTGGATCAAGGGCGAGGAGGATTGCGTGGTGACGCTGTGGAACGGCACGCCGATCCAGGTCACCCCGCCGAACTTCGTCGAACTGAAGATCGTCGAGACCGACCCGGGCGTGCGCGGCGATACCTCCGGCGGTGGCGGCAAGCCGGCGACCCTGGAGACCGGTGCGGTGGTGCGCGTGCCGCTGTTCGTCGGCCAGGAAGAAGTGATCCGCGTCGATACGCGTTCGGGCGAATACGTTTCGCGCGTCAAGTAAGTCGGCATGCCCGCGGCCGCCGCCGGCCGCGGGCATGCGCACGCGCTGGCGTGCGGCGGCCAGGCAGCGCCATGCGCCGGATCGCCGTGCGGCGGTGATGGATCACCTCGCTCCCAGGAAACGCCCGTGACGACCAGCCACGCCGACAGCGCCGACAGCAAGTACCCGCACGACCGCGTCGTGTTCTTCAGCGATGCGGTCTTCGCCATCGCCATCACCCTGCTGGCGGTGGAAATCAAGGTGCCCGGACACGCCGACGTCGCGGCGGCCGGCGGCATCCTCGCCGCCCTGCACCGAATGCTGCCGCTGTTCATCGGCTTTGCGGTCAGCTTCCTGGTCACCGCGCTGTTCTGGAAGTCGCACCTGCAGTTGTGCCGGCACATCCGCCAGTTCGACGACCGGCTGATCTGGCTCAACGTGCTGCAGTTGCTGCTGATCGGACTGCTGCCGTTCTCCACCGCGCTGTACTCGGACTATTTCGGCAGCCACGAGGCGTTCTCGGTGTACTGCGCGCATCTGGCGGCGATCGGCCTGGCCGGGTACTGGCTGCATGCCTATGCGGTGCGCAAGGAAGGCCTGGCGCAGCGGCTGGGCCCGCTGCAGGCGCAGGCGATGAAGCTGCGCGCGGCGGTGTCGCCGTTAGTGTTCGTGTTGTGCATCCCCCTGGGCATGGTGGCACCGTGGCTGGGCCGCTTCGGCTTCCTGGCGGTCTTTCTGCTGCAGTGGGGGGTGATGCGCGTGTACCAGCGACGCATCCGCCAGTCCCAGGCGGCACCGGCACCGTGACCCTCCCTTTTCTAGAGTCCCTGCGATGACCTCCATACCCGAATCCTGCGACCTGCTGATCGAAGCCGGCTACGTGGTCCCGATCGAACCGCATGCGGTGGTGCTGGAAGACCACGCGGTGGCGGTGCGCGGCAGCGAGATCGTGGCGGTGCTGCCCACGGCCGAGGCACGCACGCGCTTCGCCCCCGCGCGCACCGTCTCGCGCCCGGACGCGGCGCTGCTGCCGGGGCTGGTCAACGCGCACACGCACAATCCGATGACCCTGCTGCGCGGCATCGCCGACGACCTGCCGCTGATGGTGTGGCTGCAGCAGCACATCTGGCCGGTGGAGACCGCGGTGATCGGCCCGGAGTTCGTCGCCGACGGCACCGCGCTGGCCATCGCCGAGATGCTGCGCGGCGGCACCACCTGCGCCAACGAGAACTACTTCTTCGCCGACGTGCAGGCCGCGGTGTACAAGCAGCACGGCTTCCGCGCGCGGGTCGGCACGGTGATCATCGATTTCCCGACCGCCTGGGCCAAGACCTCCGACGAGTACTTCGCCCGCGCCTGCGAGGTGCACGACCAGTGGCGCGACGATCCGCTGGTCGGCATCGCCTTCGCCCCGCATGCGCCGTACACGGTCAACGACGCCAACTTCGAGCGGGTGCGGATGCTGTCCGACCAGCTCGAGGTGCCGGTGCACCTGCACACCCACGAGACCGCGCAGGAAATCGCCGACTCGCTCAAGCAGTACGGGCAGCGCCCGCTGGCGCGGCTGGACCGTCTGGGCCTGGTCAACGACCGCCTGATCGCGGTGCACATGACCCAGCTCACCGACGCCGAGATCCACCTGTGCGCCGAGCGCGGGGTCAGTGTGGTGCATTGCCCCGAATCCAACCTCAAGCTCGCCTCCGGCTTCTGCCCGGCCTGCGCGCTGCAGCGGGCGGGCGTGAACCTGGCGATCGGCACCGACGGCTGCGCCAGCAACAACGACCTGGACATGTTCAGCGAGAACCGCACCGCGGCGATCCTGGCCAAGGCGGTGGCCAACGACGCCACCGCGCTGGACGCGGCCAGCACGCTGCGCGCGGCCACCCTGGGCGGCGCGCGCGCGCTGGGCTTCGGCGAGACGATCGGCTCGATCGAGCCGGGCAAGCAGGCCGATCTGATCTGCGTGGACCTGTCGGCGCTGGAGACCCAGCCGCTGCACAACGTGCTGTCGCAACTGGTGTACGCCACCGGCCGCCAGCAGGTCAGCGATGTGTGGATCGCCGGCCAGCCCAAGCTCAGCCAGCGCGTGCTGGTGGACATGGACGTCGACGCGCTGGTCGCCAATGCGCGCGAATGGCGCGAACGTATCCGCAGCGTCCACGCCTGATCCGCTATGTTCGCCGCGCCGCTCCGCGTGCGCGGCCCCAACGAGAATCCGTTATGACCGCTTCCGCCGCCAACGCCTCCGCCAACTTCGATCAGGCCGAACTGGACAAGTTCGGCGCCCTGGCCACCCGCTGGTGGGATGCCGACGGCCCGCAGAAGCCGCTGCACGCGCTCAATCCTGTGCGTCTGCGCTACGTCGCCGAGCGTCTGCCGCTGCGCGGCGCGACGGTGCTGGACGTGGGCTGCGGCGGCGGCCTGCTCAGCGAGGCGCTGGCCAAGGAGGGCGCGCAGGTCACCGCGATCGATCTGGCACCGGAGCTGATCAAGGTCGCGCGGCTGCACCAGTTCGAATCCGGGGTCGAGGTCGACTACCGCGTGCAGTCGGTCGAGGACCTGGCGGCCGCACAACCGGCCAGCTTCGACGCCATCACCTGCATGGAGATGCTCGAGCACGTGCCCGATCCGGCGGCGATCGTGCGCGCCTGCGCGACCCTGCTCAAGCCGGGCGGACAGCTGTTCCTGTCCACCCTCAACCGCACCCCGGCCGCGTTCGCCCTGGCCATCGTCGGTGCCGAGTACGTGGCGCGGCTGCTGCCCACCGGCACCCATCGCTACCAGGACTTCATCAAGCCGGCGGAGCTGGCCGCGTGGTTGCGCCAGGCCGAGCTGCAGCTGCGCGACGTCAGCGGCCTGGCCTACGAGCCGTGGCGCAATCGCGCGCGGCTGTCCTCGCGGACCGAGGTGAATTACCTGGCGTGTGCTGTAAAGCCGGGAATCGGGAATGGGGAATAGGGAAGCGCCGCTGCCGCGGCGGGGTTACCCGCGGGTGGTGCTGTTCGATCTGGATGGCACGTTGCTGGACAGTGCGCCGGATCTGCTGGCCGCGGCCAATGCGCTGCTGGCCGAGCATGGGCGTCCTGCGCTCGACCTGGCGCAGTTGCGGCCGGTGGTGTCGAAAGGCTCGCGGGCGATGCTCGGCGTCGCCTTTCCGGATCTGCCCGCCGCACAGCGCGATGCGCTGATTCCGGCATTCCTGCGCCACTACGAGGCGCTGATCGGGCGCCATTCGCAGCCGTTCGACGGCATCCCGGAACTGCTGCAACGCCTGGAAGAGGCCGGCAGCGTGTGGGGCATCGTCACCAACAAGCCCGAGGCGCTGGCGCGGTTGATCCTGCCGCAGTTGCAGTGGCAGCAGCGCTGCGCGGTGCTGATCGGCGGCGACACGCTGCCCGAGCGCAAGCCGCATCCGCTGCCGCTGCAGGTCGCCGCGCAGCGCCTGGGCGTGGCGCCGCAGGAAGTGGTCTACGTCGGCGACGACGAACGCGACATCCTCGCCGCTCGCGCCGCCGGCATGGCCTCGGTGGCGGTGCTGTGGGGTTATCGGCTGGACGAAGACGATCCGCTGGCCTGGCGCGCCGATGCGATGGTCGCCGCGCCGGCCGAGTTGTACGACGCCGCGGCCTGGCCGGTCAGCGCAGCCGCGTCCTGAAACCGGTGCTGTCGCCGCGTTCGCGGTGATGCATGACCGCCGTGTCGCGGCCTGCACGCCGACGCCGCTCGGCATCCACCGGTCGCGCACGTACACTGCGCGTTCTGCGCGGCAGCCGCGCTCACTCTCCCATTGCGCGATGCCGTCGGCGCGCGCGCCTGACTCCGGATTCACCGATCGCATGAGCAGTTCGTCCGCCCTGGATGCCTTCCTCGACAAATGGCGCCGCCGCTGGCCGGAATGGGCCGTGGCCGAGGCGTTCGTGCCGGCGCCGCAGCGCGCCCGCACCGTGGCCTGGTTCGCCCTGCTGCAGGAGTTCGACGACATCCTCAACATCGCCGGCGACCCGCTGCCGGCCGACGCCAAGCTGGCGTGGTGGGGCGAGGAACTGCGCAGTTGGGCCGGGCAGCGTTCGCGGCATCCGCTGGGCCGGGTGCTGGAGCCAGTGGCTGCGCCGTGGACACAACTGGCCGAGGCCTTGCCGAGCCTGCCGCAGTCGCGCGCGGCCGCGGCCGACACCGCGCATGCGCTGGAGCGGCTGGAGCCGTTCGCGCAGGCGGTGGTCGCGGTCGAGCGCGCGTTGTTCGAGGCCTCGGCCGAGGGCGCCGCGGTGTCGGTCGCGCTGCAGGTGCTGGCGCAGCGCCTGGTCGAGGGCGGCGCCGCCACCGCGCCGCTGGCGCTGCGCGGCGGCGATGAGGCGCAGCAGCGCCAGCGCTGGGCGCAGGCATTGCTGAAGCCGTGGCCGCGCCGCGTGCGCGGGCCGCGTCCGCGGCGCATCCTGTCGGCGTTGGCGCGTGCGCGGATGGTGCAGCAGGCGGCCGCCATACCCAGGCCGCCGGGACAGATGGCGACGCTGTGGCGCGCCTGGTGGGCCGGGCTGGGATAGAGCCCGCCCGCCCTCCGCGCCGGCATGCCTCAGGGCGCGCTGCCGGCGCCGCTGTTGGCGTACTCGTAGAAGCGATTGGCCGAGGTGCTGCAGTTGCTGCTGCAGTACGGACGGCCGATGGTCGAGGCGTTCCACGGCGCGCTCTTGCGGATGTGCCCGCCCAGCGTCGAGTCGCGGATCACCACCTTGCCGTTGGGCGAGGTGCCGTCGACGTAGTTGGACAGGCTGCCCACGCTCTCGTCCCAGGCCCGGCCCAGCCACACCGTGCCGCTGCCCGGATTGCCGACCGCATCGAAGGTGCTGCCGATCGCCAGGAAGCCGTAGCTGCTGCCCGGGCGGGTGCTGGGCGCGAAGATCACCCCGCCATCGTTGGCGCCGCGGCGCGCGGCGGTGTAGCGGATGGTGCTGCCGGCGAACACCGCCACGCCCGAGCCGAAGATGAAGTCGGTGTCGCCCTCGATGGTGCCGCCCTTGAAATAGGCGCGGATCACCGTGTTGGCGCTGCCGGCGCTGATCAGCAGGGTGTCCTGGTTGCCGGTCAGCACCACGTTCTCCAGCACTGCCTTGTCGCCGCGCAACGCCAGCGCCACCGCCGACTGGTTGCTGCCGCTGTAGGTGCCCTCGACGTAGCTGTTGACGATCGCCAGGTTGCGCGCCTGGAACTGCGCCGCGCGCACGGTGACGGTGCCGCTGTCGGAGGTGCCGACGGTGCTGCTGGCGGCGTTGCTGGCGCACGGATGGGTGGCGCTGCCGGTGGGTTTCGGGGTGGGGTTGGCGTTGCCGAAACGGATCGTGGTGCTGGCCGGGCTGCCGCCGAGGCCGAACAGCGTGAGCGGCGGCGCCGCGGCGGGCACGCAGACCACTTCGGTATAGGTGCCCGGCGCCACGCTGATGTAGCGGCGCATGCTGCCGCCGGCGGCGACCGCGGCGTCCACCGCGGCCTGCACGGTGCGGTAGCGGGTGCTGCCGTCGGCGGCCACCGCGTAGTCGGCCTGCAGCAGCGCGACGCCGGCGCTCGGATCCCAGTTGTCGGTAACCAGCGCGCCGATCGGTCCGGCCTGGGCCAGGTGGCGGGCGACGGTCTGGTTGGCCGCCTCGCTGCTGGTCAGTTGCGGGCGCGACGCGGTGCCGGTCAGGGCCGGGGCGTCTGCGACAAACCCGCCCGCCAGGGCGAGGGTGGAGGAAAGCAGCAACCAGCGCGATACGGTCATGGGAAGCCTCCGCTCAAGGATAAGGGCCCGCGGCCACGCCTGAAATGATACCGGTGTCATCCGGTCGCCTGATCCGGCGTCGTCAGCGGACCGGCGATGGTAGGGGCGTTCGCGCGCCGATGCCGGCCGATGTCGCAGCCAGAGCTCGGTTGTGCCGCTTCCATCACGATCGCGGATCCGCCGCACGTGCGGCGCGCCGGTTGGTGGGGGCGTGGAGGGCGATTCCCAGGCCAAAACGCGACGGCTGCAGGCGCTCCAGACCCGGCGCCGGCGGACGGTCGCCGCACTGCGGCATGGATCTGCGCGCCGTGTGCCACCCCACTTTCTGGCGTGACGGGGTCGTGAATTTGGATACGAGCGCCGTCGCGGCTTGCGCTACCCTCGACGCCGATCCCACTTGGAAGTCATCGATTGAAGCGCCTGTGCCGTTGGTGCTGCCTGTTGCTGTGCCTGGGGCTGGTCGGGTCGGCGCTGGGGCAGGAACTGTTGTTGCAACGGCTGGCCGCCGACCCTCCGCCGCCGGAGGTGGTGGCGGGGCGCCACGATACCGCGTTCGCCGATGCCGGCCATGGTGCGATCCTGTACGAGCGCAGCAAGCAGCCCACCTGGTGGCGGATCCGTGCCGACCATGCGATCGGTCGCGACGGCCAGCCGCAACTGGTGCTGCAGTCGCCGTATCTCACCCGGGTCGAGGCCTGGGTGCCAGGGCGCACCGGGCCGACCCGGCACGCGATCTACGGCGCCGACGCCGACCTGCGCTACTCCACCCGGGCCCTGGTGATCGCCTTGCCGCAGGGGTTGCCGGCCGGTGCCTCGATCTGGCTGCGGGTGCATGCGCCGGCGGCGATGCCGATGCCGGTGGGCATCGCGCCGCTGGCGCAGGTGCAGCGCGAGGATCTGCACTACGTCGGCTGGCGCGCCTTCATCCTCGGCTCGACCGCGGTGCTGGCGATCCTGGCGATCGCCTTGTGGGCGCGTCTGCGCGAGCCGATCTACGGCTACTTCACCGCCAACGTGATGTGTGTGCTGCTGTACCTGCTCGGCCTCGGCGGTGAGGCGCGCGCGGTGCCGGGCCTGGCCAGCGTGTTCGCGTCCTCGCCGACGCCGATGCGCATCGTCGCCGCGCTCGGCGGCTTCTTCATCATCACCTTCCAGCGCCGGCAACTGGAGATGCGCCGGCAACTGCCGCGGCTGGACCGGGTGCTGCGGCTGTGCGCGCTGTTCCTGCTCGGCATCGCCGTGGCCTGCTTGCTGTCGGACGCGGCGGTGCTGAGCCTGCTCGGCAATCTCGGGCTGATCGTCGGTGCGGCGCTGCTGCTGCCGTGTTGCCTGCTGCTGGCCTTGCGCGGGCAACGCTACGCCTGGCCGTTGCTGGCTTCGTGGACGCCGCTGTGGATGCTGTGCGTGCTGCGCTGCCTGGAACTGACCGGGTGGTTGCGCCTGGACGTGGCCGCGCCGGTGCTGGCGCATGGCATCAGCCTGGCGTTGGCGATCTCCTGCCTGCTGGTGACCTTCGGGTTGGCCGAGCAGATCCTGGAGCTGCGTCGCGACCGCGACCGCGCCAGCCGCATGGCGACCGTGGACGAACTCACCGGCATCCTCACCCGCGCCGCCCTGCAGCAGCGTCTGGCCGAGGCGCTGCAGGACGCCGCGCGCGGCGACCGGCCGCTGGCATTGGCTTACATCGACATCGACCATTTCAAGCGCATCAACGACATCCACGGCCACGCCGGCGGCGACGCCTGCCTGCGCTGGATCGCCGCCTGCGCGCGGGCGCGCCTGCGCAGCACCGACACGCTCGGCCGCCAGGGCGGCGACGAGATGCTGCTGCTGATGCCCGGCGCCACCCTGGAGGCCGCGCGGCGCGTGGCCGAGGACATCCGCCAGCACGTCGCCGCGCAGCCGCTGCCGCGCGAAGGCCAGGCGCTGTCATGCACGCTGAGCGTCGGCGTGGCGCAATGGCAGCGCGGCGAGAGCGCGGCGGCGCTGTTGCAGCGGGCCGATGCCGCGCTCTACGCCAGCAAGGCCGCCGGCCGCAACCGCGTCAGCGTGTCCACCCCCAGCCACCACGTCACCCACCAGGAGCCTCAACCATGACTGCGCAGACCGATTTGCCCGCGTTCGCTCCCGATCAGTTGCAGGTCGGCGACATCCTGTTGCAACTGGGCTGCGGCCCGGTGTCCGAACTGATCGCCTGGTGCGGCGACAGTATCTACAGCCATGCCGCCATCGTCGCCGATCAGGGCGATCTGATCGAGGCGGCGGCCAGCGGCGTGCGCCGCTATCCGCTGTCGCAGCGGCTGACCGACACCACCAACTACCTGATCATCGACGCCTACCGGCCGCTCAGCTACGCCTGCGTGGCGCTGGACGACGCCGATCGCGCCAGCGTGCTGGCCAAGGCGCAGTCGCTGCTGGGCGTCCCGTACCCGCTGGACAGCCTGGCCACGCTCGGCCTGCTGGTCGCCATCCGCGGCAAGTGGCCGCAGCACTGGCTGGCGCGGATCGTGGTGCGCGAGGCGCTGGACCATCTGGTCCGCGACAACCCCTCGCACATGGTGTGCAGCGAAGTGGTATACCGCGCGCTGGCCGAATGCGATGCGACGCCGCCGGGCCGGCTGGCGCCGCAGATCGTGCTCAGCGGGCCGACCCATATGCCGTTCCCGCACCTGGACTGGAAGGCGTTGTGGGAGGAAGTGTGGCAACTGCTGCATCCGCACCGGCAGCAGGCGCTGGGCGATATCGCGCAGCGCCTGGCGGCGGTGGAGGGCGCACCAGCCAGCCTGGCCGCCTCGGCGCTGACCACGGTCGCCGACGACGACCTGCTCAGCCGCGCCAACGCGGTCCGCGCCGGCCTGGGCCTGCCGCCGCTGGCGCCGGTCACCGATCAGGTGGAAGACAACGGCAGCCTGCTGCGCGAAGCCGGCGAAGAAGCGCCGGGCGCGCCGTTGCCGCATCCCAATCCCAAGCTGGTCATGCCGCTGGATCTGGCCAACAGCCCCTCGCATGTGGTGCTGGGGCGCCTGCTTGAGGTGCCCACGTCGGCGTAGCTGAAAGGCTGCGCGCCAGCGCAGTGCGCGAGGCTGCGCCCGTACCCTCATCCGCCCCTTCGGGGCACCTTCTCCCGAGGGGAGAAGGGAGAGCGCTTGCCCCTCTCCCATTGGGAGAGGGGGCAGGATGAGGGTGCGGCCTCCCGGCCACGCGCGCCAACGCACCTGACCCACCAGCGCTTTACGGCTGCTTTGTCCGCTCCAGCACCAACAACGGATCGATGCGCACATCGAACCGCGCCAGGCGAATGTGTCCGCGACCCGGATGAGGAACGCGCCGCCGCGCGCCAGCGCACCTGACGCACCAACGCTCTACGGCTGCTTCGTCCGCTCCAGCACCAGCAATGGGTCGATGCGCACATCGAACCAATTCATCCCCCAATGCAGATGCGGCCCGGTCGCACGGCCCGTGGCACCCACCGCGCCGATCACCTGGCCCTGGGCGATGCGGTCGCCGACTTTGACGTCGATCCGCGACAGGTGCAGGAAGTTGGAGCTGACGCCATAGCCGTGATCCAGCAGCACGGTGCCGCCGGTGAGGTACAGGTCGGGGGCCGCGAAGGTGATCACGCCGGCGGCCGGCGCCTTGACCGGGGTGCCGGTGGGCACGGCGATGTCCATGCCCGAATGCCCGGCGCCGGGCTGGCCGTTGTAGACCCGGGCGTTGCCGAAGCGGCCGCTGATGCGGCCCTGCACCGGCCAGATGAAGGGTGCGGCGAAATCGGTGCGCGGGTCGTCGCGGTCGCGTGCGGCAGTGACCTGGGCCTGTTCGCGCTTGATCCGCTCGGCGATCGCCGGCGGCGGGTTCACCGTCTTCGGCGGCACGCCGTTGACCTGTTCCAGCGGCCAGTCGCGCGGCGTCACCGCGATCTCGACGGTCTCAGTCCCGCCATCCGGGCGCTGCACGGCGATGCGCAGCGGGCCTCGCTCGTCGCGGCCGATGCCGAACACCACGCTGCCGTAGTCGCTGACTCGCAGGGTGCGTCCGGCGTACTGCACGCGGCTGCCGGGCGCGACCTTGCCGATCACCAGCGCCCCCTGCGAGGCGCTGCGCGGGAACACGCTGCGCGCCTCGGCGCCGGCCGCGGCCGGCGTCTGTGCGTGCAGCGCCGGGGCGAGCGGTGCGGTCAGCAGGACCAGCGCCAATGCGGCGCCGGACACCAGGGCGCCGCGCATCAGCGGTCGAACGCCAGGCGCTGCCCGTTGGGGGTGCCGACCAGGCGGGTGCCGTCCCAGGCCAGCACGCCGTTGATCCAGGTCGCGGCGATCCTGGAGCGGAAGCTGCGGCCTTCGAACGGCGACCAGCCGCACTTGGACAGCACGTCCTCGCGGCGCACGGTGAACGCGGTGTCGTCGATCAGCACCAGGTCGGCGTGGTAGCCCTCGCGCAGGAAGCCGCGTTCGTGCACGTCGAACAGCAGCGCCGGCGCGTGCGCGAACTTGTGCACCACCTGGGCCACGCTGAGCCGGCCCTCGTGGACCAACTCCAGCGCCGCGACAAGCGCGTACTGCACCAGCGGCAGGCCCGACGGCGCCTGCGCGTACGGCTTGCTCTTCTCTTCCCAGGTGTGCGGGGCGTGGTCGGTGGCGAGCACGTCGATCACGTCCTCGGCGATCGCGCGGATCAGCGCCTCGCGGTCGCTGGCGTCCTTGATCGCCGGGTTGCACTTGATCAGGTTGCCGAGCGTGGCGTAGTCGGCGCGGTCGAAGCGCAGGAAATGGATGCAGGTCTCGGCGGTGATGCGCTTGCCCTGGATCGGGCCAGGGGTGAACAGCGCCAGCTCGTCGGCGGTGGAGATGTGCAGCACGTGCAGGCGGGTGCCGTGCTTCTTCGCCAGCGACACCGCCAGCTGCGAGGACTTCAGGCAGGCCTCGCGCGAGCGGATGTCCGGGTGCATGTCCGGGGTCAGCGCCTCGCCATACTTTTCCTTGAACGCAGCCAGGGTCGCGTCGATGGTCGGGGTGTCTTCGCAGTGGGTGATGATCGGCGTCGGCGCGTCGCGGAAGATCGCGTCCAGGGTCTGCGGGTTGTCGACCAGCATGTTGCCGGTGGAGGCGCCCATGAACACCTTGATGCCGGGCGCGGTCTTCGGGTCCAGGGTCTGGATCGCGGCCAGGTTGTCGTTGCTGGCGCCCAGGTAGAAGCCGTAGTTGCCCCAGGCGCGGCCGTGCGCGGCGTCGTACTTGGCCTGCAGCGCGGCGGCGTCGAGCGTCGGCGGATTGGTGTTGGGCATGTCCATGAAGCTGGTCAGGCCGCCGGCCACCGCCGCGGCCGATTCGGTGGCGATGTCGCCCTTGTGGGTCAGGCCGGGTTCGCGGAAGTGCACCTGGTCGTCGATCATGCCGGGCAGCAGCCAGCGCCCGGCGGCATCGACCACGGTCTCGCCCTCGCGCGCGGCCAGCTGCGGGGCGATCGCGGCGATGCGGCCGTCCGCGATGCGCAGGTCGCCCTGGGTTTCGCGGCCTTCGTTGACCAGGCGCGCGTTGACGATCAATGTGGAAGCGGACATCAGTGTTTTCCTTGGCAGCGGCAGGGTGGCGGCGCCGTGGGGTCGGGCACCGGGTCGAACCCGCCAGGATGGAAGGGGTGGCAGCGGCCGACGCGGCGGGCGGCCATCCAGCCGCCGCGCAATGCGCCGAAACGGGCGATGGCGGTCACCGCATACGCCGAGCAACTGGGCACGAAACGACAGCGCGGTCCCAGCAGCGGGCTGATGAAGCGCTGGTACAGGCGCAGCAGGGCGATGAGAGCGCGGGCGATCACATCACCATGATATGCCACTGTGCTGGACTAGGCGGGTCGCTCGGCGTATACGCCGCGTTGTTGCCGCGGGGGGTAGGGTAGGCTATAAAGGCCCGCTTTCCCGGGCCCCGGGAAGACCAAGGAAGAGCGTTCGTGGCTGCTAAAAAACCTGCAAAGAAGGCCGTCCAGGCCGCCAAGAAGCCTGCCAAGCCCGTCGCCAAGAAAGCGACGGTGTCCGCCGCCAGCAAACCGCTGAAGAAAGCCGCGCCTGCGAAGTCGGCAGCCAAGGCCGCGCCGGCCAAATCGGCCAGCAAGGCCGTGGCCAAGAAGCCGGCGGCCAAGCCGGTCGCTGCGTCGCCGGCCAAGTCCGCTCCCGCCAAGAAGGCCCCGGCCAAGAAGGCGCCTGCCAAGCCGGTCGCACCGGCGAAGGCCGCCGCCAAGCCAGCGCCCGCCGCCAAGCCGGCAGCGAAGACGCCCGCGGCCAAGCCTGGCGCCAAGGTCGTCAAGACCGCGGCCGCTCCCGCCAAATCCAAACCGGCCACCGCCCCCGTTGCACCCGCGGTGACCACCTCCGTACCGAAGTCGGCGCCCAAGCCGGCTGCGGCCAAGCCTGTCCCGGTCAAGCCCGCCGCGCCTGCCGCAGCACCGGCCCCCAAGCCCGTTGCCGCCAAGTCCGCCGCGCCGTCGACCCCGCCACAAAAGAATCCCGTGTCCGTTTCGAAATCCTCCGCGAAAACCCCCACCAAGTCCGAATCCACCCCGAAGGCGCCGGTCGCCAAGCCCACCGGCAAGGTCGCCGTGGCCGTGACCGCCAAGTCCAACACCCCGGCCAAGCCGGCCAAGTACAAGGTGGTCGAGTACAAGACCGACGAGGCCACCGGCCGCCCGATCCTGCCCAAGGGCTACAAGCCGGCGGCGGACGAGGAGTACATGAGCGCGCTGCAGCAGGAGTACTTCCGCCAGCGCCTGCTCACCTGGCGCGCCGACCTGGTCGAGGAATCCAAGCAGACCATCGAGAACCTGCGCGACGAGGTCCGCGACATCGGCGACGAGGCCGAGCGCGCGACCCGCGAGACCGAGAACTCGCTGGAACTGCGGACCCGCGACCGCTACCGCAAGCTGATCGGCAAGATCGACAGCACCCTCAAGCGTCTGGACGCCGGCGACTACGGCTACTGCGTGGACACGGGCGAGGAAATCGGCCTGGAGCGCCTGGAAGCGCGTCTGACCGCCGAGCGCACCATCGACGCGCAGGAGCGTTGGGAACATCTGCAGAAGCAGCAGGGCGACTGAGTCCGCGCCGCCCCGACGTGTCAAGGCAAGGCCCCGCTCGCGCGGGGCTTTGCGTTTTCGGCCCCCTCGTCAGGGCGAAGCGTCTGCCGTTTGCTGCCGCGTGTAGCGGTAGTGCCACTCCTGCTGCACGACCGCCCATCGATGCGCGATGCGCAGCCGAGCGCCCGTCCAGCCGCCGCGGCCGTTCGCGGCCGCGTGGGCAGACTTCCGTTGGCAGGCGGGCCTGTGCCGGCATGGACGACGGCGCCCTTCAGCGCACGCCGTTGATCAGGCCGCTTTGCGCGTCCTTGCGCAGTTGCACGCCGGGCAGGGCGAAACTGTCCAGGTCCTGCTTGGTGGCTGCGAGGTCCAGCCCGACGATTGCCGACGTCTCCGGATCGACCTCCAGGCCCAGTGGCATCGCGGCGAACTGCACGTAGTCGCGGCTGGCGTTCCATTGCGGCTGCCCGCCGATGGCCTGCAATACCCGATCGACGGGCGTACCGGCCGGCTGGCCGAGCAACTCGAACGGCAACGGGGCGTCTGGAGTGGCGAAGGCGATCAGATTGGTGACCCGGTCGTTGCGAAAGCGCACCGCCAACTGGCTGTAGCGGAGAGCGGTCGCCGGCCGCGGTTGTTGCGCCAGCAGCGCATTGAGCGCGCGCGGGTATAGATACACCACACTGAGCGTGTCCGGATGTGCCGCATCGCTGCGGGTGATGTCCGGCTGGCCCAGTGCGGCCAGCACCTGTTGTTTGCGCATGCCGAGCGCGACTGCTCCGAGACGCGCGCACGGCGTGGGCAGGGTGGCCGCGCTGCTGGAGCCTGCAAAGGCCTGATGCAGCGCGTGCGTGCAGGCCGCCGCATCGCCGCCGGCGGCATGGGCCTGCGAGTAGGCCATGCACAGCGCGAGCAGGCCGAACAGCGGGAAGAACCGGGATGCCATGAGAAATCTCCGTGACGGATGATGCGTGGCGAGGACGGGAGCGCTCCCGTCCTCGCCACGGGGGGAGTTAGTTGCCGTGCCAGCCTTCGCGGTGCCCGTCGGCGGTGATGAACGCGTTGCGCTGGTCGCTGCTCAACGATGACCACTGATCGGACGGATTCAGGCCCGAATTGGTGGTGATGGTGGTGATCATCTCCGAGGTCGGATTTTCGCCACTGCGCCTGCAGCGACGTCGCAAGCGCCTACGTGGCGGTTACATCCGCTGCGTCTTCGGCGCTTCTTCGCTGGAGCACGCCAAGGTCAGGTCCAGGCGACGTACCGTCCAATGCGACGGCGTGTCCATCGTCCCCAGCGCATGGATGTGATAGGCGGGGCAGTCCGCATCTTCCTCTGGGTTGTTCCTGATGTCGCAGTTGCCTTCGATCAGGAAGGTGTTGTTCCCTTCGACGCCGGTGCGGGCAAATTTCAATGCGGGGCAACTACCGAAGAGCCTCGACAGGGCGAGGTCGTTCTTCAGCACATACGCGATCGCCTGTTCTCCATCTGCGCGGGAAGAGGCTGGATTCGCCTGCAGCGATCCTGGCACGGCAATGGCGAATGCCAACGCCATGCCTATGCTCGGTAACCCAAAGACTTTCATGTGGAGAACTTCAATCGGTGGTTGTCTGCCGGGTCGGTGGCGTCGGTGCCTAGTGCGATGCAACTCCGCGCCCGAGTCGAAAGTGGCGTTGCCAGTGGCGCCGTCTCCAGCGATGCCTGGCTTCGGGCGTCCACTGCCGCGTCACGGAAAAGCGAATGTTCCATTCGGCTGATTCCATCCGTGTTTCATATGGGGCCGCGCGTTTCGAGGCGCATCCATTTTCCAGAAGTGGGGTGACACTTGATTCGGAGGAGATAATTTCGGAGGCTTCTTTCGTCTTCCTTTCTGTGTTTGCGGACTTTCCATCTTGTCTGCAAAATGCGTTCTGCCGATGCTGGCTGATGAGAAAATAATCAATTAAAATCAGTTACTTGTGATCAGAGTTTCAGTGCCATGCGTGGCTTTGGAAAGGCTTTAAATGCGCCTGTCATGACGGTGTCGCATAATGGCGGCTGTGGTATATCGCCATGTCGCCGCCGACAATCAATGTCACTGCTTGAAAATTATTTCCATTATGTGTCCTCACTTGGTTCGATAACGGAGCGTCGCGCTTGAACGGTCATTCCGGCGTGGCCGGATCGGGCGCGCGCAAACCCCGTCGTCGTTGGCGCTGGCCGATCCTGATCGCCCTGTCATTGCTGGCGGTCGTTGCGCTGGGGCCGCGGGTCAGCGTGGCCTTGCCGCAGGTGGCGGCGCCGGCGGTGCCGCAGGATCCGCTGGCGCTGCAGGCCTGGATCGATGCGCGCGAACGTGCCACGCCGGGGCTGCGCCCGGACAACCAGGCGCGGATCGTCTGGGCCGATCCGGCGCATCCGGGGCGACGCGCGTGCGCCATGGTCTATCTGCATGGCTTCACCGCCAGCCAGGGCGAGGGCGCGCCTACCCACGTGCGGCTGGCGCGCAGCTTCGGCTGCAATCTGTATCTGCCGCGCCTGCCCGGGCACGGCCTGGTCGCGGCCGATGCGCTGCGCGGCGTCGATGCCGGCCGCCTGCTCGCGGGTGCGGCCGAGGCGCTGGCGGTAACCCGGGTGCTGGGCGACCGGGTGGTGGTGATCGGCAATTCGATGGGCGGTGCGCTGGCGACGCAGGCGGTGGCGGCGAATCCGCGCCAGGTGCAGGCGCTGGTGCTGTGGTCGCCGCTGGTGCGCGAGTACGGCGATCAGCTGCAGCCGATGTTGTGGCCGTGGGGCGCGCAGTTGCTGGCGTGGACGCACAACGGTGGCGATCCGATCCTGCGCTATCCGGTCGACAGTGCCTACTGGGCCGACGCCACGCACCTGGACGGCTACCGCGCGCTGGCGGCGCTGACCCGCGGCGGCATGCGGCCGGCGACCTATGCGCGCATCCATGTGCCGGTGTTCCTCGGCTACTACTACCGCGATCCGCAGCACCAGGACCGCACGGTGTCGGTGGCGGCGTTGCAGGCGATGTTCAAGCAATTGGGAACACCGCCGGCCTTGCGCCAGGCGGTGGATTTCCCTGGGGCGGACAATCACGTGCTGGCCTCGCCGATCCGCTCGCGGGCGGTGCCGGCGGTGTTCGCCGCCACCTGCCGGTTCCTGGCGGGGCAGGGCGGCCTGGTGCAGCCGGCCGGCGTGCCGGATTGCGCGCATGCCTGGGCCGACGACGAGGCGCAGGCGCGCGCGGTGGCGGCCGCGCGCTGAGCGCGGTCGTTTGCGGCGAATGGAAGAATGACTGGCGCGGTGCGCACGCGCCGGCGCCAGGGTGCGTGATGCACGACCGGGCCGGGCTGTCTCGCGTCCGACCCACACTCGCCATCAGTCACCCCTACTGCAGGTCGCGCAGATCCAGATTGCGCAGCTTGGGCGCTTTCCAGCTGGTGACGCCGACCACGCCCAGGGTCACGCAGCCGCCAAGTACCACGGCGGGCACCAATCCGATCAGCCGCGCCATGACACCGTCGTAGAACGCACCCAGTTCGTTCGACGAGCCGATGAAGATGCCGTTGATCGAGGAGACGCGGCCGCGCATCGCGTCCGGTGTCGCCAGTTGCAGGATGGTCGAACGCACGATCACCGAGACGCCGTCGCACATGCCATAGGCGAGCAGGATCGCCGCCGACAGCCAGAAGTGCCGCGACAACCCGAAGGCGATCGTGCACAGGCCGAAGCCGGCCACCGCCAATAGCAGCACGCGTCCGGCATTGCGCTGCAGCGGGTGCCGCGCCAGCCACACGCCGACCAGGATCGAGCCCAGCGCCGGGGCGCCGCGCAGGATGCCCAGGCCCTCGGGGCCGTAGTGCAGGATGTCGTGGATGAAGGCCGGCAGCATCGACACCGCGCCGCCCAGCAGCACCGAGAACATGTCCAGGGCCATCGCGCCGAGCATGATCTGGTTGGAGAACACGAACTGCGCGCCTTCGGCGATGCTGCGGAAGATCGGTGCGCGCGGGCCTTCGTGGACCGGCTCGGACACGCGCAGCAGCCACAGCGCCAGCAGCGCCGCGCTCGAGGCGCCGATGGCGGTGCCGTAGGCCAGGCTCTTGCCGCCCCAGCCGACCAGCAGACCGCCCAGCGCCGGGCCGATCACCATGCCGGCCTGGAACGCGACGCTGCCGACGCTGGCGCCGCGCGCATAGGCCTCGCGCGGCAGGACGCGGGCGAACAGCGCGTTGTACACCGGCGACAGAAAGGCGCGCGCGGCGCCTGTCAGGGCGATCGCCGCGTAGATCGGCCACACGCCCTGCGCCGCCAGCCAGCCGCGGCTCACCGCCAGCAGGACCGCGGCGGTGGCGACCAGGCCGACGCTCGCGAGCATGCCCAGGTAGCGGCGCGGCAGATGATCGACCAGGTAGCCGGCGAACGGGGCGATGCAGAAGAACGGCAGGATCTCGGCCAGTCCGATCAGCCCCAGCGAGAATGGATCGCGGGTGATCTCGTAGATATGCCAGCCGACCGTGACCGCGACGACCTGATAGGACAGCATCGCCAGGATGCGGTAGGCCAGCACCAGGGCGAAGCCGGGATGCGCCAGTAGCGTGCGCAGGGTCTGCGGGGTGGGCAGCGGCGCGCTCATGCCTGCTGGGCGCGCGCGGTGTCCTGGATGAAGGCCAGCAGCGCGGCCAGGCCGTTGCTGCGGGTCGGCGACAGATGCTTGCCCAGGCCGATGGCGGCGACGAAGTCCGGCGCGGTGGCGAGGATGTCCGCGGCGCTGCGCCCGGAATAGACCCGCAGCGCCAGATAGATCAGCCCGGACACGATCGCCGAGTCGCTGATCGCATGGAACACCAGGCGCTCGGCATTGCCCTCGGGCACGATCCACACCATCGACTGGCAGCCGTGCAGGCGATGCTCCTCGGTCTTCCAGTGCTCGGGGAAGGCGGGCAGCTTGCGGCCGAGGTCGATCAGGTACTGGTAGCGCTCGGACCAGTCGCCGAAGAAGCCGAATTCCTCGGCGATGGCGGCCTGGGCGTCGGCGGGCGTGGGTTCGAGCGGAAAGTCGGTGTCGGTCATAGCAATCCAAGATCAAGCGATGTAAAGCCCCTCTCCCTCCGGGAGAGGGGTTGGGGTGAGGGTGCGGGCGAAGCCTCGCGAACTGTCGAGGCCATTCGCTCGGCCTCATCTCTCTTGGCTTCGCCCGTACCCTCATCCGCCCCTTTGGGCATCTTGTAAAGCCCCTCTCCCCTCGGGAGAGGGTTTGGGGTGAGGGTCCGGGCGTAGCTTCGCGAACTTGTCCATGCGAGTCGCTTCGCGCCGTACCCTCATCCGGCGCCCGTACCCTCATCCGCCCCTTCGGGGCACCTTCTCCCGAGGGGAGAAGGGAACAGCCGCGCTTCTTCTGACTGCGCGTGCGGTGGTCACCCACGCTTCCAACGTACGCCCTGCGGCGTGTCCTCCAGGACAATGCCGGCGTCGGCCAGTTCCTGGCGGATGGCGTCGGCGCGGGCGAAGTCGCGGGCCTGCTTGGCGTCGCTGCGGGCGTCGATCAGCGCCTGGATGCGGGCGTCGTCGTCGCTGCCGGCACCCTGGAACCAGACCTGCGGATCCTGCTGCAGCAGGCCCAGGGCCAGGCCGGCGCCGAGCAGGCGGCCCTTGGCCTGGCGCAGCGTGTCCGCACGTTGCGTGGCGTCGGCGGGGTCGGGGCCGCCGGCCGGCGCCGCCTCGCGCAGTGCCTGTCGCGCCTGGGTCGCCAGGCTCGACAGCACCGACAGCGCCAGCGGCGTATTGAGGTCGTCGTCGAGGGCCTCTTCGATCTCGGCCGGAATGACGGCTTCGGCGTCGATGGCCTGCAGATCGCGCAGCGTTCCGTACAGGCCGTCGAGCCGGGCCACCTGGGCCTGGATCAGGGCGTCGGACCAGTCCAGCGGCTGCCGATAGTGGGCACTGAGCAGCGCGCAGCGCAGCGCCTCCGGTGGATGCCGCTCGATCAGATCGTGCACGGTTTCGATGTTGCCCAGCGACTTGCTCATCTTGGCGCCGCTGAAGGTCAGCATGCCGTTGTGCAGCCAGACGCGGGCGAAGGTGGCGCCGCCGTGGGCGCATTCGCTCTGCGCGATCTCGTTCTCGTGGTGCGGGAACTGCAGGTCGACGCCGCCGGCATGGATGTCGATGGTCTCGCCCAGGTGCGCGGCGGCCATCGCCGAGCACTCGATGTGCCAGCCGGGGCGGCCGCGGCCCCACGGCGAGTCCCAGCCGGGCAGGTCGTCGCTGGACGGCTTCCACAGCACGAAGTCGCCCGGGTCGCGCTTGTACGGGGCGACTTCGACGCGGGCGCCGGCCAGCATCTCCTCCGGGTCGCGCCGCGACAGCTTGCCGTAATCGGCGAAGCTGGCCACCGCGAACAGCACGTGGCCCTCGGCGGCATAGGCGTGGCCGCCGGCGATCAGCCGTTCGATCATCGCCACGATATGCGGGATGTGCGCGGTGGCCGCCGGCTCGATGTCCGGCGGGGTCACGCCCAGCGCGGCCATGTCCTGGCGGTAGATGGCCGCGAAGCGGTCGGTGATGGCCGAAATCGGCACGCCCTGCGCCTGCGCGGCGGCGTTGATCTTGTCGTCCACGTCGGTGATGTTGCGGGCGTAGCGCAGTTTGCCGTAGCGGCGCCGCAGCAGTGCCGCCAGCACGTCGAACACCACCGGGCCGCGGGCGTTGCCGATGTGCGCGTAGTTGTAGACGGTGGGGCCGCAGACGTAGAGCGTCGGGCCGGCCACCGGATCGAGCGGTTCGAAGGCGTCGACCCGGCGGGTCAGGTTGTTGTGCAGGCGCAGGCTCATCGGCATCGGCGGTGGGGAAACCGTCCGATTCTACCGGCAGCCGTCGCCAGGCGGGCGCGCGGCGCGCCTGTCGGCTCGCGTTCAGCCCGACGCAAGCCGCCATGCCTACACTCATTGGTCTGCCCTTGCGAAGCTGCTGCCGATGCGCCCGAACCCGTTGTTGCCGCTGGTCGGCCTCCTTGCCTGCGCCGCGGCGCCGGCCTGGGCGCAGGACTCCGAGGCGCGCAATCGGGTGGTGGTGATCGAGAACGTCAAGCTGGACTACGCCCAGGTGCTGAACGTGGAGCCGGTCTACCAGACCCTGCGCGCCACCCGCACCGAGCAGCAATGCGACCCGGCTCCCGCGCCGGCCCCGACGGCGCCGGCGCCCAAGCCGGCCGAGGACGACAGCCGCTTGAACCGGTTGATGGATTCGGTGAAGGACATCTTCAGCCGCCGCCACGAGGAGCCGGCCCCGGCCGCTGCGCCGGCCACGGCGCCGCAGGGCGGACGCAACTGCCGGATGGTCGAGGTCGGTCGCGAGTTCCGCCGGCCCATCGCCTACGACGTGGACTATGTCTACAAGGGCACCAAGTACCGCTCGCGGCTGCCGGAAGATCCGGGCAACCGGCTGCGCATCCGCGTCTCGGTGGCGCCGTACGTGCCCGACGCGGTGGTGGTGCCGCCGCGCTGAGCGCCGCACGCGCTTGCGCCTGTGGCGTGCGCGTGCGAGGATGCGCGCCGATGAAAGCGAACCTGCCCCAGCACGATCTCAGCGCCGCACGCATGGCCTCGGGCATGACGTCGCGCGCGCGTCGACCGGAATCCCACATTCTCGCTGGGTAACCGGAGCGTCGTGCCGTTCGTTCTGAAAACCCAGCCCGAGGCTGGGTTTTTTCGTTTTCATCGGCCGGAAAAGTTTCACCCGTAAAGAACCTCCCTGTAGAACGCCTCGCGCGTCCCCGCGTCCCCACCGCTGCAAAGGATCGATCGATGTCTCTGAAGCACTTCTTGAACACCCAGGACTGGAGCCGCGCCGAACTGGACGCGGTGCTGACCCAGGCGGCGCTGTTCAAGCGCAACCGCCTCGGCAGCGAGCTGAAGGGCAAGTCGATCGCGCTGGTGTTCTTCAACCCGTCCATGCGTACCCGCACCAGCTTCGAGCTGGGCGCGTTCCAGTTGGGCGGCCACGCGGTGGTGCTGCAGCCGGGCAAGGACGCGTGGCCGATCGAGTTCGACCTGGGCACGGTGATGGACGGCGACACCGAAGAGCACATCGCCGAGGTGGCGCGGGTGCTGGGCCGCTATGTGGACCTGATCGGCGTGCGTGCGTTCCCGAAGTTCGTCGACTGGGCCAAGGACCGCGAGGACCTGGTGCTGAAGAGCTTCGCCAAATATTCGCCGGTGCCGGTGATCAACATGGAGACCATCACCCATCCTTGCCAGGAGCTGGCGCATGCGCTGGCGCTGCAGGAGCACTTCGGCACCAGCGACCTGCGCGGCAAGAAGTACGTGCTGACCTGGACCTACCATCCCAAGCCGCTGAACACCGCGGTGGCCAATTCCGCGCTGACCATCGCCACCCGCCTGGGCATGGACGTGACCCTGCTGTGCCCGACCCCGGACTACGTGCTCGACGAGCGCTACATGGGTTGGGCCGCGCAGAACGTGGCCGAGAGCGGCGGTTCGCTGAGCGTCAGCCACGACGTCGACAGCGCCTACGCCGGCGCCGACGTGGTCTACGCCAAGAGCTGGGGCGCGCTGCCGTTCTTCGGCAACTGGGGCCCGGAGAAGCCGATCCGCGACCAGTACCAGCACTTCATCGTCGACGAACGCAAGATGGCGCTGACCAACAACGGCGTGTTCTCGCACTGCCTGCCGCTGCGCCGCAACGTCAAGGCCACCGACGCGGTGATGGACTCGCCCAACTGCATCGCCATCGACGAGGCCGAGAACCGCCTGCATGTGCAGAAGGCGATCATGGCGGCGCTTGCTTCGCAGGCGGGAATCGGGAATCGGGAATAGAGAATCGGTACAGCAACAGCGTTAGCCCCCACTTTTACGCGTGATAAGGAAACAACCATGAGCACCGCTTCTACCATTCCCGATTCCCCACTCCCCACTCCCGGCCTCAAGGACATCGTCCTCGCCTTCTCCGGCGGCCTCGACACCAGCTTCTGCATTCCCTACCTGCAGGCCAAGGGTTATGCGGTGCACACCGTGTTCGCCGACACCGGCGGCGTGGACGCCGAGGAGCGCGATTTCATCGAGAAGCGCGCCGCGGAACTGGGCGCGGCCAGCCACGTCACCGTTGACGGCGGCCCGGCGATCTGGGCCGGCTTCGTCAAGCCGTTCGTGTGGGCGGGCGAGGGCTACCAGGGCCAGTATCCGCTGCTGGTGTCGGACCGCTACCTGATCGTCGATGCCGCGCTCAAGCGCGCCGAGGAGCTGGGCACCAAGACCATCGCCCACGGCTGCACCGGCATGGGCAACGACCAGGTGCGCTTCGACCTGGCGGTCAAGGCGCTGGGCGACTACGAGATCGTCGCGCCGATCCGCGAGATCCAGAAGGAACACACCCAGACCCGCGCCTACGAGCAGAAGTACCTGGAGGAGCGCGGCTTCGGCGTGCGGGCCAAGCAGCAGGCCTACACCATCAACGAGAATCTGCTTGGCCTGACCATGTCCGGCGGCGAGATCGACCGCTGGGAAGCGCCGGGCGAGGGCGCCCGCGGCTGGTGCGCGCCGCGCAGCGCGTGGCCGACCGAGCCGCTGACGGTGAAGCTGAAGTTCGTGCACGGCGAGGCGGTCGAACTCGACGGCAAGGCGCTGCCGGGCGAACAGATCCTGGCCAAGCTCAACAAGCTGTTTGCGCCCTACGGCGTGGGCCGCGGCGTGTACACCGGCGACACCGTGATCGGCCTGAAGGGCCGCATCGTGTTCGAGGCGCCGGGCCTGGTGGCGCTGCTGGCCGCGCACCGCGCGCTGGAGGATGCGGTGCTGACCAAGCAGCAGAACCGCTTCAAGCCGGACGTGGCGCGCAAGTGGGTGGAGCTGGTCTATGAAGGCTTCTACCACGACCCGCTGAAGACCGACCTGGAAGCCTTCCTGAAGTCGTCGCAGGCGATGGTCAATGGCGAAGTGACGCTGGAGACCCGCGGCGGCCGCGTCGACGCGGTGGCGGTGAAGTCGCCGCACCTGCTCAACGCCAAGGGCGCGACCTACGCGCAGTCGGCGGACTGGGGCGTGGCCGAAGCCGAGGGCTTCATCAAGCTGTTCGGCATGAGCTCGACGCTGTACGCGCAGGTCAATCGCTGACGCTTAGAGCCCCTCTCCCTTTGGGAGAGGGGTTGGGGTGAGGGTACGGGCGAAGCCTCGCACTAGTTGGTTGCGCGAGCTTCGCCAGGATCTTCACCTGCTGGCGCGATTGGCTTCACCCGGCTTCGCTCGTACCCTCATCCGCCCCTGCGGGGCACCTTCTCCCGAGGGGAGAAGGACCTGTCTGATGGACCTCATGCACGCACTGCGCATCAGCACCGACAAGCAGGAACTGGATCTGCCGTTGATCCATCGCTTCCTAAGCGAGCAGGCCTATTGGAGCCTGGGCATCCCGCTGGACACGGTGCAGCGGGCGATCGCCGGTTCGCTGTGCTTCGGCGGCCATCTCGATGGCGTCGGGCAGGTGGCGTTCGCCCGGGTCATCACCGACGGCGCGACCTTCGCCTATCTCGCCGACGTGTTCGTGCTCGACGCCTATCGCGGCCGCGGCTACGGCAAGCAACTGGTGGCGGCGGTGATGGCCCACCCCCAACTGCAAGGCCTGCGTCGCTTCATGCTCGCCACCTCCGATGCGCATGCGCTGTACGCCCAGTATGGGTTCGCCGCGCCGGCGCGGCCGCAGTCGTTGATGGAAATCGCCTATCCCGATCTCTACCGCACCAGCACCACGGCAGCCTGACACACCATGACCGATCTGCTCACCTCCACGCTCGATCACCTGCAGGCGCTGGTGTCCTTCGACACCCGCAATCCGCCGCGGGCGATCGGCACCGATGGCATCTTCGACTACCTCCGCGCGCAACTGCCCGGCTTCGCGGTGGAGGTGGTCGACCACGGCGCCGGCGCGGTCAGCCTGTACGCGGTACGCGGCACGCCGAAGTACCTGTTCAACGTGCACCTGGACACGGTGCCGGATTCGCCGCACTGGAGGGCCGATCCGCACGTCATGCGGCGCCTGGACGATCGCGTGGTCGGCCTTGGCGTGTGCGACATCAAGGGCGCGGCGGCGGCGCTGCTGGCCGCGGCCAATGCCGGCGACGGCGATGCCGCGTTCCTGTTCTCCAGCGACGAGGAAGCCAACGACCCGCGCTGCATCGCCGCGTTCCTGGCCCGCGGCATTTCCTATGAAGCGGTGCTGGTGGCCGAGCCGACCATGAGCGAGGCGGTGCTGGCGCACCGCGGCATCAGTTCGGTGCTGATGCGCTTCGCCGGCCGCGCCGGGCATGCCTCCGGCAAGCAGGATGCCGCGGCCAGCGCCCTGCATCAGGCAATGCGCTGGGGCGGCCGTGCGCTGGACCACGTCGAGTCGCTGGCGCATGCGCGCTTCGGCGGGCTGACCGGGCTGCGCTTCAACATCGGCCGGGTCGAGGGCGGGATCAAGGCCAATATGATCGCGCCGGCGGCGGAGCTGCGCTTCGGTTTCCGGCCGCTGCCGTCGATGGATGTGGATGCGTTGCTGGCGACCTTCGCCGGCTTCGCCGAGCCGGCCGCGGCGCATTTCGAGGAGACCTTCCGCGGGCCGAGCCTGCCGTCGGGAGACATTGCGCGCGCCGAGGACAAGCGCCTGGCCGCGCGCGACGTCGCCGATGCGCTGGAGCTGCCGATCGGCAACGCGGTGGACTTCTGGACCGAGGCCTCGCTGTTCTCCGCCGGCGGCTACACCGCGCTGGTCTACGGCCCGGGCGACATCGCCCAGGCGCATACCGCCGACGAGTTCGTGACGCTGGAGCAACTGCAGCGCTACGCCGCCTCGGTGCACCGCATCATCAACGGCGCGCGCTGAGCCGCGCGCCTTTCCACGTCGCCCGGACCGATCCTGCGATCGGCTCCACCCTGGATTCCTTCGGACATCGCCCCACGCCATGCACGCCAACCGCCAAACCCGCCAGACCATCGTGCGCCTGCTCTCGAGCATGGCCAGCGCGAAGGAGATCAGCCAGTACCTCAAGCGCTTCTCGCAACTGGACGCCAAGCGCTTCGCCGTGGTCAAGGTCGGCGGCGCGGTGCTGCGCGACGACCTGGAGGCGCTGACTTCCTCGCTGTCGTTCCTGCAGGAAGTGGGCCTGACCCCGATCGTGCTGCACGGCGCAGGCCCGCAGTTGGACGCGGAGCTGTCCGCCGCCGGCATCGACAAGCAGACCGTCAACGGCCTGCGGGTGACCTCGCCGGAAGCGCTGGCGATCGTGCGCCGGGTGTTCCAGGCTTCCAACCTGAAGCTGGTCGAGGCGCTGCAGCAGAACGGCGCGCGCGCCACCTCGATCACCGGCGGCGTGTTCGAGGCGCAGTACCTGGACCGCGATACCTACGGGCTGGTCGGCGAGGTCACCGCGGTGAACCTGGCGCCGATCGAGGCCAGCCTGCAGGCCGGCTCGATCCCGGTCATCACCAGCCTGGGCGAGACCCCCAGCGGCCAGATCCTCAATATCAACGCCGATTTCGCCGCCAACGAACTGGTGCAGGAACTGCAGCCGTACAAGATCATCTTCCTCACCGGCACCGGCGGCCTGCTCGACGAACAGGGCCGGGTGATCGATTCGATCAACCTGTCCACCGAGTACGACCACTTGATCGCGCAGCCGTGGATTCATGGCGGCATGAAGGTCAAGATCGAGCAGATCAAGGACCTGCTGGACCGGCTGCCGCTGGAGTCGTCGGTGTCGATCACGCGCCCGGCCGACCTGGCCAAGGAACTGTTCACCCACAAGGGCTCGGGCACCCTGGTGCGGCGCGGCGAGAAGGTGCTGCGCGCCACGGCGTGGAGCGAGCTGGACCTGCCGCGGCTGAAGACCCTGATCGAATCCAGTTTCGGTCGCACCCTGGTGCCGGACTATTTCGACACCACCAAGCTGCTGCGCGCCTACGTCAGCGAGAACTACCGCACCGCGGTGATCCTGACCGACGAGGGCGGCTACACCTACCTGGACAAGTTCGCCGTGCTCGACGACGCGCAGGGCGAGGGCCTGGGCCGCGCGGTGTGGAACGTGATGCGCGAGGAGACGCCGCAGCTGTTCTGGCGCTCGCGCCACAACAACCAGGTCAACATCTTCTACTACGCCGAGTCCGACGGCTGCTTCAAGCAGGAGAAGTGGAAGGTGTTCTGGTACGGCCTGGAGACCTTCGAGCAGATCCAGCACTGCGTGGCCCACTGCGCCACGCGCACGCCGACCCTGCAGGGTTGAGCGGCGCCTTCGTCATGACCGTTCCCATTTCCAGCATCGATCCCGTGCTGCCCGAGGCTTGGCGCCACGTGCCCACACTGCGCGGGCGCCACGTCAGCCTGGAGCCGCTGCAGGCGGCTCATGCCGAGGGGCTGCGCGCCGCGCTGCGCGGCAGCGGCCTGGACGCGCTGTGGTTCACCAATGTGCCGGCCCCGGAGCGGGTGGACGCCTACGTCGCTGCCGCGCTGGAGGTGCAGGCGCTGGGCCGGGTGCTGCCGTTCGTGGTGCGCGATGCGCAGGGCGAGATCGTCGGCAGCACGCGCTTCTACGGCCTGGATCCGCAGGTGCCGACGCTGTCGATCGGCTACACCTGGTATGCGCCGCGGGTACAGCGCAGCGGCCTGAACACCGAGGCCAAGCTGTTGCTGCTTGGCCACGCCTTCGAATCGCTCGGCTGCCTCAGCGTGGTGTTCGAGACCAGCTGGTTCAACCATGCCTCGCGCACCGCGATCGCGCGGCTGGGGGCCAAGCAGGACGGCGTGCTGCGCAACCACAAGCGCCACGCCGACGGCACCCCGCGCGACACCGTCATCTTCTCCATCATCGATACGGAATGGGCCGGGGTGAAACGCCACCTGCAGTTCCGCCTGGATTCGCACGCATGAGCACTCCCGTTTCTTCCATCGGCATCGTTGGCGCCCGCGGCCACACCGGCGCCGAACTGATCCGCCTGATCGCCGCACACCCGCAGTTGCGGCTGGCCTTCCTGTCCTCGCGCGAGCTGGACGGGCAGCGCGTCGATGCGCACCACGATGCTTACGAAGGCGAGTTGCGCTACGAGAATCTCGACCCGGAGGCGGTGGCGGCCAAGCGCGCCGACGTGGTGGTGCTGGCGCTGCCCAACGGCAAGGCCGCGCCCTATGTGGCGGCGCTGGATGCGGCGGTCGCCGCCGGTGCGCTGGACCCGATCGTGGTCGACCTGTCCGCGGACTACCGCTTCGATCCGGCCTGGTACTACGGCCTGCCGGAACTGACCCGCGCCGGCTATGCCGGGCAGCGCCGCATCAGCAATCCGGGCTGCTACGCCACCGCGATGCAGCTGGCGATCGCGCCGCTGCGCGAGCAGCTCGCCGGGCCGCCGCAGTGCTTCGGCGTGTCCGGCTATTCCGGTGCCGGCACCACGCCGTCGGACAAGAACAACCCGGCGCTGCTGCACGACAACCTGATGCCGTACGCGTTGACCGACCATATGCACGAGCGCGAGGTGTCCGCGCAGCTCGGCGTGCCGGTGGAATTCATGCCGCACGTGGCGCCGCATTTCCGCGGCATCACCATGACCGTGAACCTGTGGCTGCAGCAGCCGCTGAAGTTGGAGGCGGTGCAGCAGCTGTATCGCACGCGCTATGCCGATGAGCCACTGATCGAGGTAGTCGACGAGGCGCCGTGGGTCAGCCGCATCGCCGGCCGCCACGGCGTGCAGCTCGGCGGCTTCACCCTGGCCCCGGGCAACAAGCGGCTGGTGCTGGTGGCCACGCTCGACAACCTGCTCAAGGGCGCCGCGACGCAGGCGATGCAGAACCTCAATCTGGCGCTGGGCGTGGACGAGTTGACGTCGATTCCCGTTTGAAATCGTCGGGACCCGGGGCCCGGGACTCGGGACCCGGAGAAGCAAGAGCCGATGCTTTTGCTTTTCCGGGTCCCGGGCCCCGGGTCCCGGGGCCCGCAAAAAAGGACCCCCAATGACTAATCTTCTCTGGCAAAAACCCGGCGTCGCCGTCGACACGCAGATCCAGGCCTTCCTGGCCGGCGACGACGTGCTCCTGGACCGCGAGTTCTTCCTGCACGACATCGCCGCCAGCGGCGCGCACGCCGAAGGCCTGCAGCGCATCGGCATCCTGTCCGCCGACGAACTGGCCGGGCTGCAGCGCGAGCTGGCGGTGCTGGCAGAGGATTTCCGTAGCGGCGCGTTCGTGCTGGATGCGCGCTTCGAGGACGGCCACTCGGCGATCGAGGCGCGGCTGACCGAGCGCCTGGGCGATGCCGGGCGCAAGATCCATACCGGGCGCAGCCGCAACGACCAGATCCTGGTGGCCACCCGGCTGTGGCTGAAGGACAAGTTGGCGCGGCTGGCGCAATTGAGCGCGGAGATCGCCAAGGTGGCGCTGGACCGCGCGCAGGCCGAGCGCGACCTGCCGGTGCCCGGCTACACCCACATCCAGCGCGCCGTGGTGTCCTCGGCGGGCATGTGGTGGGCGGGCTGGGCCGAGGCCTTCATCGACGACGCGCTGCGCGCCCGCGACACCCTGCGCCTGGTCGACTGCAATCCGCTGGGCACCGCCGCCGGCTACGGCGTCAACCTGCCGCTGGACCGTGCGCACACCACCGCCGCGCTGGGCTTCGCGCGCCTGCAGGTCAGCCCGATCTATGCGCAGCTCTCGCGCGGCAAGTTCGAGATGGCCGCGCTGGAAGCGCTGGGCAGCGCCACCCTGGACTTGCGCCGCCTGGCCTGGGACCTGTCGCTGTTCACCAGCGGCGAATTCGGTTTCGTCGCGCTGCCGGCGCAGTACACCACCGGCAGCTCGATCATGCCCAACAAGCGCAACCCCGACGTGATCGAGCTGATGCGCGCCACCCACGCCAGCGTGGCCGCCGCGCGTACCGAGATCGAACAGTTGTTGTCGCTGCCGTCCGGTTATCACCGCGACCTGCAGAGCAGCAAGGGCGCGATCTTCCACGGCTTCGGCCGCGGCCTGGCCGCGCTGGAGCTGCTGCCGGCGCTGCTGGCCAACCTGGAGTGGCGCGAGGACAGGCTGCGCGCGGCGATCGATTCGGGCATGTACGCCACCGACGTGGCGGTGGAAGCCGCGGTGGCCGGTGTGCCGTTCCGCGAGGCCTATCAGGCCGCCGCCGCATCCGCCGACAGCGCAGGGCAGGGGCGTACGCCGGAAGGCAGCCTGGCCGCGCGGGTCTCGCCGGGCGCCGCCGCCGATCTGCGCCTGGACGAGTTGCAGGCGCGCTGGCAGGCGCTGGAGGCTTGATTGCCTGTGGGAGGGCTTCAACCGCGACGCCTCGGCGCTATAACGCGTCGGGGCTGAAGCCCCTTCCACAAAAAGCATTCGCTGCGACGCCGAACATGCAAACCGATTGCAGAAGGAACACCGTACGATGAAGCACTACCTGGTCCTGGCGATGCGCAAACCGAGCTTCGACGAGCGCGTGGTCGCGCCGCATCTGGCCTTCCTCGACGACCTGCGCGCGCGCGGCCTGCTGGCGCTGACCGGCGGCTTCAGCGACCGCAGCGGCGGCGCCTACCTGCTGCAGGGCGTGGACGACCTGGCGCAGGCGCAGGCGATCGTCGCCGCCGATCCGCTGGCGATCCACGGCAGCTCCGACCTCACCGTGTACGAATGGAACACGCGCTGATCCCATGACCTCGCAGACGCCATCGCCCTTCGTCGAACAACGCCTGCCGCCGTGGCGGCGCGCGGTGCTCAAGGTCGGCAGCAGCCTGCTGGCCGCCGACGGCGGCGGGCTGACGCCACGCTTCGCGCTGGGCCTGGCGCAGTTCGTCTCGGCCAACCTGGCGGCCGGGCGCGAACTGGTGATCGTGTCCTCCGGCGCGGTCGCCGCGGGCCGTGCCATCGTGCCCAAGGCCGCCGAGGCCGGTGCGGCGCTGGCGGCACGGCAGGCGCTGGCCGCGCTCGGCCAGGCGCAGCTGATCGCGCTGTGGCAGCGCTTCTTCGAGCGGCCGGTGGCGCAGGTGCTGCTGACCCACGACGACCTGCGCAACCGCCGTCGCTACCTCAACGCGCGCGCCACGCTGGGCGAACTGTTGCGGCTGGGCGCGCTGCCGGTGGTCAACGAGAACGACACCGTGTCGGTGGACGAGCTCAAGCTCGGCGACAACGACAATCTCGCCGCGATCGTCGCCGCCCTGGTCGACGCCGATGCGCTGTTCATCGCCACCGACATCGATGGCCTGTACACCGCCGACCCGCGCCGCGACCCGCAGGCACAACCGCTGCACGAGGTGCAGGAACTGAGCGCGGCGGTGCTGGCCATGGCCGGCGGCAGCGGCAGCGGCGTGGGCACCGGCGGCATGCGCACCAAGCTGGAGGCCGCGGCCAAGGCCGGCGCCGCCGGCATCGAGACCTATCTGTTCAACGGCCGCAGCGCCGAGGTGGTGCGCGGCCTGGCCCAGGACAGCCTGCGCGGTACCCGCATCCATGCCGCGCGCACCCGCATCGCCGCGCGCAAGTACTGGCTGCGCCACGTGCCGGTGGAACCGGGGGCGATCCTGGTCGATGCCGGCGCCGCCGCTGCGCTGCTCGACAAGGGCGCCTCGCTGCTGCCGGGCGGCGTCGCCGGCGCCGTGGGCGAGTTCCGCCGCGGCGACATGGTCGAGGTGCGTCTGCGCGACGCGGCGGGCGAGCGCTGCCTGGCGCGCGGCGTCAGCCAGTACGCGGCGGTGGACATCCGCCGTATCGCCGGCCGCCACTCGCGCGACATCGAGGCGATCCTGGGCTACAACTATGGCGAGAACGTGATCCATCGCGACGATCTGGTGGTGGTGCGGGAATCGGGAGTCGGGAATGGGGAATCGGCGTAAACGCGCCCGCCCCGCGCCGGCCACGAATGCGGCGCAGTGCAGTCATCTGCATCGCGCCTCGCCCTCGCCGCTTCTGATGCCCTCGCGCCGCGCGTAGCCTGTCCGAATCCCGAATCCCGAATCCACCGGAGCCGCCCAATGACCTCCATCCGCACCCAGGCCCTGCACTGCCGCGATGCCGCGCAAGCGCTGGCGCAGTTGTCGTCGCCGGCCAAACAGGCGTTGCTGGAGGCGATGGCGGCGGCGCTGGAGGCGGATGCCGAAGCGATCCTCGCCGCCAATGCGCGCGATCTGGAGGCGGCGCGGGCCAAGGAGGTCGGTAGCGCGATGCTCGATCGGCTGGCGCTGGACCGCAAGCGCCTGGACGGCATCGCCGCGGCGCTGCGCGAGGTGGCGGGCCTGCCCGACCCGGTGGGGCAGGTCACCCGCGACGACGTGCGCCCCAACGGCATCCGCGTGCAGAAGATCCGCGTGCCGCTGGGCGTGGTGGCGATGATCTACGAAGCGCGCCCCAACGTCACCGCCGACGCTGCGGCGCTGTGCATCAAGGCCGGCAACGGGGTGATCCTGCGCGGCGGCTCCGAGGCGATCCACTCCAACACCGCCATCGCCGCGTCACTGCGCCGGGCTTTGCGCGACGCAGGCATCGGCGAGGCCGCGCTGACCCTGGTCGAGGATCTGCGCCGCGAGACCATGCTGGAACTGCTGCAGCTCCACGACATCGTCGACCTGGCGATCCCGCGCGGCGGCGAAGGCCTGATCCGCTTCGTCGCCGAACATGCGCGGGTGCCGGTGATCAAGCACTACAAGGGCGTATGCCATCTGTTCGTCGACGCCTCGGCGGACCTGGCGCTGGCGGTGAAGCTGCTGGTCGACGGCAAGACCACGCGGCCGGCCGCCTGCAATTCGCTGGAAACGCTGCTGGTGCACGCCGACGTGGCCGCGCGCTTCCTGCCGCTGGCGGCGCAGGCGCTGCGCGAACGCGGCGTCGCCCTGCGCGGCGATGCCGCCACCCGCGCGCTGCTGCCGGACATCGACCCCGCCAGCGACGACGACTACGCCGCCGAATATCTGGACCTGATCCTGGCGGTGGCGGTGGTGCCCGACCTGGACGCGGCGATCGCACACATCCGCCGCTACGGCTCGGACCACACCGAAGTCATCGCCACCGCCGATGCGGCCAACGCCGAGGCGTTCGTGCAGGCGCTGCGCGCGGCGGTGGTGATGGTCAACGCCTCCTCGCGCTTCTCCGACGGCGGCGAACTGGGCCTGGGCGCGGAGATCGGTATCTCCACCACGCGCCTGCATGCCTACGGCCCGATGGGCCTGGAAGCGCTGACCGTGGAGCGCTTCGTGGTGCGCGGCGAAGGCCAGGTGCGGCACTGAGGCGCTGCGATCTTGGTCGGTCGGGCGCCTGAGCTGCCTGGCAAGGGACTGATCGGCGGCATGTCGGTGGAGTTGGGGCAGGGCAGCCACCTGAGCTGATTGGCATGGCGTGCCTGCGCGCTCGCGTGCCCGCGGCGAGGGTCGGCGACCCAGCCTTTGTCACTTGCCGAGCGCGGCGTCGTCGCCTAGCGTCGCGGATTCGCCTCCTTTCGGGATCCAATGCCCATGCGCCGCCTCGCTCCTTGCCTGCTCGCCGCTGCCGTCGCCCTCGCCACCGCCGGCACCGCGTTCGCTCAGACCGCGCCGATGACGCCGGACATCACCGGCAAGCCCTTCGTCGCGCCGACCGCGGCCAACGACTACATCAAGCGCGAGGTGATGATCCCGATGCGCGACGGGGTCAAGCTGCATACGGTGATCGTGCTGCCCAAGGGCGCGCACGGCGCGCCGATGCTGCTGACCCGCACGCCCTACGACGCCAGCGGCCGTGCCAGCCGGCTGGCCTCGCCGCACATGCGCGATCTGCTGCCGCAGGGCGACGAGGTGTTCGTCGATGGCGGCTACATCCGCGTGTTCCAGGATATCCGTGGCAAATACGGCTCGGAGGGCGACTATGTGGTGACCCGGCCGCTGCGCGGGCCGCTCAACCCGACCAAGGTCGACCACGCCACCGACGCTTGGGACACCATCGACTGGCTGGTCAAGCACGTGCCCGAATCCAACGGCAAGGTCGGCATGATCGGCTCGTCCTACGAGGGCTTCACCGTGGTGATGGCGCTGGCCGATCCGCATCCGGCGCTGAAGGTGGCCGCGCCGGAGAGCCCGATGATCGACGGCTGGATGGGCGACGACTGGCTCAACTACGGCGCCTTCCGCCAGGTCAACCTGGACTACTTCACCGGCCAGATGACCCGGCGCGGCAAGGGCGAGGGCATTCCGCGCCAAGGCTACGACGACTACAGCAATTTCCTGCGCGCCGGTTCGGCCGGCGACTACGCCAAGGCCGCCGGGCTGGAGCAGTTGCCGTGGTGGCGCAAGCTCACCGAGCACCCGGCCTACGATGCGTTCTGGCAGGAGCAGGCGCTGGACAAGGTGATGGCGCGCACCCCGCTGAAGGTGCCGACGATGTGGCTGCAGGGGCTGTGGGACCAGGAAGACATGTGGGGCGCGATCCACAGCTACGAAGCGATGGAGCCGCGCGACACCGGCAACGACAAGAACTACCTGGTCATGGGGCCGTGGCGGCACAGCCAGGTCAACTACGAGGGCGCCTCGCTGGGCGCGCTGCAGTTCGACGGCGATACCGCGCTGCAGTTCCGCCGCGACGTGCTCAAGCCGTTCTTCGATCAGTACCTGGTCGACGGCGCGCCCAAGGCCGACACGCCGCCGGTGCTGATCTACGACACCGGCGCCAACCACTGGGACCGCCTGCAGCGCTGGCCGCTGAGCTGCGCGCAGGGCTGCCCGGCGCAGAGCAAGCCGCTGTACCTGGAGGCCGGCGGCCGCGTCTCGTTCGAGGCGCCCAAGGCCGGGCAGGGCGAGTACACCGAGTACGTGTCCGACCCGGCCAAGCCGGTGCCGTTCGTGCCGCGCCCGGTGGTGTTCGGCGACCGCGACATGTGGACCACCTGGCTGGTGCACGACCAGCGCTTCGTCGACGGCCGCCCGGACGTGCTGACCTTCGTCAGCGAACCGCTGCAGGCGCCGCTGCGCATCGCCGGCGCGCCGCAGGTGAACCTGCAGGCCTCCACCAGCGGCAGCGACAGCGACTGGGTGGTGAAGCTGATCGACGTGTACCCGGACCAGATGGCGTCCGATCCGAAACTGGGCGGCTATGAATTGCCGGTGTCGCTGGCGATCTTCCGCGGCCGCTACCGCGAAAGCTTCGAGCATCCGGCGCCCCTCACTCCGAACCAGCCGCTGGCCTACCGCTTCGGCCTGCCCACCGCCAACCACACCTTCGAGCGCGGCCACCGGGTGATGGTACAGGTGCAGTCGAGCCTGTTCCCGCTGTACGACCGCAATCCGCAGACCTACGTGCCGAACATCTACTTCGCCAAGCCCGGCGATTACCAGAAGGCGACGCAGCGGATCTGGCACACGCCGCAGCAGGCCAGTTTCATCAGTTTGCCGGTGTACTGAGCCAGAGAATGCCGCACCGGCGGCGCGCGACGCCACGCGTCGCGCTGCCGACCGTCCAGGTTCGGTGGGCCGATCGCCATGACAGAGCCGGGCGCTGCCCAGGCGCGCCGGCCGCACGGTGTCGCCTGCGCCTGTCGATGCAATCGTTTACCGGCGCGGTTCGGCGAACGCAGCCGATGCAGGGACCCACGCAGCCGCGCAGAACCGGGCCATGCCGGTGGCGTCATTTTTTTATTGCTTTGCGCAATAACACTGAAAAACCCGCAGCGGGCTTTGTGAAAAAAGCGTCGCTGGAGTGTGGTGCTAAACACAGTTGTGTCACGTATTTGTGCCGGTTTATTGCCTATGTGTGTCGTCATTGGCAAAGATCGGTGCGTGCAAACGGAAGGGGGGACCGCGTAACGCCAGTTCTTTGGCGGATATGCGGCACGATCGATCCGGACCTGAGGGTGGGCACCTCGCAATGCAGGCGAGGCATGTCGGCGCAGAGTCACTGCACATGGTGTTGCCGTCCTGCCGTTCGAACTGTTTTGCTTTCACAAGGAGTGCCCGTGATGTCATTGGACACCGCCCGTTTGTCTCGTTCGCCCCGTCACGTGGCGCATCGCCGCCGCCCGCCTCATCCCCGGGTTTTCCCCTTGCAACGACCCCGACGCTAGCTGCGTCCACCCCGACATGGCGCGCGGTAGTGCGTGCGCTGCGTTGCTTGATCACCGATCCAATGCTTGTCGTGGACCGATAGGGCCGCGTAGGTGAGGTGTTGCCTACGTATCGGCCGGCACGGCGCTCAGTCGCGTCGACCGCCCCAGGCCATCGGCTCACGCTCGCCCGCTTCCGCCCATCCTCGCGAAAGGAGTGTTCGTCATGAGTATCCAGGTCAAGGTTGTCCCGCACGATGCGGACCCCGCGCGCGCCCAGGCCGTGCCGCTGCCCGCCGATGGCGTGGTGAACCTCACCCGGGCCAGCCAGGTGGTGCTGGATGTGGCGCCGGACAGCGTCGCCGCCTATACGCGTGAGGGCGGCGACCTGGTCGTCAGGCTGAAGAACGGCGAGATGGTCCGCATCGCCCATTTCTTCGACGCCTCGGCCGAACCGAGCCAGTTGTTCCTGACCCGGGATGAGCGTCCGGTGGCAGTGCAGTTCGCGACCAGCAGCGAGGAAGGTGCGTTGCTGGCCAGCTATGCGCCGGTGACGGGCGAGGCCGGATTCGAATCCTTGACTGCGGCTGGCGCGGGCGGCATGGCCGGTGGGCTGGCGGCGCCCTGGCTGATGGCGGGTGGCGTCGCACTCGGCGCGGGCGCGCTGGCCAGCATGGGCAGCGAGGACGATCGCAATGAGATCGTGCAGCCGCAGCCGCAGCCGCAGCCGTCGGCACCGGCCATGGCGAGCAATCTGCAGATCTCTCCGGACGGCACCCAGATCACCGGCAATGCGCCGCCCGGCCACTGGGTCGGCATCGATATCGATGGTGACGGACAGGTGGACACGGTGGTCTTGGTCGGCACCGACGGCAGCTTCACCGTGACGCTGCCGGCGCCGGTGGTCGATGGCCAGATGGTAAGCGTGGTGGTCACCAGCCCTGGTGGGGCCTCCAGCCCGCCGGCGATGGTGCAGGCGCCGGACGTCACCCCGCCCGGTGCGGCCGGCAACCTGCAAGTGGCGCCCGATGGCAGCAGCCTCACCGGCACGGCGGAGGCAGGCGCGACGGTGGGTGTGGATACCAATGGCGATGGCGTGCCGGACGTGACCGCCGTGGTCGGCAGCGACGGCACCTTCACTGTACCGCTGCAGCCGCCACTCACCAATGGCGAACCGCTGACGGTGGTGGTGACCGACACGGCCGGCAACACCGGCCCCGGCGCCAGCGTCAACGCGCCCGACACCACGCCGCCGGCGGCGGCCGGCAATCTGCAGGTCTCGGCCGATGGCGGCAGCCTCACCGGCACCGCGGAGGCGGGCGCCACAGTGGGCGTGGATACCAATGGCGACGGCGTGCCGGACGTCACGGCCGTGGTCGGCAGCGATGGCACCTTTACCGTGCCCTTGCAGCCGCCGCTGACCGATGGCGAGACCCTGACCGTGGTGGTGACCGATCCGGGCGGCAACACCAGTCCGCCGGCCAGCGTGCAGGCGCCGGATCTGCTGGCGGCACCGGTCATCGACGCCAGCAACGGCAGCGTCATCGCCGGTACCTCGGAAGCGGGTGCGACCATCACCCTGACCGACGGCAACGGCGCACCGATCGGCCAGGCCATCGTCGATGCGTCCGGCAACTGGAGCTTCACCCCGGCCACACCGCTGGCGGACGGCACGGTGATCACGGCGGTCGCCAGCAATGCCGCCGGCACGGTCAGTCCGCCGGCGACCACCACGGTGGACGCGGTGGCACCCGCGGCACCGGTGCTGCAGCCGAGCAACGGCATGGAGATCAACGGCACGGCGGAGGCCGGTGCGACAGTGACGGTGACCGACGGCAACGGTGCGGTGATCGGGCAGGCCGCGGTCGATGCGTCCGGCAACTGGAGCCTCGTCCCCGCCAGTCCGCTGCCCGACGGCACGGTCATCACCGCTGTCGCCACCGATGCCGCAGGCAACGCCAGCCCGCCGGCGACGACCACCGTCGATGCGCTGGCGCCGGCCGCGCCAGTGCTGCAGCCGAGCGATGGCAGCGCGATCGTCGGCACGGCGGAGGCCGGCGCGACGGTCACCGTCACCGACGGCAACGGCACGGTGATCGGCCAGACCACCGCCGATGGCGCCGGCAACTGGAGCGTCACACCGGGCACGGCCTTGCCGGACGGCACCGTGGTCAACGTCGTCGCCACGGACGCGGCCGGCAACTTCAGCCCGCCCGCATCGCTCACCGTGGATGCGCTGGCACCGGCGGCGCCGGTGCTGCAGCCGAGCAACGGCACGGTGATCGTCGGTACCGCCGAGGCGGGGGCGACGGTGACGGTGACCGACGGCAACGGCACGCTGATCGGACAGACCACTGCCGATGGCGCGGGCAACTGGAGCGTGACCCCGGGCGCCGCGTTGCCCGATGGCACCGTGGTCAACGCCGTGGCCACCGATGCGACCGGCAACGTCAGTCCGCCGGCGACGACCACGGTGGATGCGCTGGCGCCGGCGGCGCCGGTGCTGCAGCCGAGCAATGGCACGGCGATCGTCGGGACTGCCGAGGCGGGTGCGACGGTCACCGTCACAGATGGCAATGGCAACTTGATCGGGCAGACGACGGCCGATGGCGCCGGCAACTGGAGCGTGACCCCGGGCGCCGCGTTGCCGGATGGCACGGTGGTGAATGCTGTGGCCACCGACGCGGCCGGCAATGCCAGCCCGCCGGCGTCCGCCACGGTCGATGCGCTGGCACCGGCTGCGCCGGTGCTGCAGCCGAGCAACGGCACGGCGATCGTCGGGACTGCGGAGGCGGGTGCGACCGTCACGGTGACCGACGGTAACGGCACGCTGATCGGGCAGACGACGGCCGATGGCGCCGGCAACTGGAGCGTGAGCCCGGGTGCCGCGTTGCCTGACGGTACCGTGATCAACGCCGTCGCCACCGATGCGGCCGGCAATGCCAGCCCGCCGGCGTCCACCACGG
>NZ_CAXYKF010000027.1:0-72032 GCF_964278005.1 uncultured Xanthomonas sp.
CGCCCACGTCCTGCAGCGTGCGCGCCAGGCGGTTGAGCGGATCGTAGTCGTTCTGGGTGGCATGCCCGAGCGCGTCGGTGACGGTCTTGGTGTTGCCGTTGGGATCGTAGCCGAAGTCGGTCGGATCGCCCTGCGCGGTGGCCTGCGTCGCCAGTTGGCCGAGCTGGTTGTACACGCGCGAAAGCGTGCGCTTGAGCGCACCCGATGCGTCCTTGGTGTCTTCCTTGGAACGATTACCGGCATTGTCCAGGGTGTAGTGGATGGTGTTGCCGGCGTTGTCGGCGATATCGGTCAGGCGATGCGCCGCATCGTAGGTGAAGCGGGTGAACGCGCCATCGGGCTGCGTCACCTGCTTGACCAGGCCAGTCGGCCAGTAGTCGATCGCGGTGATGCGGTCATCGCTCTCGCTGCTGTCGTCGGCCCCACGCACCTTGCTGGCGGTCAGCCAGCCGCGCGGGTGATAGGTGTAGTCGGTGACCACGCCGTTGGCGTCCTTCGCCGACAGCACGCGGCCGGCGCCGTCATAGGCCAGGTACTCGGTAACCTGGCCGAGAGCGTTGGTCACCTTCCAAAGGTCGCCCTTGCGGTATGGGCAGGCGGCAGAGGTAGTGGCGCAATTGGGCGCATCCGCCATCCGATAGGTGTAGGTCGTGACGTCCGCCTTGTCTGAGCGCGGCCCATCCACCTTGATCACCAATCCAAGCAGCGGGCATGTGCCTCCGCTGATGTCGTCCTGCTCGCAATAGGTCGTCATACTCTTACGAACGGCCGCAGTCTGCGAGGATTGGAATTGCGTCAAGGCCAACGGTTGGCCACGCGCATTGAAGGTCCGCATGTAGCCTGCCACCGGCTTACCGGCGGCGTCGTACACCAAGCGCCTGGCGATCTGTCCGTAGGTGCTGCGCGTGATCTCGAACCGGCGCTGCTGCGCGGATCCCAAGCCCTCAACGATCGATTCTGAAGGATCGGACGAATATGTGTGCTGCGTGACCGATCCAGTCGCCGCGATGGACTTGATGATCCTCTGGTTCTCGTCGTACTGCTTCGACACCTGACCCGCGGGATCCAGCTCGCTGGTTGGACGGTGATACGCGTCGTCGCGCAGCGTATAGCCGCGTGTTGCGCCGGCAGCAGTGACGACCTGTGTATGCGTCGCGTCGGGATAGCTCACGCGGACGGTATTGACCGGGGTCTGCCCACCGCCTTCGGACTTGTAGATCAACCGGTCCTTGGCGTCGTAGCCAAAGCTCTTTTCGCGTTGCCCCTGCTCATCGACAACACCCGTCAAGACGTTCTGCCCTGCAACCCCGATCAGATCCTGTTCGCCATACAAGAACTGGCGGACCGCGCTAGCGTCCTTCCATATCTTCGACAGATTGCCCGAGGCATCATATTCGAGAAGAACCTCACGATCGGCGCCGGTGACCTTGCTGATCCGGCCATTCACGTACTCGAAGTTCAGCGTCCGCCCCGCCGGCGACGTCAGCCGAACGACTCGACCATCGTCATCACGTTGCACCACGAATGGTGCCTGGCCCATAGGTCCGAATTCGGCGACCCGGCCATCGTCGTTGAATTTGTACTGAAAATTCCCGGACGTATAGATACTACCATTGTCATCGTTGGTCACCCGATCCGCTGGGCGCCCCTCCAAGCCAAAGCCCTCGCCGTCGTCTACAAATAACCTTGAATACGTGCTTGGCGCGACCTCGATGTAAGAATCATTTCCACCGGAAGCCATGCGCTTTTCAAAGTTTAAATCCCACGAGCGGGACTTGGAGTCATACGTAAGCGAAATGGGAAAACCTTCGATGGACAACAGGTCTTCATTGAGGGCATGAGCACCTGTTCCAAGCTGCACGCCCGCCGAGTTACAGCCCTCTTCTCCGCAAGAGAGGTCGAGACGCTGAACGATCTTGTACACATGAGGGTCCATGCACAGTTCCGAAGGTGGATTCGAACTACCCGCCGAACCCCAGTCGCCATCCTCATAATCGCGAGCAACCATACCCTGAGGGCACTGGAAAGGGTCGACACGCGTATAATCTCCAGAAGTTTCGTATGTCTCTCCAGTCTGCCTCACCAAATGGTGCAGATTAAACTTCCGGCCCGAATAAACCACCGCACCGTAATGAGGCGCCCTTGGGTCTGACGGCTGATCACCGCCCATGGTAGGCTTTGTGCCTGAACTCACAGCAGCCCATGAGCCGGAGCTCGCTTTAGGAGTCACCACTTCGCGACCACTTACCACTTCCGGCAAATTCTTCGCCACCACATCAGACAAATCATTTTCCGACTTGCAATGATACCCCTCAGCATAGGGAATCTTGTAATCACAAGGAGACTGGCCAGGCATTCCCTCAGGGCTGAGAGAATACCCTTTATTTAAAAAACTGGCGGGAGGAAGATCTTTTGCCTCATATTCGTAGAGAAGCAAATCCTGCGCCTTATTATCCAGTACATCTGCGTAATATGGACCTTGCCTAATCATGCGCAGTTGACGCCCGTTCGCATCGGCAGTCGCTGCATCGAGTGCGGCTTGAAAGCTCGAAAAACACTGATCCGGACTTCCAGTAACGGACTCCACGTAACAATATTTACTTTCAGCACGAACGCCGAAGGAAGTGGCAAAAAATATCACCAAAGCCGCCACCAGAGCCGAAAATATTCGGCACCCACCGCCAAACAAGACCTGCATGTCAGACTCCCTGTCGTGATCTGATTTCATTGCCCGAAGTACATATACTCGGGCTTTCCATTACGAGATAGCTGCCACCGAAGATTGCGCAGCGATTTCACCGCGACGCAAATTGAGGGTGCTGAGTAATTTTGGTGAATTGCCCGGAGTCTTCAACAGACAGGGCAACAGATTGCCTGGATGCTTGCCGACATGCCGCAAGCTGGAAGTTCTGTTCACATTCAGTCCTTGAACACTTGAACATCGCGGGCGCCACACTACCTCCGAACATATTGCAAGGGCAAGCGTCAATCAGCCCTTCCGCCGAAACCCCGATCCCCCGCCATGAACGCTTCCAGCATGTACGGGATCAGCGCAGCCGCATCGACGGTCTCCCGGTAGGTCTGCCCATGCAGCGCGGCGTTGGGGTCGAGGTCTGTCTTAAGGCTGGCTGGATACGCGAGGGCGATCTTGATGCTTGCAGTCCCGGGTAGCGGCACCCGCCGCAGCGTGCGGCGGTTCTGCAACACGCGTACGCCAGTGCTGCCATTACAAGGCACTTCGCTCTTCGCACTGTCGTTGCTATGTATGCATGCTGTCGTCGCTCTGGGTCATCGCGACGCTCTCTGTGGTTGGCAAAGAAGATCTGCTGGTAAGGCCGTAGCACCAGGTCCCGGTTGATGACAATGCGCGCCGACGACCCGGACCGCGTGGCCGAGGTGGACTGAACATTGAGGTTCCGCCGGGTGAGTTCCTGCCCCACTGGTTCACGGAGTTCTGCAACCCGTTCTGGCTAGCGATGACAATGCGGTTGCAGTCCTGCCGAATGCCGGCCCACACCGTCTCCAGACCCGAATATCCATCCGGATCGGTGCACACGAGGTCGAGCGTGAGCGAAGACGTGCGGGCAGGATGATCCGACACCAGAGCACCTGCAGGCGGCTGTACCCGTAGCTGACCTGGCTGGCGTGGCGTCCGAAAATGCGCGCGCCTGCAGGATAAGCAGGTGCCGGCCGTAGCGGCGTCATACACGGATGGGGTCACTTTGCCGATGACGTCGCCCAGCAAGCTCGTGCCACTTGACACCACAAGCACATCACCGAAGCGCTAGCGATGTAGTGGGCTGCACAAAAAATGCACAGCGGCGAAATCAATCGAAGCCGCCAAAGCACTGAAACTCTTACGCACCCATGGTGCCCGGAGCCGGAATCGAACCGGCATGGGGTTGCCCCCGGCGGATTTTAAGTCCGATGCGTCTACCAGTTTCGCCATCCGGGCCTGGTGGCGCGTAGCGTGCCTGATCGCACGGCGCTTGTGAACTGCAGGGCGCTGCAGATCCGGCAGACGCGCCGAACCGAGACAGCACATGCCGGCATCGACAGGCCTGAGTACCGCCACCGAAAAGTCCCCGGCATCGCCGCCACGGCGGCACCGGGGATGCAAACGGCAAGCGTGATTCGCGGCGCTCAGATCGCGCGCGAGTAGCGCGCCGGCTGGTCGGGCTGGCGCAGGTAGCGGTCGAAGCACATGGCGATCAGGCGCAGCAGCGGGCGGCCGCGGGCGGTGGCCTGGACCACGCCGTCGCGGTAGTCGGCCAGACCGTCCGCGCACAGCGGCGCCAGTGCGCGCAGTTCCTCGCGGAAGTAGCTGGCGAAGTCGATACCGTGGCGCTGCGCCACCGCTGCCGCGTCCACCCGCCCCTGGCACATCAGCTGCTGGATCAGTTCGGCGCGCAAGGCGTCGTCGGCACTGAGCTGCAGGCCGCGCAGCACCGGGCTGTCGCCGGCGTCCACGGCCGCTTCCCAGGCCGGCAGGTCGCGCTGGTTCTGGCTGTAGCTGGCGCCGATGCGGCTGATCGCGCTGACCCCCAGGCCCAGCAGGTCGGTGTCGGCGTGGGTGGTGTAGCCCATGAAGTTGCGGTGCAGGCTGCCCTGCCGCTGCGCGCGCGCCAGGTCTTCCTGCGGCAGCGCGAAGTGGTCCATGCCGATGTACTGGTAGCCGGCCGCCGAGAGCCTGCTGACCGCCAGCCCGAGCAGGGCCAGCTTCTGCTCGGCATCGGGCAGATCGGCGTCTGCGATGCGCCGCTGCGCCTTGAACAGCTGCGGCATGTGCGCGTAGCCGTAGACCGCCAGGCGGTCCGGGCGCGCCGCGATCACCGTCTCCAGGGTCTGTTCGAACCCGGCCAGGGTCTGCCGCGGCAGGCCGTAGATCAGGTCGACGTTGACCGAGCGCATGCCGTGCACGCGGCAGGCGCGCAGGATGTCCAGCGTCTCGTGCACGCCCTGGCGCCGGTTGATCGCCTGCTGCACCAGCGGGTCGAAATCCTGGATGCCCAGGCTGGCGCGATTGAAGCCCAGTTCGGCCAATGCGGCGATGTCCTGCGGCGTCACCGTGCGTGGGTCCAGTTCGATGGACATCTCGCGGTCCGGCGCCTGGCTGAAGCGGAACAGCCCGCGCAGGCCATGCACCAGTTCGCCCAGCGACTCGGGAGCGAGGAAGTTGGGGGTACCCCCGCCCAGGTGCAGTTGCACCACCTCGCGCTCGCCCTCGAAACACGCGGCCATCATCGCCGCCTCGCGCAGCAGCCGCTGCACGTAGGTGCGGCCGCGCTGCGGGTCGCGGGTGATCACCCGATGGCAACCGCAATAGAAGCAGGGATTGCGGCAGAACGGCACGTGCACGTACAGCGACAGCGGCCGCCGCGGATCGCTGGCCTGGACCGCGGCGAACAACTGCGCCGGGCCGAAACCGGTCTGGAAATGCGGCGCGGTCGGGTACGAGGTGTAGCGCGGGCCGGGACGGTCGTAGCGGCGCAGCAGGTCGGCGTCGAAGGTCCAGGCGGCGGAGGAATCGGGCGCGGTCAGAATGTCCATGCCCCGAGCATGCGCGGCGCCCGGCACGGCCGCCTTGACCTGGATCAATCCGCGCACGCAGCCGGCGGCAGCGGCGATGCCGGCTCGAACGGGCGCCAGCTCATCTGGTGGCGGCGCCAGAACGTCTCGGCGATGCGCTGGGCGATGTCGTCGGCCAGCAGCCGCATCGGCATGTTGGGCAGCTCGGCGGTGGTGGCGCGGAACAGGCCCAGCCAGCGCTGGAACAACAGTGCGCTGAGTTCGCGCATGGCCATGTGCCGCGGCATCGGCGCGCCGCGGAAGCGGCGGGTGCCGCGCAGCATCGCCGACCAGAAATCGCACAGCTGCTGCTGGTGCGCGTCCCAGTCCTCGATGTGCGCGGCGAACACCGCCGACAGATCGGCGTCGGCGCGCACGCGGCGGTAGAACGTCTCCACCAGCGCCTGCACCTCGGCCTCGCTGCACAGGTCCGGCCCCGGCAAGGGCATGCCCTCGATCTGGTCCTGCATGGTCCGCTCCACGTCGCTCGACGCCGACAGTCTCCACGCCGCCACCGCGGCGGCCTTGATCAGGATCAATGTCGGCACGGCCGGCACTGCCTAGTCTGCCGCTGCGGCATGCGCCGACGCCGGTGTCGACGGGGGATCGGCGGCCAGGCGGCTGGCAGGCGCGGCGACGTGTGTGGCGCTGCCCCCTTGGCGCATGCCGCATCCTCCTTTCGCGATGGAATCCACCGTCATGGCCTCTCCCGACGATCCGCTGCTCGACCCGCTCGATCCCGGTACGCCACGCCCGCTGGTGCAGCGGCTGGGGGTGATCCTGTGGCCGAGCTTCCTGGTGGCCGGCGCGATGAGCGTGCTGTTCTTCGCCCTGGTCGATCCGCTGGCGCTGCGCGACATCACCTTCCCCGGCCGCCAGCTGAGCCGCGAGCTGGGCTATACGGTGGGTTTCTTCATGTTCTGGCTGGCGACGCTGGCCTCGAGCGTGCTGACCGGCTTCCTGTTGCGTCCGGCGCCGCACGGCGACACCGCGCCGCTGTCCTGAGCCGGCTGCCGATGCCTCGCCCGATCCACTTGCATGTCGTCACCTCGCCCGCAGCCACGGCAGGACCGGCGCCGCCACATCGGTACACGCAGTTCCGACGCGTGGTGCTGTGGCTGCTGTTCGCCGCCTTCTACCTGCTGCCGTGGCTGCGCTGGCAGGGCCGGCAGGCGCTGCTGCTGGACCTGCCGGCGCGGCGCTTCGACGTGTTCGGCTGGACCCTGTGGCCGCACGACGTCGGCTGGCTGCTGCTGGCGCTGGGCGCCGCAGCGGCCTCGCTGGCGGTGCTCACCACCCTGGCCGGGCGCCCGTGGTGCGGTTTCGCCTGTCCGCAGACGGTGTGGAGCCATGCCTTCGCCTGGATCGAACGGCGCTTCGCCGACTGGCCGGCCGCGGCACGGCACCTGCTGTGGGCGACCGTGGCGCTGTGGACCGGGGTCAGCTTCGTCGGCTACTTCGTGCCGATCGCCGACCTGGTCGCGCGCCTGCATCCGTTCGCCTGGAGCGGTGGGGAGACGTTCTGGGTACTGTTCTATGCACTGGCCACCTGGGGCAACGCCGGCTTCCTGCGCAGTCAGGTCTGCCGCTACCTGTGCCCGTACGCGCGCCTGCAACCGCTGCTGTGCGACCGCGACACGCCGCTGGTCGGCTACGACGCGATGCGCGGCGAACCGCGTGGCGCCCGCGCATGCGGCACTGGCAGCATCGCCAAGCGCGGGCGGCGCCTGCTCGACCCCGTCACCGCCCGCGACTATGCCGTGCGCGCCAGCATCGCCCAGCTCGCCGGCCAGGGCGGCAGCCGCGGCGAGGCCCTGGCCGCGTATGCCGGCACCCTGCCCAAGTTCAGCGTCGAACAACTCGGCGACTGCGTGGCCTGCGACGCCTGCGTACAGGCCTGCCCGGCCGGCATCGATCCGCGCAATGGTGCGCATTACGCCTGCACCGCCTGCGGCGCGTGCGTCGAGGCCTGCGACCGCAGCATGGATCGCCACGGTTTCGCCCGCGGCCTGTTGCGTCTGGCCGGTGCCAATGCCATCGATCGCCAGCCGCGGCACTGGTGGCGCCGGCCGCGGCTGCTGGGCGGCGCCGCCACGCTGCTGGCGGCGTTGCTGGCGTGGTGGTGGCTGGCGGCGTGATCCGGGCCGGTTACTCACCGGGTCTGCGGCTTGCGCAGGCGCCAGGCATGGAGATCACTCCGCTTTCCCGGCTCGATCACGAGGCCTCGCGCCGTTGCCCGGGCAGCGTTGAACACGCTCACGGCAGCCGCGGCCGCCGCCTGCGCTGCGCATCCTGCCGTGCGGTCGGCGGTACGCTGGCAGAGCATCGGCGGCGCAACGAGGTGGCTGGCGCTCTTGCCGTCCAACCTCAATCCACTCGCACGGCTGTCCAGATGGCGATGTGCCTGGGTGCAACCAGCACGTCGTCGAGCGCGGCGTTCCACGCTCGACGATAGCGCCGATGCAGTTGCACGTTGAGGACATCGTCGCGATCGGTCCAGGTTTCATGGAGCTGGAACACGGTCGGCCGCTCGGGATCGACGTGTAGCGCCGCACGGACGAAGGTCCGCTCGTGACGCATTGCGTCGAGCACGGGGTCGAGCAGCATGCGGAAGCGATCCACCTGATCCGCTTTGACGTGGAAGGTGATGACGTACGTTTCCGGGAGTGGCTTCGCGTTCATGCGCGCGCTACCGTGAGTCTCGCCTCGGCGACAGGACGAACCAAACCCTGAGCGACCGGATCGGCGACCATTCCCAGCGAGCGCACGACAGATCTACCCGGCAGCCGGCCTGCGACGCCGGCCCGGGCAGCGGCCAGCCAGCTCATGACGCCGCTCGGCTGACGATGTCGCCGGCAAGCCGCGCTGCATGCGTCACCATCACGCCGTGCGCCGCGCCTTCGTAGACGAGCAGTTCGGCGCCGGGAATGGTCGCAGCATAGACACGTCCACTCACCTCGAGTGGCGCGGACGCGTCGCGGTCGCCGTGAATGATCGTGACCGGCAGATGGAGCGCGGCGGCTTCCGCCGACAGGTCGCTCAGCGCGATGGTGCGCTGGAACGCGACCACCGCGCGGCGCGAGCAGTCGAGCACCATGGCGGCCATCCATGCGTTGACGCGGCTCGACGCACCCGGCGCGAAGGGATCGATGTTGGCGTCGATCCAGCCCGACAGATCGGACGCGAGCTGCGCGCACAAATCGTCCACCATCGCCGGCGTGATCCCGGCATCACCGACGACCCGCGGACCGGTCGCACCGACCAGGATCAATCGCGCGATCCGCGTACGACCGTGGCGCGCGAGATAGCGGATCGCCTCGCCGCCAGCGCCCGAATGCGCCACCAGCGTGACGCCTTCCAGGTCGAGCGCCTCGAGGACGGCGGCCAGGTCGTCGGCAAGCGCGTCGTAGCCATAGCCAGCACGGTCGGTCGAGCGCCCGTGGCCATTGCGATCGTACGCGATGGTGCGCAGGCCGGCGGCGTTGAGATGGAGCATGGTGTCGCCCCAGATCCGGCCGTCCATCGCCCAGCCCGCCAGCAAAACCACAGGCGGACCCTCGCCCCAGTCGCGCACGAACAGCGCATGGCCGTCGCCACGCGGGATGAATGCCGGCGTCATGCGCTCTCCTTGTCGAGAAAGCCGATGACGTCGGCGATGCGCCCGTCCGCGGCGAGTCGGGCGATATCGGTTCCAGCGGCGATCGGAGCGCCGTGTTCGGGCGACAGCGTCCAGGAGAAACGCACGAAGGGGCCGTGCGCATCGGGCACGCCGCGCAGCGCGAATCGGTGACCGGGAACCTGTGCGCGGGCAGCTGCGATCATCGCGGCGATGCCGTCATGGCCTGCGCCCGTCATCATCGGATCGGCATAGCAGGCGTCGGGGGTCCAGCCGTCCGCCAAGCGACGGTCGCGCGAGGCCGCATCGGCATCGTTCCATAGCGCAAGATAGGCACGTGCCAGCAGGTCAGGGTCATTCATCGCCATCTCCTCGTCGTTGATGGGTCGAGCATGCCGATGCCGCTCGGACGCTGCGATTACCTCGCAGGTAATGGCACCACCGCCGCAGGCCGGTAGGATGAGGACATGACCACACGCGCGATCACTGTTGGCGACGTGCTGCGCGACTGGCGGGCCAGGCGCAGGCTGAGCCAACTCGATCTGGCCTGCGCGGCAGAGGTGTCCACGCGGCATCTGAGCTTCGTCGAGAGCGGGCGAGCGGCTCCCAGCCGCGACCTGCTGCTGCGCCTGGCCGCACCGCTGGCGATGCCGCTCAGGGAACAGAACCGGCTGCTGCACGTGGCGGGCTATGCGCCAGTGCATGGCGAGCGCGCCCTCGACACACCCGACATGGCGGCCGCGCTGGCGGCCGTCGACACGGTTCTACGCGCGCACGCCCCGTTTCCCGCCCTTGCGGTCGACCGTCACTGGAACCTGGTGTGCGCCAACGAGGCGGCGACCGCGCTGCTGGTCGGCATCGATCCGACGTTGCTGACCGCACCCGTCAACGTGCTGCGGGCCACGCTCCACCCCAATGGCCTGGCGCCACGCATCGTCAACCTGGCCGAATGGCGGCACCATCTGCTGGCCCGGCTTCGCCTCGAGATCGACCATTCGGCCGATCCAGCACTCGAAACCCTGCATGCCGAACTCAACGGGTTCCCCTGCCCGGCCAGCGATCGCCCACCCGGGCCTACCGAACGGATCGCGGTGCCGCTTTCGATCCGCAGCGGAACAAGCGGAAGCGTCCTGTCGTTTCTGTCCACCACGACCGTCTTCGGCACCGCAACCGACGTGACACTGGCCGAGCTGACACTGGAATGCTTCTACCCTGCCGACGATGCGACCAGGCAGGCGCTCCTGGCCAGCTCGCTTGCGTGAGCGGACGCCGGGCGTGTTCGTGATGCCGGGAAGTCGTCGCGCAGGGCCGGGGCCGGCGCTCTTCGGAAAAGACGAATCGCGGAAACGAAAAAAAGGAGCCGCGGCTCCTTTTTCGGGGTTTCACCCGCCTCGCAAGAGGCACGTGACGCAATTTGGAGCGGGAAACGAGACTCGAACTCGCGACCTCAACCTTGGCAAGGTTGCGCTCTACCAACTGAGCTATTCCCGCTTGGGAGCCGCGCATTCTACACGCCTCCCCGGAGGTGCGCTAGCCCTTCGTTGCAAAAAAATGTCCGCCGCCGGCCGGCACGGTGCCAGGTCGCGATTCGGCCCTTCCGGTTCGCGGTTCTGCGGCAGGGTCGGATCGGCAGCGGCCCTGTGCGCGCCGGGTCGGGCGGCCGCCGGCCGATGCCACACGCAACCTCGGCCGTCCAAGCCCGAACGCACCGAACGGTGGCCATGGCGGCATTCGGCTGGGCACTGCCACCTCGCTGAATCGGAACCCCACTGCCGGAAACTGGAGCGGCGTCTTTCCGACGCAAACAACAAGACGCTCCCCGCGGCATTGGAACCGGCGGTCAGCCTGCATCGCGAGACGCCTTCTCTGCGGCAATGCGTCCCCGATGGCATCGCGCCGGCGACCCGCCACCACGGAACCACGCAACCAGCGCGCTACTTCAGCGGATTCTCCGGCTCCCTGCCCCGCAGTGCCTTGTCCTGCCGGCAGGTCTTCAAGGGCTGGGCCGTCGCCGACTCGATCGCGGTCACCTCGCGGGTGTCGTCACGCGCATGCACCTTCAGGCAGGCGCAGCCGTAGCCAGCGCTGCCCGTCCCGGTCGCCACCCAGCGCGCCTGGGAGAACGTCGGCCATGTGCCCTCGGCCTGGTGCCCGCCCTGCTGGCCGACCGTCCACTCGCCGTCCTTGTCCACGAGCGTGGCGTTGCCTGGCGAGGGATTGTCGAACCAGCCGCAACGCGTGACGGCACCGGCAGGCGGCGTGGCATCGGCGACAGCGCACAGGCCGGTCATGGCAGCCAGGGCCGCACCGAACACGCTGGCGAAACGCAAAACAGGTCGCGATGGATGCATGACATCAGGATCGAGGGACGAGACCGGCATCATCGCAAATCGGCGCCCGCCGGCGCTGCCGGGAGGCCCTGCAGGCGGCGAGGCACAGCGCCGATGCCGCCTCTCCTGTTCGATGCGCTGCCGCCGCGCGATCGCAGTGCCGTCGTGTGTCCGTTCTACGACCTGTCCTGGTTCGACACCGTCGGCCGCCAGCGGTTCGTGCAGTACAAGCAGCGCTTCTGGGCGGCGGCGCCGTAGCGGCGACGCAGCGTCGCCGGCGCCGGGCGCACCGCGGTCGCGGTAGGGAAAACCGCAACTGGCTCGTCTATCTACCGCAACGTCGCCCTGCGGGAGACGCTGCCGCGCGCTGCTGCCGGGTCCCGCACCGTCTTTCCAGAGCATCCGCTGCATGCAGACCCTGATCCAACGCGGCATGGCCGCCCTTCGCCAGAACGACGTCGACGGCCTGTACAGGCTGTGGTCCGGCACGACCGTGCTCAACCATCTGCAGGAGGCCGACCTCGAGGTGCTGATGCAGCGCTGCGACGCCCGGATCCAGGCCGTGCCGGGCGACGCGGCGCCATGGCGGCTGAAGTGCCTGATCTACCTCGACCGCAGCGCGCACTTCACCAGCGACCGCCGGCAGGCGCTGCGCACCGTCGCCGAGTGGGCCGGACGTGCGATCGGCCTGGCCCCGCACGACGCCGAGGCGCACCGCCTGCTCGGCAGCGCGCACTACTGGCTGGACGAACCCGCATCGGCGATCAGCGCCTACCGCAACGCCCACGCGCTGCAGCCGCAGGTGGACCTGCAGGTCCGCCTGTTCGAGATGGAATCGCTGCCTGCCGGGCAGTCGCCGCAGCTGCTGCAGCTGGACTTCCGCGACGGCAACGCCTGCCACTACTACAGCGCCGGCGTCTCCATCGGCAAATGGAAACACGCCGGAATGGAGCCGGCCGATGCCGGCTACGTCGACGCGGTGCAGTTCGCCCTCTACGAGCACGGCACCACGCTGTTCCGGCAAGCCCTGGAACAGGGCGAGGCCGCCACCTGCAACACCGACACGCATACCTTCGCGATGTGCTGCAACAATCTCGGCCTGCTGTACCTGGACCGGGGCCTGTACGCGCAGGCGCAGGCCATCCTCGAAGAAGGGCTGCGCCACAGCCAGTTCCAGTTCCTGTACCAGAACCTGCGCGAGGCCTATCGCCACCAGGGCATGCGCGCCGAGGCTGCGGATCTGGCGCTGACCCTGATGATGGACTACGAACTGGACACGCCGCTGTTCCTGGATTGCGCGCAGGCGGCATGCAGCCATCTCAATCGCGTCGGCCGCCATGCCGACGTGCTGGAAATCGCCGATGCGGCGCAGGAAGAGTTCGAGGCGTTGCCCGACGAGGCCCAGGCCGATCCGGAACTGCTGCGGATGTATGCGCTGGTGCAGGCGCACCACCGTCTCACCGCGGCGCGGGCGCTGGGCCGGCTGCAGCCGGAGCATGTGGATACCGCCCTGTCGCAGGCGGCAGCGGATGCGAATCCGCACGACCTGGACACGCTGTTCGTGCACGCCAGCGCACTCGGCGAGGCGCGCGACTACCCGGCCGCGGTCGACGCGTACGGCACGCTGATCACCCAGGCCTCGCAGCGGCAGGACCTACAGGCGCTCAAGCGCGCGCGGCACGGGCGCGGCTACCTGCTGCTGTACTATCTGCCCGACGCCAAGGCCGCACTGCAGGACTTCCTCGCCGTGCAGCGCGACGGCACGGACGACTTCTACACGCACTACTACCGGGCCAACTGCCATTACGTGCTCAAGGACTACCGCAGCGCACTGCCGGCCTGCGACGCGGCACGCGCCTTGCTCGACGACGCGGTGGTGCAGGCGGACCTCGGCTCGGCGGCGCAGCTGTACATGATGCAAGCCAATTGCCACATGAACCTCGGTGCCTATCCCGCGTCGGTCGCCGCCTTCGAGCGCTCGCTGGCGCTGCACGAGCGTGCGGACGTGCGCGAGAGCTACGAGCTGGCCCGGCAACTGGCCGCCAAACCAAAGAAGGGCTTGTTCGGACGACTGTTCTCGTGACCGCCACGGCATGCCACGTTCCGGGCACTGCCGGCCTGACGGCGTCATTCCCGTGCCGCGGCCGCATGCGGCCGTACCTGTCCTGACGCAGCCGTCGTGTCGCTGCGCTGCGCGCTGCTCGGGCTGAGTCTGCTGCTTGGTGGCTGTGCGGCATCGGCCCCGACGCCGCTGGAACACCAGGTCTACGTCTGGCAGCGGCAATGGAGTGGCGCGCACGCGGTGGCGCTGGCACAGACCCGCGCGGACTTCTCGACGTTGCGCGTACTCGCGCTGCAGGCGCATCCCCGCGCCGGCTGGGGTCCCGCCGCGGTGGATCTGCGGCAGCTCGCCGCCGATGGCCGCCCGGTGATCGCGGTGGTGCGGCTGGACGGGCAACTGCCGCAACTGGACGCGACGCGCATCGAGGCCGAGGTGCTGCAGGTGGTACGCACTTGGCGCGCCGCCGGCGTGGCGCTGCGCGGCGTGGAGATCGACCACGACTGCGCCACCGCGCGTCTGCCCGCCTATGCGGCGCTGCTGCGGCAACTGCGCGGCGCGCTGCCGGCGGACCTGGCGCTGAGCATCACCGCCCTGCCCGCCTGGCTGGACAGTCCGGCACTGACCGCAATGCTGCGCACGGTCGACAGCTCGGTGCTGCAGGTGCATGCGGTGAACGCACCGACGGCCGGCCTGTTCGATCCGGTGCAGGCGCGACGCTGGGCCGACCGTTACGCCCAGCGCAGCGCCACGCCGTTCTGGCTGGCCTTGCCGGCCTACGGCGTGGCCCTGGTCGACGGCACCGACACCGACACTGCACCGCTGATCGAAAGCGAGGTGCCGCTGGCGGCGAGCGGCGCACGCCACGAACTGCGCGTGTCGCCGCAGCAGCTCGCCGCCTTCGTCGATGCGCTGCGCGCCCGTCGCCCGCCGCACCTGGCCGGCATCGTCTGGTTCCGCCTGCCGCTGCCGGGCGACCGCCGCGCCTGGCCGCTGGCGACGCTGCAGGCGGTGGTGCACGGACGTCCGCTGCAGGCGGCCGTGCAGGTGCAGGCCAGCGGCACCGGCCTGGTCTACGACCTGACGCTCGCGAACGATGGCACGACCGCGGCCACGCCGCCGCAGCGCGTGGTTCTGCGCGGCAGCGCCTGCGAAGCCGGCGACGCACTCGGCGATTACCGGCTGCAATGGCCGGCACCGTCGCCCCGCTTCGAACGCACTCGCGCATCCCAACCCCTGGCCGCCGGAGAACGCCGTGCGCTCGGCTGGGTCCGCTGCCGCCGCCTGCACACAGGTGCCATCGATGTCCTGCCGTGATCCCCGACCCGCGGCCACGCCTGCCGCCGCGCTGATGCTGCTCCTGCTGCCGCTGGGCGGCGCCCGCGCCTGCGGCCCGGAGTTCCCGTACCGCCTGCTCGACGATCGTGCCGGCGCGCTCGCGCAATTGCCCGAAGGCAGCTTCGCTCGCGAAGTGCAGCGCCTGGGCGCACCGATCGACGGCCTCGGCCGCGCCGGCACGGCGACCCTGCCGCGCTACTGGGACGCCAGCGCGCAGTTCCCGCAGCAGCGCGACGACGTCGAACGCAGGCAAGTGGGCACCGCGCGGTTCGCCCGGATCGAACAACTGCGCGCGCTGGACGACGCGCAGCAGGCCGAGCGCGACGGCGCCGACCTGCCACCGGAACTGCGCCTGTACACCGCCGGCGCGGTGGCGTTCGCGCAGGGGCATTATCCACAGGCAACGGACTACTTTCGCCAGGTGCTGGCGCTGCCCGAGGCACAGCGCCGGGCGCGCAGCACGTGGGCCGCCTATTCGCTGGGACGCAGCCTGGCGCTGGCCGCCGACGGCGCGCTGGCCGGCGATGCCGTGGCGCAGCGGCAGTCGTACCGGCAGCAGGCGCGGCAGGCCTTCCAGCAGACCCGCGCGTTACGCCTGGCCGGATTCGACGATCCGCTGGAGCTGGGCATCGCCAGCCTCGGCGAGGAGGCGCGTCTGCTGCTCGCCAGCGGCGACTGGAACGGCGCGATCGGCCTGTACGCGGTGCAGGCGGCACAGGGCTCGGACACCGGCATGAGTTCGCTCAAGCAGGTGGCCGCCGATCTCGCCCGCCGCAGCGATGCCGAACTGGCGCCGCTGCTGCGACAGCAGGCGGTGCGGCGGCTGTTGATCGCCCGGCTGCTCAGCGACAGCCACGCCTTCGATGCCGACTCCGGCAGCGTACTGACCTCGACGCGCTTCCTGAATTTGTTGCAGGACGCCGCGGGCGATCCGATGGAAGACGCCGACCGCCTGGCCGCGCTGGCCTATCGCCAGGGCGATTACCCCGGCACCGCGCGCCTGCTCGCGCATGCCGGCGACAGCGGCCTGGCCTGGTGGCTGCGCGCCAAGATGGCACTGCGCGACGGCGACGCCGCGCGCGCCGCACAGGCCTACGCGCAGGCATCCCGGCGCTTCCCGCCGAACGAGGACTGGGGCACGCGCCGCAATGGCGACTGGAGCAACGAGACGCTCAAACCGCAGTGCCGCATCGAGGGCGAAGCGGCGATCCTGGCGCTGCAACGCGGCAGCTACGTGGAGGCGTTCGCACAGCTGTACCGCAGCGGCGACCTCTACTGGGAAGACGCCGCCGCGGTCGCCGAGCGCGTCCTCACCGTGCCGGAACTGCAGGACTACGTGGATCGCCACGTTCCCGCCACGCCGCCGTCCACCGCGAACGCGGCGCCGGCGTATTGGGAACGGACGCCGGCCCTGAAACTGCGCGAACTGCTGGCGCGCCGGCTGATGCGCGACGGCCGTTACGACGCGGCGCTGCCCTACTTCGCCCAGCCCGAATTGCGCGAGGCGGCGCGCCGTTATCGCGATGCGCGGCGGCAAGGCGCATCGGCCTGGACCGGCCTCGGCCGCGCCGAGGGCAATTACCGGGCCGCCCTGATCGCGCGCCGCCAGGGCATGGAACTGCTGGGCTACGAAATGGGGCCGGACAACCGGGTCTACGCCGGCAACTATGCCGAAGCCACGGCGCATGCGCAGCTGCGCCCCGGCGGCCTGATCGCCGCCGCCGAAGCGCAGCGCTGGAACACCACCGCCGCGCAGCCTTACCGCCGCTACCACTACCGCTGGATCGCCGCCGCCCTGGCCGATCGCGCCGCCGACGACCTGCCCGCACGCAGCCAGGCCTACGCCGCCGCGCTGTGCCAGGCGACCGACTGGCTGATCACCATCGACCCGGCGCAGGCGCGTCGGTCCTACCAGCGCTATGTCGCGCACGGCGCACTCAATCCGGTGCCTGGCAAGGCCTATGTGTTCGGCGTAGGCGCCTGCGAGACGCCGGATTTCGAGGGCGCGCGGCGGCGCCTGTGGATCGAGCGCGGCCAGGCCGTACGCCAGTTCGTGCACACGCAACGGCTCGCCCTGTGCGCGGCCGGCCTGGCGCTGCTGGCCGCGGCAGGCTGGCTGGTGCGCCGGCGCATGCAGCGCAAGGCACGGACAGTCGCAGCGCAAACGCCGCAGGACTGAGCCCGCGGCGCGGGTCGGCCGCGATCCGCGCACGAGCGCATTGCTTGCCACCACCGGCGAAACCGTCAGGCCTGCACTGCGCCGCTCCGACCAATCCCCAATCCCGACTCCCCAACCCCGAAGGTAGGGATCGCCGCCCCCGCTCGTCTCTTCAACAGGACTTTCCTGTTTACCGCTGGAATCGCGTCGATGCATGCGGCGCCGGCCGCTCTGTCGTCCTGGACGACCGTTCTCCCGATGCAGCACCGCACCACGCGCGACAAGCACGTCATCGCTCGCGGCATGCGCCGCGTGGCGTTCACGTGCCTGCGCCAGTCCCGCAGACATGCGGCCTGGAGACTGCGCTCAGTTCCAGCAGTACCAAACCAGGCAGGCGATCGTCAGCGCAACCGGGCAGCACAGGCGCACGCTGCGGCGGCGGCTCAGCAGCGCGTGCACGGCCTGCAACAGCACCAGCACCGCCGGCACGCACAGGCCGACCAGCCACCCGTTGCCGCTGTCCTGGAAATTGGCGGAGGACAACTGCGGATCGGCACCGTCCCCCCATGCGTACGGGCTACCGGACACGGCATACAGCAGCAGCATGCCCAACGCATAGCCGCTCCAGGACAGCGCCTGCGCGGCGATCGCCACGGCCTTGCGCGCAGCTGCCATCGCGCGGCCTCACTCGCACACGAACAAGGTGCCGGCGGCCGGATCGGCACTGCCCGGACGCAGCGGCTTCGCTTCGCACCGCGCGACGTCGCCGACACGCCGCGAGACCTGCACCCTGCCGTCAGGCCCGTATCCACACACCAGATAGAGGCCATGCGGATCGGGCGCATCGAAGCGCCAGACCGACACGCCCGCATCGCCGGGGCGGCGCGCGTCCTCGTTGCTCGGCACCAGTGCAGCCATCTCGCGCTGCGGCCCGGAATAGACGCCGCTGGAGAACAGCCGCAGCGGCGGCGCGGCGGCCAGATCGACGCGGGCGCCGGCCGGCACGTCGGGGCTCTGCAGCTGTGCCTCGGCGATGCGCAGGCGCTCGGGGCACTGCAGCGTCTCCCTGGCCGCGGCGGGCGCAGCGGACACGGCGATGAGCAGCGGCAGCGCGCAGCGCGCCGTGGCGGACATTCCCTTCGACACCATCACACGCTCCCTGTCGGCTGCAGGATCGAGACCGGCAAAGACCTCGGCCTTCGCCTCGCACGCCCGGCGGCACAGCCGACCACTGCTGCAGGCCACATCGCCAGGCCGCGCATACGGTGCCTCCGACATCGCCAAAGGTCAACGCGACGACACGACGCGCAGCGGGCGTCATTGCGTGCGTTGGCGCCATTCCCTGCATTCCCCCGCCCCATCCACCCGCAGAAGAGAACCCCGATGCAAAGCACGACCCACGACTACAGCCAGTACAGCCCGAAATGGCAGTTCCGCTTCAGCTTCTACGACACCCACGGCGAACCCAAGTCGGCGACCTTCAAGGAAGCGATGAAAGCGCTGCCATTCAAGGAGAAGCTGCGTCTCAACACTGCGACGCCCACGACGACTGCTACTACGGCGAACAGCGACGTGTCATGGCCACGGCCACATATCGCCGGTGAAGCGGCGTGTGCGCGATGGCGAGAGGCGTCATCGCGCACACGCTTCGCGCAGGTCGTTCCCCACGCCATCGCGCAATGGCGGCACGTTCTGCGCGATTGCGGAAAGGTGCACGCACTGCACAATGCAAAAGGGCCGCAGAAAGCGGCCCTTTTGCATTACATCGAACTGGAGGCCTGGGTCGGAATTGAACCGGCGTACGCGGATTTGCAGTCCGCTGCATAACCACTCTGCCACCAGGCCGGTGGACTGACGTCTCGCCGCAACGCCTGTGGCGTCCGACAAAAACAAAGCCCCGCTGCCGGGGCCCTTGCGGCGGGAACCGGACGATGCCTTGCGGCTCTCGTCCAACGCGTTGATTCAAAAGATGTTTTTGAATCAGCCCGGCGCACAACGGACTGCATTGTGTACCAAGCTCCCCGGCTTGGCAACCCTGGGTTGCGCGCGCGCAGACGTTGCCGGGATCCGAATGCGCGCCTCGCGTGTGCAGATGGCGCCGCGTCGCGACTGGAATGCCGACCACAGCGCCACGCCAGCGGCGGTAGACAAGCGCCGCATCGCGCGGATCCGCGCACGATGGGCATGCCGCCGCGCTCTAGCATGGCGCCACACCCAAACGAGACATCGCCATGAACCGATGGACACGCTGGAGCGGGACCGCGCTGTGCCTGGCCGCGAGCGCCACCGCCGCCGCGCAGACCTGCGCGCTGCAGACGCAAACGGTCGACCTGCCGCTGGCCTCCAGGGCCATGCCCAAGTTCGCTTACCAGGTGCGGGTGCAGCTCGGCAGCGATGCCGACGGCCGCAGCAAGGGCAGTCAGGTGCTGGAGGTGGATACCGGCTCCACCGGCGTGGTGGTGCCGCTGAGCGACGCGTTGCGCAGCGCCTGGGACGCGTCCAGCACGCCGGGTCACATCTTCTACTCGAGCGACAGCAAGTATCACCCCGGCAAGTACGTGGACGTGCCGATGCAACTCGGTGTCTCGCCCGACGGCAAACGCGCCGCCGCGCGGGTGGACCGCATCACCGTGCTGGCCGCGCAGTGCACCTGCGATGTCGCCAGCGTGGCCCAACAACCCAAGCCGCTGACACAGGTGCCCGCCACCTGCGCCGGTTACGACGGCAGCCCTGCGCTGAGCAGCAGCACGCAGGTGCTGCGCAACTGCAGCACCATCTCGCCGACCTTCGGCATGATGGGCGTGGGCTACGACCGCGGCGTCGATGCCGCGCGCAATCCGTTCCTCAACCTGGCGCAGATGCGCGCGCAGCGCATGAGCCCCGGCTACATCGTCAGTGCCAAGGGCATCACCCTGGGCGTCAGCCAGGCGGCGCTGAAGGGATTCGCACTGGTACCGCTGCAGCGCGGCGGCGCCACCGCCGATGCGCCGGGCGACTGGCAGGCGCCCAGTGCCTGCGCCAGCTTTCCCGGCAGCGGCAGCGACTACCGCGTCTGCGGCAAGTTGCTGCCCGATACCGGCGTGTCCTACATGATGCTCAACCCGGTGGTGCCGCCGGCCACGCCCGCGAGCATGCAACAGACCGTGGAGATGTCAGGCCATCCGACGCGCGTGGTGCCGGATGCCACCCAACTGCGGCTCGACGTCGTCGACGCGAAGGGGCAATCGGTGTTCGGTTACAACTTTGCGGTCGGCGACGGCAAGGCGGCGACCCCGGACAGCGTGCAGTGGCGCGGGCCGCTGAAGACGCCGCCGGCCCACATCAACAGCGGCCGCCATTTGCTTGCCGCCGGCGACTACGCCTACGACGCGGCCTGCGGGCATGCCGGCTTCCGTGCGGCCACTCCAAGGCCCTGAGGCGGCACAAGAACGCAGGGGCGCATCTATCGCGTCACGGTCGTGTCTGTATGACGCGCTCGACGCTGGCGCGCGCGGGCAGCGCACGGCGGCGAGTACATGCCGATGCAGCGCCCGCTGCATCCTCAACGCGGCCACGGTGCCTGCGTGTTGATCCAGCCGAGATTGCGCATGGCGAACGGCGCGTCCCATTCAACGTGGAGCAGCCGGCAACCTGCATGCGAACCACACCCCAACGCGGGCGTGGCAGGCCAAGGCAGCGAGCTGGATCGCTTCCGGCAACGGCGAGTGGCACGGCCATCCGGCAACGCGATGCGATGCGATGCGATGGCCAACTGACGCAGTGCAGTTCGCCATCGCGTTGCTGGCGACCGCATGAAGCGAAACGGCCCTGCGCGACGGCTCGACGCGCATGCACGCATCTGCCAATGCAGCGCATCCGCCCAAAACGAAAACAGGACCCGAAGGTCCTGTTTTCATGATCTGGAGCGGGAAACGAGACTCGAACTCGCGACCTCAACCTTGGCAAGGTTGCGCTCTACCAACTGAGCTATTCCCGCTTGAGGCCGCGAATTCTACCGGGACCACGCAGCCTGTCAACCGTTGCCTTCGATTTTTTTCGCGTTCTTTTCCGCCATCGCCGCGCGCTCGTCGTCGCGCAGGCTCGGCCAGGCCGCATGCAGGTACTGGATGCCCGAAAACAGGGTCAGGATCGACGCGATCGCCAGGGTCCAGTCGCCGACGTGGAAGATGAACAAGCCCATCCACACGCTCTCCGGCGGCGAGCCGTCGGGCATCACCGAGTACAGCAGGCACAGCAGCGCCACCATCTGCGCGGTGGTCTTGATCTTGCCGATCATCGCCACCCGCACCTTGGCGCGCTGGCCGATCTCGGCCATCCATTCGCGCAGCGCCGACACCGCGATCTCGCGGCCGACGATCACCGCCGCCCAGAACGCCATCCACGGCGTGGGGTGGCCCTGCACGATCAGGAACAGCGCCACCGCCACCATCAGCTTGTCGGCCACCGGATCCAGGAACGCACCGAACGCGGAGTACTGGTGGTAGCGCCGCGCCACCCAGCCGTCCAGCCAGTCGGTGAACGCGGCCAGGCCGAAGATCGCCGCCGAGGCGAAGTTGGTCCAGGTGTACGGCAGATAGAACACCAGCACCAGCACGGGGATCATCACGATCCGCAGCAGCGTGAGCCAGGTGGGGATGGTCAACTTCATTGCGCTGCTCTACTCGCCTGCCGGATCGGGGACCGGCAGCCCGTGCAGGTTAGCGTAGATTCGTGCAGCCAGTGCGTCGTTGATGCCTTCCACCCGCGCGATCTCGGCCTCGCCGGCGGCCTTGAGTCCGGCCAGCCCGCCGAAATGCTTGAGCAGGCTGGCGCGGCGCCGCGGGCCGATGCCGGGGATGTCCTCCAGCTTGCTGGTCATCCGTGCCTTCTGGCGGCGCCCGCGGTGGCCGGTGATGGCGAAGCGGTGCGCCTCGTCGCGCACCTGCTGGATGAACTGCAGCGCCGGCGACGCCGCGCCCGGGCGCAGCTCGCGCCCGTCCGGCATCACCAGGGTCTCGTGGCCGGCACGGCGCTCGGCGCCCTTGGCCACGCCAATCAGCAGCACCCCGTCCACGCCCAGGTCGGCCAGCGCACCGGTGGCCTGCGCCAGCTGTCCGGCGCCGCCGTCGATCAGCAGCACGTCCGGCAGCACCGCATCGCCCTTGCCCTCGCCTTCGGCGGCGCGGCGGAAGCGGCGCTCGATCGCCTGGCGCATCGCCGCGTAGTCGTCGCCCGGCTCGATGCCGCTGATGTTGTAGCGCCGGTACTGGCTGCGCACCGGGCCGCTGGCGTCGAACACCACGCAGGAGGCCACCGTGGCCTCGCCCATGGTGTGGCTGATGTCGAAGCATTCCACCCGCTTGACCGGCTCGGCCAGGCCGAGCATCTCGCGCAGCGCCTCGCTGCGCGCGTGCTGGGCGTTGCGGCTGGTCAGTTCGGTGACCAGGGTGGCCTGGGCGTTGCGGCTGGCCAGTTCCAGGTAGCCGGCGCGCTCGCCGCGCACGTTCCACTTCAGCTGCACCTTGCGCTCGGCGGCCGAACTCAGCGCCGCCTCGATCAGCTCGGCGTCGGGAATCTCGCGGTCCAGCAGCACCTCGCGCGGCGGCGCGTGCTCGACGTAGTACTGCGACACGAACGCGCCCAGCACCTCGGCGGCGCTGTCCTCGCCATTGGTCTTGGGGAAGAACGCGCGGGTGCCGAGATTGCGCCCGTCGCGGAACGCCAGCAGCAGCACACAGGCGTTGGCGCCCTGGGTGGCGCAGGCCAGCACGTCGAGGTCGGCGGCGCGGCCGTCCACGTATTGCCGGCTCTGCATGCTGCGCAGCGAGCCCAGCAGATCGCGCAGGCGCGCGGCGCGTTCGAACTCCAGACGTTCGCTGGCGGCCTGCATCGCCTGCACCAATTCCTCACCGAGCTGATCGCTGCGCCCTTCCAGGAACAGCGTGGAGCGGCGCACCGCCTCGGCGTACTCGTCGGCCGCCACCAACGCCACGCACGGCGCGCTGCAACGGCCGATCTGGTACTGCAGGCACGGCCGCGAACGATTGCGGAACACGCTGTCCTCGCAGCTGCGCAGCTTGAACAGCTTATGCATCAGGTTCAGCGTCTCGCGCACCGCGGTGACGCCGGGATACGGCCCGAAATAGCGCCCGGGCACCGCGCGCGGGCCACGGTGCAGGGTGATCCGCGGCCACTCCTCGCGGGTCAGCAGCACGTAGGGATAGCTCTTGTCGTCGCGCAGCGACACGTTGTAGCGCGGCGACAGCGACTTGATCAGCTGGTTTTCCAGCAGCAGCGCCTCGCCCTCGCTGCGGGTGACGGTGACGTCCATGCGCGCCACCTGCGCCAGCATGGCCATGGTCCGCGCGTTCTTCGGCGAGCCGCTGAAGTAGCTGGACACGCGCTTGCGCAGCGCGCCGGCCTTGCCGACGTAGAGCAAGGTGTCGTCGGCGGCATACATGCGGTAGACGCCGGGCGCGGTACTGAGGTTGGCGGCAAAGGCCTTGCCGTCGAACGCGGGCAATGCGGGGGTACTCATTCGCCGATCGCGAGGTCGCGCAGTTCGCCGCTGGCGATGTCGTAGCGCAGCACCGCATGCGCATCGGTCTCGGCGATCCACACCGTGCCGGCGCTGACCGCCAACCCGCCCGGGCCATGCAGGCGCCGCGGCAAGGCCGCGGTGGACAGTTCGCCGCCGCCCAGACGCAGGCTGCGCAGACTACCGTTGCCGCTGTCGGCGATCCACAGCAGCGGCGCGTCCGGGCTCAGCGCGATCGCCTGCGGGAACTGCAGGCGGGCACGGCTGCGCGGCCCGTCCTCGTTGCCGAAATCCCACGGCCCCTGGCCGCCGAGCAGGGTCTGCACCAGGTCGCCGCGCAACTGCATCGAGCGCACCGCCGAGCCCAGCGCATCGCACACGTACAGCACCTGCTGCACCGCGGCCAGGCTGCACGGCTGCGCGAACGCGGCCAGGTGGCCGCTGCCGTCGCGCAGCTCCAGCGCGCCGGCACCGGCGCGCCAGCGCAGGCTGCGGCTGCCCAGGTCGTAGCTCCAGATGCGGTTGTCGCCGGCCATCGCCAGGTGCACCTGGTTGTCGGCGATCACCACGTCCTGCGGATGGTTCAGCGGCGCCAGCAGCGGTTGCTCCACCGGGCCTTCGACCGGCTCGCCGGCGCGGCCGTTGCCGCACAGCGTGTCGACCTGGCCGGTGAGCAGGTTGATCCGGCGCAGCGCATGGTTGCCGGTATCGGCCACGTACAGCACGCCGCGCTCCAGCGCCAGCCCGCGCGGGCGGTGGAACGCCGCCTCGCCGATCGCGCCGTCGATGAAGTCCGCGGTGCCGATGCCGAACTGGCGCAGCACGCGGCCGCTGGTGCTGCATTCGAGGATGCGGTGATGGCCGCTGTCGGCGACGTACAGGCGATCCTCGGCCACCGCCAGGCCGGTCGGGAAGCGCAGCGGCAGGCGCGGCTCCGGCTGGGTCTCGCGCGCGTCGCGCAGGTCCTCGTCCAGCGGCAGCGGCTGCCCGGCGCAGAGCGCGTGCAGCGCCTTGTCCAGTTCCGCGCCACCGATGCCGACCAGGCGCTCGCGCTCCACGCCGCCGGCGTCGATCAGCACCAGGGTCGGCCAGGCCTGGACGCCGAAGCGCTGCCAGGCGGCCCAATCGGCATCGAGCAGGACCGGCGCGGACACGCCCTGGCTGCGCAGCAGCTTCAGCGCCCGCTGCGGCTCGCGCTCGCTGTCGAAGCGCGGCACTTGCACCACGATCACCTGCAGGCGTCCGGGATTGCGCGCCTGCCACTGGCCGAGTTCGGCCAGACGCTGCGCGCACCAGACCGAGGCGGCGTTGACGAAGGCCAGCACCAGCGCCCGGCCCTGCAGATCGCGCAGGCGAATGGGCTCGGCGTTGAGCCAGGCGCCGGACGCGGGGAGTTCCAGGGCGGCGATGGAATTCATCGGCCGATTATGCCGGAGCCGAGGTCGACGGACAGTCGCGCCACGCTGCCGGCGGCGGCTTCGTCTACCAGTTGCCAGACCTGCTCGAACTGGGCGCTGCCGCCGGTGTACGGATCCGGGATCTCGCGATGGCCGTGCACCCCGGCCCACGGCAGCCACAGGGCCACGCGCTCGTGCGCCGCCGCCGGGGCGCGCTGACGCACGTCGCGCAGGTTGGCCGCGTCGGCGCACAGGATCCAGTCGAACTCGGCAAAGTCGCGGTCGCGCAGTTGCCGGGCGCGCAGGCCGGCGATGTCCACGTCATGGGCGGCGGCGCAGGCGACCGCGCGCCGGTCCGGCGGCTCGCCGCGGTGCCAGTCGCCGGTGCCGGCCGAGTCGACCTCCACCACACTCGCCAGCGGCGAGCGCTGCAGGTGGTGGCGCAGCGCGCCCTCGGCCATCGGCGAACGGCAGATGTTGCCCAGGCACACCAGCAGCAGCTTCATGCCTGCCCCTGCAGGTAGGCCTCGGCGCGCGCCAGGTCCTCGGGCGTGTCCACGCCCGGCGGGAACGGCGCCGGCGACAACGCCACCGCGATGCGGAACCCGGCTTCCAGCACCCGCAACTGCTCCAGCGACTCGATCCGCTCCAGCGTGCCCGGCGGCATCGCCGCGAACCGGCGCAGGAAGCCGGCACGATAGGCGTAGATGCCGATATGCCGCAGCCACGGGCCGGGCAGCGGCAACTGCGTCTGCGAGGCGGCGAAGGCGTCGCGGTGCCAGGGGATCGGTGCGCGGCTGAAGTACAGCGCATCGCCGGCGGCGCTGCGCACCAGCTTGACCACGTTGGGATCGAACAGGTGCTCGGCCGCGTCCACCGGGGTGCCCAGGGTCGCCATCTCGGCGCCGCTGTCGGCCAGGGTCCGGGCCACCGCGACGATGCCGGCCACCGGCGCGAACGGCTCGTCGCCCTGCAGATTGACCACCAGGGTCGCATCGTCCCAACCGGCGATGTCGGCGCACTCGGCCAGGCGGTCGGTGCCGGAGGCGTGGTCGGCAGAGGTATTGGCCACATGCACGCCGTCCAGGTCGGCCACGGCGGCGGCGATGCGGGCATCGTCGGCGGCTACCCACACCTGGGTGGCACCGGCGGCGAGGGCACGCCGCGCCACGTGGCGGACCAGCGGCTCGCCGCCGAGCGCACGCAAGGGCTTGCCCGGCAGCCGCGAGGCGGCGTAGCGGGCCGGGATGGCGACGACGAACGGCGGCACGGCGGCGCTCATGCGCGGGTGGCGCCGGCAGCGGCGCGCGTGCGCCGGGGATATCGCGAGAAGACCGTCATCGAAAGCTCTCCGCATGGTTGGCCGAAACGGCCTGGTGGACGCCGGGCAGCTGCCCGGTGGCCGCCGCACGCCGCAACGGCACTGAGGGTCATTGTATCGACCACGTCGGGATCGCCGGTGTGCAGGTGGTGGCGCCGGCCGGCGACCGCACGCGCGCCCTGCCCCGCGGCGCGGAAAGCGTCGGCGTGCTGCGGCTTGCGCTCACGTCGCGCGCGCCGCACGCGCGCCGTGTTGGCGCCCATCTGTGGCGAGGAAGCGCGAGGAGGTGGTTCGCCCCTCACCCCGTAGCGATGACACGGCGTCGTGCGCGCAGCACCAGTGCCCTGGGGGCTGAAGATGGCGGACGCACCGCTGGGGCCGCAGCTTGGATGCGACCAATGGCCAGGCTACGCCACGCGCGCCGATGGCGCTCCTGCAGGCCAACCGCGGCGCGGCATACTCGGGAATTGGTGACCCGCCTAGTCGCCGGTCCCGCCCGCGCGGCCGCGCAGCTTGTCCAGCCGATCCAGCAGGCCGATCCAGAACGCCGCCGGCAGCTCGGCGACCAGCGGCACGCTGAAGCACCAGTCGTTGACGAAGGCGGCGCACTTGACCGCGTCCTTCTCGGTCATCAGCACCGGCAGTTCGCTGCCGAAGCCCAGATCCGCGGCGCGGTACTGGTGGTGGTCGGGAAAGGCATGCGGCACCACGCCGATGCCCTGCGCGCGCAGCATGTCGAAGAAGCGCTGCGGGTGGGCGATGCCGGCCACGGCGTGCACCCGCTGGCCGGCGAAGCTGCGCAATGGCCGCGCACGGCCGCCGCGCAACGGTTGCGCGCTGTCGATGCGCAGGCGCATCGCCCATTCGCCGAAGCCGACTTCAAGCGCGCCGCTGTCGCTGGCCTGGCCCAGGTTGACGACCCGGAAATCGCATTCGTTGCCGCGCGCCACCGGCTCGCGCAGCGGCCCGGCCGGCAGCAGGCGGCCGTTGCCGTAGCGGCGCTGGCCGTCCACCACCTCGATCTCGATGTCGCGCTGCAGCCGGTAATGCTGCAGGCCGTCGTCGCAGACCACGATGTCGCAGCCGGCCTGCAGCAGCGCGCGCGCCGCGGCCACGCGGTCGCGGTCCACCCGCACCGGCACGCCGGTCTTGCGCGCGATCAGCACCGGCTCGTCGCCGCCCTGCTCGGCCGAGGTGCCCGGCTCGATCCAGCGCGGCTCCTGCGGCTGGCTGCGGCCGTAGCCGCGGCTGGCCACGCCCGGGCTCCAGCCGGCGTCGCGCAGGCGCTGCACCAGGGCAATGGTCAGCGGCGTCTTGCCGGTGCCGCCGGCGGTCAGATTGCCCACCACCACCACCGGCGCGGCGATGCTGTGGCGCTTGCGCCAGCCGCGCCGGTACAGCGCGCGGCGCAGCGCGATCGCCGCCGCGTACAGCGGGGTCAGCACGCGCGCGTGCAGCGGCGGCGAACCCGTGCCGTACCAATAGGCGGGGGTGTGCGGCCCGCGCTCGCTCATCCGAACTGCCTTTCGCGGAACTGCATGCTGTGCAGGTGCGCATACACCCCGCCCAGCGCCAGCAGCTCGTGGTGGGTGCCGCGCTCGACGATGCGGCCGTGGTCCATCACCAGCACCTGGTCGGCGTGTTCGATGGTCGACAGGCGGTGGGCGATGACCAGCGTGGTGCGGTCGGGCATCAGCCGGTGCAAGGCGTCCTGCACCAGCCGCTCGGATTCGTTGTCCAGCGCGGCGGTGGCTTCGTCGAGGATCAGGATCGGCGCGTCCTTGAGCATGGCGCGGGCGATCGCCAGGCGCTGGCGCTGACCGCCGGACAGGCGTCCGCCCTTGGCCCCGACCTGCGCCTGCACGCCCTCGGGAAGGTGCTCGACGAACTCCATCGCGTTGGCATCGGCGATCGCCTGCTGCAATTGCGCCGGACCGGCCTCGCGCATCTCGCCGTAGGCGACGTTCTCGGCGATGCTGCCGTCGAACAGCATCACCTGCTGGCCGACCAGGGCGATCTGCCGGCGCAGATCCTCCAGGCGGTATTCCTGCAGCGGATGGCCGTCGAGCAGGATCTGCCCGGACTGCGGGTCGTAGAAGCGCGGGATCAGCTTGACCAGGCTCGACTTGCCGCTGCCGGAGCGGCCGACGATGGCGGTGACGGTGCCGGGTTCGGCGACGAAGCTGACCTCGGCCAGCGCCGGCCGCGCCTGCCCCGGATAGGCGGCGGTGACCTCGCGGAACTCGATCCGGCCCTGCGCGCGCTCGATGTGGCGGGTACCGCTGTCCTGTTCCTCCGGCGCATCCAGCACCACGAACAGCCGCTGCGCCGAGGCGACGCCCCGCTGCAGCATGTTCTGCACGTTGGTGAGGTTCTTCAGCGCCGGGATGATCGCCATCATCGCGGTCATCAGCGACACGAACTCGCCGGCGGTCAGGCGCCCGGCCAGCGCCTCGTGGCCGGCGATCAGCAGCAGCGCGGCCAGGCCGATCGCGCCCAGCAACTGCACCGCGGCCGAGGAGATGCCGCGGGTGGATTCGACCTTCATCGCCAGATGCAGGTTGGTGTCGGCCAGGTGCTGGTAGCGCTCCATCTCGCTGGCGCGCGCGCCGTAGACCTTGACCTCCTGGTTGCCGGACAGGGCCTGCTCGGCGGACTGCATCAGCTCGGCGTTGCTCTCCTGGATGCGGTGGCTGACCCGCCGGTAGCGCTTGGCCACGCGGTCCATCACCCAGGCCAGCGGCGGCGCCACCAGCAGGATGGTCACGGTCACCGTCCAGCTGTACCACAGCATCACCGCCAGCGCGCCGACGATCTGCAGGGTCTGCTGCACCATCACCTTCATCGCGTCGACCGCGGCCTGCGCCACCTGCTCGCTGTCCGAACCCAGCCGCACCAGCATCGACGCCACCGGCTCGGCATCGAAGCGGCTGCCCGGCAGGCGCAGGTACTTGTCCAGCACGTTGACCCGGAAATCGCGGGAAATGCTCCGCGCCGCGCGCCCCATCGACATGTCGGTGACGTAGCCGGCGATACCGCGCAGCACGAACAGGCCGACGATCTGCAACGGCAGCCACATCGCCACCTCGCGGTTGCGGGCGATGAAGGTCTCGTCGGTGATCGGCTTCATCAGCGCCAGGAAGCCCGAGCCGGCCAGCGCCTCCAGCAGCGCGCCGACGGCGGCGATCAGCAGCAGGCCGCGGTAGCCGCCGGCATAGGACAACAGGCGGCGATAGGTCCGCCAGGGGGAATCCTGGACGGGCACGTCGGTGGGTACATTCACTTGGAGCTTCCGTCCCTGTTGACTTCGGGGGCAGTGGCGATGGCGATGCGGCGGAATCCGAGCTGGCCCAGCGCGTCCTGCGCGGTGACCACCGCCTGGTACGGCGTGCGCGCGTCGGCGCGCAGCAGCACCGGCTGTTCGCGGTCGTCGCCGGCGACCTGGGCGATGCTGCGCTTGACCGACTCCACGTCGGTGCGCAGCACTTCCTGGTCGTTGATGAAGTAATGCCCGTCGGCGTTGATCAGCACGCTCAGCGCTCGCGCCGGCGGCGGCGCGTTGCGGTCGCTGGCGTTGGGCAACTGCAGTTGCAGCGTCGAACGCGCATCGAAGGTGGTGGTCACGACGAAGAAGATGATCAGCACCAGGATGACGTCGATCAACGGCACCAGGTCGATGTGCGGCTCGTCCTGGCCACGGTCGTCGCGGATCCGCACCGGCTCAGCCCTTGGCCGACGCGGCGTTCGACGCGGCGCCGCGTGCCGGCGCAACCGCACGGCCGTGGCCGTCGAGCGCGTCAGTCAGGGCGGTGGCTTCCTGCTCCATCTCGATCACGTAGCCGGCGATGCGGCCCTTGAAATGGCGATGGAAGATCAGCGCCGGCACCGCGATGATCATGCCGGTGGCGGTGCACACCAGCGCCTTGCCGATGCCGCCGGCGAGCTGGTTCACGTCGCCCAGGCCATGGTCGAGGATGCCGAGGAACATCTGGATCATGCCGACCACGGTGCCGAGCAGGCCGAGCAGCGGCCCGGCCGAGGCGATGGTGCCCAACGCGTTCAGGTAACGCTCCATGCGGTGCACGACGTGCCGGCCGGTGTCCTCGATGCGCTCGCGCACGATCTCGCGCGGACGGTTGCGCACGTCCAGGCCGGCCGCGAGCAGCGCGCCCAGCGGCGAATTGCGCCGCAGCGATTCGATGTGGGTGGGGTCGAGCTTGCCGCGCGTGGCCCAGTTGCGCACTTCCTGGCCCAGTCCCGGCGGCAACACCTCGCTACGGCGCAGGCTCCAGAACCGCTCCAGGACGATCGCCAGCGCGACCACGCCCAACAGCAGCAATGGCACCATCGGCCAGCCACCGGCCTTGACCAGTTCCCACACGTCGCAACCCTCCGGCACGCTCGGCCGTTCGTTCACTGGCCGATAGGATAGCAGCCGCCCGCGCCCGCTCCGCCGCATCCCACAGCCGCGCCCGCCAGGGCCGCCGCTCACGCAATTGCAGGCCCGTGCGCCCCAGCCACACGCGCAGCGCACCGCCCTGCGGCGTGCCGGCGACCTCGGCGCCGGCCGCCTGCCAGCGCGCCACCACGCCCGGATGCGGATGGCCGAAGCGGTTGCCGTAGGCCGCCGACACCAGTACCAACCGCGCGCCGGTGGCGGCGACGAAGGCCGGCTGCGAGGAATGCGCGCTGCCATGGTGCGGCGCCACCACGACGTCGGCGCGCAGCGCCTGCGGCGCCTCGCGCAGCAGCGTGCGCTCGACCACGTCGCCGATATCGCCGGCCAGCAGCAACGCGCCATGCGCGGTCTCCACGCGCAGCACGCAACTGGACTCGTTGCGCAAATAGGGAAAGTGCGGCGCCGGATGCAGGAACCGGAACCGCACGCCATCCCATTCCCAGGCATCGCCGGTCACGCAGGGGCGGTCCAGCGGCACCGGCGCGTCGGCCGGGCCCTGGACCAGGCCGATCGGCAGCGCCGCGCGCACCGCGCCCAGGCCGCCGGCGTGGTCGTTGTCGCCATGACTGATCACCGCGCGATCCAGCCGCGCCACGCCGAGCGCATGCAGCGCCGGCACCACCACCCGCTCGCCGGCGTCGTAGCCGTCCTCCACCGCCGGCCCGGTGTCGTACAGCAGTTGATGGTGGGCGGTGCGGACCAGCAGCGACAGCCCCTGCCCCACGTCGAACATCACCAGATCGACCTCGCCCGGTCGCGGTCGCTCCAGCGGCGGCCACAGCAAGGGCAACCACAGCAGCGCCGCCAGCGGTTTGCCCGGCACCGCGCGCGGCAGCAGCAGCCAGAACGCGCCCAGCAGGGCCAGCGGCAGCGCCCAGTCGCGCGCCTCCGGCAACCAGCGCAGGGCGAAGCGGCTCTCGCCCAAGGCGACGAACAACGGCCAGGTCAGGTCGAAGCAGGCCGCGGCCAGGCGCCACAGCCAGGCGCCGGCACCGGCGTGCAACGCATCCAGCGCGGTGCCGAGCAAGGCCAGCGGGACCACCACCAGGCTCCACCACGGGATCGCCAGCAGGTTGGCCAGCGGCCCGACCACGGAGGCCTGCCCGAACAGCATCGTGCTCACCGGCAGCAGGCCGACCGTGGCCACGCCTTGCGCGGTCAGGAAGCTGCGCAGCGTCTCGCGCCAGCCACGACCGGCATCGGGCATGCACCAAGCCAGCCAGGCGACGCCGAGGAAGCTCAGCCAGAAGCCGGCCGAGAGCACCGCCAGCGGGTCGCAGAGCAGCATGGCGATCGCCGCCAGCGCCAATGCGTCGACCACCCGCACCGGCCGCCGCCACAGCCGGGCCGCGACCACCACGGCGATCATCAGCGCGGTGCGCACGGTCGGCAGGGCCATGCCCGAGACCAGGGTGTAGCCGCCGGCGCCGAGCAGCGCCAGCGCGGCAGCCGCCTGGCGCCGCGGCCAAGAGCGTCCCAATTGCGGCCACAGCCGCCACAGTCCGCCACCGAGCAGTGCGAAGGCCCCGGCGACCAGGCCGACATGGAATCCGGAGATGGCAATGAGATGGGTCAGGCCGGCGGCGCGCAGGATGCGCCAGTCGCGATCGTCCAGGCGCCGCGTGTCGCCCAGCGCCAGCGCCTGCACGTAGCGCGCCGAGGCCTGCGGCACGGCCGCGGCGATGCGTGCGGACATATCCGCACGCCAGGCGTCGATGCCCTGCCCCGGCGTCAGTTGCGCTGCCGCATGCGGCGCCACCACGTAGCCGCTGGCGCTGATCCGCTGCGCCAGCGCATAGGCCTCGGCATCGAAGCCGCCCGGATTGCTCAAGCCGCGCGGCGCGCGCAGGCGCACCTGCAACTGCCAGCGCGCGCCGGCGCGCAGGGCGCTGCGCGGCCCGGCCTGGTGCGTGCCGAAGTCGTCGTACCACGCCAATTGCAGCAGGCGCCCGCGTAACGGCGCCGGCTGCGCCGCGTCGCTGTCCACCCGGAACAGGAAGCGGGTGCGGCGGGTTTCGGCCTGCGGCAGTTCCACCACCTGGCCGCGGACATCGACCACGCGCTTTTCCCAGTCGGCCGGCAACTGCCTTGCCAGCACCATGCCGGCGACCAGCGCCAGCCAGCCTGCACCGATCGCGAACGCCCCCAGCCAGCGCCAGTGCGGCGCCGCCACGTACAGCGACGCCCCGGCGAGCAGGATCGCCACGGCCAGCGGCCAGGGCAGCAGGCGCGGCAGCCACAGCGCGGCCAGCACGCCGGCGGCGAGGCTGGCCGCGACCGCTGCGCCGAACGGCGCCGGTGCCGGCCAGCGGGCAGCGCGAGCCGCGACGGGGCCCTGGCACGGCACGGCGTCTGCCGACGGTTGCATGTGCTTGCCCTCCTAGGCATCGATGGATCGGAAGCAGCGAGACGAAGCGGCGCGACGTGCGCATCGCGCGACACCGTCTGTATCGCCATGCCAGCGTCGCATCCCGCCTGGACGCGAGCCATCGGTCCATGCCGCGGCACCGCGTCAGAATTCGCCTAACGCGCGAGCGCGCGCCGCGTCACAGTCCCGACGCAGTTCTCCGCAGCTTCATCGCCCCGCGCCTAAGGTGCGATACCCCACGTCGTAAGGAGTTCGCGGATGCGCAAGGGCATCGCATTGATCGTCGGAGTCACTGGCATCTCCGGCTACAACCTCGCCAACGTGCTGGTCGCCGAGGGCTGGACCGTCTATGGGCTGGCACGCCGTCCGGTGCCGCAGGAAGGCGTGATTCCGGTGGCGGCCGATCTGCTCGACCGCGACGCCACCATCGCGGCGCTGCGCGGGCTGCCGATCACCCACGTGTTCTTCTGCACCTGGACGCGGCGCGACACCGAGAAGGAGAACGTCGCCGCCAACGGCGCGATGTTGCGGCACCTGTGCGAGGGCCTGGACGGCGCGACGCTGCAGCACATGGCGCTGGTCACCGGCACCAAGCATTACCTGGGCTCGTTCGAGCACTACGGCAGCGGCAAGGCGGAGACGCCGTTCCGCGAGAGCGAACCGCGGCAGCCGGGCGAGAATTTCTACTACACGCTGGAAGACCTGCTGTTCGACGCCGCCGCGCGCCATGGCTTCGGCTGGAGCGTGCACCGCTCGCACACCATGATCGGCCAGGCCAACGGCAGCAATGCGATGAACATGGGTGTGACCCTGGCGGTGTACGCGACGCTGTGCAAGCACAGCGGGCAGCCCTTCGTGTTCCCCGGTTCGCGCGCGCAGTGGGACAGCCTCACCGACCTCACCGACGCCGGCCTGCTCGGCCGCCAGCTGGCCTGGGCCGCGACCAATCCGGCCGCACGCAACCAGGCCTTCAACACGGTCAACGGCGACGTGTTCCGCTGGCGCTGGATGTGGGGCGAGATCGCCGCGTTCTTCGGCCTGGAACCTGCCCCCTACCCGCAGGCACCGATGCCGCTGCAGCCGCGCCTGCAGGACACCGCACCGGCTCTGTGGCGCGAGATCGCCGCGCGGCATGGACTGGTGCAGACCGATGTGAACCAACTGGCGTCGTGGTGGCATACCGATGCCGATCTGGGCCGCGAGATCGAATGCGTCAACGACATGACCAAGAGCCGCGATCTGGGCTTCCTGGGCTATTACGACAGCCGCGCCTCGTTCCTGGAACTGTTCACGCGGCTGCGCGCGCAGCGGGTGATTCCCTGAGGCACGCGGGTGGGTGAAGAGTCGCCGATGCCGTGGGAAAGCGGCAATCCGGAATGTTGCCGCCTATGGGGCACGCGGTGCGCTCCAGCACGGTCGCCGTTGTAGGGACATGCACCGCACTGCCGCGGCGACGTGTTTGCCGGGCATGCTGTACGAAGTTTTTCGGCACCGACAGCAACCAAGGCCGGCGACGTGCCCGGCTTCGTTCGTCGCGGCTGGAGCCGCTCCTACGGGGCGCTTGCGCTAGAAATGCTTTCGCCTGTCCGAGGATCTCCGGTGTTGGCAGATGCAGTGAAGCCACTGCGGCTCGCTGCCTCGTTCGTCGCGCGTGACGTCGCTCCACCGCTCGGCGAAGCGGCGATGTGCACTGTGGGAGGGACTTCAGTCCCGACGCGCACTGCATCAGATAGCAGGACACTGCTCTCGTCGTGACCGCGGGCGCTGCACAGCCAGCGAGGCTCTCACGCCCGGCCCCCGCATGCAGCAGGCTTCAGTGGCGCGCCCTCTGGCCGCGATTGAGTCCCCACACCGTGCAATACGGCCGCACATCGCGGCCGCCACCACGCACGTTCAAACGTCGGCAGGCGCCAGCTCGCGCAGCTTGCCCTGGTGCAGTTCCAGCACCCGGTCCAGCTTGCGCGCGAGGCTGCGGTCGTGGGTGACCAGGGCCAGGCTGGTGCCCTGCGCGCGGTTGAGTTCGAGCATCAGCGCGAACACGTTGGCCGCGGTCTTGTCGTCGAGGTTGCCGGTCGGCTCGTCGCCGAGCACGCAGGCCGGGCGATTGACCAGCGCACGCGCCACCGCGGCACGCTGGCGCTCGCCGCCGGACAGTTCGCCCGGCTTGTGCTCCAGGCGATGGCCCAGGCCCACCGATTCCAGCAGCGCCCGCGCGCGCGCATCGGCGTCCTGGATCGGCGCGCCGCCCAGCAGCACCGGCATCATCACGTTCTCCAGCGCGGTGAACTCGGGCAGCAGGTGATGGAACTGGTAGACGAAGCCCAGCGAGCGGTTGCGCAACTGCCCGCGCGCCGCGTCGGTCAGCGCCGACATGCGCTGGCCGGCCACGTAGACCTCGCCGGAGGTCGGCACGTCGAGGCCGCCGAGCAGGTGCAGCAAGGTGCTCTTGCCGGCACCGGAGGCGCCGACGATAGCCACGGTCTCGCCCGCCGCCACGCTCAGCTCCAGGCCGTCGAACACCGGCGTGCGCATCTTGCCTTCGGCGTAGGTCTTGGCCAGGCCTTCGGCGCGGATCGCCGCGTCCGCTTGTCGCTTCTGCATTCCCGATTCCCGATTCCCCATTCCCGATTCCCGGCTCTCATTCATAGCGCAGCGCCTCCGCCGGCTGCGTGCGCGCCGCGCGCCAGGCCGGGTACAGCGTAGCCAGGAAGCTCATCAGCAAGGCGACGATGGTGATCACCATGACGTCGTGCGGCTGCATGTCGGTAGGCAGGCCGGTGATGTAGTAGACGTCCTCCGGCAGCAGCTTGATGTTGAACACCGCCTCGATGCCGGCCAGGATCCGCTCCAGGTTGAGCGTCAGCACGATGCCGCCGATCACGCCGGCGACGGTGCCGATCACGCCGATCAGCGTGCCCTGCACCATGAACACCTGCATCACCCCGCCCGGGCTCAGTCCCAGCGTGCGCAGGATCGCGATGTCGGCCTGCTTGTCGGTCACCAGCATCACCTGCGAGGACACCAGGTTGAACGCGCCCATCGCGATGATCAGCGACAGCAGGATGCCCATCACCGTCTTTTCCATCTTCAGCGACTGGTAGAGGTTGGCGTTCTCGCGGGTCCAGTCGCTGACCATGTACGGCCCGTGCAGGTTCAGCGCCAGGTCGCGCGCCACGTTCCAGGCCTGGTCCATGTCGTACAGCTTCAGGCGCACGCCGGTGACGCCGTCGCCCATGCGCAGCACCCGCTGCAGGTCGGGCATGCTGGTCACCGCCAGGCCGCGGTCGATCTCGTTGTAGCCGGCCTCGAAGATGCCGCTGACGGTGAAGCGCTTGTAGCGCGGCACCATGCCCATCGGGCTGGCCTGCGGCTCGCCCAGCATCACCACCACCTTGTCGCCGACGCCCACGCCCAGCCACAGCGCCAGTTCCTGGCCGAGCAGGATGTTGTACGACCCCGGGGTCAGGCTGTCGACCGAGCCCTGCTTCATCTTCTGCGCCAGCACCGAGACCTTGGCCTCTTCCTTGGGCAGGATGCCGCGGACGATCGCCGGCTGGTTGCGCTGGCCGGTCAGCAGCGCCTCTTCCTCGACGTAGGGCGCGGCGCCGGCGACGCGCTTGTCGCGCATGGCCACGTCCACCGCGTGCTGCCAGTCCTCCATCGGCGCGCCCTGCGCGCTGACCGTGGCATGCGCGGCCATCTGCAGCAGGCGGTCGCGGATCTCCTTCTGGAAGCCGCTCATCACCGCCAGGGTGGTGATCAGCACGGTCACGCCCAAGGCGATGCCGAGGATCGAGGCCATGGAGATGAAGGAGATGAAATTGTTGCGGCGCTTGGCGCGCAGATAGCGCAGGCCGATGGCCACGGGTAAGGGTTTGAACATGCGCAGCCACCATCCAGGGAGCGCTATGGTGCCATTTGCGGCGGCGCAGACGAAGCGGCATGGGCGGCAGCGGCCAGACGCAGTTCACGTCGTGCCGCCGGCGGCAGCGTGTCCGGCCACCACGCCAGGCGCTGCGTACTCCCCTGCGCGTCGCGCCAGCGCACGAACGCCAGCGGTCCGCGCCAGGCGACCTGCAGCGCGCTCACCGCCACGCCATCGATGCTGGGCGTACCGGCACCGGCGGGAACCAACAGCGTGCGCGGCGCCCGCCTGGCCTCACGGCGCAGCAGCCACCCCGCATACAGCAGCGCCAGCGCGACCGCCGGCCAGGCCAGGTGTGGCGGCAGGTCGGAGCCGAGCAGCGACAGCGGCGCCAGCGCGCCGAGCAGGGTCAGCGCGGCCAGCAGCCAGCGCGAGGGGCGCCAGTCAAGCCGGCATGGCGCGGATGGAGGCGATGAGATCGGCGGCGCGTGCATCGGGACAGGCCTCGTAGCCCATGAACCAGCGCCACAACTTATCGTCCTCGCAATCGAGCAGGTATAGGAAAACCCCGCGCTCGTCCTCGGAAGCCTCTCCCCAGCGCCGGTCCAGGTAGCGGCCGAACAACTGGTCCAGTTCGCGCATGCCGCGCCGGCAGCGCCAGCGCAGCTTCTTCAGTTCGGTGCTCTCGTCCATCGCATGCGCCTTTGCCTGGGGGCGGCGCCGCACGGCAGCCGCCGAAAACGAACGCGGCACCGAACCCGAAAGCCGGTGCCGCGCGGTCGGCGGGCAGGCCCGCCGCATGGAACGTCCGCCGCTGCGATCAGGCGCGGCGCGCCATCATCAGCTTCTTGATCTCGGCGATCGCCAGCGCCGGGTTCAGCCCCTTCGGGCAGGTGCGCGCGCAGTTCATGATGGTGTGGCAGCGGTACAGCTTGAACGGATCTTCCAGATCGTCCAGGCGCGCACCGGTGTCCTCGTCGCGCGAGTCGATGATCCAGCGGTAGGCCTGCAGCAGGATCGCCGGGCCCAGATAACGCTCGCCGTTCCACCAGTAGCTCGGGCAGCTGGTCGAGCAGCACGCGCACAGGATGCACTCGTACAGGCCGTCGAGCTTCTTGCGGTCTTCCGGCGACTGCAGCCGCTCGCGGTCCGGCGGCGGCGGGGTCTGGGTGCGGATCCACGGCTTGATCGAGGCGTACTGCGCGTAGAAGTGGGTCAGGTCCGGCACCAGATCCTTGACCACGCTCATGTGCGGCAGCGGGTAGATCGGCACTTCCTTCTTGCCGCAGTCGCTGATCGCCTTGGTGCAGGCCAGCGTATTGGTGCCGTCGATGTTCATCGCGCACGACCCGCAGATGCCTTCGCGGCACGAGCGGCGGAAGGTCAGGGTCGGGTCGATCTCGTTCTTGATCTTGATCAGCGCGTCCAGAACCATCGGGCCGCACGCGTCCAGGTCCACCTCGTAGGTGTCGGTCCGCGGGTTGCTGTTGTCGTCCGGATTCCACCGGTAGACCTTGAAGGTCCGCACGTTCTTCGCGCCCTTGGCGGGAAAGTGCTTGCCCTTGCCGATCTTGGAATTCTTGGGGAGGGTGAACTCTGCCATGGCTTTAAAATCCGGGAATGGGGATTGGGGAATGGGGAATGGGAAGCGGGAGCGAAGAGCGCATGCGCTGTTCTCGATTCCCGATTCCCTACTCCCGTTTCCCGGCTGTGGTCAGTAAACGCGCGGCTTCGGCGGCACCACGTCCACGTCCTTGCTGAGCGTGTACATGTGCACCGGGCGGTAGTCGAAGCTGCACTGGCCCTTGTCGTCGACGGTGACCAGCGTGTGCTTCTGCCAGTTGACGTCGTCGCGGTCGGGGAAATCCTCGTGGGCGTGCGCGCCGCGGCTTTCCTTGCGCTGTTCGGCCGAGTTGATCGTCGCCACTGCGTTGAGCAGCAGGTTGTTCAGCTCGTAGGTCTCGATCAGGTCGGAATTCCACACCAGCGAGCGGTCGGAGACCTTCACGTCCTCGAAGCTGGCGAAGATGTCGGCCATCTTGTCCACGCCTTCCTTCAGCGTCTTGCTGGTGCGGAACACCGCCGCGTCGGACTGCATGGTGCGCTGCATCTTGTCGCGGATCACCGAGGTGGGCGTGCTGCCGTTGGCGTTGCGCAGCTTGTCCAGCAGGCCCAGCGCCTTGTCGCAGGCGTCGCCCGGCAGGCCCTTGTGCGGCGCGCCGGTCTTGATCGTCTCGGCGCAGCGGTTGGCCACCGCGCGGCCGAACACCACCAGGTCGAGCAGCGAGTTGGAGCCCAGGCGGTTGGCGCCGTGCACCGACACGCAGGCGGCCTCGCCGATGGCGTACAGGCCCGGCACCACCGCATCGGGGTTGTCGCCGTCCTTGCGCACCACTTCGCCGTGGTAGTTGGTCGGGATGCCGCCCATGTTGTAGTGGACGGTCGGGATCACCGGGATCGGCTGCTTGTGCACGTCGACGCCGGCGAAGATGCGCGCGCTCTCGGCGATGCCGGGCAGCTTCTCGTCGATCACGCCCGGGCCGAGGTGGGTCAGGTCGAGCAGGATGTGGTCCTTGTGCTCGCCGACGCCGCGGCCTTCGCGGATCTCGATGGTCATCGAACGCGACACCACGTCGCGCGAGGCCAGATCCTTGTAGTGCGGCGCGTAGCGCTCCATGAAGCGCTCGCCGCTGCTGTTGCGCAGGATGCCGCCTTCGCCGCGCACGCCTTCGGTGATCAGGCAGCCGGCGCCGTAGATGCCGGTCGGGTGGAACTGCACGAACTCCATGTCCTGCATCGGCAGGCCGGCGCGCATCACCAGGCCGCCGCCGTCGCCGGTACAGGTGTGCGCCGAGGTGGCGCTGAAGTAGGCGCGGCCGTAGCCGCCGGTAGCCAGCACCACGCCGTGGGCGCGGAACAGGTGCAGCGAGCCTTCGGCCATGTCCAGGGCGAGCACGCCGCGGCAGGCGCCTTCTTCGTCGAAGATCAGGTCGAGCGCGAAGTACTCGATCATGAAGCGCGCGTTGTGCGCCAGCGACTGCTGGTACAGCGTGTGCAGCATGGCGTGGCCGGTGCGGTCGGCGGCGGCGCAGGTGCGCTGCGCGGACGGGCCTTCGCCGTACTTGGTGGTCATGCCGCCGAACGGACGCTGGTAGATCTTGCCGTCCTCGGTGCGGCTGAACGGCACGCCGTAGTGCTCCAGCTCGATGATCGCCGGGATCGCCTCGCGGCACATGTACTCGATGGCGTCCTGGTCGCCCAGCCAGTCCGAGCCCTTGATGGTGTCATAGAAGTGGTAGCGCCAGTCGTCCTCGCCCATGTTGCCGAGCGCGGCGGAGATGCCGCCCTGCGCGGCCACGGTGTGCGAGCGGGTCGGGAAGACCTTGGTCAGGCAGACCGTCTGCAGGCCCTTGGCGGCCAGGCCGAAGGTGGCGCGCAGGCCGGCGCCGCCGGCGCCGACCACGACCATGTCGTACTTGTGTTCGGTGATCTTGTAAGCGGACATCGAATCTGAATTCCTGTTCCGGGCGCCGATCAGGCGCTGCCCAGCGCGATGCGGGCGACCGCGAATACACCGACGATCGCGCCGAGCACGGCGACGAACTTCACCGTGGTCTGCAGCGCCAGGGCCAGCAGCGAGTTGTGCACGTAATCTTCGAGAATGACCTGCAGGCCGATCTGCGCATGCCAGAACATCGCGATCAGGAAGCCGACCAGCAGCACCGCGTTCCACGGCTTGGCCACCGCTTCGGTGGCGGTGACGTAGTCGGCGCCGAGCAGGCTCAGCACGAACACCAGGAACCACACGGTCAGGCCGACCAGCGCGGTCGCGGTGAGCCGCTGCAGCACGAAATGCTCGGTGCCGGACTTGGCCGCGCCCAGGCCGCGGACGTTCTTCAGGGGGGTGCGATAGCGGCTCATGCGGCGGCTCCGTGGAGGACGTAGGCCCAGATCAGCGCCACGATCACCAGGCTGCCGACCACCGACATCCAGCTGCTGCGCACGAAGGCGGGAATGCTGTAGCCATGGCCGAAGTCCTGCACGATGTGGCGCAGGCCGTTGCACAGGTGGTAGGCGAAGGCCCAGCTCCAGGCGAACAGGAATACCTGGCCGTACCAGGCGCCGGCCATGCCGCGGAAGCAGTTCCAGGACGCCGGGCCGAGCATCAGCACCAGCAGCGCGGCGGCGATGATCAGGGCACCGACCGACAGCACGATGCCGGTGGCACGGTGCAGGATGGAGGTGACCATCTGGATCTGCCAGCGATAGACCTGCAGATGCGGGGAAAGGGGACGTTCGCGCGTAGCCATTCGCTGGGCTCGTTGTCTCGGCTGGGCGGCGTGCTTAAGGCCGCGTTGGCTCAAAGCTGCTCAAAAATCGATGCAGCGTCCGTTTTTCTCCCAGTCGCCGTAGCGCGTCGGCTCGAGGCCGCCGCGCCCGCCGATCTCCCGCGGCGCAGGCTCGGTCTGCGGAGGGGTGTCCTCGGCGGGCCGCTGCGTTTCGGGATCGGACTCGGGTGTGGGGGTTGGTTGGCCTATCATGCGGGTCTCACAACTCGTCAATTTTAGTCCTCCCCTCTCGTGCCTGACAACCTGAATCTGGAATCCGGCGGTTTTTCCGCCTTGCCACACCTGCAATACGTCGCATTGCGCGGTCCGGATGCAGCGGCCTTCGCCCATGCGCAATTCGCCAACGACGTGCAGGCGCTGGCGGTGGGCCAGTGGCAGTGGAACGCCTGGCTCACCGCCAAGGGCCGGGTGATCGCGGTGTTCGCGCTGCTGCGCCAGGCCGACGACGCCTTGCTGATGCTGCTGGCCGACGGCGGCGCCGAGGAACTGGCAACGGCACTGGGCCGCTTCGTGTTCCGGCGCAAACTGCGCGTGTCGGTCGAGGACACGCTTGTTGCTTTCGGTCGCCTGAGCCTACCCGAGCAGGCCCGCGGCGCGACGTCAGCGCACGATGAGGCTGGCGTGATCGAACTGGACATGGGCGGCGACGGCCTGCCGCGCACCCTGCGCCTGGTGCCGGCGCCGGCCGCGGATGCGCCGGCCGCCGACCCGGCGCTGGCCGAGGCCTGGCGCGCGGCCGACCTGCGCCTGGGCCTGGCCCGGCTTGCGCCGAGCCAGCGCGAACAATGGACCCCGCAGCAGTTGGGTCTGGACCGGCTGCACGCCTTCAGCGTCAAGAAGGGCTGCTACCCCGGCCAGGAAATCGTCGCCCGCACCCACTTCCTGGGCAAGGCCAAGCGCGCGGTGCAGTTGCTGGAAGTGGATGCGCCCGTCGCGATCGACGCACCGGTGCTGCGCGACGGCCAACCGTTCGGCAGCGTGGTCAGCGTCGCCGGCACCCTGGCATTGGCGGTGCTGCCGCTCGAGGAGGCGCCACCGGCGGGACTGGACATCGACGGCCACCCCGCACGGTGGCAGCCCCTGATCGACGGCCTGGCGCGCTGAACGCGCCGGCGCCTTCGCTGTTGCTATTGCGATTCCCGATTCCCGACTCCCGACTCCCGCGCCTCCAGACGCCCCCCACTCTCGGCATCGAAGAAGTGCAGCGCATCGCCGCGCACCGCCACCCGCAGGCGCTCGCCCAGGCCCGGCAGCGCGCGCGGCGCCACCCGCATCACCAGCGGCTGCGCGCCGTGGCTGAGATTGACGAAGATCTCGTTGCCGACCGGCTCGATCACCTCGATGGTGGCCTCGAAGCCGCCCTGCGCGTCGTCGCTGGGCTGCAGGTGCTCCGGCCGCACGCCGATCGCCAGTTCCCGGCCCAACCACTGCGGCGCGACCTGCGCGCCCGGCAGCGGCACCCGCCCGCCGTCCTGCAACTGCAGCTGCAGGCCGCCCTCCTCCACCAACCGCCCGCGCAGCACGTTCATCGCCGGGCTGCCGAGGAAACCGGCCACGAACAGGTTGGCCGGGCGGTCGTACAGCGCCATCGGCGTGTCGATCTGCTGGATCACACCGTCCTTGAGCACGACGATGCGCTGGCCCAGGGTCATCGCCTCGACCTGGTCGTGGGTGACGTAGATCATGGTGGTGCCGAGCTTGCGGTGCAGTTGCGCGATCTCGGTGCGCACCGAATGGCGCAGCTTGGCGTCCAGGTTGGACAGCGGCTCGTCGAGCAGGAACACCGCCGGCTCGCGCACCAGCGCGCGGCCCAGCGCCACGCGCTGGCGCTGGCCGCCGGACATGGCGCGCGGCAGCTTGTCCAGCATCGGGGTCAGGCCCAGGGTGTCGGCGGCCGCGGCCACGCGCTGACGGATGACCTCCTTGCTCTCGCCGCGCAGCTTGAGCCCGAACGCCAGGTTCTCGGCCACGGTCATGTGCGGGTACAGCGCATAGCTCTGGAACACCATGGCGATGTCGCGGTCCTTCGGCGCCACCTCGTTGACCACGCGCTCGCCGATGCGCAGTTCGCCGCCGCTGATCTCTTCCAGGCCGGCGATCATGCGCAGCAGCGTGGACTTGCCGCAGCCCGAGGGCCCGACCAGCACCATCAGTTCGCCGTCGGCCACTTCGAAGCTGGCCCCGTGCACGGCGACCTGGCCGTTGTCGTAGACCTTGCGGATGTTGTCCAGTTGTACTTTCGCCATGTATCCGGTTTCCGGCAGTGAGGAACGGGCTGCCGCCGGTCCCTCCCGAGGGCAGTGCATACGAATTCGGGTCGCATCATGCCCGCGCGCAGGCAACAATGGATCGCGATGCGGTATTCTGCCATGTAACCGTTTTCACGGGGCAACATCGAGCCTGGGAGGGCATGCAATGAGATCCGCCAGCCGCCGATCCGGCGCGCGCCCGTCATCCTGCGGGATGACAGCCGACCTGCAGCATGAGGCATTGGAGAGGTATGCTCAGAGGTCTGGCAGTCGTATTCATCTCCTGGATCGTGCGTTCCCGCCTGGCGGCCCTCCCGCGTCACGCCCTCGCCCGAACCGGCCGGATACAGGCCGTCGCCGTCGTTCGCTTTCCCACGCCACGTCACTCCTAGCCCCCAGGTGATCGACACCATGTCACCCGAAACCGAAACCCGGTCGATGCACGATACCTTCCTGTTGTTCGGCGCCACCGGCGATCTGGCCCAGCGCTACCTGTTTCCCTCGCTGCTGCGCATGCTCGACGACGGCTTCCTGCCGGAAGACTTCCGCATCCGCGCGCTGGCGCTGTCGCCGCACGACACCGCCAAGTTCCACGAGATCCTCAAGCCGCGCCTGCAGGCGGCGATGCCGCAGATCGGCGAATCGATCGTGCAGGCGCTGCTGGCGCGCATCGACTACCGCTCGGTGGACCTGCGCGATGCCGAATCGGTGGCCGCCGCGGTGCGCGACCTGACCGCGCGCCGCTGCGTGAGCTACCTGGCGATCCCGCCGGGGCTGTACATCAGCACCTGCCAGGGCCTGGCCCTGGGCGGCGCCCTGGCCGCACCGCACCGGCTGATGCTGGAGAAGCCGATCGGCCACGACTCGGACAGCGCCCGCGAGATCGTGCAGGCGATCGGCGCGCTGATCGACGAGGACCGCGTGTTCCGCCTGGACCACTACCTGGGCAAGGCTGCAGTGCAGAACCTGATCGCGCTGCGCTTCGGCAACACGCTGTTGGAAGCGGTGTGGAACCGCAACTACATCGAGTCGGTGGACATCCTGGTCGCCGAGAGCGAGGGCGTGGACGGCCGCGACGCCTACTACGCGCGTTCCGGCGCGCTGCGCGACATGGTGCAGAGCCATATCCTGCAGTTGCTGTGCCTGGTGGCGATGGAGCCGCCGGCGTCGCTGGAAGCCGACCGCATCCGCGACGAAAAGGTCAAGGTGCTGCGCGCGCTGCGTCCGCTCAGCGCCGAGCATGCCGCACGCGACAGCGTGCGTGGGCGCTACACCGCCGGCACCATCAACGGCCAGCCGGCGCAGGCCTACCAGCCGCCGGAAGGCAGCGACGTGGAGACCTTCGCCGCGGTCACCGCCTACATCGACAACTGGCGCTGGGCCGGGGTGCCGTTCCGGCTGTGCACCGGCAAGCGCCTGGCCGAGCGCTCCACCCGCGTGGTGGTCACGCTCAAGCCGGTCACCCACTGGCTGTTCGAGCGCCCGGCCGCGCAGCAGGTGGCGCCGAACCGGCTGACCTTCCAGCTGCAGCCGCAGGAGAACATCGAACTGGGGCTGATGAGCAGCCTGGCCGGCCCGGAATGGGGCGCGCTGGAACTGCAGCCGCTGGAACTGGAACTGTCGGTACCCACCGGCCTGCATCGGCGCATCGCCTACGAGCGGCTGATGCTCGATGCGCTCAACGGCAACCATGCGCTGTTCGTGCGCGACGACGAAGTCCGCGCCGCCTGGGCCTGGATCGACAGCGTCAGCGCCGCCTGGGCGCAGGCGCACCTGCCGCTGCTGCCCTACCCGGCCGGCAGTTGGGGGCCGGAGGAAGCGCAGGCCTACGTGTCCTGCGACCAGTCCGGCGCCGCGCCGAAGGTCGCGCAATGAGCGCGCCGCAGCGCCCGGTGCTGGTCGCCGACATCGGCGGCACCAATGCCCGTTTCGCCCTCGCCGATCTCGACGCCTCGGTGCCGCTGCTCGACGACAGCACCCAGACCTACTCGGTGGTGGAATTCCCGTCGCTGGGCGACGCCGCCCGCCACTACCTGGAACAGACCGGGGTGGACGCGCGCAGCGGCACCTTCGCAGTCGCCGGCCGCGTCGACGGCGACGAGGCGCGCATCACCAACCATCCGTGGGTGATCTCGCGGGCGCGCACCCGCGCCATGCTCGGCTTCGACGAACTGCACCTGATCAACGATTTCGCCGCGCAGGCGATGGCGATCAGCCTGCTGCGGCCGCAGGACGTGGTCCAGGTCGGCGGCGCCAGCTGGACGCCGTCGCCGGTCGAGGTGCCGCGCAACTACGGGGTGATCGGCCCCGGCACCGGCCTGGGCGTGGGCGGCCTGCTGATGCGCGGCGGGCGCTGCTTCCCGCTGGAGACCGAGGGCGGCCATGTCAGCTTCCCGCCGGGCACGCCGGAGGAGATCCGCATCCTGGAACTGCTCTCGCAGCAGTTCGGCCGCGTCTCCAACGAGCGCCTGATCTGCGGCCCCGGCCTGGTCAACATCCACCGCGCGCTCAGCGAGATCGCCGGCGACGACCCGGGCCCGCTGCAGCCGGAGGACATCACCGCGCGCGCCGCGCAGGGCGACTACCGGGCGATGCGCACGGTGGACGTGTTCTGCGCCGTGTTCGGCGCCATCGCCGGCGACCTGGTGCTGATGCAGGGCGCCTGGGACGGCGTGTTCCTGACCGGCGGGCTGGTGCCGAAGATGCTCGACGCGATCCAGCATTCCGGATTCCGCCAGCGCTTCGAGCACAAGGGCCGGTTTTCGTCGATCATGGCGCGGGTGCCGTCGCTGGCGGTGATCCACCCCCGTCCCGGCCTGCTCGGCGCCGCCGCCTACGCGGTGGACGCCGCGCGGCAATCCCCAGGAGCCATCGCATGAGCCCCACGCTGTCCGACCGCATCACGCTGATCCGCTACGACGATCCGGACGAATGGATCGACGCGGCGGCGGCCGAGATCGGCACCGCGCTGCGCGAGGAGATCCAGCGCCGCGGCGGCGCGCGCCTGCTGCTGTCCGGCGGCACCACCCCGGCGCCGGTGTACCAGGCGCTGGCCGAGCTGCCGCTGGACTGGTCGAAGCTGGAGGTCGGCCTGGTCGACGAGCGCTGGCTGTCGCCGCAGGACAGCGACAGCAATGCCTACCTGGTCCGGCACAGTCTGCTGGACCGCGCCGAAGAGGCGCGCTTCGAACCGCTGGTGCGGGTCGGCAAGCCGCTGCAGGACTGCGTGCACGCGGCCAACCTGCACGCGCAGCACGCCCCGGCCCCGTGCATGGCGGTGCTGGGCATGGGCGGCGACGGCCACACCGCTTCGCTGTTTCCCGGCGCCACCGACCTGAACAAGGCGCTGACCAATCCACTGCCCTACGCCGTGCTCGACGCCACCGGCTGCCCCGGCGCCAACACCTGGCCGCTGCGCATCACCCTGACCCCGGCCGGCCTGGCGCCGATCGGCCAGCGCATGCTGCTGTTGCGCGGCAAGCAGAAGCTGGAAGTGCTGGAGCGCGCGCTGGCCGGCACCGATCCGCACGAGTACCCGATCCGCGTCGCCTTCGATACGCCGGGTGCGCGCCTGCGCGTGCATTGGTGCGAGTGAGGCCGGGATTGGGGATTGGGGATTGGGGATTCGCAACGGCTGCACGCTGACGCTTTTCCGCTCTTCCGATTCCCGCTTCCCGCTCTTCCGATTCCCGATTCCCGTTTCCCGTTTCCCGACTCCCCCTTCATAGCCACTTCCGCCAATGAGCCTGCATCCGACCCTCCACGCGATCACCGAACGCATCCGCCAGCGCAGTGCGCCGTCGCGGCGCGCCTACCTGGCCGGCATCGACGCCGCGCTGCGCGACGGTCCGTTCCGCAGCCGCCTGAGCTGCGGCAACCTCGCCCACGGCTTCGCCGCCTGCGGCCCCACCGACAAGAGCCGGCTGGAAGGCGGGATCACCCCCAACCTCGGCATCATCACCGCGTACAACGACATGCTCTCGGCGCACCAGCCGTTCGAGCACTACCCGGAGATCATCCGCAGCACCGCGCGCGCGCTCGGCGCCACCGCGCAGGTCGCCGGCGGCGTGCCGGCGATGTGCGACGGCGTGACCCAGGGCCGGCCGGGCATGGAGCTGTCGCTGTTCTCGCGCGACGTGATCGCCCAGGCCACCGCGATCGGCCTCAGCCACGACATGTTCGACACCAGCCTGTACCTGGGCGTGTGCGACAAGATCGTGCCGGGCCTGCTGATCGGCGCGCTGGCCTTCGGCCACCTGCCGGCGGTGTTCGTGCCGGCCGGGCCGATGACCCCGGGCATCCCCAACAAGCAGAAGGCCGAGGTGCGCGAGCGCTACGCCGCGGGCCAGGCTACCCGCGAGGAGCTGCTGGCCGCCGAATCGGCGTCCTACCACGCCCCCGGCACCTGCACCTTCTACGGCACCGCCAACTCCAACCAGGTGCTGCTGGAAGCGATGGGCGTGCAGTTGCCCGGCGCCTCCTTCGTCAATCCCGGCACCCCGCTGCGCGAGGCGCTGACCCAGCAGGCGACCGAGCGCGCGCTGCGCATCACCGCCCTGGGCAACGACTTCCGCCCGCTGGGCCGCTTGATCGACGAGCGCGCCATCGTCAACGCGGTGGTCGCGCTGATGGCCACCGGCGGTTCCACCAACCACACCATCCACTGGCTGGCGGTGGCGCGCGCGGCCGGCATCGTGCTGACCTGGGACGACCTGGACGCGCTGTCGCAGCTGGTGCCGCTGCTGGCGCGGGTGTACCCGAACGGCGAGGCCGACGTGAACCACTTCGCCGCTGCCGGCGGCATCGGCTTCGTGTTCCGCGAGCTGATGGACGCCGGGCTGATGCACGACGACCTGGCCACCATCGTGCCCGGCGGCATGCGCGCCTACGGCGACGAGCCCTGCGTGCAGGACGGCAAGCTGGCCTACGTGCCGAGCCCGGCCAAGAGCGCCGACGAGGCCGTGGTACGCCCGGCGTCCAACCCGTTCGAGGCGCAGGGCGGCCTGCGCCTGCTGCGCGGCAACCTCGGCCGCTCGCTGATCAAGCTGTCGGCGGTGAAGCCGCAGTTCCGCACCATCGAAGCGCCGGCCGTGGTGATCGACGCGCCGCAGGCGCTGAACAAGCTGCACGCCGCCGGCGCGCTGCCGCACGACTTCGTGGTGGTGCTGCGCTACCAGGGCCCGCAGGCCAACGGCATGCCGGAACTGCATTCGCTGGCGCCGCTGCTGGGCCTGCTGCAGAACCAGGGCCGGCGCGTGGCGCTGGTCACCGACGGACGCCTGTCCGGCGCCTCCGGCAAGTTCCCCGCGGCCATCCACGTGACCCCGGAAGCGGCGCGCGGCGGCCCCCTGGCACGCGTGCGCGAAGGCGACATCGTGCGCCTGGACGGCGAGGCAGGCACCCTGGAAGTGCTTGTGGACGCCGCCGAGTGGGCCGCACGCCCGCTGGCGCCGAACACCGCGCCGGCCGCGCACGACCTGGGTCGCAACCTGTTCGGGCTCAACCGCCGCATGGTCGGTCCGGCCGACCAGGGTGCGCTGTCGATCTCCTGCGGCCCGCCGGCCGCCGACGGCGACCTGTGGAACTACGACGCCGAGTACGACCTGGGCCGCGATGCCGAGGCCGCCGCCGCGCCGCACGAAGCCAAGGACGCCTGACCGGCGCCGCCGTTCGCCCTACCCCGCTCTGGCCGTGCGCGGCCAGGGCCTCGCCCCCATCGCAACCGAGACGCCCATGACCATCGCCGAACACCAGACCAAGGCCGAACAGCTGCTGCGCGCGGCCGGCATCCTGCCCGTCGTCACCGTCCACACCCTGGAAGAAGCGCGCCGCGTCTCGGCCGCACTGCTCGAAGGCGGCCTGCCGGCGATCGAACTGACCCTGCGCACGCCGGTGGCGATGGACGCCCTGGCGATGCTCAAGCGCGAACTGCCGGACATCGTGATCGGCGCCGGCACCGTGCTCAACGCCACCCAGCTGCAGCAATCGATCGACGCCGGCGCCGACTTCATCGTCACCCCGGGCACCACCCCGACCCTGGCCGACGCCCTGGCGCAGGCGCCGCTGCCGGTGGTGCCGGGCGCGGCCACCCCGAGCGAGCTGCTGGCGCTGATGGAGCGCGGCTTCCGCGTGTGCAAGCTGTTCCCCGCCTCCGCCGTCGGCGGCCTGGCCATGCTCAAGGGCCTGGCCGGCCCCCTGGCCGAACTCAAGCTGTGCCCCACCGGCGGTATCGGCGAAAGCACCGCCGCCGAGTACCTGGCCCAGCCGAACGTGGTCTGCATCGGCGGCTCGTGGATGGTGCCCAAGGACTGGCTGGCCGACGGCGCCTGGGACAAGGTGCGCGAGAGCTCGGCGAAGGCGGCCGCGATCGTGCGTGAAGCCGGGAATCGGGATTCGGGAATCGGGAATCGGTAAAAACCCGAACCTCGGCTCTCACAACTCCATACTCCAGAAAGCAAAAGCGCCGGCATGCCGGCGCTTTTGCTTTTGCTTTTGCGATTCCCGATTCCCCACTCCCCATTCCCGGCTTCACCGCACCTCGATCTGCACATCCGCCGGCAACGCGTGGATGCGCAGTTCGCCGTGCTCCCACTGCGCCGCTTCGCCGTTGACCAGGGTGCGGCCCGGTTCGCCCGGGTACGGCCACGGCAGCACCAGGCCGCCGCTGGGCATGCGCAGGCCCTCGGGGATGTTCAGTAGCAGCCGGTTCTTCTGCCGGCGCAACTGGTAGCTCAGCGGGCCCTGCGGGGTGCGCAACTGTTCGATCGCCACGCCCTTGCCGTCGAACCAGTCGGCGGGGATGCCGGCGGCCAGCACCAGGCTGTCGTCGACGTCGCGGGCGTAGGCGAACATGTCCAGCACCGAGCGCACGAAGTCCGAGGCGACCCAGGCATGCGGCAGGTCGCCGAGGAAGAACGGCTTGCGCGGCGTGCGCGAGACCACTTCGGCCCACTGGTTCCACGCCTGCGGCGTGCGGTCCTTGAAGAAGAACTGCGTCGCCTCCCACGCGCGCTCGCGCCAGCCCAGGCGCACGAACGCGGACACGTTGCGCCACTCGTAGGGGGTGTAGTCCTTCCACTCGCGGGTGCCGTCGCGGCGGCCGACGAACTCGCTCCAGTAACGCTCGAAGGTGTTGTCGAGCAGCGCCTGCGGCAACCAGCCCTGCTCGCCGCCCGGCGCCAGCGCGATGGTGGTCGAGGTCGGGTCGAAATCGCCCAGTTCCGCCGAGCCCGGCAGGAAGTCGATGTGGTGCTGCTGGGTGGCCGCGTCCAGCGAGGCGTACAGGTCCTGGCGGAACTGGTCGCGCGAGGCGGCGAAGTGCGCGGCATCGTCGATGCGGCCGAGTTCGGCGGCGATGCTCACCGCGTCCTTGTAGCCGCGCAGCGCCCAGAAGTTGTCCCAGTACGAGTGCATCGGCTTGGCCGAATAGCCCTCGTGGCTGATCGACACCGGCATCATCCCGTAGAAGGCGGCGTTGCGCGCGCGGTTCTCGTCGGTGCGCTCGCTCAGCCGCAGCTGTTCCATGTAGGTGTACGCGCCGAGCACGTGCGGCCACATCTGTTCCAGGAAGGCGCGGTCGCCGCTGTAGCGGTAGTAGTCGGCGACGCTGTAGATCAGTTCGCCGTGGCTGTCGTTCTCCGGCACCGGATCGCTGCCGCGGTCGTCCACGCAGCACGGCACCATGCCGTTGGCGAACTGGTACGGCGCATACCACTCCACGTACTCGCGCACCACGTCGGCGCGGCCCAGCCGCAGCAGGCCTTCGGAGATCATCGCGCCGTCGCGGATCCAGCTGCGCGAGTACGAACGCGTGCCCGGCTGCATGCGCGGGCCGATCCGCGAGATCAGCATGTGCGCCAGCGCGGTGCGCAGCGTGTCGGTCACCGCCTTGCCCTGCGCAGGCACGTGCAATTGCACGCGGTCCAGCTTCTCGTGCCACTGCGCGGCGACCTGCTGCTGCGCGCGCGCCGCGTCGAAGCCTGCCGGCACGCCGGCGTTGCCGGTCTGCGGGATCACCAGCGCCACCTCGCGCACCTCGCCCGGGGCCAGGCGCCCGCGGTACAGCAACGCGCCGGAGGCCAGTCCGTCCGGATCCTGCGCCTGCTGCGGCAGGCCGCTGGCGTCGGTGCTCAGCCGTTCGACGTCCATGCCGGCGTCGAACGCGCTTGCGTAGGCGGCGTCCGGCTTCTGCACCGCGAACACCCGCGGCTGGCCGTTGACCTGCACCTGCGTCCCGGCGAAGGCCAGCGAGCGGATCGGGCTGACCCCGCCGACCGTGTTGAGGAACTGGCTGGGCGGATTGACCTGGAACGGACGCACCGCCAGCGCCAGGGTGTAGTCGTGCGGCTGCTTGCCCGGGTTGCTGAGCCGGTAGCGCGCCACCAGTTGCGCCTGCTCCGGCTCGCCCTGCACGAAGGCGGTCACGCGCAGCGCGGCGTTGTCGTGGCTCCAGTCCACGCTGGGAATCGGCAGGTAGTCGTCCTGCAGGCTCTGCGCGGTCTTGACGTCGGCCCAGCTCAGCCGCTTGCCGTCCAGCAGCAGGAACGGCTCGATGCTGAAGCCGCCCTTGCCCACCTCGATCGCGCCATCCTCGCCGACCAGGCCCTGCTCGCGGCCGCCATCCAGGCCGACGATGGTCCAGTACGGCTGCTCGCCGCTGAAGCCGCGCGGGAACCAGCCGCGGGTCGATTGCGCCGCCACCGACTTGATGAAGTCGTTCTGGGTGGCGGCGAAGGCCAGCGGCTGCAGCGTGATGTCGGCGATGCCGTAACGGAAGCTGGGGCCGTCCTGCAGGTCGAAGCGCACGTAGCGCGCCTCGGTTTCCGGCAGCGCCAGCCAGTCGGTGCCGCCGTTGCCGGCGGTCACGCTGCGCAACTCGCGCCAGCTACGCCCGTCGGCCGAGCCTTGCACGGTGTAGCGCGAGGCATAGACGCCCGGCGCCCACTGCACCTTGGCGCCGCCGAACTCGCGCACCTTGCCCAGGTCCAGCATCACCGTCTGGGTCTTGGCGTTGCCGCTGTACCAGACGGTGTCGGGCTTGCCGTCGGCGATGCGCTGCTCCAGCGCCGGCGCGGTATCGGTGTTGACCTTGACCGTCAGCGGCGAGGTGTCCTGCGGCGGCAACGGGGTCAGGGTCAGCTGATCGAAGCACACCGTGCCGGCGCCGCCGACCTGGTTGTAGATGGTGAACTCGATCTGTGCGCTGCGGGTCAGTTCCTTCTCCGGGCTCGGTCCCCAGGCCTTGTCGATCTGCCGCTTCTTGTAGGTGACCGTGCTCCACTGCGTGGGGAAGTCGTAGCGCGGCCGGTTGACCCACCACACGTTGTCGCCGCTGGCGTCGACCAGCTTGAACTGCAGGTCGTTGCTCGGCGACTCGCCGCGCAGCTGGAACGAAAACTGGTAGTTGTCCGGGTACTCGATCGGCACGCTGCGGCGGATCCCGGCATAGCCGGACACGCCGTTGAAGTCGTAGTCCAGGCACAGCGCCTTGGCGCGGCCGCCGCTGGGCGCCTGCACCAGCCGGGTCGAGGCGGTGACCTGGTTGGAGACGACGATCTGCCACTTGTCCAGATCGTTGAAACTGTCCAGCGTCACCGTGGAGGTCGGCGGCGCGGCGACGGCCTGGGCGGCCGCCAGTCCCAGCATCGCCAGCATCGCGCGTGCGCACGTCATCGCCATCCCGTCCCTCATCGCCTTCCCCGTCGCTGTCGTTTCGTTGCGTGTCTGCTTGTATGTGTCTGTGCATCCCAGCGGGCATCGCACCCATCGGCGCCCCACGGCATCGCCTTGCATGTTGTCGCGGCTGAAGCCGCTCCTACACGTCAGGCCTGGCACTCCATGGCCAGGCATTCGCGAACGCGCGCGCCAGTGGCGCTCGATGTTCCGCATCGATGCTGCCGTCCATGGCGCAACCATCCCACACCAGATCGTCCGGCCTGGCCATCCATGGCCAGGCATTCGCGAACGCGCGAGCCAGTGGCTCGCAAGCGCGTTCCCTCACCCCTTCACGCTGCCGAGCAGCAGGCCCTGGATGTAGTAGCGCTGCAGCGCCAGGAACAGCGCCAGCACCGGGACCACCGTGACCACGGCGCCGGCCATCATCATCTCCACGTCCATGATGTGCTCGCGCGACAGCGCCGCCAGCGCCACCGGCAAGGTGTAGTGCTCCTGGTCGGTCAGCACGATCAGCGGCCACATGAAGTCGTTCCACGCCGCCATGAAGGTGAAGATGGTCAGCGTCACCAGCACCGGCTTGAGCATCGGCAGCACGATCTGGAAGAAGATCCGCAGCTCGCCGGCACCGTCGATGCGCGCGGCCTCCAGCAGCTCGTCCGGGATCGAACGCGCGTACTGGCGCACCAGGAAGATGCCGAACACCGTCGCCAGCGCCGGCACGACCACGCCGCCGAAGTTGTTGACCAGGTGCAACTGCTTCATCAGCAGGAACAGCGGCAGCATCGCCACCTGCGCCGGGATCACCAGCGCCGCCAGCAGGATCTGGAAGATCCGTTCCTTGCCGACGAAGCGCAGCTTGGCGAAGGCATAGCCGGCCATGGTGTTGATCAGCAGCGAACCGAAGGTGATCGCACACGACACCAGCAGGCTGTTGGCGAAGTTGCGGGCCATGCCGGTGCGCGAGAACAGCTCGCCATAGTTGGCCAGGGTGGCGCCGGTGGGCAGCATCGGCGGCGGAAAGCGACTCGCTTGCCCGGCCGGCATGAACGACACCGACACCATCCACAACAGCGGCGCCAGGCTGATCACGGCGAGCAGCAGCAGCCCGCCGTTGACCAGCAGCGTGTTCCAGCGCGAGGCGCCGATCTCCCGGCTCATACCAGGTCCCTCTTGCGGCCGAAGCGCAGCATCACCGTCGTCACTCCCAGGATGATCAGGAACAGCAGGAACGCCACCGCCGACGCGCGGCCGAGGTTCCACCACTTGAAGCCTTCCTCGAACATGTAATACAGCACGCTGACCGTGCTCTGCAGGGGATCGCCGCGGGTCATCACGTAGGGTTCGGCGAACAGCTGGAAGTAGCCGGACACGGTAATCACCCCGACCACCAGCAGCACCGGCCCCAGCATCGGCAGGGTGATGTGCAGGAACTGCCGCCACTTCGAGGCGCCGTCGATGCGCGCGGCCTCGTACAGGTCCTGCGGGATCGCCTGCAGGCCGGCGAGGAAGATCACCATGTTGTAGCCGAAGTTCTTCCACACCGCGAACAGCATGATGGTCGGCATCGCCCAGTGCGGGTCGCCGAGCCAGTCGATCGGGCCGATGCCCAGGTGCGCCAGGCCGTAGTTGACCAGGCCGTAGCTGGTGTGGAACAGGTAGCGCCAGATCACCGCCACCGCCACCAGCGTGGTCACCACCGGCGCGAACAGCGCGGTGCGGAACAGCGCCTTGAAGCGCGCCACCGGCGCGTTCAGCAGCAGCGCCGCGCCCAGCGAGGCGCCGATGGACAGCGGCACGCCGACGATCACGAAGTACGTGGTGTTCCACAGCGACTTCCAGAACATCGGCGTCTGCAGCAACTCGATGTAGTTGCCGAAGCCGACGAAGCGCAGGTTGTGGCGGTCGGCCAGCGAATACAGGTCGAAGTCGGTGACGCTCAGCGCCAGCGCCGACAGCACCGGCAGGCCGAAGAACACGCCGATCACGATCAGCGCCGGGCCGGCGAACAGCCAGCCGATCAGGGAACCGCGCTTCATGGCGCCGCTCCCGCGGCCGGCGCCGCCGTGCCTTCGCGGTGCTGCTGGTGGATCCAGCGGCGTTTCTCCAGGATCTCGTCGACCCGCTTGTCCAGTTCCCGCATCGCCTTCTCCTGCGGCTCGCCGCCGCGCACCACGCGCTCGGTGGCCAGCCGCATCTCCTGCACGATGCGCTCCCACTCCAGCACCTTCGGTGCCGGCTTGACCCGCTCCAGCTGATCGCGGAAGGCGTGCGCCAGCGGATCGTCGGCCAGCGACGGATACGCCCAGGTGCTGCGCCGCGGCGGCATGTCGCCGATCAGCGCGTGGAAGCGCGCCTGGATCTGCGGCCGCGACAGGAACTCGATCAGCTTCCACGCCGCGTCCTTGTGCTCGGACTTGCGGAAGATCACCAGGCTGGTGCCGCCGGCGATGCCGGCGCCGGGGCCGTCCGGGCCCGGCAGCGGCATGGTGCCCCACTGGTCCTTGAGCGCAGCCGGCTGCACCTTGCGGAACTCGCGGATGTTCCACGGGCCGGAGATGTAGAACGCGTAGAAACCGTTGAAGAACTCGTCCCAGACGTTGGAGATCTGCGTCTCCGACATCTTCGGCGCCCAGCCCTGGTCGAACATGTTGGCGTAGAACGCCAGCGCCTTGCGGAAGCCGGGGCTTTCGAAGTTGCCGTAGTTGTTGTGGTCGCGCAGCAGCGGATCGGGCAGTTGCAGGCCCAGCGACAGTTGCTGCTCGAACTCGTTGAGCGGCATCAGGATGGCGTAGCGCTTCGGCCCGACATGCTTCTTCACCGCCGCCATCGCCTGCTCCCACTCGGCCCAGGTCTGCGGCAGCTTGGTCACCCCGGCGTCGCGCAGCATGTCCTTGCGATAGAACAGCAGGCGCGTGTCCACGTACCAGGGGATGCCGTAGAGCTGGCCATCGATGACGCTGGTGTCCCAGATGCCGGGGAAGTAGTCCTTCGGGTCGACCACCTTGGAGCGCTCGACATAGGGCTGCAGCGGCTGCAGCGTGCCCAGTTCGGCGAATTCCGGGATCCAGGTGTTGCCCAGCTGGCACACGTCCGGCAGGCCGTCGGCGGCGAAGGCGGTCAGCAGCTTCTCGTGCGCGGCGGTCCACGGGATGTTCTGGATGTCCACGTGGATGCCGGGATTCTCCTTCTCGAACTCCGGGATCAGCTCGGCCACCACCTCGGCCTCGCGGCCCATCGCCCAGAACCGCACCACCTCGCCCTGCGGCGCGCGCGCGCACCCGCACACGGCCACCATCAGCAAGCCCAGCGACACCCAACGACCGATCATGCGTGCTGCGCTCATTCGGGCTTCTGCGGCTGGTGCTGGTCGGGGTTCTGTTGCGCCTGCGCGGCGGCGGCGCGCGATTCGGCGATGCCGATCGCCCGCGCCGCGGCGGCCTGCTCGTCCTTCTTCGGCACCGGCTGCGCCTCGCCCTCCGGAGTCAGCCAGCCGCCGCTGAAGCCGGCGCGCTCCAGTCCGGTGCGGATGTACTTGTTCTTCTTCATCACGTTCCAGACGAACTCGTTGCGGTAATTGGCGATCATGGTCAGGATCGGGCCCTGGTCGATGCCGATGTAGTCGCTGGAGACCCAGCCGCGTCCGGGCACGACGCGCCCGGTCTTGAGCGGGATATCGTAGTTGAAGCTGGGGTTGAACGAATCCAGGAAGCCGTAGCTGGAGTAGATGAAGTCGCCGTAGCGCTTGTGCATCTCCTCGGTGGCCGGAATCACCACTTCCGGCGCGAACACCAGCGAGGCCACCGCCGCGGTCGGCGCGATGGTGCCGTCGTCGAAGTTCTCGCGTAGGCCGGCGCCGCGCGAGGAATAGTGGCGGAACTGGCGTTGTTCGCCGCGATACTCCTGCTCGGTGTTCTGCGGCCCGTCGCTGGCGGTCAGGCCCCACACGTTCTCGCCGTAGTCCTTCCACTTCATCGGATTGGCGATGGCGTACTCGCGCTGCGCGAGCACCGCGCGGCGGCTGTTGAGGAAGTAGTCGATGCCGCGCTCGCGCATGTACTGGTCCTGGATGTCGCGGAAGTCGATCCAGACATGGCTGTACTGGTGCGCGAACATCGGCCCGAACGACAGGTATTCCTGGCCGTAGTAGACGCCCCAGTCATTGTTGTAGGTGCGGGTCCACACCGTCCACGCATCCGGGCTCACCGCATGGGTGGGCGATCCCAAGGCCAGCACGTACAGCATCATCGCTTCGTTGTAGCCCATCCAGTCGTGGCTGATGAAGCCGCTTTCGGGGAACCAGCCCATCGAGATCAGCGGATCGCGCTGCTGCAGCCAGGTCCAGTCCACGCGCCGGTACAGCGTGTCGGCGATCTCGCGGATCTCCTTCTCGCGCGGGTCGTCGCCGTCGTAGTACGACTGCGCGAACAGCACGCCCATCATCAGCAGCGCGGTATCCACGCTCGACAGCTCCACCCAGCTGTCGTAACGGTGGCCGTTCTGCATGTCCAGAAAGTGGTAATAGAAGCCCTTGTAGCCGGCCTTGCCGGTGCGCTGCGGGCCGACCGGAGCATCGCGGAAGAACTTCAGCGTGGTCAGGGTGCGATCCACCGCCTGGGTCCGGCTGATCCAGCCGTTCTCGATGCCGATGGGATACGCCGTCAGCGAGAACCCCACCGACGCGATGCTGGCGAACGGACGCGACGGGAAGCGGTCGGGGGTCAGGCCATTGGTGTCGTTGGTGGTGTCCCAGAAGAACTGGAAAGTGCGCCGCTCGATGTCGCTGAACAGCTGCGGCAGCTCGGGCTTCAGCGGTTTGGGCGGCAGTTCCGCCTCGACCAGGATCACCTGCACCGGCTTCTTCTCCACCGCCTTCGGCTCCTCGACCTTCTTACACGCCGTCAGCAGCACCCCTGCTGCCATCACCATCAACGAAAACCTGATGAACCTGCGCTGCTTCTTCATCGTGCCCCCCGTGAAATCGTTTACATGCACGCAAAAAAATACCCCACTTCCGCATCGCCGCGGCCCCCGGTGCACGGGAGCCGCGGCGACCTTGCTTACCAGTTCAAGCCGAACGACAGCTTGAACGTCCGCATCGGCGAGGCGAGCACGCCGTTCGGCGTACCGAACGCCGTATTCAGATCGGCGTACGTTCCGGTTGCGGTGTTGTAGTCCGCGTAGTTGGTCCAGTTGAACAGATTGATGACATCGGCGCGCACGTTGAACTTGATGCCCGACCCGGTATCCCATTCCTTGTTCGCCGCCAGGCTGAATTCCTTGTAGCCCAGCGTGGCGTCCGGCTTGTACTGAATGATATAGCACTGGTCGTTGCCCGCCAGGCAGTTGGTGCCGTAGCGCGGGGTCTGGCTGGCCAGCGACAGCTTGGCCGACAGGGTGACGTCGTACGGCAGATCGTAGATGCCGGTGATCACCAGGCGGTTCTTCGGGATGCCGCCGGCCTCACGCCAGCCGTAGCCGGCCATCGACGGCTGGTCCAGCGCATAGTGCTCGCCGTACTGGCGGTTTTCCTTCGCGTCGGAGAAGGTGTAGGCCACGGTCAGGCCCCAGCCGGACTCCTTGTCGTAGGGCTTGTCCAGCTTCAGCGCCAGCTGGTTGTTGCGCGTCTTCAGGCCGTTGGTGCCGAGCACGATCGCGCTGTAGCCATTGGGCGAGTCGGTGGGCACGCCGGAGGTGGTGCCGGGCAGGAAGAACGAACCGTCGGCACGGCGGTTGCCGCGCAGGAACACGAAGCCGTCCTCGCTGACGATGTGGCTCAGGGTCACGTCCGTGTACCAGTCGTTGCCCCAGAAATGCAGCATGTTGCGCATGCCCAGGCTGAACTGGTCGGAGTACGGCACTTTGATGTTGTTGTCGATCAGGTACACCTCGCGGCCGCCGCCGGTGCCGGCGGTGGTGGAGGCGGCCAGCCCGTTCAGGCCGGCCTGGGTCGCATAGCTCGGGTCCCATGCCACGCACGGCTGGCCGAGGCACGGCGTGTTGGCGCTGCTGAAGTAGTAGCTGTAGGAGCGGAAGTTGTTGTTGAGCTGCTCCAGCGCCAGGTAGTCGAACAGGTTGCGGTCGTACGCACGGCCGGCACCGCCGTAGATCACGTGCGCCTGGTCGCCGAACAGGTCGTAGGAGAAGCCCAGGCGCGGCTGCCAGGCATCCTTGAACGCCTTGCGGTTGTTGCCGGTGCTGATGTAGTTGGCGATGTCGTAGTTGGCGTTGTCCAGATTGCGCCAGTTCAACAGCGCGCTGGCGACGTCGGCCGGGGTGACGAAGTCGAGGAAGGACGGGGTCTTCTCGTAGTCGTAGCGCACGCCCAGGTTCAGGGTCAGGTGCTCGTTGACCTCCCAGTCGTCCTGCAGGTAGATGCCGTACTGCTTGTTCTGCGACTGCACCGAACCGCCGTCGCCGGTGTCGCCGAAGCGCACCCGGTACGGGGTGCCGACATCGCTAAGGATGTTGTAGTAGTACTGCGGATTGGCCGGATTGATCTGGGTCGAATCGAGCTGGATGTCCTTGTACTTCAGACCCATCTTGATGGTGTGGCTGCCGTGCCAGTCGAGGCTGTTGAGGGTCAGGTCGTCCTGCAGGGTCCAGCCCTTCTGGCCCTTGTTCTGGAAGCTGCTGCCGGCGCCGGCGCTGAGGATGGTGGTCTCGTTGCCGGCCTGCGGTACGTAGGACAGCACGTAGCCGCTGCCGTCGGTGAGCGGGGTCTGGGTCCAGAACGCGCTCTCGTAGCTCAGGTTCAGATCGTTGAGGAAGGCCTCGCCGCTGTACTGCCAGCGCAGGTTGGCGCGCTTTTCCTTCTGCCCGTTGCTGCTGCCGTGCTGGTAGGTGGTGGTGTTGCCGATGTCCGACAGCTCGTCTTCCTTGCGGTACTTGCCGGTCAACTCGAACAGGTTGTTGTCGCCCAGGGTCCAGTCGATCTTGCCGAAGTACAGGTCTTCCTTGAACGGCGTGCTGTAGGTGGCGACCAGCGGCTGCAACTGCGCCGGCAGCTGGTCGACGCGGTCGGCGTAGATGCCGCCCGGAATCACCGTGTTAGGCGTGGTGTATTCCTTGGCCTCGTAGGCCACGAAGAAGTGCGCGCGGTCCTTGAGGATCGGGCCGCTGAAGGTGGCGCCGTACTGGGTCTCGGAGAAGTCGTCGCGCTGGCCGGCCTTGCGCTCCAGCGGGCTTTCGGCACGCCAGTCGTCGTTGGTCGTATCCCAGAAGAAGCTGCCGTGGAAATCGTTGGTGCCGGACTTGGTCGAGGCGACGATCGCCGCACTGCTGACCTGGTCGAACTCGGCCTTGTAGTTGGAGGTGATGACCTTGTACTCGCCGATCGCCGACTGCGGGAACGGGTTGCCGCGGCTGGAATCCTGGCCGCTGACGCCGCCGGTCAGCACGTAGTTCTTCTGGCTGATGCCGTCGATGTAGACGTTGGTGCCGTTGGCCGAGGTCGCGCCGGAGCGCACCGTGGTGTTGCCCTTGGCGTCGCGCTGGAACTGCACGCTCGGCACGCTGTCGGCCAGCTCAAGGAAGTTGCGCGTGGCCTGCGGCAGCTTCTCGATCTGCACGTTGGAAATGTAGGTGGCGTTCTCCGAGGTACGGGTTTCCACCAGCACCGGCGGCGCCTGCACCTGCACCGCGTCGAGCGTGGTCGCGCCCTGCCCGTTGGCGGTGGCCGCTTCGCCGCCCACGCCCAGATCCAGGGTGGCGGTCTGGCCGACCTGCACGGTGACGTTCTGCGAGGTGGTCTTGCCGTCGGCGGTGACGTCGATGCGGTAGGAACCCGGCGGCAGGCCGCCGACCGAATAGGTGCCGTTGCTGGTCTGCACGCTGCGGCTCAGACCGGTGGCCAGGTTGGTGGCGGTGACCTGCGCGGACGCGGCCGGCGCCGAATCGACCTTGACCTGGCCGCGGATGGTGGCACCGGTGCTTTGCGCGAACGCCGGCGCGGCGCCCAGCAGCAGACAACTGGCGAGGGCGCAGCTCAACAGCTTGCGCGTGGGCCGGGCGGAGTGCGGGGTGTGTTGCATGTGGGGTTTTCCCTCCAGGAAGACGTGATGCTCGTTATGGGTGGTGCGTGGTGCTTCGATGGAACGAAGTGGAACAAGCGATGCGGCGCAGAAGAGTGCGTCGCATCAGGAACGGGCCGTGCTGGAATCGCGCACGACCAACGTAGGAACCAGGGTCTGCCGCTGCCGGTCGTCCGCGTCGGGCCGATCGATCAATTGCAGGAGGCGGTGCATCGCCTGCTCACCAAGCCCGGCGATGCTGACGCGCATGGTGGTGAGGGATGGGTGAACGAAACGCGCCAGCGGAATGTCGTCGAAGCCGGCCAACGCGATGTCGTTGGGCACGCGCACGCCGCTCTGGGTGAAGGCGTAGAGGCAGCCGAGCGCGGTCATGTCGTTGGCGGCGAACACCGCATCGGGCAGCGTGCCCGCCTGCAGCATCGCCTGTCCGGCGCGATAGCCGGAGGCTTCGTCGAAGTCGCCCGGGAACTCCTGGCCATGCGCTTCGCCGGAATGGCGTGCCACGGCGTCGCGGAAGCCGCGCAGGCGTTCGCGCGCGTCGAAGTTCAGTTCCGGACCGCCGATGAAGGCGATGCGGCGATGCCCCATCGCCAATAGGTGCTCCGTCATCGCCACCGCGCCGGCGTGGTCGTCGATGCTCAGCACCGGATATTCGGTGCCCGGCAGATGGGTGTTGATCAACACCGTCGGCAACGCCTGCGGCAGGTTGTCGGTGAGAAAGCCCGGGCGCTCGGCATACGGCGACAGCACCAGCAGGCCGTCGACGCGGCCGCGCATCGCCCGCAGCGCCCGCCCCTGCTCTTCCGGGTCGCCGTGGTAGCTGGACACCAGCAGGTGCTGGCGGCGCGCGCGGGCGGCACCGTCGATGCCGCGGATCAGTTCGGAGAAGAATTCGCCGTACAGGTCGGGCAGCACCACGCCCAGGGTCTGGGTGCGGCGGCTGCTGAGGCTGCGCGCCGCCGCATGCGGGCTGTAGCGCAGGCGCTCGGCCACTTCCAGCACCAGGGTCCGCACCGGCGCCGCCACGTTCTCGTGGCCATTGAGCGCACGCGACACGGTGGCCACGGAAACCCGGGCCTCGCGTGCGACGTCTTTGATGGTAACCGCGCTCTTCGCCATCGTGCCGCCCTCCGCGGCAGAGACCTTGAGAAACTGGCGCGGACTGTAATCGTTTTCAGCGCGAGGCAGAAGCCCTTTGTTATTTTTACAATAAACGCCTTATTTTTCAGCCACTTGAATAATGAGAAACCGGTCGGAATCGTGCCGCAATGCAGCATAATCCAGGTGCAGATTCCGCTTTTTCCCGGGGTGCACACCCCTGTTTGGACCGGTAGCAGCCGTCGCCGGCGGGTGTCAGCCGCCCGTGCCCGGCACCTCGACGCGGATCGACAGCGCATGGATATCGGTCTGCATCATCTCGCCCAGCGCCGCGTAGACGGCGCGGTGTCGGGCCAGCGGCGCCATGCCGGCGAAGGCCGCACTGACCACCCGTACATTGAAATGCCCGCGGCCGTCGCGCGCGCCCGCATGGCCGGCATGGCGATGGCTGTCGTCCTCCACCTCCAGCGCCTGCGGCGCGAACGCCGCCTCCAGCGCGGCGCGGATCCGCGCCACCCGCAAGGTGCCGACCTGGCTCATGGCAGCACCTTGCGGAACGGCCGCACCTCGACCCGGGCGTAGACGCCGGCATCGACATACGGATCGGCCTCGGCCCAGGCCCGCGCCTCGGCCAGCGAGTCGAACGCGGCCACCACCAGGCTGCCGCTGAAGCCGGCCGGACCCGGATCCTCGGCGTCGATCGCCGGGCACGGCCCGGCCAACAACAGCCGCCCGGCTTCCTGCAATGCGGTCAGCCGCTGCAGATGCGCCGGCCGCGCCGCCGCCCGCCGCGGCAGCGCATCGGCCACGTCGTACCCCTCGATCACGTACCACATCGCGTCTCCGCCCTCGTTGCCTATCCAAAGACCTGTCATTGTAGAACCTGCCCTGGCACGGCGGCGCTGGACACCGACCCCGCCGGCGCATTACCCTTGGTCGTATTGCACGCGGCCGGATGCAGCGGCCCGTCGGTGATCGGCGACCCCAAGCCCCTTCCGACGACCGATTCGCTGCCTGACACCGCCCGCGCAGACGTCCTCCTCTGCAGTTCCCGCCGCCACGACACGCGTGGCGTGCGTCGTGTGTCTTGTTGAAGTACCGAGCGCGTTGCGGGGACGACGCGCCATTGAACCGCAGCACTGCCGGCAAGGAGCCGCGCCGGGTCGCGCCTGCCCGGCCCTTCGCTACCGCAACACCGATGTCCAACCGATGACTTCCGAACTCGCGCTCGACGCGAACCCGCCAACCCAGACGACCCCGCCACAGCAGCAGGAAATGCCGCTGGCGGTCGTGCATGGGCAGCCGGTACTGCAGATCCCGCAGGATCTGTACATCCCGCCGGATGCGCTGGAAGTGATCCTGGACGCGTTCGAAGGCCCGCTGGACCTGCTGCTGTACCTGATCCGCCGGCAGAACCTGGACATCCTGGACATCCCCGTCGCCGAGATCACCCGGCAGTACGTGGACTACATCAACGTGATGCAGGAGCTGCGCTTCGAACTGGCGGCCGAATACCTGGTGATGGCCGCGATCCTGGCCGAGATCAAGTCGCGGATGTTGCTGCCGCGGCCGCCGGCCGAGGACGGCGAGGAAACGGACCCGCGCGCCGAACTGGTCCGCCGCTTGCAGGAGTACGAACGCTTCAAGCAGGCGGCCGAGGACATCGACGCGCTGCCGCGGCAGGACCGCGACACCACCCCGGTGCACGCCCATGTGCCGGACCGTGCCGCGGTCAAGCTGCCGCCGCCGGTGGAGTTGAAGGAAATGCTGCTGGCGCTGTACGACGTGCTCAAGCGCGCCGAACTGTTCAGCGGCCACGCCATCAAGCGCGAGGCGCTGAGCGTGCGCCAGCGCATGGGCGACGTGCTGGGCCGTCTGGACGACGGCAAGTTCCACCGTTTCGAATCGCTGTTCAGTGCCGAGGAAGGCAAGCTCGGCGTGCTGGTCACGTTCCTGGCATTGCTGGAACTGGCCAAGGAGCAGTTGCTGGACATCGTCCAGGAGCCGCTGGCGCACGTCCCCGCCGAGGCCGCCGAGCGGCCGCCGATGCCGCCGATCTACGTCAAGTCGCTGGCACTGGGCAACACCAACGCGCCGCTGCAGTTCAACAGCGAGTTCGACGACAGCGACGCCGCCGACGCCACCACCTGAGCCACCGAGAACCCGCCCCCGCATGGATCAAGCGCTGATCAACCGCATCGTCGAGGCCGCCCTGCTCGCCGCCAACCAGCCGTTGCCGCTGGCGCAGTTGCACGGCCTGTTCCCGGAGGAGGAACCCGCGCCGCCAGGCAGCATCGAGCGCGCGCTGGAACTGCTGCGCGAGGCCTGCGAGGGCCGCGGTGTGGAACTGGTCGAAGTGGCCTCCGGGTTCCGCTACCAGGTGCGCAGCGACGTGCACGCCTGGGTGGCGCGGCTGTGGACCGAGCGCAAGACCCGCTACACCCGCGCCACGCTGGAGACCCTGGCGCTGATCGCCTACCGGCAGCCGATCACCCGCGGCGAGATCGAGCAGGTGCGTGGCGTGGCGGTCAGCAGCAACATCATCCAGGCGCTGGAAGAGCGCGAGTGGATCCGCGTGGTCGGGCACCGCGACGTGCCGGGCAAGCCGGCGCTGTTCGGCACCACCAAGACCTTCCTGGACTATTTCGGGCTCAAGCGCCTGGACGAACTGCCGCCGCTGTCCGAACTCAAGGACATCGGCGAACTGGAGCCGCAGTTGCCGCTGGACCGCGACGCGCTGCCGGTCGGCGACATGGCCCAGGCCGACGCCGCACCGGGCGACGCCGCCGATCAGGGCAACCAGGGCGACACCACGGCGCAGGCCGCAGCCGCCGGCGAACCCGCCGAGCCTGCCGCGACGGCGCAGGCAGACGCGGCCGATGCCGACGCTGCCGCCGACGCAGAAGCACGCGACACCGCAGCACCGCACACCCCCGTGACCGACGACGCCCACGCGCCGGCGGCCACGGATTCCACGACCGCCCCGACGGGCGAACCCGAAGCCGCGCCGGGAGAGCGCGCGGCGGATGCGAACGAAGCCGAAGACAACGCCGTCGCGACGACGACCGTGGCTGTTGACGATGCCGATTCCGAACCACAGGCCGACGCGCAACGCGCCGGCCGGAGCCAAGTAAATGAGTGACACCTCCCGCAAGCTGTCGTTGAACAAGCTCTCGCTCAAGCGCGACGCCGCTGCCGCCGAGCAGCCGAAACTGGAAGAACGCCTGCACAAGGTCCTGGCCCAGGCCGGACTGGGCTCGCGCCGGGCGCTGGAACAGCGCATCGCCGACGGCCTGGTCAAGGTCAACGGCGAGGTCGCGCAGACCGGCATGTCGATCCGCAGCGGCGACAAGATCGAGCTGGACGGCCGCAGCTTCGTCGCCAGCGCGCTGACCGAGCCCTCGCGCGTGCTGATCTACAACAAGCCCGAAGGCGAAGTGACCACGCGCGAAGATCCCGAAGGCCGCCCGACCATCTTCGAGGCGCTGCCGGCGCTGAAGGGCGCGCGCTGGATCGCGATCGGCCGCCTGGACATCAATACCACCGGCCTGCTGCTGCTCACCACCGACGGCGAGCTGGCCAACGCGATGATGCACCCCTCCTACGAGATCGAGCGCGAGTACGTGGTGCGCGTGCGCGCCCCGGAAGGCGAAGAGACCGTGCCCGACAGCATGATCGAGCGGCTCTCGCGCGGCGTGCTGCTGGAGGACGGCGGCGCCAAGTTCGACGAGATCGAACGCATCGGCGGCACCGACTCGCACGACTGGTTCCGGGTGGTGGTCAAGGAAGGCCGCAACCGCGAAGTACGGCGCCTGTGGGAATCGCAGGGCTGCCAGGTCAGCCGGCTCAAGCGCACCCGCTACGGCAAGATCGCGCTGCCGCGCGAACTGCTGCGCGGGCATTCGATGGAACTGGCGCAGGACAAGGTCGAGGCGCTGCGCGCCGAGCTGAAGCTGGAGGAAGGCACCCCGTCGGCGCTGACCCTGCAGCCGGTGATCGGCCAGCGCAAGGCGGCCAAGGCCACCGTGCAGGTCGGCCGCGGCGGCAACGCCTACGTCAACGGCCACAACACCGCCGACGAAGGCCGCGAGCTGCGCCGCTTCGACACCTTCCGCGAAGACCGCGGCCGCGGCCGCGGCGGCAAGAAGCCGCACGGCGGCCTGACCGTGAGCGGCGAAATGGCCGCCAAGCAATCGCAGAAGCCGTTCAAGCAGCGCACGCCGAAGGGCCCCAAGCCGCTGCCGGACGGCAACCCGGCCGCGTTCCGCACCTGGTACGTGCCCGATGGCGTCAGCACCGGGCCGACCGGCCACCGCAATGCCGGTCCCGGCGGTCGTGGCCAGGGTCAGGGTCAGGGGCGTCCCTACGCCAAGCCGCGTCCGGCCGGTGCCGGCGCCGGTGCGGGCGCCGGCCAGGGCCGCGGTCCGGGCCAGGGCCAGCAGCGCAAGGCGCACCCCTACGGGCATCCGGGCAACGCGCCGAGCTTCCCGTCCGACCACGCCACCCCCGGCTTCAACCCCTACGGCGCCGCGCCGCGCGCCGCGCGCCCGGCCGGCGGCCAGAAGCGCGGCCCGGGTCCGGGCGGACGCCCCGGCGGCGGCAACCGCCCGGCCGGCGGGCGTCCTCCGGGTGGCGGCGGCCGTCCCGGCGGCGGCGGCAACCGCGGTCCGCGCGGCGGCTGAGGACGACGCCGGCGCCGTGCGCGCCGGCCCGCTCCTCACCCGACAGGGCGCCTGCGCAAGCGGCGCCCTGTTTTTTTATGGGGACGCTATCGATCACGGGGACGGCGCGCGCCGTCAGGCCGCGGCAGCCCCCTCACCCATGTGATGCGACGGCCCGTATCGCGGCCGCCCCGCGTGCACTCACGCGCCGGCAGGCGCGTTCTTGCAGTCCGCAAACCCCGCCGGGACCTGCCTGGCGGTCCACTTGCCCTGAGACGCTGTCGAAACGAGCAGCGCCGAGGTTGCGTCGTAGCTGGGGGCCTGTGTCGCGCCGAGCCTGGCCAATCCCGTGTCATGGAAGCACAGACGCACGGACGTGGCATCGGCCGACAGCACCTCGAAGCGCATCATCCAGCCCTTGTCGGCCTCGAGCAGGCGCGCGCCATGGGCGGTTTTGGTGATATCCACGAAGCCATAGTCCGCGAACGTCGTCTTCCCAGGCAGGCGGCGGGGGCCGACCGAGTTGGGGAACGATGTGAGATCAAGCTGCTGGACGACCGCGTCGACGACGCCTGCCTGCTGCGATACGGCCGGAGACGACACGCCGAGGCCAAGCGCGAGAAGGCCAACAAGCATTCCGGAGGTCATGCGGACGATCTCGCGCGCGGAGGGAGGCGTGGATGATAAGCACCGGGGACGCCGGCGCCCAATGGAGATTGCCGCATGCGGTGGCCGCCGACCAGGCGGCACCCGACCGCGTCTCGCAGGCTCGAACGACAGGGGCGTGGCGACATCAGCCCACCCGCCATCGCGCCGTTCGCCCTGCGCGGACGAAGCCGATATCCTGGCGCATCTGGCGGCCGCCGCGGGTGGCCGCCCTCACCGACCAGGAATTCCCGATGACACGGAAGATGAAGATCGCCCTGCCGCTGCTGATCGCCGGCGTACTGAGCCTCGGCGCCTGCCAGAAGGCGCAGCAGAAGGCCCAGGAAGAGATCGCCGCAGCGCAGAACCCCTACCCGGCCAGTTCGCCGCTGCACGCGCCGTTCGACCGCATGCTGCGCAAGCTGGCCAACGACCCGCGCTACGTGGCGTTGCTCAAGCAGAGCGGCCCGCAGGCGCAGCAGGCCGGCTTCCAACTGGCGCAGAACGGCATCGCGCGACTGGACCACGCCACGCTGGAACAGCGCCTGCAGATCCTGTCGCAGGTCAGCGACAAGGTCGACGTACCGCAGTGCGCCGTGCTGGCGCGCGGCGGCAACCCCAACGATGCGCAGGCGCTGAGCGCGGCGATGCTGTCGGGCCTGGAAAAGCTGCCGCAGGCGCAGATCGACCGCTGGTTCGACGTCTCGCTGAAGGCCACCGACGCGGAGTTGAACAAGACCCCGGCGCAGCCGGTGAGCCAGGAGCAGATCCAGGCGGCGATGGGCACCCTGGTCAAGTCGCTGCCCGCCGACCAGCAGCAGCGCCTGATGCGGGTGCTGCCGGAGATCGCCAAGGCCAGCGACGAGGACGCCTGCTGGACGGCGCGGACCCTGTACCGCCAGGCCCTGGCGACGCCCGAGCCGGTACGCGGCCAGTTGGCCTGGGTGTTCGCGCAGCAGTGATGGGCTTGCTGCACGGCGCAGCGGCCGCGCTGGCCGCTGCCTGTGCGGCAACACGTACATGCCGCGCAACCGAACGGCGACCGCGCTGCTATCTCTCGCCTGCCAGCTCCACACGAGCATGACCGCCTGGCCGCATCACGTTCGAGTACCAGGATGCGGGAAAACTGCGCGTACCTGCGGTCGCGCAATCGTCGTCCTGCAGCACGCGCGCCGCTCCCAGGTTCGCGCCCCGGCCCAGCAAGGTGCGCGGCAGCGCCAGCAACACGAACCGGCCGTCCTGCAGCACGGTCAGGGCCAGCCCGTAGCGTTCCAGGTTGCCGCTGGCACCGGGCAACTCCTCGGCCACGCGCAGGAACGGGCTGCGCATTGCCAGTTCCGCCTCGCTCAGCGTCCGCAGGTAGTAGCGACGGCCCTTTAGCCAATATCCGTTCCAGTGTGCATCCCAATACGGGCCTGCCACCGCCAACTGCTCACGGATGTCCGCGCGCAGACAGGCGATGTGCAGGTGCAACTGGTTCTGCGAAGGCAGCGTCTGCGCATCCACCACGACGGCCACCGCAGTATCCGGAACCGGCGCACCCAGCAAATCCGACAGCACGCCACGGGCCCGCCACGCCAGCCAGAAGTAGTTCGGCGTGTCCTGGCGCTGCAACGCGAGATTGGCGGCTCCGATGATGCGGCGGGTCGGCACCAGCCAGGCATGCGCTCGGCCGCGCTCGTCCTGCAGGAGAGCATAGCCCTGCGCAGGGTCCAGGGTCCGGCACGGCGCCGGCACCCCGGAGCCCCGCGCACTGACCTCGCAGCGCCGGTGGACGAGATGCCACAAGGCATTGGCATGATGGCGATATATCGCCAGTGCGGTCCCCAGCCACATCAAAGCGAGCGCCACGATGCCGAAGGCGCGATATCCGGATCTGCTCATCTACGACTTCTCTTCCACAGCCGCGTACGCAGCCGACAAAAAGAAACGCGTCCTCGGACGCGCTTGTGACCAGGAAAATGAAAGGAAGCGCCGGCCGACACAGAGGCTTCCGGCCGGCGCCAGCGGTGCTTGTTACCAGACCATACCCGCGCCGACGGCCACGCCGGCATCGCCGCGCGTGGTGGCGCTGGCGTTGACCTTGAACAGGTAGCGGCCGCTTCCGCTGATCGTGGAAACGCCGAACGCGATCGCCTGTTCGCCACGGAACGAGCTCAACGAGACGCCCGCCGCGCTCTGGTCCGGTTGATACGCCTGGGGCAGGCTGGCCATCGCCATCGCCGCGGCCACGCCGGCGCTGGCGCGCCGATCCACCTGATCCACGCGGGAGTCGGTGTAGGCGCGCGACCAGTCCTCTACGCTGTCCAAGCCATCCTGCAACTGTCCCAGGTTGACCGCATCGGTGCGTTCGGTGCCGGCGGCGACGTTGGTGATCTGGCGCTGATTGCTCGCCGAACCGACCGAGACGGTGTCGGCACGGTCGGCGACCGAGCCCTGCCCCATGGCAACACTGTTGGACTCCGTGGCAGTGGCGCCTTTGCCTACGGCAACGCTACCCGCACCTGATGCGACCGCATCCGCCCCCACCGCCGTCGCGTTCGTGCCACTGGCCGTGGTGTTGCTGCCCATCGCCGTGGTGCTGGCGCTCTTGGCCGACGCAGTAGGCCCAACCGCGACCGAGGTGCCGTCATTGCCCACGACGACCAACCCATCGTTCGTCGCCGATGAGGCGCTCGAACCGTTGCTGCCATTGCTGCCATTGCTGGCGGGGCTGACGCTGCCGCTGCCGCTTTTGCTGGGATTTCCGGAGATGCCGCCAATGGACTGCTCGAGCGTGGTCAGCGAACTCTGTAGCGTGGAGAGCGAATTGGAGTTGTCCTGCACCTTCTGATTCGTGGCATACAGCTGCGAACCGTTCACCGCATCGGTGCTGCTGGCGCTCAGACGGCCTGCGGCCACATTCTGAATCTGCCGCTCCGCCCCCACCGCGCCGACACTGAACGCACCGACCGGCGCGCTGCCGGCGAAGTTGTAGCTGGAGCCACCGAGCGTTGTGGAACTCACCGCCGTGGTCTCCACGGTACGAGTACCCGAGCCGATCGCCACGTCCTTCGCATTGCTGGCGACCGCATCGGGGCCGATCGCGACGCTGTCGGTGCCGGTCGCGACGCTATCGCTGCCCGTCGAATTGACCCGCAGGTACTTCACACCGTCGCCGCCCTGGATACCCTTGACTGCACCGTCGAGCTTGCTTAGCTCGGTGTTGGTGGCATACAGCTGCGAGCCGTTGACCGCATCGGTGCTGGTCTCGGACACGCGGCCGGCGGCCACGTTGGTCACCGTCCGCTCGTGGCCGGCGCTGCCCACGCTCACCGTGCTGGTCGGCGCGGCGCCGGCGTAGCGGTAGGCGGTGCCGTTGAGGGTCCCGCCGGTGGTCGCCACCGCCGCGTCCGTGGTGCTGCCGCTGCCCAGCGCCACCGCGCCGGCCTGCGCCGCCGCCGCGCCTGCGCCCAGCGCCAGGCTGTCGCCGCCGCTGGCCGTGGCCGCCTTGCCCAGCGCCACGGCGTTGGCCACGGCCGAATCGTTCGCATCGCCCGCCACCGCCCTATTGCCCAGTGCCACCGCGCTGTCGCCGTACGCGTTCGCCGCCGCTCCCACCGCGGTGCTTTGGGCGCCAATAGCATTAGCGAAGGCCCCTATCGCCATACCATCCTTGCCGCTGGCAAGGGCAGAGACACCCATAGCCATGGCATCTTTGGCGATAGCCTGGGCGCTGGTGCCGAAAGCGCTGCTGTAGACGCCGCTGGCGTTGGCGCCGGTGCCGAAAGCGCTGCTGCCGCTGCTGGTGGCCTTGGCCAGGTAGCCAGCGGCGCTGCTGTAGCCGCCGCTGGCCTCGGCCAAGGTGCCGATGGCGCTGCTGGCGGCGCCGGTGGCCTTGGCCTGGTAGCCGATGGCGCTGCTGTAGTCGCCGGTGGCCTCGGACGCGTTGCCGACGCTGATGCTGTTGAGAGCTTGGGCCTTGCTGTTGTTGCCGACGGCGATGGCAGCGCCGCCGCTGGCCGTGGCCGCCTTGCCCAGTGCCACGGCGTTGGCCACGGCCGAATCGTTCGCATCGCCCGCCACCGCGCCATTGCCCAGTGCCACCGCGCTGTCGCCGTACGCGTTCGCCGCCGGCCCCATCGCGCTGCTGTTGGTACCGCTGGCAGTGCTGTCGGCCCCGGTCGAGTTGGTGTGGGCGTATTTCACGCCTGCGCCTTCCTGAATGCTGGTGACGGCGGTGCCGACCTTGCCCAGTTCGGTATTGGTGGCATACAGCTGCGAGCCGTTGACCGCATCGGTGCTGGTCCCGGACACGCGGCCGGCGGCCACGTTGGTCACCGTCCGCTC
>NZ_CAXYKF010000028.1:0-160687 GCF_964278005.1 uncultured Xanthomonas sp.
CGCGTCGGGACTGAAGTCCCTCCCACAAGGACATGCACAGCGCGCAGTCGCCGGCACCGGTGGCGGTGGCGGTGGCGGAGCATGGGACCGCGAGATGCCTTGTGGGAGGGACTTCAGTCCCGACGCGCGAAGTCCTCCGGCTCCAGGCCGCGTTGGCGCACCGGTGGCAGCAACACGCCGCGACGATGCTCGATCCATGCCACGCCGCTCTTCCAAACGCCCATGCCAAACCGAACGCTCTTCGCCCGCGGCCGAAACGCAAGCAGCGCAGACGGCCATCACGCTGCCGCAAGCCCAACCGGGCCGCACGAAATCGCATCGCATACCGCGCGCCGCTTCACACAGCGACCGCTACTGACGTCTGAAGAGCGCGCATCCGCGCTGCCCTGGAGAGACCCCGATGTTCACACCCCGATCCCTGTCCCTCGTCGCCGCGTTCTGCGCGACGCTGGTCGCCTGCTCCGCCCAAGCCCTCACCCCCTGCGCCGACAAGGACAACATCATTGCCAGCGCCGCGTCCGATACCGCCAACCGCGCTGCCGGCGGCCAGGGCGGCCATGTCGGCCTGCACATGCGCGATGCACGGAGCCCGCTTCCGAAAAGCGGCGACCAGAGCCAGCTTGGGAAATCGGCCTTCGCCAACTGGGCGACCTTCAAGGGCGCGTTCGACACCTGGCGTGGCGCAGCCGGCACACATGCCGAATGCGGCACCAGCGGCGGCAAAAGGGACATCGCCGATGCGGCCACCGTCGGCGTCACGTCGGGCTGGACCTGCACCGCAGTCGGCAAGAACAACATCTGCACCGAGTGGACCGAGTTCACCCCGGTCAAGGTCTGCTTCTGGTACGCCAACTCTCCGGGCGCGAAAGGCACGGCTGGCAAATGGCTGCTCAATACGGCCTACCCGTCGCTCAACGCGGACTGCAGTTGAGCGGTCCCGCCACCGTTGACTGCGCCGTGCGGCGCTGGTGCCTGCGCACGGCCTGCCGGCTCAACCGGCCGGCGTCTCCGGCACCCGCACCCAGCCTTCCATCAGCACCCGCGCGCTGCGGCTCATCAAGGCCTTGGTGACGGTCCACTGGCCGTCCACCTGGCGCGCCTCGGCGCCGACCCGCAAGGTGCCCGAGGGGTGGCCGAAGCGCACCGCGGTGCGTTCGCCGCCGCCGGCGGCGCGGTTGACCAGGGTGCCGGGGATCGCCGCGGCGGTGCCGATCGCCACCGCCGCGGTGCCCATCATCGCGTGGTGCAGCTTGCCCATCGACATCGCCCGCACCAGCAGGTCGATGTCGGCGGCCGCCACCGGCTTGCCGCTGGAGGCGGTGTAGTCGGCCGGCGGCGCGACGAAGGCGACCTTGGGAGTGTGCTGGCGGGTCGCCGCGTCTTCCAGCGTGGCGATCAGGCCCATGCGCAGCGCGCCGTACGCGCGGATGGTCTCGAAGCGCTGCAGCGCCTGCGCATCGCCGTTGATCGCGTCCTGCAGTTCGGTGCCCTGGTAACCCAGCGCCTGCGCTTCAAGGAAGATGGTGGGAATGCCGGCGTTGATCAGGGTCGCCTGGAAGCTGCCGACGCCGGGTACTTCCAGCGTGTCGACCAGGTTGCCGGTGGGGAACATGGCGCCGCCGGCGCCGTCCTCGTCGGCGGCCGGGTCGAGGAATTCCAGCGCGATCTCCGCCGCCGGGAAGGTCACCCCGTCCAGTTCGAAATCGCCGGTCTCCTGCACCGCGCCGTCGGTCATCGGCACCTGCGCGACGATGGTCTTGCCGATGTTGGCCTGCCAGATCCGCACCGTGGCCACGCCATCGCGCGGAATCCGCGCCGGATCGACCAACCCAGCGGCGATCGCGAACGGTCCCACCGCGGCCGACAGGTTGCCGCAGTTGCCGCTCCAGTCCACGAAGGCGCGCTCGATCGCCACCTGGCCGAACAGATAGTCCACGTCGTGGTCCGGTCGCGTGCTCGGCGCCACGATCACGGTCTTGCTGGTGCTGGAGGTGGCCCCGCCCATGCCGTCGATCTGCTTGGCATAGGGATCGGGGCTGCCGATCACCCGCTGCAGCAGCGCATCGCGCGCCGGGCCCGGCGTCTGCGCCGCCGCGGGCAGGTCCTGCAGGCGGAAGAACACGCCCTTGGAGGTGCCGCCGCGCATGTAGGTGGCGGGGATGCGGAGTTGCGGAGCGTGGGCCATGGCGGTTCCGGGGTGCGTACGAAAAGAAGAGACGGCGGATCAGGGCGAATCGGGAATTTCGGGTTCGACCAGTTGCGTCAGCAGGGTCAGCGACTCCTGCCAGCCGAGATGGCAGAACTCCACCGGGATCTGCGGCGGGATGCCCTCCTGCACGATCTCCAGCGCGGTGCCGCAGGCCACCGGCCGCAGCCGCACGGTCACGATCATCTCGCCGGGCAGGTCCGGGTTGTCGAAGCGGTCGGTGTGACGGATCAGCTGGCCGGGCACCAGTTCCAGATAGGTGCCGCCGAAGGCACTGCTGGTGCCGGTGCCGAGGTTGGTGAAGCTCATCCGGAAGCTGCCGCCCACCCGCGCGTCCAGCGCATGCACGGTGGCGACGAAGCCATGCGGCGGCAGCCATTTGACCAGCGCCGCCGGCTCCAGGAAGGCGCGGTAGACGCGTTCGGCCGGCGCACGCAGCACGCGATGCAGGTGGACGGTTCCGGTGGTGGCGGCGGACGTGGTCATGGCGGTCTCCTCGGCGGTGGCGGGCGCGGCCAGCATGGCACGCGCCCGATGACAGCGGCAGCCGGCTCAGGCGCTGCGGGCGTCCTCGAGGAAATCCTGGGCGAAGCGCTGCAGCACGCCGCCGGCTTCGTAGATGGACACTTCCTCGTTGCTGTCCAGGCGGCACAGCACCGGCACCTCCACCACACCGCCGTCCTTGCGTACGATGCGCAGGGTCAGCGTGGCGCCCGGCGTGCGCGCGCCGACCACGTCGAAGGTCTCGCTGCCGTCGATGCCCAGGGTCGTGCGCGTGGTGCCCGGCAGGAACTGCAGCGGCAGCACGCCCATGCCGATCAGGTTGGTGCGGTGGATGCGCTCGAAGCCCTCGGCGACGATCGCCTCGACCCCGGCCAGGCGCACGCCCTTGGCCGCCCAGTCGCGCGAGGAACCCTGGCCGTAGTCGGCGCCGGCGATCACGATCAGCGGCTGCTTGCGCGCCATGTAGGTCTCGATCGCCTCCCACATGCGCAGCACCTGCCCGTCCGGCTCCAGCCGGGTCAGCGAGCCCTGCTGCACCTTGCCATCTACTACCGCCATCTCGTTGATCAGCTTCGGGTTGGCGAAGGTGGCGCGCTGCGCGGTGAGGTGGTCGCCGCGATGGGTGGCGTAGGAATTGAAGTCCTCCTCCGGCACGCCCATGTGCGCCAGGTATTCGCCGGCGGCGCTGTCGGCCAGGATCGCGTTGGACGGCGACAGGTGGTCGGTGGTGATGTTGTCGCCGAGCACCGCCAGCGCGCGCATGCCGCGCAGCGTGCGTTCGCCGGCCAGCGCGCCTTCCCAGTACGGCGGGCGTCGGATGTAGGTGCTGCGCGGGCGCCAGGCGTACAGCGGCGCCACCGGCGCGCCCTGCTCCACGCGCACGTTGAACATCGGCGCATAGACGCGGCGGAACTGCTCCGGCTTCACAGCGGCGCGCACCGCCGCATCGATCTCGGCGTCGCTGGGCCAGATGTCCTTCAGCCGCACCTGGCGGCCGTCGGCGTCGGTGCCCAGCACGTCCTTCTCGATGTCGAAGCGCACCGTGCCGGCGATGGCGTAGGCGATCACCAGCGGTGGCGATGCCAGGAACGCCTGCTTGGCGTAGGGATGGATGCGCCCGTCGAAGTTGCGGTTGCCCGACAGCACCGCGGTGGCGTACAGGTCGCGCTCCACGATCTCCTGCTGGATGCGCGGATCCAGCGCGCCGCTCATACCGTTGCAGGTGGTACAGGCGAAGGCGACGATGCCGAAGCCCAACGCCTCCAGGTCCGACAGCAGGCCGGCCTCTTCCAGGTACAGCTGCACCGCCTTGGAACCGGGCGCCAGCGAGGTCTTCACCCATGGCTTGCGGGCCAGGCCGCGCGCGCGCGCATTGCGCGCCAGCAGGCCGGCGGCGATGACGTTGCGCGGGTTGGAGGTGTTGGTGCAACTGGTGATGGCGGCGATGATCACCGCGCCGTCGGGCATGCGCCCCTGCGCCTGCTCGGCCTGGCCGGCGGCCAGCTTGGTGGCGTCGGCGATGCCGCGCGCGGCCAGTTCGGTGGTCGCCACGCGCTTGTGCGGGTTGCTGGGGCCGGCCATGTTGCGCACGACCTGCGACAGGTCGAAGCGCAGCACGCGCTCGTACTGCGCGGTGGCCAGCGCATCGGCCCACAGCCCGGTGGTACGTGCGTACTGCTCCACCAGCGCCACCTGCGCTTCCTCGCGCCCGGTCAGGCGCAGGTAGTCGAGCGTCTGCTGGTCGATGTAGAACATCGCCGCGGTGGCACCGTATTCCGGGCACATGTTGGAGATGGTGGCGCGGTCGCCGATGGTCAGCGCGGCGGCGCCTTCGCCGAAGAATTCCAGATAGGCGCCAACCACACGCTCCTGGCGCAGGAACTCGGTCAACGCCAGCACCACGTCGGTGGCGGTGATGCCGGGCTGCGGCCGGCCGCTCAGCTCGACGCCGACGATGTCCGGCAGGCGCATCCACGAGGCGCGGCCTAGCATCACGCTCTCCGCTTCCAGCCCGCCGACGCCGATCGCGATCACGCCCAGCGCGTCCACGTGCGGGGTGTGGCTGTCGGTGCCCACGCAGGTATCGGGGAAGGCGACGCCGTCGTGCACGTAGATCACCGGCGACATCTTCTCCAGGTTGATCTGGTGCATGATGCCGTTGCCCGGCGGGATCACGTCCACGTTGCGGAACGCGCGCTTGCTCCAATCGATGAAGTGGAAGCGATCCTCGTTGCGGCGATCCTCGATCGCGCGGTTCTTGGCGAAGGCCTGCGGATCGTCGCCGCCGCACTCCACCGCCAGCGAGTGATCGACGATCAACTGCACCGGCACCACCGGATTGACCTTGGCCGGGTCGCCGCCCTGCTCGGCGATGGCATCGCGCAGCCCGGCCAGGTCGACCAGCGCGGTCTGGCCGAGGATGTCGTGGCACACCACCCGCGCCGGAAACCACGGAAAATCCAGGTCGCGGCGGCGCTCGATCAACTGCAGCAAGGCGTCGTGCAGAAGATCCGGATCGCAGCGACGCACCAGGTTCTCGGCGAACACCCGCGACACGTAAGGCAGGCTGGCATAGGCGCCCGGGCTGATCGCATCGACTGCGGCCTGCGCGTCGAAGTAGTCCAGCGCGGTGCCGGGAAGGGATTTACGGTAGTGGCTGTTCATGGCTGGCTACAGTAGAAAAAAAGCGAAGACAGGACCCCTTCTCCCTTCGGGAGAAGGTGCCCCGAAGGGGCGGATGAGGGTACGGGGCGAAGCCTGGTGCAATCCGATTCCTCATGAGGGGCGGATGAGGGTACGGGCGAAGCCTGGTGAAATCCGATTCCTCATGCGGGCGGATGAGGGTACGAGCGAAGCCTAGTGCACTCAGTCTCCTCATGAGGGCGGATGAGGGTAAGAGGCGAAGCCTGGTGCAATCCGATTCCTCATGAGGGGCGGATGAGGGTACGGGCGAAGCTCAATGCAACCCAACGCCACGAGGCTGCGCCCGTACCCTCACCCCCCGACCCCTCTCCCGACGGGAGAGGGGAGGATCAGCTGCGCTGGTCGATCGGCACGAACGCCTGATCCTCCGGCCCCACGTAGTGCGCGCTGGGGCGGATGATCTTGCCGTCGATGCGCTGCTCGATGATGTGCGCGCTCCAGCCGGCGGTGCGGGCGATCACGAACAGCGGAGTGAACATCGCCGTCGGCACGCCCATCATGTGGTAGCTGACCGCGCTGAACCAGTCCAGGTTCGGGAACATCTTCTTGATGTCCCACATCACCGTCTCCAGCCGCTCGGCGATGTCGTACATCTTGCGGCTGCCCTGGGCCTCGGACAGTTCGCGCGCCACGTCCTTGATGACCTGGTTGCGCGGGTCCGACACCGTGTACACCGGGTGGCCGAAGCCGATGATCACTTCCTTGCGCTCGACCCGCGCGCGGATGTCGGCCTCGGCCTCGTCCGGGGTGTCGTAGCGCTTCTGCACCTCGAAGGCGACCTCGTTGGCGCCGCCGTGCTTGGGCCCGCGCAGCGCGCCGATGCCGCCGGCGATGGCGCTGTACATGTCGCTGCCGGTGCCGGCGATGACCCGGCAGGCGAAGGTGGAGGCGTTGAACTCGTGCTCGGCGTACAGGATCAGGCTGGTGTGCATCGCCTGCACCCATTCCTCGTGCGGCTTGAAGCCGTGCAGCAGGCGCAGGAAATGCCCGCCGATCGAATCGTCGTCGGTCTCCACCTCGATGCGCCGGCCGTTGTGGCTGTAGTGGTACCAGTACAGCAGCATCGAGCCGAGGCTGGCCATCAGCTTGTCGGCGATGTCGCGCGCGCCGGGATGGTTGTGGTCGTCCTTCTCCGGCTGCACGCAGCCCAGCACCGACACGCCGGTGCGCATCACGTCCATCGGATGTGCCGATGGCGGCAACTGCTCCAGCGCGGCCTTGACCGCGGCCGGGATGCCGCGCAGCGAGCGCAGCTTGGCCTTGTAGCCGCGCAGCTCGCTGTTGCTGGGCAGCTTGCCGTGCACCAGCAGGTAGGCGATCTCCTCGAACTGGCTGCTGCGCGCCAGGTCCAGGATGTCGTAGCCGCGGTAGTGCAGATCGTTGCCGCTGCGGCCCACCGTGCACAGCGCGGTGTTGCCGGCGGCGGTGCCGGACAGGGCCACCGATTTCTTCGGCTTGAAGGCGGGGGCGGTCTGCGGAGCGGTGTCGTTCATGGCGAATCTCCCGGTGTTGCGGTCGGATGAGTGCGGTGGATCAGGGGGCCTGCGGCGACGGCGTGACGCCGGCGCGCTCGAGCAGTTGCTGCAGCATGAGGATCTGGCGGTTCTGCAGTTCTACCAGCGTCGCCCAGTCCTGCTCGCGCAGCTGGTTGAGCTTCTCGTGCACCTGCAGGATCTCCAGCTCGGCCTTGATGTTCACTTCGTAGTCGTTCTGCGCATGCAGGCGGTCCACCGCCGCCTGGCGGTTCTGGCTCATCATGATCACGGGCGCCTGGATCGCGGCCAGACACGACAGGCACAGGTTGAGCAGGATGTAGGGATACGGATCGAAGGCGTGCGCCAGCACCAGGCTGTTGAGCACGATCCAGCCCAGCAGCACCACGCAGAAGCCGATGATGAACGTCCAGCTGCCGCCGATCGCGGCGACGCGGTCGGCGACGCGCTCGCCCAGCGAGCGGTCGCGGTCGGCCTGCGTGACGATGTCGCGGGCCACGTGGCGCTTGGCGATGAAGCGCTCCACCACCTCGCGCTCGGCCTCGGACAGCTTGTCCAGTTCGGTCTGCAGCAGATGCCGCGCGGTCTGGCGGCGGTCGATGCGGCTGCGCAGGAACGAGGCAGCGCTGGCGTGGGTATTCATGGGCAGGCCCGGGCAGGAAAATCGCCGCCGATCATGCGCCCTTGCCGGCGAACAGCGCATCCAGGCGCTGCTCGAAGGCGTGGTAGCCGATGCGCTCGTACAGCTCCTCGCGGGTCTGCATGCGCTCCAGCACTCCCTGTTGATGGCCGTCGCGGCGGATCGCGGTGTACACGTCCTCGGCGGCCTTGTTGGCGGCGCGGAACGCCGACAGCGGGAACAACTGGATCGCCACGCCGGCCGACGCCAGTTCGTCGCGGGTGAACAGCGGGGTCTTGCCGAACTCGGTGATGTTGGCCAGCACCGGCACCTTCACCGCGTCGACGAAACGGCGGTAGGTGTCCAGGTCGTACGCGGCCTCGGCGAAGATGCCGTCGGCGCCGGCCTCCACGCAGGCGATGGCGCGTCCGATCGCCGCGTCCACGCCCTCGGTCTGGATCGCGTCGGTGCGCGCGATCAGGAAGAAGTCCGGATCGGTCTTGGCATCGGCCGCGGCCTTGACCCGGTCCACCATCTCGCCCTGGCTGACGATCTCCTTGCCCGGGCGGTGACCGCAGCGCTTGGCGCCGACCTGGTCCTCGATGTGGCAGGCCGCCGCGCCGGCCTTGATCAGCGCCTTGATGGTGCGTTCGATGTTGAACGCGCTCGGCCCGAAGCCGGTGTCGATGTCCACCAGCAGCGGCAGCGGGCACACGTCGGTGATGCGACGCACGTCGATCAGCACGTCTTCAAGTGTGTTGATGCCCAGGTCCGGCAGGCCCAGCGAGCCGGCGGCAACGCCGCCGCCGGACAGGTAGATGGCCTTGTAGCCGGCGCGCTGCGCCAGCAGCGCATGGTTGGCGTTGATCGCGCCGATCACCTGCAGCGGCGCTTCGGCGGCCAGGGCGGCGCGGAAACCGGCGCCGGGGGAAACGAGGGACATGGGCGGCTCCTGACGAAGAGGCGGCGGCGCCCCGCCGGGCGTTCCGCGATGGGCGCCAATCTGGCACTCTCGCCGGCATGGATCAATCTTGATTCAATGAATCAACCTATCGTCCCTTCATGTCCGACAGCCCCGACCGCAACCTGATCTCCGCCGCGCAGGCCTGCGCCCTGCTCGGCATCAGCAGCGCCACCCTGTACGCCTACGTCAGCCGCGGCCTGCTCAGCTCGCGCGCTGGTCCCGACCACCGCAGCCGCGCCTACCTGCGCGCCGAAGTGGAGCGGCTGGCGCAGCGCAAACGCGCCGGCCGCGGCGCCGCGCGCGGTGCCGCGCAGAGCCTGGACCGCGGCCTGCCGGTGCTGGAGACGCGGATCTCGCTGATCCGCCCGGACGGCCCCTACTACCGCGGACGCTCGGCGGTGGCCATGGTGCGCGCCGGCGCCAGCCTGGAGGACGTCGCGCGGCTGCTGTGGGACTGCCCCGACGGCGAAGACCCGTTCGCCAGCGCCCCGGTCGCGCCGTGGCCGGCGGTGCTGGCGCCGCTGGCCGGGCATGCCGCGCTGCCGCCGCTGGAACGCGCTATGGCCTGCATCCCGCTGCTGGCTCTGGACCTGCGCCAATCGCTCAACGCCGCCCCCGGCGTGCGCCGCGAGATCGCCGCCACCCTGCTGCGGCAGAACGCCGCGCTGCTGGTCGGCACCGCACCGGACGCACGCCCCCTGCATCGCCTGATCGCCGACCACTGGCGTCCCGGCGATGCCGACTTCGCCGAACTGGTGCGCGCCGCGCTGCTGCTGTGCGCCGACCACGAACTCAACGTCTCCGCCTTCGCCGCCCGCGTGGTCGCCTCCACCGGCGCGCCGCTGCATGCCACCGTCAGCGCCGGCCTGGCCGCCCTGTCCGGCCCGCGCCACGGCGGCGCCACCGCCCGCGCCCACGCCCTGCTGCGCGACGCCCAGGACGCGCCCAGCGCCGCCGCCCTGATCGCCGAACGCTGGCAGCGCGGCGACGACCTGCCCGGCTTCCACCACGCCCTGTACCCCGACGGCGACCCGCGCGCAGCCGAAGTGCTGCGCCTGCTGCGCGAACGCAGCGGCGGCAGCGCACGCATGCAGCACGTGGATTCGGTAATCGCCGCCGCCCAGGACTGCAGCGGCCAGCGCCCGAACATCGACTGCCTGCTGGCCGCGCTCTGCTTCGTCCACGACCTGCCGGCGGCGCACGCCCTGGTGCTGTTCGCCGCCGCCCGCCAGGCCGGCTGGCTGGCCCACGCCCTGGAGCAGCAGGCCCTGGGCAAGCTGATCCGGCCACGGGCGCGCTACACCGGGGCGATGCCGGAGGATGGCGCTGGGCGCGGCTGACACCGCCGAGAGACGCCGAACGCGTTCAGCGCCCCATCTCGCCAAGGCCGCGCCCTCGGTGTACAAATGTACACCATGACCACTCTGTCCCCGCAGCGCGCCGCCATCCTCACCTACGTCCACGCCTGCATCGAGCAGGACGGGCGGCCGCCGAGCCTGGCCGAGATCGCCGAACGCTTCGGCTTCGCCTCGCGCAATGCCGCGCGCAAGCACGTGCAGGCGCTGGTCGAGGCCGGACTGCTGGAGCAGGTGCCGCAGCAGGCGCGCAGCCTGCGCCCGGCGCAGGCCGGCGCGCGCAGCGAACTGCTGCAACTGCCGGTGCTGGGTCGGGTCGCCGCCGGCGCGCCGATCGGTGCCGACATCGGCCTGGACCAGCAGTTGCGCCTGGACCGCGCGGTGTTCGCGCTGCGCCCGGACTACCTGCTGCGGGTGCAGGGCGATTCGATGATCGACGACGGCATCCTCGACGGCGACCTGGTCGGGGTGCGCCGCGCTGCCGATGCGCACAACGGCCAGATCGTGGTGGCACGGCTGGACGGCGAGCTCACCATCAAGCGCTACCGCGCCGATGGCAACGGCATCGCGCTGCTGCCGCGCAATCCCGCCTATGCGCCGATCGTGGTCGCTCCCGGGCAGGACTTCGCCATCGAAGGGCATTACTGCGGCCTGATCCGGCCCGGCTGATGGCCGCCGTCGTCCCCCTCGACCGCCTGCTGGCCGAACGCCGGGTCTGGCGCGGCCAGCCGACGGCGCTGCCGCCCAGCGCGCAGCCCACCGGGCACGCCGCGCTGGACGCGGTGCTGCCCGCGCGCGGCTGGCCGGAGATGGCGCTGACCGAACTGCTGCACGCCGCCGACGGCATCGGCGAACTGCAGCTGCTGTGGCCGACGCTGGCGCGGCTGTCGCAGGGCGGCGGCCGCATCGTGCTGGTCGATCCGCCGTACCTGCCCTACCCCGCTGCCTGGGCCCAGGCCGGCGTGGCGCTGGCGCAGGTGCAGATCGTCCGTGCCGGCGCCGACGCGGCCTGGGCCGCCGAACAGTGCCTGCGCGCCGGCAGTTGCGCGGCGGTGCTGTGCTGGCCGGGGCTGGCCGGCGACAAGACCCTGCGCCGGCTGCAGGTGGCCGCCGAGACCGGGCGCACCCTGGGCTTCGCCTACCGGCCGCTGAAGGCCGCCGCCAATCCGTCGCCGGCCGCGCTGCGCATCGCCATCGACGCCGCGCCGGCGCAACTGCGCGTGCTCAAGTGCCGCGGCGGGCTGCCGCCGGCGCAGCCGATCGCGCTGTCCGCCCTGGCGACCGGGTGAGGCCGCTGCCGTGCGCTGGGCCTGCATCCTGTTGCCGCAACTGGCGCTGGACACCGTCCTGCGCCGCTGGCCATCACCGGACGAACCGCTGGCGCTGCTCGACGGTCCGCCGCAGCGGCGCACGCTGAAGGCGGTCAACGCCGCCGCGCGCGCCCGCGGCCTGCGCCCCGGACAATCGCTGGTCACCGCGCAGGCCCTGTGCGATCGCTTCGCCACCGCCCTGCACGATGCCGAAGAAAGCCGCCGCAGCCAGCAGTTCCTTGCGGCGTGGGCGTACCGCTTCAGTTCGCTGGTCAGCACCGACTACCCCGGCGCGCTGCTACTGGAGATCGAGGCCAGCCTCGGCCTGTTCGGGCCCTGGCCGCGCTTCGAGGCACGGCTGCGCGAGGAACTGACTGCGCTGGGCTTCCGCCACCGCATCGTGGTCGCGCCGCACCCGCTGGCCGCGCGCGCGCTGGTCAATGCGCACGACGGCATCGCCCTGCTCGACAACGCCGCGCTGCAGCGCGCGCTGGGGCAGTTGCCGATCGCCCGCGCCGGGTTGTCGCCGGCCCTGGCCGAGGGCTTCGCGCGGATGGGCCTGCGCCGCCTGCAGCAGCTGTTCGCACTGCCGCGCACCGCGCTGGCGCGGCGCTATCCGCCGGCCCTGCTGCAGCACCTGGACGCGTTGCGCGGGCAGGCGCCGCTGCCGCTGCAGTACTACCTGCCGCCGGACCGCTTCGATGCGCGCGTGGAACTGGGCTATGCCACCGAATCCAACCAGGCGCTGCTGTTCCCGCTGCGTCGCCTGACCCAGGACCTGGCCGCGTTCCTGGCCGGACGCGACGGCGGCGTGCAGCGCTTCCGCCTGCTGCTGGAACACGAAGATCTGGAACCGAGCGTGGTGCCGGTGGGCCTGCTCGCCGCCGAGCGCGATGCGGCGATGCTGTTCGAACTGGCGCGCGGGCGCCTGCAGCAGGCCAGCGTGCCGGCATCGGTGCAGGCACTACGCCTGTGTGCCGACGAACTGCCGCCGTTCGTGCCGGCCGCGCGCGAACTGTTCGACGAACGCGCGCAGCAGGCGCTGCCGTGGGAACAACTGCGCGAACGCCTGCGCGCGCGCCTGGGCGACGACGCCGTGCACGGCCTGCGCGCGCACGCCGACCATCGCCCGGAACTGGCCTGGCGCGCCGAATCCAGCACGGCGCGCAGCACGGCCACACCCGCCGCCAACGCGCCGCCACGGCCCGGCTGGCTGCTGGCGCGGCCAGTGCCGCTGCGCGAACGCGCGCCCGAGCGCCTGGCCGGGCCGGAACGCATCGAGAGCGGCTGGTGGGATGACGGCGACGTGCGCCGCGATTACTACGTGGTGCGCACCCGCCAGGGCCAGCGCGCCTGGGCCTTCGCCCCGGCCGACGCGCCGGACGCACTGATGCTGCACGGCTGGTTCGCATGAGCCACACCCCGCCGCATCCACGCATGCCGCCGCGCCTGCGGCTGCTGCCGACGCCGGCCCCTGCGCCAACCAGCGCACCCGCCGCCAACGTGCCGCGCACGCCAGCGGACTCCACCCTGCCCGACTACGCCGAACTGCATTGCCTGTCCAACTTCAGCTTCCAGCGCGGCGCCTCGCATCCCTGGGAACTGTGCGAACGCGCGCTGCACCATGGCTACCGCGCCCTGGCGATTACCGACGAATGCAGCCTGGCCGGCATCGTGCGTGCCTGGCAGGCGGCCCGGGACATGGGCCTGCACCTCATCGTCGGCAGCGAGCTCCAGTTCGAGCACGGCCCCAAGCTGGTGCTGCTGGCCGAGACCCTGCACGGCTACCAGCGCCTGTGCCGGCTGATCACCCTGGCCCGGCGCCGCGCCGACAAAGGCAGCTACCGCGCCCTGCGCGAGGATCTGGCCAGCGCGGACGACGGCGCCGGTCTGCTGTGCCTGTGGCTGCCGCGCGGCGACAGCGACGACGCCGCGGACGGCACCTGGCTGCAAGCGCGCTTCCCGCAGCGGCTGTGGCTGGCGGTGGAACTGCTGCGTGGCCCCGACGATGCCGCGCTGCTGCAGGCGCGGCTGGACCTGGCGCAGCGCCTGCAACTGCCCGCCGTGGCCAGCGGCGACGTGCACATGCACGCACGCGGCCGCCGCGCGCTGCAGGACACCTTGACCGCGATCCGCCAGCGCCTGCCGCTGCACGAAGCCGGCGCCCACCTGTATCCCAACGGCGAACGCCACCTGCGCCCGCGCGCCACGCTGGCGACGCTGTATCCGCCGGAACTGCTGGCCGAAACCGCGCGCATCGCGCAGCGCTGCACATTCGACCTCGGCCAACTGCAGTACGAATACCCGCACGAACTTGTGCCGCCCGGGCACACGCCCACGCAATGGCTGCGCATCCTCACCGAACGCGGCGCGGCGCAGCGCTGGCCGCACGGCGTGCCGGACAAGGCGCGGCGCCTGATCGAACACGAACTCGGCGTGATCGAGCGGCTGAAGTACGAGTCCTACTTCCTCACTGTCTACGACCTGGTGCGCTTCGCGCGCTCCAAGGACATCCTGTGCCAGGGCCGCGGCTCGGCGGCGAACTCGGCGGTGTGCTACGCGCTGGGCATCACCGCGATCGATCCGGACCGCATCGGCATGCTGTTCGAGCGTTTCATCTCCGAGGAACGCAAGGAGCGGCCGGACATCGATATCGATTTCGAGCACGACCGCCGCGAGGAAGTGATCCAGTACATCTTCAGTCACTACGGCCGCGAGCGCGCCGCACTGGCGGCCGTGGCGATCAGCTATCACACGCGCAGCGCGGTACGCGACGTAGCGCGTGCACTGGGCCTGCCCAGCGACACCGTCGACGCGCTGTCGTCCGCGCTGGGCCAGCGCGATCCGGTGGAGTCGGCACAGGAACTGCTGCGCGAACGCGGCTTCGACCCGGACACGCCGGTGATGCGGCGGCTGCTGGTGCTCGCCGGCCAACTGATCGGCTTCCCGCGTCACCTGTCGCAGCATCCCGGCGGCTTCGTCATCTCCGAGCATGCGCTGCACACCCTGGTGCCGGTGGAGAACGCGACCATGGCCGAGCGCACGGTGATCCAGTGGGACAAGGACGACCTGGAACTGGTCGGACTGATGAAGGTCGACGTGCTCGCGCTGGGCATGCTCAGCGCGCTACGCCGCACCCTGGACCTGCTGCGCGCGCACCGCGGCCGCGACTACACGCTCGCCACTATTCCCGCCGAAGACCCTGAGACCTACGCGATGATCCAGCGCGCCGACACCATCGGCGTGTTCCAGATCGAATCGCGCGCGCAGATGGCGATGCTGCCGCGGCTGCAGCCGAAAGAGTTCTATGACCTGGTCATCCAGGTGGCGATCGTGCGCCCCGGCCCGATCCAGGGCGGCATGGTGCATCCGTATCTGCGCCGGCGCAGCGGCGAGGAGGCCACCGACGATCTGCCAGACGAGTTGCGCGAGGTCTTCAAACGCACGCTTGGCGTGCCGCTATTCCAGGAACAGGTGATGCAACTCGCGGTGGTCGCCGCCGGCTACACGCCGGGCCAGGCCGATCAGTTGCGCCGTTCGATGGCGGCCTGGAAACGCCACGGCGGGCTGGAACCGCATCGCGACAAGTTGTTGCAGGGCATGCTGGAGAGGAACTACACCGCCGAATTCGCCGGACGCATCTTCGAGCAGATCAAGGGCTTCGGCAGCTACGGCTTTCCCGAAAGCCACGCCGCCAGTTTCGCCCTGCTCACCTACGCCAGTTGCTGGCTCAAGTGCCACGAACCGGCCGCGTTCACCTGCGCGCTGATCAACAGCTGGCCGATGGGCTTCTACAGCCCCGACCAGTTGCTGCAGGACGCACGCCGCCACGGCCTGCAGGTGCGGCCGGTGGACGTACGCTACAGCGATTGGGATTGCAGCCTGGAAGCGCATAGTCCCGACCCGCAGGTGCAGCCGGCGATCCGCCTGGGCCTGCGTCTGGTCCGCGGCCTGGCCGAGGACGCCGCACTGCGTCTGCAGCAGGCGCGCGCACAGGCGCCGTTCCACGACCTCGCCGACCTCTGCCACCGCGCCGCGCTCGACGACAAGGCACGCGCCGCCCTCGCCGACGCCGGCGCATTGAAAGCCCTGGCCGGCCATCGCCATCGTGCCCGCTGGGCCGTGGCCGGCGTCGAAGCGCAACGGCCGCTGTTCGAAGCGCTCGCGGCCACACCCGAGCAACAGGTCGCACTGCCGCTGCCCAGCCAGGGCGAGGACATCCGCGCCGACTACGCGACGCTCGGCACTACCCTTGGCAAGCACCCGCTGACCCTGCTGCGTGCGCAGCTACGGGCGCGCCGCTACCGCCATTCCGGCGAACTCCGCGCGTTGCCGCATGCCAGCGCCGTCGCCATCGCCGGTCTGGTGACCATGCGCCAACGCCCGCAGACCGCCAGCGGCGTCACCTTCGTCACCCTCGAAGACGAGCACGGCCTGGTCAACGTGGTGGTGTGGCGACGCCTGGCCGACCGCAAGCGCCAAGCCCTGCTCGAGTCCCGGCTGCTGCTGGTACGCGGTCGCGTCGAGACCGAAGGCAATGTCCGCCACCTGATCGCCGCCCACCTTGAAGACCTGACGCCCATGCTGCTCGGCCTGGATATCCGCAGCCGGGATTTTCATTGAGGCCAGCAGCTTGTTTTCCAGATGATTTCTGCATGAGGATCTCGCGATTGCGAAAATCTCAAGCACCATAGAAATCGTAGAAAATCTTCCTGAGGTGCCGACAAGTAGTCGGCACCAGATACAGCATCAGGGGCACTCAGGCAGACTCAACAAATTGTCGGGCGTGTCGCTGTCCGCCTCGGTTCGAAGGTACTTCCTGCCGTTTCTGGAGGCCACGATCACCCGCCTTTCATGGCCTCCGACGTGCGTATAGAAAGACCACTTCCCCGATTCAATACCATTGATGGCTTCGTCAAGGGTCAGCTTCCATCTTGCGCCATCGGGGTTTACTCCGCCAACGTGCGTAATGCGGTTGTACTTATCCTGCCTGTCATCTTTGTTGATGCAACCAATCTTATGGCGACTTGCCATGTGTCCTCTCCTTGGTACGCCGGGGACCGCCCCCGGTCGAAGCCAAGCATACACAAAGTGCGACGCAATTCACATTTTAGGCGTAAGACTGAGGGAAACCAAGATTGAGGTGTAAACAAGCTCTCAAAGCTGGGCCATATCCAGCTTTTTAGCTCTATGCATCAACCTGATAAGGGCTAATCGACATGTAGTCAGAACGTCCCCTAGACAAGCCCAAGCCCGTATCGCTTTTGGCAGTGCTCGCAGAAGAACGCGCGCCGCTGCGCCTTGCCGAGTTGCTTGCGATAAGTGAGCAAATGACCGTCGCGCGGACAGACCGTCTTGGTGTGCACCTGGTAGTGCTTCTTCAGCTCGTAGGCTTTCTTCCAGCGATAGAAATCGAAACTGTACTCGCGCGCCTGCGTCACCAGCTCGCCCAACTTGCGCGGCGGCAACGCCCCGATCTCGCTCTCCGGATGCACGCGAATCCGGTGCAGCACCTCGTTCTTGATGATGTTGCCGACCCCGGCGAACACATCCTGATCCAGCAAGGCATCGGCAGCGAGCATATGCGGCCGCAGCCGCAACTTGCGCCGCGCCTGCGCCGCATCCCAGCCGGGATTCATCACGTCCGCGGTCCAGTCGTAGGCCGCATCCAACGGACCGTCGATGAACTTGATCGAACACGCGTAGAAGTTCAGTTCCTCGCCCTTGGTGAAGCCCAGGCTCAAACGCGCCGACGCATCCTTGCGCGCATTGATCCGGTAGCTGCCGAACAGCACGAAGTGGATGCGCACACTGAACGCATCGAACTCGATCAGGAAATGCTTGCCCCAACTGCGCAGCGACAGGATCTTGCGACCTCGCATGCGCTCCAGATCCAGCTTGCTGTTGCCGGATACCCGCAGCACCTTGCGCCCGGCGAACGCAGCGGCTTCTTCCTTCAGGATGACGATCGAGGGACCTTCGGGCATGCGTGGAGTATCGAGCGATGCCGTGAGCGGGCTGTGAGCCTAACGCACCCAACTACAGCACTAGCCGCTCGACCGAAGATCGCCAGTCACCAACAGTGTAGTTTGATAACTTCCATTGATAAGCCTCCTAATGAGCGTACAAATTCTTGTACAACTCCGAGCACAGCATGGACACAATCACCTACAGTGCTACACGTTCTTCTCTAGAGGACATTATGGACCGTGTGGTCAATAACCACGAGGCAGTGGCCATTACGCGTGGCCACAAGAAAGCCGTAGTCATGCTATCACTGGAGGACTACAAAGCGATGGAGGAAACCGCCTCTACTTCGCAACCCAAATAATGCGCTTCGCCTGCTAAATTCAATTAATCAACTTGAGGAAGTCGATCAAAAATATTAAATTATTAAAAACACCCAAGAAGCCAAACCCAAGACACATCACCACACGACAATCAAATAATTAGTGCGAGATTTAAGGATCGCCCTCTACCAATCAAAGAAATGCATCAGCATTAAGTCTTCCCATTTTCTCTACATTCTCAACTGTCATGCCAGCGGCAGCCAATCGTTCACCTATAGCCCAAGCCACATATGCACGTGCATCAAGCAGAACAGCCTCTGCATCTTTACTGGCATCGATACGCCGCATGCGAGAGTCTGCTAACGCCAAAAAGATTGCTCGGCATTTCTCGAGATTATCAGGAGTTTCAAAATGATTAGGAGCATCTCCGCGCGCGCGAATTCGCTGCAAGCCGACTAGCGGATCCAAGTCCAACAACAGCAGCAGATTCGGGCGAGGTGCAAAGCTATTCGCCTGAAGGAGCTCATCTACGGGCAAACCGGCAGCCCCTTGATATGCGATCATCGACGGAAAATATCTGTCTAAGATGACAATCTCGCCACGCTCCAGCGCTGGCGCAATGAGTTCATGCACATGTTGCTGGCGATCCAAAAGCAGGTACTCCACCTCCTGCGCCGGGCTCAGCCTACCCACAACAGCTGAATCTCGCAGCTTCATTCCCCAAGGGCCGGTGGTTGGCTCCTTGCTCAGATTAACCACCGCACCGTTTGCCTCAAGAGCTGCGGCAAGGCTTCGAGCGAGCGTGGACTTGCCTGCCCCATCGATACCCTCGATGGCGATCAGCAGCCCCCCGGGGATGGTGTCTTTCGTCATGGTGGGTACTTTAGCGGAATCAGGGCCAGCCACACAGAGTGGCAAGCGGCAGGAAGGGAGGCACGTCGGCACTGGCCTGAAAGGCTTCTAACATCAGCCTCTTCAGCTTCACCAAACACCCTAAACAGGCCATTGAGCAGCCGGCGCCAAAGTTGCAAAAACAAAAAAGCCAGCACGAGGCCGGCTTTTTCATGACAATCAAATCCGTGGTGGGCGGTGCAGGGTTCGAACCTGCGACCCTTGCCGTGTGAAGGCAATGCTCTACCGCTGAGCTAACCGCCCGTGTCGCGAGCCGCACATTATAGGGCTGTGGCGCGCGGCGTCAATGGGTCCTTGCGAGGTCCGTTGCGCGGCGTCGCCGCGCGGCCGCTACATGGTCTGGGTGGGCTTGTCGGCGTTGAGGATGCCGGCCAGCTGGGTCTCGATCTTGGTGCGGATGGTCTCGCCTTCGCTGTTGTCCGGCAGTTGCACGCCGATGCCGGCGGCGCGGTTGCCCTGGGCGCCGACCGGGGTCACCCAGATCACCTTGCCGGCCACCGGCAGGCGCTCGCTGGAATCGGGCAGGGTCAGCAGCAGGAACACCTCGTCGCCGAGGAAGTAGCGCTTGGGGGTGGGCACGAAGATGCCGCCGTTCTTCACGAACGGCATGTAGGCGTTGTACAGCGCCGCCTTGTCCTTCACCGCCAGCGACAGGATGCCCTGGCGTCCGCTCATCGCGCTCATCGTTGTGCCCCTCTCCGGGCCGGGCGATCGCCATCGCGCCAGGCCAGCAACAGTTCCGCGATCGCCAGGTCGGCGCGCACGGTGGTCCGCAGCAGATCGCGGGTGCGATTGGCGGCATCGAACCACGCGGCCAGCTTGTGCAATCGCGCCGGGTCGGTCAAGCCGGCCTGCGAGGCCTGCGCCAGCGCCAGGTCGGCGGCATGGCCCAGGCGCTGCTCGGCGAGTGCGTCGCCGCTCCAGCGCTGCGCGGCGTCCAGCGCGACGAGCTTGCCGGCGGCGACCTGTTCCAGGTCCGCGGCCACCTGCCGGCGCAGCTTCAATCCGTCCTCGCGCAGCCACTGCGCGGCCAGGCCGGGATGGCCGCGCGCGGCGTCCAGCGCTTCGCGCGCGGTCTTCTCGGGAAAGTCCTGGGCCAGCAGCCACGCGATCGCTTCGTCGGCCGGCGGCAGCTTGAACTCCAGGCGCTGGCAGCGGCTGCGGATGGTCGCCGGCAGGCGCGCCGACTGCGCGCTGATCAGCCACAGATAGCGGCCGGGCTGCGGCTCTTCCAGCGTCTTCAACAACGCATTGCAGGCGGCGCGGTTGATCGCGTCGGCCGGGTCCACCACCACCACCTGGGCCACGCCGTACTGCGGGGTCAGCGCCAGCTTCTGCGAGATCTCGCGCACCTGCTCGATGACGATCTCGGTGCGCAGCTTGTCGCCGGTGCGGTTGGGGATGAACGAGATCAGGTGCAGGTCCGGATGGGTGCCGGCGGCGATCAGTTGCGCGCTGCGCACGTTCGCGGCCGGTTCGCCCTGGCCCAGCACGTGCGCGGCCAGCTTCAGCGCCACCGCACGCTTGCCCAGGCCTTCCGGCCCGCAGATCAGCAGGCCGTGGCCGAGGCGGCCGGCGTCGAGCGCGGCCACGGTCTGGTCGTAGGCGCGCTGCTGCCAGGGCGCGAACGGCACGTCGCTCATGGCGTCGGCTCCTGTTGCTGCTGCGCCCACGCGGCCAGCGCGGCGGCGACCGCCTGGGCGACCGCCTGCGGCGGCTGGCTGGCGTCGATGACGCGGAAGCGCTGCGGGTCCTGCGCGGCGCGCTGACGGAAGCCGGCACGCACGCGCTGGAAGAAATCGTCCTGCTCGCTCTCGATCCGGTCCGGCCACAGATCGCGGCCGCTGGTGCGGGCACGGCCGATCTGCACGTCCAGGTCCAGCAGCAGGGTCAGGCCCGGCTGCAGGCCGACCGCGCGCCGTTCCAGGTCGGCGATCCAGGCGCGATCCAGGCCGCGGCCTTCGCCCTGGTAGGCGTAGCTGGAATCGGTGAAGCGGTCGCTGACCACGTAGGCGCCGCGCTGAAGCGCAGGGCGGATCACCTCGCGCACGTGCTGCGCGCGCGCGGCGAACACCAGCAGCAGTTCGGTCTCGGCGGCCAGCGGCTCGGCGACCTCGCCGGGGGTCTTGTCCAGCAGCAGCGCGCGGATGCGCTCGGCCAGCGGCGTGCCGCCCGGTTCGCGGGTCAGCACCACTTCGTGGCCCTGCGCCTGCAACGCATCGCGGATCGCGTTGATCGCGGTGGTCTTGCCGGCGCCCTCGCCGCCTTCCAGGCTGACGAAGCGATGGTGACGCAGCACGGCCTCGCTCATGGCGACACCGCCGCGTCGCTGCGCGCCTGGCGCAGGCGTTGCAGGTAGCGCGCCACCGCCGCGTTGTGCTCGGCGTAGTTGGCGGAGAACGCATGCGCGCCGCTGCCGTCGCCGATGGCCACGAAGTACAGGCTGTCGCCCGGCGCCGGGTTGGTGGCGGCACGCAGCGCGTCGCGGCCGGGCATGGCGATCGGGGTCGGGGTCAGGCCGGTGCGGGTGTAGGTGTTGTACGGCGTATCGGTCTCCAGGTCGCGCTTGCGGATGTTGCCGTCGTAGGCGCTGCCGATGCCGTAGATCACGCTCGGGTCGGTCTGCAGTTTCATGCCCAGTTGCAGGCGGCGCACGAACACGCCGGCGATCTGCGGACGCTCGGCGGCCAGGCCGGTTTCCTTCTCCACGATCGAGGCCAGGATCAGCGCCTGCTCCGGCGACTGCAGTGACAGGTCCTTGGCGCGCGCGTCCCAGGCCTCGGCCAGCGCCTTGTCCATCGCCGCATGCGCGCGACGCAGCAGTTGCAGGTCGGTATCGCCGCGCTGGTAGAGGTAGGTCTCGGGCAGGAAGCGGCCTTCCGGGTGCTGGCCAGGCTGGCCGAGCTTGGCCATCAGTTCGCTGTCGCTGAGGTCGGTGGTGGTGTGCACCAGCGGCGTGGCCGCGTTCAAGGCGCTGCGCAGTTGGCGCACGTTCCAGCCTTCGACGATGGTGAAGCGGTACTGGATCACCTGGCCCTTGCGCATGCGCAGCAGCAGCTCGCGCGGGCTCAGCGCCGGCTGCAGTGCGTACTCGCCGAACTTGAGCTTGCCGGCCACGCCCAGTTCGCGCGCCAGCACCTGCCATTGCAGGTCGCTGCCCTGGTTCACGCCGGCGGCGCGCAGCTTGCGCAGCACGCCATTGAGCGAGGCGCCGCGCGCCACTTCCACGCTGGGCTGGCTCGCCTGCAGCGGTTGCTCGGCGAAGGCGCGATAGCCGTGCCACCACCAGGCGCCGGCCGCGGCCACCAGCAGCGCCAGCACCAGCAATGTCCCCAGCAGGGTCAGACACCCGCGTTTAGCCCAAGCCACGACCACCTCGGAGCGAATTCAATGACGTGCAGGATACCGCGCGGCCGGCATGGCCCGGTATCGCGCGGCCCCGCTCACGGCTCCAGCGCGCGCAGCAGGCCGCGCGCCTTGGCCCGGGTCTCGTCGAGCTCGCGCTCCGGGTCGGAGTCGAACACGATGCCGGCGCCGGTGCGGAACTGCACCTGCGCGCCATCCACCTCGGCGGTGCGGATGAGGATGTTCAGGTCCATGTCGCCGTCGCGGTTGAGCCAGCCGAACGCGCCGGTGTAGGCGCCGCGCGGGGTCTGCTCCAGCTCGGCGATGATCTGCATGCAGCGCACCTTGGGGCAGCCGGTGATGGTGCCGCCCGGGAAGGTGGCGCGGATCGTCTCGCCCGGCGTGGTGCCCGCACGCAGCCGGCCACGCACATTGCTGACGATGTGGTGCACGTGGGCGTAGCTCTCCACGGTCATCAGTTCGTCGACCTCGACACTGCCCGGCGCGCAGATCCGCCCCAGGTCGTTGCGCTCCAGGTCGATCAGCATCACGTGCTCGGCGCGCTCCTTGGGGTGCCCGACCAGTTCGCGGATGCGCGCGGCCTCGTCGTCGCCCGGCGCGCGTGCGCGGGTGCCGGCGATCGGCCGGGTCTCGACCACGTCGCCGCGCACCGACACCAGCCGTTCCGGCGAGGAACTGACCACGGCGCGGCCGTGGCCGACGAACAGGCCGGCGAACGGTGCCGGGTTGGCGCGGCGCAGTTGCGCGTACAGCGCCGCCGGCGCCAGCGGCGCGGCGAAGCGCGCCGACCAGCGCCGCGACAGGTTGACCTGGAACACGTCGCCGGCACGCAGGTAGTCGAGGATGCGGCGCACGCCGTCGACGAAGCGCTGTGGCGGGTCTTCCTCGATCGCCAGCGGCGCCTGCCAGGCCGACGCCGGTGCGGCCGCGGTCAGCGCCTGCAGATCGGCGAGCACGGCGTCCAGCAGCGCTGCATGCGCGGGCTCGGCCAGCGCCACGCAGTCGCCGGTGACGTGATCGCGCAGCAGCGCGGCGGGACAACGCAAGGCCAGCGCCGCAGGCGTGGCCGCGGCGGAGGGCGGCAACTGCAGCACCGGCTCCACCTGCGCGGCCAGTTCGTAGTCCAGCAGCAGCGCCCAGCCGCCACGGAACGGCCAGCGCGGCTCGTCGCGCTCGCAGCGTTCGGCCTGCCAATGCGTGTCCAGCGCATCGAGGAAATCGCCGGCGACCGCCGTGCCATCCAGCGCGCGGGTGCCCCCATCGCGATCCAGCCGCAGGCCCTGCCCGTCGGCGACCAGCAACAGATCCCAGCGCCCCTGCGCCGTGCCCGACGCCGCCGATTCCAGCAACACCGGATACCGCTGCGGCGCCAGGCGATGCAGCGCCAGCAGATCGACCTCGGCCGGCAAGGGAACGGTACGCAGCATCGAAGATCCGCTGGAAGAATGAAAGAAACGTCAGGAAAACGGAGGCGTCGCCAGACAAGCTCCAAGCGAGACCGCAGCAACGCGCGCGGACCTCACGCGCGCCGCTCGATAGATGGACGCGCGCGACGGGAGTGAGGCGCCGGCTGTGACGATTCCCGATTCCCTATTCCCGAATCCCGGCCCTCAGACCCGCTTGAACACCAACGTCCCGTTGGTCCCACCGAAGCCGAACCCATTGGACATCGCCACGTCGATCTTCTTCTCGCGCGCCACGTTCGGCACGTAGTCCAGGTCGCAGCCTTCGCTGGGCTCGTGCAGGTTGATGGTCGGCGGGATGATGCCGGCGTGGATCGCCATCACCGAGAAGATCGCCTCGGCACCGCCCGCGGCGCCGAGCAGGTGGCCGGTCATCGACTTGGTGGAGCTGACCATGGTCTTGTAGGCGTGATCGCCCAGCGCGCGCTTCATCGCCAGGGTCTCGGCCAGGTCGCCCAGCGGCGTGGAGGTGCCGTGCGCGTTGAGGTAACCGATCTGTTCCGGATTGAGCTTGGCGTCCTTCATCGCCGCCACCATGCTGCGCGCGGCGCCTTCGCCGTCCTCGCTCGGGGCGGTCATGTGGAAGGCGTCGGAGCTGGCACCGAAACCGACCAGCTCGGCGTAGATGCGCGCGCCGCGCGCCTTGGCGTGTTCGTACTCTTCCAGCACCAGCACGCCGGCGCCGTCGCCGAGCACGAAGCCGTCGCGCTCCTTGTCCCACGGGCGCGAGGCGGCGGCGGGATCGTCGTTGCGGGTGGACATCGCCTTCATCGAGCAGAAGCCGCCCACCGAGGTCGGCGAGGAGCCGCGCTCGGCGCCGCCGGCCAGCATCACGTCGGCGTCGCCGTGCTGGATCATGCGCATCGCGGTGCCGATGGAATGGTTGGAGGTGGCGCAGGCCGAGACCGCGGAGAAGGTCGGCCCCTTCAGCCCTTTGATCAGGCTCACCTGGCCCGGCAGCATGTTGATGATGGTGCTGGGCACGTAGAACGGAGAGATCTTGCGCGCGCCGCCCTCGTGGAATTTGATGGTCTGCTCCTCGATGCCGAGCAGCCCGCCGATGCCCGAGCCGAGGATCGCGCCGATGCGCTCGGCATTGGCCTCGGTGATTTCCAGGCCGGAATCGTCCAGCGCCATGAACGAGGCGCCGACGCCGTAATGGATGAACGAATCCATCTTGCGCGCGTCCTTGGACGAGATGAACTTGGTCGGATCGAAATCCTTGATCTCGCCGGCGATCTTGGTGGTGAACTGAGACGCATCGATCTGGGTGATCGGGCCGATGCCGGAGCGTCCGTTGACGATCCCTTCCCAACTGCTGGCCAGGTCATTGCCCAACGGCGACACCAGGCCCATGCCGGTTACGACGACACGACGGCTCATTGCGAAATCTCCTCACCGCGATACGCGCGGCCTTGACGCTGTAAAAACACAGGGCCGCATGCGCGGCCCCATGGGATTGTCACGCGCATCGGGCCCACGCAGGCGCCGATGGCGATCGCGAACGCAGCCTCAGCTCTTGACGTGCGCCTTGACGTAGTCGATGGCCTGCTGCACCGAGGTGATCTTCTCGGCTTCTTCGTCCGGGATCTCGCACTCGAACTCTTCTTCCAGGGCCATCACCAGCTCGACGGTGTCCAGCGAGTCGGCACCCAGGTCATCGACGAACGATGCGTTGTTGGTGACTTCTTCTTCCTTGACGCCGAGCTGTTCGACGACGATTTTCTTGACGCGTTCTTCGATGGTGCTCATTGGGATATCGCTCCAGATGGAGTAGTGGTGGTTCGAGTTTTAGGATCCCCGCACACGGATGTGCGGTGCTCCTGTGAGGGACTCACAAAACGCCATCGGGCTGCGATGGCCGCGTTGGGTAGTGTAGTGGAAACCGACTGGCCCTTGCAGCACTGCACAAATGCCGGCCGATCAGCCACTTAGGCGCGTCCACTGCGCCGCAGGCTCACGGCATGTACATCCCGCCGTTCACGTGCAGGGTTTCGCCGGTGATGTAGCCGGCGCCGGGACCGGCCAGGAACGCCACCGCATTGGCGATGTCGGATGGCTGGCCGAGCTGGCCGAGCGCGATCTGCTCCAGCAGCGCGGTGCGCTGCGCTTCCGGCAGCGCCTTGGTCATGTCGGTGTCGATGAAGCCCGGCGCGACCACGTTGACGGTGATGCCGCGCGAGCCGATTTCCTTGGCCATCGACTTGGAGAAGGCGATGATGCCGGCCTTGGCCGCGGCGTAGTTGGCCTGGCCCGGATTGCCGGTCACGCCGACCACCGAGGCGATGTTGACGATGCGGCCCTTGCGCGCCTTCATCATGCCGCGCAGCACCGCCTTGGAGGTGCGGAACACGCTGGTCAGGTTGGTGTCGATGATCGCCTGCCAGTCGTCGTCCTTCATCCGCATCAGCAGGTTGTCGCGGGTGATGCCGGCGTTGTTGACCAGGATCGAGACCGGGCCGAATTCCTTGGCGATCGCCTCGATCAGCGCGTCGACCGCGGCGGCATCGGTGACGTCCAGCGCGCGGCCGTGGCCGCCGTGGGCGGCCAGGCGCGCGCCGATCGCCTGCGCGCCGGCGTCGGAGGTGGCGGTGCCGATGACGGTGGCGCCCTGCGCGGCCAGTTCGTCGGCGATGGCGGCACCGATGCCGCGGCTGGCGCCGGTGACCAGCGCGATCTCGCCCTGCAATGGCTTGCTCATCTGCGTTTCCTTGGAGACGGACGGCGCATGGCGCCGGGGGAAAGGAGGGAAACCAGCGCGGGCGAACGGCGCACCGCGCGGCGACCGGCGATCAGGAGGCCCAGGCCTCGCGCGCGCCGGCGAACTCGGCGGGCGTGCCCAGGGCGCGGCCGTCGAGCGACTTGTCGATGCGCTTGACCAGCCCGGTCAGCACCTTGCCCGGGCCGCACTCGGCCAGGCGGGTGGCGCCGCCGGCGGCCAGCGCCTGCACGCAGCCGGTCCAGCGCACCGGCAGATACAACTGCTCGACCAACGCCTGGCGGATCGCCTCGACGCCCTCGTGCACCTGCGCATCGGCGTTCTGCACCACCGGCAGCTGCGGCGCCTGCCAGTCCAGTCCGCGCATCGCCTCGGCCAGGCGGCTGGCCGCCTCGCGCATCAGCGGGGTGTGCGACGGCACGCTGACCGCCAGCTTCACCGCCTTGCGCACGCCGCGCTCGGCCAGCAGCGCCAGCGCGCGGTCGACCGCCGCGGCATCGCCGCCGATCACCACCTGCCCCGGCGAGTTGTAGTTGGCCGGCACCACCACCTGGCTGCCCGCGGCCTGCGCGCAGACCTCTTCGACCAGCGCGTCCTCGGCGCCGAGCACGGCGGCCATGGCGCCCACGCCGGCCGGCGCAGCGTCCTGCATCAGTTGCCCGCGCAGCCGCACCAGGTGCGCGCCGTCGTGCAGCGACAGGGCGCCGGCGGCGACCAGCGCGCTGTATTCGCCCAGGCTGTGCCCGGCCAGCTGCGCCGGACGCGCCCCACCCTCGGCCAGCCACAGCCGCCACAGCGCCACGCTGGCGGCCAGCAGCGCCGGCTGGGTGTACTCGGTGCGGTTGAGCATCTCTTCCGGGCCGCCCTGGCTCAGCGCCCACAGGTCCACGCCGGCGCCGTCGGAGGCTTCGGCGAAGCTGTCGCGCAGCTGCGGATGCAATTCGGCCAGTTCGGCCAGCATGCCCAGCGATTGCGAACCCTGGCCGGGGAAGACGAAGGCGAGTGTGGAATCGGTCACGCGGTTGGCCCTGCGAAAATCGAGCGGCGATGATACGGGCGAAACCGGCCGGGCGTCTGTACCCGGGCGTATGTGAAATGACGGCCGGCCCATCGCGTGCCGCCGATCGTGCCTCGCTCGGCGACGCCCGGCGTCAGGCCGACAGCACACGTGAAGCGCGGGGCGCACGCGGGCGCAAGGCGTTGCGATTGCGCCTGTTGGGCAAGGTGCTGGCAGCGCGTCACCGCGGAGAGGCGTAACGAGGGGCATGGCCGATGGGCGCGGCTGGACGCCCAGGCGACAACGCCAAAAGCGCACAGCTACAGGCGAACACGCTGGGCGAATCGCGCTTTTCGCGTACGGCGTGATGTCGCGAAAGGAAGACAGACACGGACGCATCGCGGCACAGGCCGCGCGCGACCACGCACCGCGATGCACGCGCCGGACGCGCTGGCGTCATGAGAATTGGGTTCGGCGAGCGCATTGCCGCGCGTCGTGGCGACGACGCACGGCGCCCGGCATCGGATCGCGATCGCGCGCCACGACGCCGCCAACGGCGCCGGGCGCGGAAACAGGCTCAGTAGCGCAGCAGCGCCGAGCCCCAGGTGAAGCCGCCGCCGAAGGCTTCCAGCAGCAGCAACTGGCCACGCTGCACGCGGCCCGAACGCACCGCCACGTCCAGCGCCATCGGCACCGAGGCGGAGGAGGTGTTGCCGTGGATGTCCACCGTCACCACCACCTGCTCCATCGGCAGTTCCAGGCGCTTGGCGGTGGCTTCGATGATGCGCAGGTTGGCCTGGTGCGGGATCAGCCAGTCCAGGTCGTGCTTGTCCAGGCCGTTGGCCTCGAGGGTCTCGTCGACCACGGCGTCCAGCGCCTTGACCGCGTACTTGAACACCTCGCTGCCCTTCATCTGGATGCCGCCGGCGGCCGGGTCGCCGGTGCCGTCGCCCAGCCCGGTAGCGATGCCGACCGGATTCCACAGCAGCTCCTTCTTGCTGCCGTCGGCATGCAGATGGGTGCTGAGGATGCCCGTGTCTTCGTCGGCGCGCAGGACCACCGCGCCGGCACCGTCGCCGAACAGCACGCAGGTGGTGCGCTCGGTCCAATCGACGATGCGGCTGAGGGTTTCGGTGCCGATGACCAGCACGGTCTTGGCGTCGCCGCTGCGGATGAACTTGTCGGCCACGCTGAGCGCGTAGACGAAGCCGGAACAGGCGGCGTTGACGTCCAGCGCCGGGCAACCGACCACGCCGAGGCGGGCCTGGATCAGGCAGGCGGTGGACGGGAAGATCAGGTCCGGCGTGGTGGTGCCGACCACGATCATGTCGAGTTCGGCGGCATCGATGCCAGCGGCTTCGATCGCCTTCAGCGCGGCCTCATAGCCCAGATCGCCGGCGGTCTGGCCGGGGGCGGCGATGTGCCGCTCGCGGATGCCGGTACGGCTGCGGATCCATTCGTCGCTGGTGTCGACCATGTGCGACAGATCGTCGTTGGTCAACACTTTTTCAGGCAAATAGCTGCCGGTGCCCGCGATCCTGGAATAGATCCGCTTGCTCATGCTGGTTCCTGTTGCCTGTTACGCAGGCCGCCCCGGTGCGGCGCGGCCTGTGAAGATGGGTGACTCCATCCACCGCAGCGCGGTGGACGGGCACGGATCAATCTTCTTCGACCTGCGCGGTCTTGGTGGCGATCACCTTCTTGCCACGGTAGTAACCGTCGGCGGTGACGTGGTGGCGCAGGTGGATCTCGCCGCTGGTCGGATCGGTCGACAGCTGCTTGGCGCTGAGGGCGTCGTGCGAACGGCGCTGGCCGCGGCGGGACGGGGTGACACGGGATTTCTGCACAGCCATGGGATTGCTCCAAACTCGGTTCGTTTACATCTGTCGTCATTACGTCGCGCAGGACGCGCGCGTCCGGCAACAACCTCAGGCAGCGGCAGGCGGACCGACCGCTACTGTTTCTTCAGCGCCGCCAACGCCGCGAACGGGTTGACCTTGCTCGTTTCTTCCTCGGTCGCCGGCCAGTCGCGATCGACCGCCTCGCTTCCGGGCGCCACCGGCACCAACGGCACCGCCAGCACCAGCTCGTCCTCGACCAGATCGGCCGGCCGCAGCATGCCGTCTTCCGGCACCAGCAAGGCCTCGTGATCCGGCGGCAGCGCGGCTTCTTCTTCCTCGCTGCGGATCAGCCCCAGCCGCTGCACGCTCGACACCGGCAGCAGGAAGCGCTGCAGGCTGCGCTGACAGATCAGCGGCAGCTCGGTTTCGATCTTCAGTTCGACATAGGACACTTGCAGTACAGCGTCGCGGCCGAATTCCAGCGTGTAGCGGCATTCGCCTTCGGTGTCGGCCAGGCTGCCTTGCAGACGGGTCATCGCCGAGAGCGGCAGACGGTCTTCGAAGACCCTGCGCGCTGCGACCATCCGCCAGGCATCCAACAGTTCGGGCACGTTCGCGGACATAAGCCGCAGAATGTTAAGGACTGCCGGCGCCGCTGTCAAACCGCCCCCGCCCGGTCCCGGGTTGCCTTGCCGGCCAGCGCCGGCCGCCGCAGACTGCCGACCCCGGCCCGCCGCCGCCCTGCCCACCGCCGATGCCGCCGCTGATCCTGGCTTCCACTTCCGCCTACCGCCGCGAACTGCTGCAGCGGCTGCGCCTGCCCTTCGAGTGCGCCCGCCCGCAGGTCGACGAGACCCCGCTGCCCGGCGAAGCGCCGCTGGCGCTGGCGCAGCGGCTGGCGGCGGCCAAGGCGGCGGCGGTCGCGGCCACTGCCGGGGAGGCCTGGGTGATCGGCTCGGACCAGGTCGCCGAACTGGACGGCCAACCGCTGGGCAAGCCAGGCGAGGTGGCCGCGGCGCACGCGCAGCTGGCGGCCATGTCCGGGCGCAGCGTGCGCTTCCACACCGCGGTCTGCCTGCAGCGCGGCACACGCACCCTGCACGCCTGCGACCTCACCGAGGTCCGGTTCCGCGACCTGCAGGCCGAGGCCATCGCCCGCTACGTCGCCGCCGAACAGCCGCTGGACTGCGCCGGCAGCTTCAAGTGCGAGGGCCTGGGCATCAGCCTGTTCCGCGCGATCCAGACCCAGGATCCGACCGCGCTGATCGGCCTGCCGTTGATCGCGCTGTCCGAGTTGCTGCGCGAGGCCGGCTTCGTGCTGCCCTAGCTCACTGCAGCCGGCACCACTGGTACGGGAAGCGCGCCTGCCCGACCCAGGATTGGTAGATCTGACAGGACCCCGGCTGCAGCGCCAGGCCGTAGCGCGCCAGTTGCTGCGCCGCCAGCGCCTGGGTCTGGCGATCCGCGGCGGCGACATCCACGGCCCGTTCCGGCAGCAGCACCCAGCGACAACGACCGGCATCCACCTCCACACCGGCGCGCACCGGGCGCCGCGCCAGGCGCCGCATCAACGCGCAGTCTGGGCCGCGATCCAGGCCCAGGCGCGCGGCCACCGCATTGAGCCGCTGCAGGCGCTCGACATTGCGATCCACTTCCGCCGGCAACAGCGCATAGCCCTGCCCGCGCGCCGCCAGCATCTCGCGCACCCGCGTGGCGTAGGCCGGCGTTTCCGGGAAATTGGAGGCGACCGACGCGTACGCCGCCTGCCCGGGCAGGAACGGAATGCGCCAGGACTCCGGTGCATCGCCGACCAGCAGCACCAGGCTGCGCTCGGGTTGCAGCATCGGCGGCGCCTGCACCCGGAACGCCTCGCGCGCCCAGCGCTCGTGCCCCCATTCGCCCCAGCCGTACAGCGCAAAGGCCGCACAGGCGATCAGGGTCCAGCGCGCCGCCGGGGCAGCGATGCGCGCCGGCAGCAGCCGCCGCAGCCCCACCCACAGCAGCAACGGCGCCAGCAACTCCGGCACCACCAGGTAGCGCTGGATGCTGAAGGCCGCCTGCCAGGCGAGGAAGGCGACCACCACGAACACCAGCACCGCGCGCCACGCCGGCGCGACCACCTCCGCCGGCGCGGAGCCGCGCAAACCCCGCAGCATCCAGCGCAGCAGCGCGACCAGGCCCAGCAGATACAGCAGCGGCCACACCAGTTGCCGCAGGCGCACCTCGCTGACCCGGTTCGGCGCCAGCGAGAACTGCAGCGGCCAGGTCAGCCACTCCCACAGCGTCTTCGGCAACCAGCGCGTGTCGCTGACCGCCACCGGCTGCGCCAGCGGCGCCATGAAGTGGCTGTTGAACTGCGGGAACAGCGGATTGCCGAAGGTCTGCCACACCCGCAGCAGCCACGGCCCGGCCAGCAGCGCGAAGCTGAGCACCGTCACCGTAGTCAGCACTGCGGCGCCGCCGATCCGTTGCCGCGGGCGACCGCCGGCGACCAGCGCGGCCACGCCCAGGGCCAGCGCGAACAGGGCGTTGGTCAGCTTGCAGGCCATCGCCAGCCCGAGCAGGGCGCCGGCCAGCGCCCACCAGCCCAGCGCCACGCCCTGCCCCGCGGCCTGCTGGCGGCGTTGCGCGTACAGTGCGGCGAGCAGCGCGCCCAGCACCGGCAGCGCGCTGGTGTTGTCGCCCATGGTGCCGGCGAACTCGGACAGGAACGCGGCGCTGCACAGCCCGGCCAGCGCCAGCCACGGCACCAGCCGCGCGCGGTCCAGCCGCGGGTCCAGCACCTGCCAGACGATGCCGGCCAGCAGCAGGAACGCCAGTGCGTGCAGCACGCCCATCGCGAACCCGGCCAGCGGCGCAGGCAGGCCAACGAACAGCGCGTAATGCAACACGTCCAGCAGCGGATTGAAGTAGCTCTGCATCTGCGCCGGCGCCAGGTCGATGCCGAGGCGGCCGTGCAGGACGGCGTAGCCGTTGTACAGGTGGTAGTTGCGCAGGTCCCAGTTGGCGTCCTGACCCAGCCACAGCGACAGCAGCCCACCCAAGAGCGCGACCGCCACACCCGCCGCGATCACGTTGCCGCGGCTGTGGAAGGCGAAGCGGCGATCCAGCGCGGCCAGCAGGCGCTGGCGGCGCGTCGGGCGCGGCAGCGCCGCAGCAGCAGTGGTGCTCATGCGCCGTCACCATGATGCGCACCCTGCGCGTCCGCCGCCGGCCAGGCCGGGATCGCCAGGTAAGCCAGGCGCTTGGCCTCGATGCGGCCGCGCGTGACCGTGTCCAGGATCAGCCCGCAGGCCAGCAGCAGCACACCCAGCAACACCAACGCCGAACACAGGATCGCGGTGGGAAACCGCGGCACCAGGCCGGTCTGCGCATAGGTCAGCAACAGCGGCACTGCCAGCGCCAGCGCCAGCAGCACGCAGGCGCCGAAACCCAGCGAGAAGAACAGCAAGGGCCGCTCGGCCTTGAACAGGCGCAGGATGGTCAGCAGGATGCGGGTGCCGTCGTGCCAGGTGCGCAGCTTGCTCTGCGATCCTTCCGGACGCGCGCCGTAGGCCGTGTCCACCTCCGCCACCGGCATGCGCAGTTGCAGCGCGTGCACCGCCAGTTCGGTCTCGGTCTCGAAGCCGGCGGCATGCGCGGGAAACGACTTCACGTAGCGCCGCGAGAACACCCGGTAGCCGGACAGCATGTCGTCGAAGCTGCGCCCGAACAGGAAGCCCACGCAGCGGGTCAGCAGCACGTTGCCGGTGCGATGGCCGGCGCGGTACGCCGCCGCTTCGTCGCTGCGGCGCGCGCCGACCACCATGTCCAGTCCGTCGCGCAGCAGCCGCTCGACCAGCGCCGGCGCCATCGCCGCATCGTAGGTCGCATCGCCGTCGACCAGCACGTAGACGTCGGCCTCGATGTCGGCGAACAGGCGCCGCACCACGTTGCCCTTGCCCTGCAGCGCGACCTCGCGCACCACCGCGCCGGCCGCACGCGCCCGGGCGATGGTGGCGTCGCTGGAATTGTTGTCGAACACATGGACCTGCGCGCCCGGCAGATGCGTGGCGAAATCGGCCACGACCCGGCCGATGGTGGCCGCTTCGTTGTGGCACGGCACCAGCACCGCGATCCGCGGCGCGGCCGCGGGGCGATCGGAGGGGAAACTGGACATGGGCGGCGTGCGGTCCTGCGCGGCAGCGTGGAAAGGCGCGCCATCCTAGCTCAGTGCGGGCGCAGCACGATCGGTTGTTCCCACCAATCCTCGACGCTGCCGTCGCGGCCGTGCAGGCGCAGGCCCAGCCAGTGCGTGCCCGGTGCCAGGCCACTGGCATCGACGGTGGCACGGAAGCCGATGTTCGGATGATTGGGATCCGTGGAGATCTTCCAGAACCTGGTGACGTCGTAGACGTCGCCGTAGTGCGCCTGCGCCGCGACCTTGCCGTCGAGCAGCACCTCGACCCGGTCGATCCCCACCCCGTCCTTGAACGCCCAGCCGGACACGTCGAAGCGGCGCCCGACGCTGGCGTCCACGTCCGGGGTGTTGAACCAGGCCATCGCCGGCGTCGCGCAGGGGCCGGCCGCGCGCTGCGCCGGCAGCGCGAACAGCAGGAAACGCTGGCTGCCGTGGTCGCTGGAGACCACCCGCGGCGGCGGCAGCGGACCGACCAGGTCGCAGACCGCGTGGTAGCGCTGCAGCAGCAGCCGGTACTTCATGTCGCTGGGCGATAGCACCAGCAGCCGTGGACCGTCGCGGTGGCCGTCGCTGAGCAGACCCCACTGCTGCAGTTGTGCGCTGCGCCCGTGCTTGTCGTTCAACGGATGCGGCAGCACCTGGATGTTGGGATCGCGCAGTTCGAAGCCGAGTTCGGCGCCGACCTTGAAGTTGTCCGCCAGCACCTGGGTGCCGGGCGGCATGCTCGCCAGTTCGCGACGCACCGCGTCGGCCAGCGGCCGCCAGCCGGCGAAGTTGCGCGGGTAGTACTTGTCGCCGGCGGTGTGCTCGCGCACCGCCGGCACCGACACCGCCAGGTAGTAGCCGAACGCACCGACCAGGCCCAGCCCGGCCAGCAACCAGGTGGCGCGGCGCAGCGGCTTGCTCCAACCGTTGAGGATCACCGGCGTGGCGATCAGCAACGCCAGATAACCCGGCAGCGGCCAGTGGAAGCTGACCCGCTCGGCGTCGGTGAAGAACCCGAGCAGGAAGATGCCCAGCGTGGACACCCCGCCGAGCAGGCCGAAATACCGCCACTGCACGCGCGTGCCGCTGCTGCCGCCGCGCGTGGCCATCAGCGCCACCTTGGTCATCGCCACCGCCAGCAACGGCGTGACCAGCAGCAACTGGATCAGCAGGAAGGCGATGCCGGCGGGCTGAAAGCTCCAGGGATGGCGGTCGACCAACTGGAACTTGAGACCGGCCTCGCCGTTGTCCGCGTTCCAGGCCAGCAGCGGCAGCCAGGCGACCATGCCCAGCGCCAGCGCGACCCATACCTGCGGATCGCGCAGCATGCGTCGGCCCTGCGGGATCAGCAGCAGCGCGATCGCGCCGACGCCGATCACGCCGACGAAGCGGTAATGGCTCAGCGCGCCGATGACCAGGCCCAGCGCCAGCTCCACCGCGCTCAGCGCCTCGGTCTGGCGCAGCAGCCGCGCGGTGGCGTCGATGCACAGGATCGTCGCCAGCGCCATCGGCACGTCCGGCAGCGCCAGGATGCCCAGGGTGCCGGACAGCGGCATCAGCAAGACCAGGCTGCCGGCGCGCCAGCCCGCCACTGCGCCGAACCAGCGCGTGGCGATGCGTGCGATCAGCCACGGCACGGCCGCACCCAGCAGCAGGAACGGCGCGCGCAACGCCAGCAGGTGGTCGCCGCCGAGCGCCACGCCCAACCGCGCCAGCCACGCGGTCAGCCCGGGCAGGTCCGAGTAGGCCAGCGCCAGATGCTGGCCTTCCTGCCAATAGAATGCCTCGTCCACGAACAACGGCAGGCGCGCGGCGACCAGCAGTTTGGCGGCGGTGACGAGCGTCCACAGCACGATGAAGACGCTGCGTGCACGTTGTTCCCCTTGCATTGCCCGTAAACTCCCTGAAACCGTTGCGAGAATGCGATGCCTACTCCGCTCCGCTTGCCGGAAATGCTAACCGATACGTTGCGCGAGGCGCTCACGCGCGCCCAGCAGCAGGTCAACGCGCTGGTCCTGGGCAAGCCGCAACAGGTGCGCATGGCCTTTGTCGCCCTGCTGTCCGGCGGACATCTGTTGATCGAGGACCTGCCCGGCCTGGGCAAGACCACGCTGGCGCATGCGCTGGCGGCGAGCCTGGGGCTGGGCTTCCAGCGCGTGCAGTTCACCTCCGATCTGCTGCCGGCCGATGTGCTCGGCGTGTCGGTGTACGACGCGCAGTCGCGCCAGTTCCAGTTCCATCCCGGCCCGGTGTTCACCCACGTGCTGCTCGCCGACGAGATCAATCGCGCGCCGCCGCGCACGCAGAGCGCGCTGCTGGAAGCGATGGCCGAACAGCAGGTCACCCTCGACGGCACCACCCATCCGCTGCCCTCGCCGTTCTTCGTGATCGCCACCCAGAACCCGGTGGACCTGTCCGGCACCTTCCCGCTGCCCGACTCGCAACTGGACCGCTTCCTGCTGCGGCTGGCCCTGGGCTATCCCAACGCCGAGGCCGAACGCGCGCTGCTCAGCGGCAGCGACCGCCGCGACCTCATCGCACAGGCGCAGCCACTGCTCGGCGAGGCCGACATGGCCACGCTGCGCCAGGGCGTGGAGCAGATCCACGCCAGCGAGGCGCTGGTTGCCTATGTGCAGGCACTGCTGGCGCGCAGCCGCCAGCACCCGGGCGTGCGCGTGGGCCTGTCGCCGCGCGCCGGCATCGCCCTGCTGCGCGCGGCCAAGGCGCATGCGCTGCTGCTCGGCCGCGGCCATGTGCTGCCCGAGGACGTGCAGGCGCTGTTCGTGGCCGTCGCCGAGCATCGCCTGGTGGCCGAACAGGAATCGGCCTCCGGCCAGGCCCTGGCCAAGGCGATCCTGCACAGCGTCGCGGTGGACTGACGCCGATGCCGAGCGGGCGGCGCGACTGGCGGCAGCGACTGGCGCAGTTGGCCGCGCCGCGCGCGCCGGAAGCGCTGCCGGTGCATCTGGACCGGCGCCGCATCTACATCCTGCCGACGCCGTTCGGCGGCTTCCTGGCGCTGCTGCTGGCGGCGATGCTGCTCGGCGCGCTGAACTACAACAACAACCCCGCGCTGCTGCTGGCGATGCTGCTCGGCGCGGCGGCGATGGCCAGCGCCATCGTCGCCCATCTGCAGTTGTCCGGACTGCGCCTGGAGGCGCTGTCGGCCGAGCCGGTCGCGGCCGGGCAACCGCTGCGCCTGCGGCTGGCATTGGCCACCGCCGACGGCCGCCGCCGCCGCGGCCTGCGCGTGCGCCACGGTGCCGCCCACACCTACCTGGACCTGCACCGCGACGATCGCAACGAGGCCGACCTGGAGGTGCCCACCGAGCGTCGCGGCTGGCTGGACCTGCAACGCATCCAGGTCTCCACCACCCAGCCGCTGGGCCTGCTGCGCGCCTGGGCCTGGTTCTGGCCGGATGCCCCGCTGCTGGTCTATCCGCAACCGGAAGCCGACGGCCCGCCGCTGCCTGCAGGCGCCGGCACCCCAACCCAGACCCGCCTGCACGCGCTCGGCGAGGAACTGCATCAGTTACGTCCCTACCGCGCCGGCGATGCGCCGCGGGCGATCGCGTGGAAACACTCGGCGCGCCGCGACACCCTGCTGGTGCGCGAGTACGAACGCCCGATCGGCGTGGACGTGGTACTGGACTGGCGCACGCTGCCGGCCTTGCCGCACGAACGCCGCATCGCGCGGCTGGCGCGCTGGGTCGAGGAAGCCGAACGCGACGGCCGCCGCTACCGCCTGCTGCTGCCTGGGCAACCGGCGCTGGGGCCGGGCCGCGGCCCGCAGCACCGGCATCTGTGCCTGCGCGCGCTGGCGCTGCTGCCGCATGACTGAGCCACACTCGCCCGCACTGCACGCCGCCAGCCGCGCCTGGGCGCTGGGCGCGGCGCTGCTGGCCTTGCTGCCGCTGCTGCTGCAATTACCCGGCACCCTGGCCTGGCTGATCGCGCTGTCCGCCCTGCTGATCGGCGCCAGTTCGGCGTGGCGGCCGCTGCCGGCGCTGCTGCGCTTGGTCCTGGTCGCCGTCATGCTCGCGGCGCTGTACTGGCAGGTCGGCCTGCGCTTCGGCCGCGACACCGGCTGCGCACTGCTGGCGGCGATGCTGGCGATCAAGCCCTCGGAACTGAAGAGCCTGCGCGATGCGCGCAGCCTGCTCGGCTTCGCCCTGTTCGCGCCGTTCGCCGCCTTCCTGCTCGACCAGGGGCCGGTGACGATGGCGCTGGGGCTGGCCGCGGTGATCGCGGCCCTGCTGTGCATGCAGCGCCTGGCCGACCAGGAAGGCCACAGCGCGCGGCGCCCGTTGCGTGGGCAACTGCGCGGCGTCGGCCGCCTGCTGGCGCTGGGCCTGCCGCTGGCGCTGGCCGCGTTCTGGCTGTTCCCGCGCCTGGGCTCGCCGTTGTGGGGCGTACCGGAACGTGCGCTGGGCCGTCCCGGCCTGTCGGACACGATGAGCCCCGGGGAATGGTTGGACCTGTTGGCCGACGACACCCCGGCGTTGCGCGTGCAGTTCTTCGGCCCGGTGCCGGCGCCGGCGCAGCGCTACTGGCGCGGCCCGGTGCTGTGGGATTTCGACGGTCGCACCTGGCGTGCGCCGCGCGACAACGCCTTCGCGCCGGCACCCACGATCCAGCTCGCACCCGGCGGCTGGGACTACCAGCTCGAGGTGGAACCGACCGACCGCCGGCAACTGGTCGCCCTGGACCTGCCGCGGCAGGCACCGGCCGGCACCCGGCTGACGGCCGACGCCGTGCTGCAGACCGAGCGCCCGCTCAGCGCGCTGACCCGCTGGCGGCTGCGGTCGGCGCTGCCGCAACGGGTGGAGGCCGATCTCGCGCCGGCGCAACGGCAGCGCGCGCTGGCGTTGCCGCCCGGTTACAACCCGCGCACCCTGGCGCTGGCCCGGCAGTGGCGGCAGCAGGCCGGCGCCGACGATGCGGCGATCGTCGCCCGCGCCCTGCAATGGATCCGCCGCGACTTCGCCTACACCCTGGAGACGCCGCTGCCCGGCCGCGACGGCGTGGACGAGTTCCTGTTCCAGCAGAAGGCCGGGTTCTGCCAGCACTTCAGTTCGGCGTTCGTGGTGCTGATGCGCGGCGCCGGCATTCCTGCACGTGTGGTCACCGGTTATGCCGGCGGCACCCGCAATGCGTTCGGCGACTACTGGGTGGTGCGGCGCATGGACGCGCACGCCTGGGCCGAGGTGTGGCTGCCGCAACGCGGCTGGGTGCGGGTGGACCCGACCGCGGCGGTGGCGCCGGAACGCATCTACGACACCCTGGAGGACCGTCTGGGCAGCGATGCCGGCGCGCAGGGCGGCGGCGCCGACTGGCGCTGGCGCGACCTCGCCGACTGGGCACGACGCGGCTGGAACGACCTGGTGCTGTCCTTCGACGCCAACCGCCAGCAGCGCCTGCTCAGCCAGTTCGGCATCGCCCGCCTGGAACCCGGGCAACTGGTGGCGCTGTTCGCCGGATTCGCCGCGGTGCTGCTGGGTGCGATGGCCTGGTGGCTGGCGCGCGGCGAGCGCGAACGCGATCCGCTGCTGCGGGCATGGCGGGCGCTGGGCCGGCGCTACGCCCGGCGCGGGCTGGGCCGCGACCCGCACGAACCGGCCCTGGCGTGGGCGGCGCGCGTACAGCGGGAAACCGGCGATGCGAGCCTGATTCCGCTCAGCCGGCGTTTCGCCGATGCGCGCTACGCTGGCGCTGATTCGGACAGCGCTTCATTGTTGCGCGACCTGCGCAGGCACCGTCCGCCCACTGGAGCATCCCGATGAAGATTCGCCTGCTGTTCCCCGTGATCGCTGCGCTGGCGCTCGGCGCCTGCGCCACCGCCCCCAAGCCGCTGCAGGGCCAGTTCGCGCCCGTCAGCCCGCGCGACTCGGTCGCCGGCCAGCAGGCCGGCGCGCCGGTGCGCTGGGGCGGCAAGATCATCAAGACCACGCCCGGCCAGGGCCAGACCTGCTTCCAGATGCTGTCGCGTCCGCTCAATGCCAGCGGCCGCCCGGACAGCGATGCCGCCGACGCCAGCGATGGCCGCTTCATCGCCTGCCGCGCCGGCTTCTACGACCCGGCGGTGTTCGAGCCCGGCCGCGAGGTGACCTTCATCGGCCACGTGTCCGGCTACGACAACACCCGCATCGGCGAGTACGACTACCGCCTGCCGAAGATGGACGCGGACGTGGTGTACCTTTGGCCGGTGGTGCGCCAGGTCGAAGTGGTGCCCGCCTATCCGTACGGCCCCTGGGGCGGCCCGTGGGGCCCGTGGGGTCCGCGCTGGGGCTGGTGGTAAGCCCTGCGTTTCTGCCGCAACGAAAAACGCCGCTGATCCAGCGGCGTTTTTTTATGCCTGCACGTTCGCGCCAGCCGCTGCTCAGGGCGTGCCGAAGCGCCCGAGCGGCGCACCGGCGAGCAGATGCAGGTGCAGATGGAACACGGTCTGCCCGGCGTGCTCGCGGCAGTTGATCACCACCCGGTAGCCGTCCTGGGCCAGGCCCTGCTCGCGCGCATAGCTGGCCGCGGCCAGCACCAGCCGGCCGACCAGGGTCGCCTGCTCCGGCGCCAGGTCGTCCAGGGTCGGAATCTCCACCTGCTTGGGAATGAAGAGCACATGCACCGGCGCCTGCGGCGCGATGTCCTTGAAGCCGAGCACGGCGTCGTCCTCGTAGACGATGCTGGCCGGAATTTCGCGACGGATGATCTTGCCGAAGATGGTGTCCATGGAGCGCGCCCGGAACGAAAGAAGGGGCCGCCGTTATAGCCCAATTCGGCGTCGCACCGCAGCCGCGTGCGGCGGTTACTCGCCGGTGCCGGTGCGCGGCACTTCGCTGCGGCTGCCGAAGGCATGCGACAGGGTGCCGCGATCCACGTACTCCAGCTCGCCGCCGAGCGGCAGGCCCTGCGCCAACCGGCTCGGCCGCACGCCATGCTGACGCGCCAGTTGCGCCAGGTAATGCGCGGTGGCCTCGCCTTCGACCGTGGAGTTGGTGGCGATGATCAGTTCGGCCACCTCGCCCTGCGCCAACCGCGCGGCCAGCCGGTCCAGGCCCAGTTCGCGCGGGCCGATGCCGTCCAGCGGCGACAGCCGGCCCTGCAGGATGAAGTACAGGCCGCGGTAGCCGGTGGCGTGCTCGATCGCCAGGCGGTCGGCCGGCGACTCCACCGCGCACAGCTGCTGGCGATCGCGGGCCGGACTGGCGCAGATCGCACAGACCTCGGTTTCGCTGAAATCGCGGCATTGCGCGCAATGACCGATGCGTTCGATCGCCTCGTGCAACCGCTCGGCCAGACGCTGCCCGCCCTCGCGCTCGCGCTCGAGCACGTGATACGCCATGCGCTGCGCGGTCTTCTGGCCGACGCCAGGCAACACGCGGAACGCATCGATCAGTTGTTCGAGCAGCGGCGAGCTCATTGTGGTTGGGGATTCGGGAGTGGGGATTGGGGATTCGTAAAAGAAACATCGCTGTCACGCGATGTTTTCGTAGGAGCGGCTTCAGCCGCGAGGGGCGTTACCGATAATGCCCCTCGCGGCTGAAGCCGCTCCTACGCGGAGGAATTCACCGAAGCAGGAGAGGCAGCGCACTCGCGAAAAACCGCGAATCCCCAATCCCGAATCCCGGCAACTCAGAACGGCAGCTTCATGCCCGGCGGGATCGGCATGCCGGCGGTGGCCGCGCCCATGCGCGCCTTGGATTCGGCATCGATCTTGTTGGAGGCGTCGTTGAAGGCAGCGGCGATCAGGTCCTCGGCCATTTCCTGGTCGGCCAGGATGCTCGGATCGATCCGCACCTTGCGGCACTCCTTGGCGCCGGTCAGGGTCACGTTGACCATGCCGCCGCCGGCGCTGCCGGTGACTTCCAGCTTGGCCAGTTCTTCCTGGGCGCGCTGCAGGTTTTCCTGCATCTTCTGCGCCTGTTGCATCAGTTGGGCGATATTGCCGCGCATCGTGGTTCACTCATCGTAGGGACGGATGGAATCGGGGACGACCCGCGCGCCTTGCTGCTGGATCAGCGCCTGCACCGCCGGGTCGTTCATGAACGCGGTCTCGGCCGCGTTCTGGCGCTCGCCGCGTTGCCGGTGCGAGCGCTCATGCAGGGTTTCGGCATCGACCGCGATGCCGCTTTCGATGACGATTTTCGGCCGCTGCCCAAGCGCATCGGCCAGCGCCGCGGCCAGTTCGCCGAGCGAGCGCTCGGACTGCAGATACTCGAAGCCCGGCGACAGCGACAGCCGCAGCACGCCCTCGGCATGGCTGACGAAGGCGGCGTTGGCGGCGAGTTGCCGCGAGGGGCCGCTCAGACCGCAATCGGCGACCAGTTCCAGCCAGTCCTCGGCGCTGTGCAGCGCGCGCGGCGTATCGGACACGGCGGCGTGGGTGCGCGGCGGCGCCAGCGGCGGCACCATCGCCATTTCCGGCTCGGCGGCCGCAGCCGTGGCCGCGGCCTGAACGACCGCTGGCGCCGGCGTCGCGACGGGCGCGGACGGCGCTGGGCGTGCCGCCGGCGGTGCCGGCGGATCCCATGGCGGATCGAGCGGGGCCGCCGCCGCACTGGGCGCAGCCGCCACGGGCGCAGCGGGAACCTGCGCTGGCGCGGCAACGGCAGGCGCCGCCGGGGCAGCGGCCGCCACCGCGACAGGTGCCGCCATCGCCGCCGCAGGCGCACTGGCAGCGGCCGCCGTCGCATTGCCGTGCCCCTGGGTGGGGGTGGCCGCGCCGGTCGTCGTGCCGGCCGGCAGCGCCGTGGCGCCCATCGGCCGGAACGCCAGCATGCGCAGCAGCGCCATCTCGAAGCCGGCGCGCGGGCTCGGCGCCAGGTACAGGTCGCGGCGCCCGTTCAGCGCCATCTGGTACCACAGCTGCACGATCTCCGGACGCAGGCGCTCGGCCAGCGGCGCCGGGTCCAGTCCGTCCAGCGCGGGCATGGCTGCGCCCGGCACCAGTTGCCGCACCTGGATGCGGTGCAAGGCCTCGGCCAGCGCCTCCAGCACCCCGCCCCAGTCGGGCGAGAACTCGGCCAGCCCGGCCACCACCTGCAGCAGCCGCTGCCCATCGGCATCGGCCAGGGCGTCCAGCATCGCCCCGACCTGGGTGCGATCGACCGTGCCCAGCATCGTCCGCACGACGTCGTCGCGCAGCGCACCGCCGGCGTAGGCGATGGCCTGGTCGAGCAGCGACAGGCCGTCGCGCAGGCTGCCGTCGGCGGCCTTGGCCAGCTGCACGATCGCCGAGGCATCCACCTCGATCTGCTCGGCGGCCAGGATCTTGGTCATCTGCCCCTGGATCTGCTCCTCGTCCAGACGCTTGAGGTTGAACTGCAGGCAGCGCGACAGCACCGTCACCGGCAGCTTCTGCGGGTCGGTGGTGGCGAGCAGGAACTTCACGTGCTCCGGCGGCTCTTCCAGCGTCTTCAGCAGCGCGTTGAACGCCGCCTTGGAGAGCATGTGCACTTCGTCGATCAGGTAGACCTTGAACTTGCCGCGTGAGGGCATGTACTGCGCGTTCTCGATCACCTCGCGCACGTCGTCCACGCCGGTGTTGGACGCGGCGTCGATCTCCAGCAGGTCGATGTAGCGGCCGGCGTCGATGTCCAGGCAGGCCGCGCACTGACCGCACGGGTCGGCGCTGGTGCCCTGCTCGCAGTTCAGCGACTTGGCGAAGATGCGCGCGATGGTGGTCTTGCCGACGCCGCGGGTGCCGGTGAACAGAAAGGCGTGGTGCACCCGGCCGCTGTCCAGCGCGTTGGTGAGCGCGCGGACCACATGCTCCTGCCCCACCAGCTCGGCGAAACGCTTGGGGCGCCACTTGCGGGCGAGAACGAGATAGGACATCAGGCGACCGTCTTCATCTGAACCGCCATTGTGCCACGCCGGGCCATCGCGATCGTTCAGTCGCCCGGTCATCCGCAATCACGCGCGCGCCGACCTTTGGCGCAGGGCTGCCTGCGACGATGAACAGGGCAAAGGTGACGCCGGTCAGCGCGGCAGCCGCGATTCGCCTTGTGAACGGCGGCCATGACGGCTAGAATTCCCGCCCTTGCCCGGACCGCATGGCCCGCGCAAGACCCGGAGAGGTGTCCGAGTGGTTGAAGGAGCACGCCTGGAAAGTGTGTAAGCGTCTAAACCGCGCTTCGGGGGTTCGAATCCCCCTCTCTCCGCCAGATTGAAAGTGTTGAGATGGCCCAGTCGCGTGAGTTTCGCCGGCGCCTGGGAGGGGGTGAGAACCCCCGGGTTCGACAGGTGGCGTAGCCACCTGCACGGCGAAGCCGCCCGCAGGGCGAGGCATCGAAGATGCCGAGTGAATCCCCCTCTCTCCGCCAGATTCGAATGCGTGTCCTCTCGCAGAATGCCCCACCCTGGTGGCGGTGTTCAAATGAGGAAAGACCGCGCCACTGGCGCGGTTTCGTCTCTATGGTGGCCCCGTCGGCCCCTCGCGACGCTAGGTCGAAAACCCCGCCAGGGCCGGAAGGCAGCAACGGTATCGATCGACGCGGGCGCCGAGGTCAGCCGGCGGGGTTACCACCCTCCTACGACGACGAACGATCAGCCTAGATCGCAGGCAGCGGCTGCGCCTACAAGAAAGCAACAGCCATCCCGGCGTGTCATTCGTTCCGGCCGTGGCGACGGCATAGAAATCCGCACGGCGACAGGCTATGCCTGGCGCGGTCAGCCGGCGGGGTTACCACCCTCCTCGGCGACGAACGATCAACCTAGATCGCAAGCAGCGGCTGCGCCTGCAGAAAGCAACAGCCATCACGGCGTGTCATTCGTTCCGGCCGTGGCGACGGCACAGAGATCCTTGCGGCGGCAGGCTATGCCTGGCGCGGTCAGCCGGCGGGGTTACCACCCTTCTCGACGACGAACGATCAGCCTAGATCGCAGGCAGCGGCTGCACCTGCAGCAAGTAAAGCCATCCCGGCCTGTCAGTCGTTCCGGCCGTGGCGACGGCACAGAGAGCCTTGCGGCGGCAGACTATGCCTGGCGCGGTCAGCCGGCGGGGTTACCACCCTTCTGTACGAAGACACGATCAACGCCTGATCGCGCGCGCTGCTATTCGCGTTGCGGCGCCTGCGCCTCCGGATGCAGCCAGCCCGCATCGCCGTCGCGATAACGTTCGCGCTTCCAGATCGGTACGCGCGCCTTGACCTCGTCGATGACGTAGCGGCAGGCGTCGAACGCGGCGCCGCGGTGCGCAGCGACGACGCCCACCCACACCGCCAGGTCGCCGATCGTCAGTTCGCCGACGCGGTGCACGCAGCGCAGGTCGAGGATGGCGAAGCGGGCCAGGGCCTCGTCGACGATGCGTTGGCCTTCGGCCTCGGCCAGTGCGGCGTAGGCCTCGTAGTGCAGGCCGTCGACCGCGCGGCCGTCGTTGTGGTCGCGCACCCAGCCTTCGAAGCTGGCATAGGCGCCTGCCTGGGCGTGCGCCAGCGGGGCGCGCAGCGTGGCGATGTCGAGCGGGTGGTCGGCCAGCCGGAAACGCGGTTCGGTGGACATGGCTCAGCCTCCCGAGACCGGCGGGATGAACACCACTTCGCTGCCGTCGCGCACCGCCTCGTCCCAGCCGACGAAGGCGCTGTCCACCGCCACCCGCAAGCGATCCAGCGGCCAGCGCAGGCCGTGGCGCGCGTCGAGTTCGGCATACAGCGCGCGCAGGTTCGGCGCATCGGTATGCACCTGTTCGCGTTCCAGGCCCGCGGCCTCGCGCAGGCTGGCGAAGTACAGCACGCTCACCTGGACGCTCATGCCACGCTCCCGACGTCGCGCTTGCCGCCACGCTTGCCGACCAGCCGCACCGGGCCGATGGTCATCGCGTGGGTCAGCGCCTTGCACATGTCGTAGACGGTCAGCGCGGCGACGCTGGCGCCGGTCAGCGCCTCCATCTCCACGCCGGTGCGGTGCACGGTGCGCACCGTGCATTCGATGCCCAGCACCTGCGGCGAGCGCCAGTCGATGGCGAAGCGGCAGCCGTCGATCGGCAACGGATGGCAGAACGGAATCAGTTCGTGGGTGCGCTTGACCGCCATCGTGCCGGCGATCACCGCGGTGTCGACGATGCCGCCCTTGGCGCTGCGCAACGCGTCGGCGCGCAACTGCGCGGCCACGGCCGCGGGAAAGCGCACCTGCGCCTCGGCCACCGCCACACGCGCGGTGGCAGCCTTGGCGGAGACGTCGACCATGGTCGGCAATCCCTGCGGGTCCAGATGGGTCAGCGCCGGCGCGGCGGCGCGCGCGGACGTGGCGGAGGTCTTCTTGGTCATGGATTGCGCTGCCGCTCCCACGGCGCGATCTTCAAGCGCCGCCGGGGATCGGCGTGCCTTGGTGGAACAGCATGCGCCATTGGCCGTCGCGATACCGCCAAAGCGAACTGCGCAGCGCCTGTCGCGGCGGCTCGCCACCGCCGCTGCGCTCGCTGCGATAACGCAGGTGCGCCAACTCCGGCTCCAGCAGCTGCACATCGATGTCGAATGCACAGTAGCGAAATGCGCCCGACTCAGCCGGTAACGCCTGGAGCACCGCCGGCTTGTCGAAGCAGCGGCCGGAGGCACCGAACTCGACGAAGGCGTCGTCGAGCAGTTCCGCCACGCGCGCCGCCGAGGCACGCACCGCCGGTTCCAGCAATTCCAGTTCCAGCGCGACCAGCGCGCGTTGCACGGCGGCGTCCATGGCTCAACCGCCGATCAGGAACATTTCGACGTGCTTGCCGCGCGTGGCGGTCGCCGCGCCGCGCAGTTCGCTGTAGCGATCGTCGCGGCGTTCCCACAGCGCACGCACGCGCTCGACCAGCGCCTCCTCGCCCCCCGCCAGCGCCGGCCGCAAATCGGTGCCCTCGCCCGCGAACAGGCAGGTGTAGAGATGGCCATCGGCGGACACGCGAGCGCGGTGGCAATCGCCGCAGAACGGCGTACTGACCGAGGTGACGAAACCGATCTCGCCGCCGCCATCGGCGAACGCATAGCGCGCGGCGACCTCGCCCGGGTAGTGCGGCGCCAGCGCCTGCAGCGGCCAACGTGCGGCGATGCGGTCACGCAACTCGGCGGCCGGCACCACCCGCTCGCGGCGCCAGGCGTTGCAGGTACCGACGTCCATGTATTCGATGAAGCGCAGCACATGGCCGCTGCCGCGGAAATGCGCCAACAATGGCAGCACCTGGTCGTCGTTGATGCCGCGCTGGACCACGCAATTGAGCTTGACCGGCCCCAGCCCGGCCGCGACCGCCGCGTCGATGCCCTCCAGCACCTGCGCGATCTCGCCACGGCCGCCGGACAACTGTCGGAACACCGCCGGCTCGATCGCATCCAGGCTGACCGTGACCCGGCGCAGGCCGGCCTCGCGCAAGGCCTGCGCATGCCGCGCCAGCAGCGCGCCATTGGTGGTCATGGCCAGATCGTCCACGCCGGGGATGCGCGCCAGCCGCCGCACCAACTCGGGCAGATCGCGGCGCAGCAGCGGTTCGCCGCCGGTCAGGCGCAGCTTGTTGACGCCGTTGCGGACGAAGGCGCGGGCCACCGTCTCCAGCTGCGCGAACGACAGCCGCGATGCGGCGTCGAAGCCGTAATCATCCGGCACCTTGTCGGCCGGCATGCAGTAGCCGCAGCGGAAATTGCAGGCCTCGATCACCGACAGGCGCAGGTCGCGCAACGGCCGCCCGCGCCGGTCCGCCGGCGTCGCCGACGCGAGCGGCGGGCGCGGCAGCGCGTTCATCCCGCCGGCACCTGCGGCGCGCGCGGCGCCGTCAGCGCCACGCGCTCGCCCGGCCGCGCCACGCGGTGGCCGCGGGCGCGCAGGGCCTCGGCATCCTCGGCGCTGGCGTAGTGGTAGAGCATGGTTCGTTGCAGCAGCTCTGCGGGGTACTCCCGCTCCAGGTCGTCCACGCCAGTATGCGACGGGTTGCCGTGAAGACCGCAGTCGTGCGCCACCAGTTCGCCGTCGTCGGCATACCGGTTCAGCATTTCCGGGATCGGCCGGGTATCCCCGCTCCACACCAGCGCGCCCTGCAGGCGCAGGCCATAGGCGGTCTCCGGCCAGTGGTGACGCACCGGGAATACCTCCAGGCGCACGCCCTCGTGCCAGAACGCATCGCCCACCGCGATCAGCTGGAACGCATCCCAGAAGTTGGCGCCGCCCTCGGCCAGCACATTCGGATAGTCGGCCACGCGGCGGTGCAGCAGCGGCAGCACCGTGGCCGGCACGTACAGGCGCACCTTGCCGCGACGCTCGGAAAAATAGCTGTCCACGAACAGCCGCTCGAAGCCGGCGACGTGGTCCAGATGCACATGGGTGACGAACAGCGCCTGCGGCATCGCGCCGTAGTGCGCCTGATAGGCGGTCAGGCCCTCGCCGCCACAGTCGATGGTCAGCCACGGCCGGCCGTCGCGCTCGATGGTGGCCATCGGCGAGCCCAGCGCCACCGCCGAGGCATTGCCCACGCCCTGGAAGCGCAGCGCCCAGTCCGTCATCAGCAGCCGCGCTCCCAGGCCAGGTCGTAGGCGCGGCGCAGGCGCGCGTAGTCCTTCTCCACGGCATCGACGCTGCGCTCGCCGCGCAGCTTCAGCAGCGAACGGCGCAGCCGCTTGAGGTTGCGCTCGCGCCAGCGGGTGGCGGGAATGCGCAGCACGCCGCGGTCGAAGTCGATCAGCCAGCCGCGGCCGTTGCCGTCGAACAGGATGTTCTGCGCATTGAGGTCGGCGTGGTCGAGACCGGCGCGATGGAAGCGCGCGATCAGCCGCCCCGCCTCCTCCCACGGCGCGCCGCGGCCGGCCAGATGTGCGCGCTCGGCCAGGGAGCGCACGCCCTCCAGCCGCTCCATCAGGATCGCCGCGCGGTAACGCAGCCCCTGGCGCAGATAACAGGCCGCCAGCGGCCGCGGCACCGGCAGCTGGCGCGCGATCAGCGCGCGCATCAGCCGGAATTCGGCGAAGCTGCGGGTGCGCTCGGCGCCGGTCCACAGGTAGCGGTCGCGGACCAGCTTGGCGACCAGCCCGCCGCGGCGGTACTGGCGCAGCACGCAGCTGCCGAACGGGGCATCGACGAACCAGGCGCCGCCGCGGCCGCCGGCATCCACCGGGCGGGCGCGTTCGCCCCAGGCGGCGGCGGAAAACAGCGCCGGTTCTGCTTGCCGCAGCCGTTCGCGGTCGAACAGAATGGCCCCGTAGCCGCGGCCCTCGCGGTACGGCGTCAGTGCTTCGGTGGCGTCGAATGCAACCATCCAGCGAGTCTAACAACACCATGCCGGCAACGCTCCCTTCGCTGTGCCTGTTGCGCCTGTCGGCGCTGGGGGACGTGACCCACGTGGTGCCGCTGGTACGGACCCTGCAACGCGCCTGGCCGCAGGCGCCGGCGTTGCACTGGATCATCGACAAGGCCGGGCACAAGCTGCTCGACGGCCTGCCGGGCGTGGTCTTCCACCCGTACGACAAGCGCAGCGGCCTGGCCGGCATGCGCGCCTTGCGCCGCGCCCTGCCGGCGCAAGGCTTCGACGCGCTGCTGCAGATGCAGGTGGCGTTGCGCGCCAACGTGCTGTCGGCGTTCGTGCCGGCGCGCCGCCGCATCGGCTACGACCGCAGCCGCTCCAAGGACCTGCACGGCCTGTTCGTCAACGAACGCATCCCCGACCGCCCCGGCATCCACGTACTGGAGGCGATCGGCAGCTTCTGCGAGCCGCTCGGGCTGCGCCAGACCGAGGTGCGCTGGGACCTGCCAGTGCCCGAGGACGCCCATGCCTGGGCGCGTGCGCAATGGCCCGAGGACGGCCGTCCGGCGCTGCTGATCTCACCTTGCTCCAGCCATCAGCGTCGCAACTGGTATGCCGAGCGCTACGCCGCGGTGGCCGACCATGCCGCCGCGCAGGGCTGGCGGGTGGTGCTGTGCGGCGGCCGCAGCGACCTGGAGCGCAGCACCGCCGACGCCATCGTCGCGGCGGCGCGCACGCCGGTGCTCGACCTGGTCGGCCGCGACACGCTCAAGCAACTGCCGGCGCTGCTGCAGCGCGCCGCATTGGTGATGACACCCGACTCCGGCCCCATGCACATCGCCAACGCCATGGGCACCAAGGTGCTGGGCCTGCACGCGGCCAGCAACCCGCGCCGCAGCGGCCCGTATTCGGACATCCGCTACTGCGTGGACAAGTACGACGCCGCCGCGCGCAAGTACCTGGGCAAGCCGGCCGCGCAGTTGAAGTGGGGCAGCAAGATCGAATTCGACGGCGTGATGGAACTCATCGCGGTGGACGATGCGATCGCCGCATTCGAGCGCTATCGCGCCGACCACGGCCACTGAGCCCGGTTGCGGCGCCCGCGGCGCCGCTCTACCATCACCGCGCGTCCTGCCGCCGACCCGGCCCGCAGGAGCCGCCGTAAGCGTTTACGTCAATCAACGCGCCAACTGCGCCGGATCCGTCCGGGGCTGTTTCCCGCCCGGGCCTGGCAGGCCGCTTGCGGGTGGCGCCTTCGATCGACCGGCTTACGGAGAGTCCGCAATGTCACGTTCCCCGCTGTTTTCCCGCAAGCTGTCCCCGCGCCACGCCGCCTGGGTGACCCCGCTGCTGCTATCGGTGCTGATGACCTGCATCGTCTCGATGATCAGCACCCTGCGCAGCGTCGGGCTGGCGCCCGGCGTCGGCACGCTCTGGCTCGGCGCCTGGGCGCTGTCCTGGCTGGTGGCCTTCCCCACCCTGCTGCTGGTGCTGCCGCTGGTGCGGCGCCTGACCGGCCTGGTGGTCGCACGCAACTGAGGTGAGGCGCGTTCCGGGAGGCGGCAACGCCTCCCGGAACTCTGCCCTCACGCCGAGGCGTTGCGGTAGTCCTGGTAGGACTTCTCTTCCACGTAGCTGGAGCCCAGGGCCAGGTTGATTTCCTTCTTGAGCCGCGCGCGTTCGTCGTTTTCGTAGTACACGCTGCGCGCCAGCTTGATGAACTCCTCGTCGAAGGCCTGCGCCTTCTCCTTGATCCGGATCTCGTCCTCGATCACCCACAGGCGCTCGTTGACCGCCTTCAGTTCCGCGCGCAGGCGCGCCACGTCGCCGCCGGCCGCCGGATGCGCCATCCAGGTCTTTTCCAGTGCCGACAGTTCGGCACGCACATTGGCCAGCTTGCCCGGATCTTCGATGCGCTCGGACTTGATCTGCAGGATGGCGATCTTGTCGAGCAATTCGCCGAAGGACACGGGCACCAGGATTTCGGACATGGCAGACACCAAAAACAGGAGAAAAGAGAGTGTAACGGCCGCGTCTTAAAGCGGCGTCGGCACGCGTCGCGATCGCCCAAAAACAAAAGGCCCCTGACGGGGCCTGATGCGAAACTGGCGGGAAGGGGGGGATGCACGCGGTGCATGCTGCACCTCGCCCTGCGGGCGGCTGCGCCGTGCCCATCGGCTGTCGCCGATGGGTCGAACCCGCGGGGCTTCTCACCCCCCACCCCTGCACCGATCACACTCTGCGACCGCTGGAGGGCGCGCGCGCGATGAAACTGGCGGGAAGGGGGGGATTCGAACCCCCGAGGCGCTATAAACGCCTGCCTGATTTCGAGTCAGGTACATTCAACCACTCTGCCACCTTCCCGGGTGGTCCCCGGCGGACCGGGGGCGTGCATCATACGGTCCCCGCCGCGCGCGGACAAGCGGCCAGGCGCCGAGCCCCCGCAAGCGCCCCGGCGCCGCGGGGCGATGAACCCCGCCTGCTGCGTGCCGCGTGCGGCGATTGCCTGATCCGCGCGCGACCGCGATGATGCCCGTCGACCCCAGAAAACACCGGCCGGCCGCAGGCGCGCAATGATCGAATTCGGACACCTCACCCACGTCGGCCTGCGCCGCGACCTCAACGAGGACACCTACTACGGCGACCACGAACTGGGGTTGTGGCTGGTGGCCGACGGCATGGGCGGCCACGCCTGCGGCGAGGTCGCCAGCGCGCTGGCGCGCGAGGCCATCGTGCGCGAAGTGCGCGGCGGCACCGCCCTGGCGCAGGCCATCCGCATCGCCGACGAGGAGATCATCCGCGCCTCGCAGCGCCGCAACGACACCCTGCCGATGGGCACCACGGTGGTGGCCGCGCGGGTCCAGGGCAACCGCTTCGAGGTGGCCTGGGTCGGCGACAGCCGCGCCTACCTGTGGCGCGACGGCAAGCTGGCCCAGCTCAGCCAGGACCACAGCTACGTGCAGGAACTGATCGCGCAGGGCGCGCTCACCGCCGAACAGGCGCGCGCGCATCCGCACCGCAACGTCGTCACCCAGGCGCTGGGCGTCACCGATCCGCAGCACCTGAACGTGGCGACGATGACCGGCGAGCTGCGCCCGGGCATGCGCCTGCTGCTGTGCAGCGACGGGCTCACCGAGGAAGTGGACGATGCCGGCCTGGCCAACGCGCTGGGCCACGACGACTGCAGCGCGCAGGAATGCGTGGACATGCTGGTCGCCGCCGCGCTCGACGAAGGCGGCTCGGACAACATCACCGCGATCCTGGTGCGCTGTCACTGAATTCGGTGCGGCGCGGCCGCCGCTCCGTCCGCGCAAGCCACGTCAGGGCACCGCTGGATACTGCATTCTCAACGCTCAAGCCGGCCAGGCTGCCCTGCAGGAGCAGTTGCAGCCGCGACCGGGTTTTACCGGCAACGCCCCGTCGCGGCTGACGCCACTCCTACAACAGACGTCCCACCGTCATTCGAGGTGCCCTTCAGCCGGCCATCGCGTCCACCACGACCGGTTCGGCGTCGTCCCACAGCGCGCGGCCGGCCTTCTTGCGCAGCTTTTCCAGCCGCGCCTGGTGCGCTTCCAGTTCCGAGGCCGTCGGCAACACCCGCGGCCGCGGCAGCAGCCTGGTCATGTCGAATGCCGGACCCTGCGCCGCCGCATGCGCGGCGCCGTCCTCGGCCAGGGCGAAGCCGATTTCCTCCTGGCCGGAGGTCAGCGCGATGTACACGTCGCTGAGGATCTGCGCATCGAGCAGCGCGCCGTGCAGTTGCCGGTGCGAGTTGTCCACGCCCAGCCGCTTGCACAGCGCGTCCAGCGAATTGCGCTGACCCGGAAAGCGCTCGCGCGCCAGCAGCAGGGTGTCGATCACCGTGGCGCGATCGAGGATGCGACCGTAGGACTCGCCCAGCCGCGACAGTTCGTAATCCAGAAAGCCCAGGTCGAACGAGGCGTTGTGGATGATCAGCTCGGCGCCGTCGATGAACTCCAGGAATTCGTCGACCACCTCGTGGAATTCCGGCTTGTCGGCAAGGAAATCCAGGGTCAGGCCGGTGACTTCCTGCGCGCCGGGTTCGAAATCGCAGTCCGGGCGCAGGTAGCGATGGAAGTTGCGCCCGCTGGGGCGGCGTTCGAGCAGTTCCACCGCGCCGATTTCGACGACACGGTTGCCCTTCTTCCATTCCAGGCCGGTGGTTTCGGTATCGAGGATGATCTGACGCATGGGACTCGCAGCGGAAAAGGAAGACAAGATCAGGTCGCGACGGCGGCGCCGCCGGCGCGCACGTGCAGGGCCTGGTTGCGCGCCAGCTGGTCGACCCGCTCGTTGTCCGGATCGCCGTTGTGGCCCTTGACCCAGCGCCAGTCGATCGTATGCCGCTGCGCGGCCGCATGCAGCCGCTCCCACAGATCGCGGTTCTTGACCGGATCGCCGCCGGCGGTCTTCCACTGCCGGCGCACCCAGCCCGGCATCCATTCGGTGATGCCCTGGCGCACGTACTGCGAATCGGTGTGCAGCACGATCTGGCACGGCTCGTTGAGCGTCTCCAGCGCCATGATCGCGGCCATCAGCTCCATGCGGTTGTTGGTGGTGTGCGCCTCGGCGCCGGCCACCTCGCGCTCCAGTCCCTTGTAGCGCAGCAGCGCGGCCCAGCCGCCGGGGCCGGGATTGCCGAGGCAGGCGCCATCGGTATGGATGTCGACAGTCTTCATGAAACTCCGTGTTCAGATGGAAGCGACCGAGCCGCGCCAGCGGACCGGCGCGCGCAGCGGAATGGGGCCGATGCCGGCGGCGGTGCGTTTTTCCGCCTGCAGCAGGCAGACCGCGCGCAGCGGCGCGGTGGAGGTGGCCGGGCCGACGCCGCCGCGGGTCGGCCACACCGGCCCGAGATAGCGCAGTTGCTCCACGCACGGCAGGCCGACCTGTTCGAGCAGGCCGCGCCAGCTACCTGGCGGACGCGCCACCAGGCCCTGGCGGCGCCAGCGCAGCCGGTACGGGCTCACCGCATTGAGCGCGAACAGCCACACGCGGCCGCCCGGCATCAGGATGCGCTCGCATTCCTCCAGCAGCGCCGCCGCGTCGGCGGCGAGCACGTGCTGCAGGACGATGGCGTTGACGCTTTCCGACGGCAGCGGCAGTGGCAGCGTGCACACCAGGTCGCCGGCGTAGCCGCAGGCGCTGCGGTGCAGGCGCACGCCCCGCCCCGGCAGCTCGCGCGCGGGGGGCGGTAGCGGCACCGGGGCCAGCCACAGCCAGGGCTGCGCGGGGCGCTTGAGCAAGGCGTCGAGGATCAGCGGCTGCTCGGCCTGCAGCAACGCCTGCGCCCCGGCAGTATCAAACCAGGATGAGACGTTGGCTTGACGAGGGAGCGACACGGCAGGCATGGTGCCAATTCTATGCGACTGATCGCCCTGCCCGCATTCCAGGATAACTACATCTGGGCGATCGCCACGGACGACGGGCGTGCGTTGCTGGTCGATCCAGGCCAGGCCGAGCCGGTGCTGGAGGCCGCGACCCAAGGGCTGCAACCCGCCGCCATCCTGCTCACCCATCACCACGACGACCATATCGGTGGCGTCGCCGCCTTGCGCGAACGCTGGCCGGATCTGCCGGTGTACGCGCCGGACGACCCCCGCATTGCCGGATTTTCGTGCGAGCGGGTCGGCGACGGCGATGCCGTGAAGGTGCTGGACTGGCAGTTCGATACCCTGGCCGTCCCCGGCCATACCCGCTCGCACCTGGCCTATGTCGGCCACGGCCACCTGTTCAGCGGCGATACGCTGTTCAGCCTGGGCTGTGGGCGCATGTTCGAAGGTACGCCCTCCCAGATGTTGGGTTCGCTGCAGCGCCTGTCCGCCCTTCCGGGGCAGACGCTGGTCTGCTGCGGACACGAATACACCTTGGCCAATGCGGCATTCGCCGTCACGGTCGATCCCACCAACGCTGCCCTGCGGCAGCGCCATCAGGAAGCCCAGGCCATGCGTCACGCTGCCCGCCCCACCGTTCCCGTCACCCTCGCCAGCGAACTGGCGACCAATCCGTTCCTGCGCACCGCTTCGGCGGCGATCCAGCAGGCGATCGGCGCCCGGCTCGGCCGGGGGGTGTCCGACGAAGTGGAAGTCTTCGCGGAATTGAGGCGCTGGAAAGACGATTTCCGCGCATGAGGGCGCTGGCGTTGACGGCGGCGCTGACGCTGGCGATGGCGTCGGCGGCGCCCCCCGCGGCGGCCGCGACCCCGCTTGCGGCCGCACTCGAGCAGACCGTGGCCGGCCTGAACGGCCTGCCGACGGACGCGGCGGCGCTGCCGCCCCCCACCACCCGTAACGGGCACGACATCCTCGCCCGCTTCCGCGACGGCCTGGCCGACGCGCGCTGCGACGCCGGCGCCACCGACGCGCGCTGGCAGCAGCAGTTCTCGCGCGCGCCCTCGCGCCTGGCCGACGAGGACGAGGACGTGCTGCCGCTGTTCGGCTACGTGGTCGACGAGCTGCGCGCGGCCAACCTGCCGACCGAATTCGCGCTGATCCCGTTCGTGGAGAGCGGCTACCGCCCGGCCGCGCGCAACAGCAGCGGCCCCGCCGGCCTGTGGCAGTTCATCCCGGGCACCGCGCGCAACCACGATGTCCCGCTGGAGAACGGTTACGACGGCCGTCTGTCCGCGGTGGACTCCACCCGCGCCGCAGTGCGCTATCTGAAGACCCTGCACGGCATGTTCGGCGGCGACTGGCGCCTGGCGATCATGGCCTACAACGCCGGCGAATACCGCGTGCTGCAGTCGATGCGCCGCGCCGGCATGAACGCGCAGAACGCGCAGCCGGACAAGCTGCCCGGGCTGTCCTCGGTCACCTACGCCTACGTCGAGAAACTGCACGCACTGGCCTGCGTGCTGGAACAGGCGCAGACCCGCGACGAATGGATGGCCTCGCTGGACCGCGACGTGCCGATCCTGCAGGCGCAGACCCTGCCCGCCGGCATGGCACTGGACGAATGGGCGCGGCGCCAGGCGCTGCAGGGCAATCAGCTCGCCCGGCTGAACCCGGCCCTGGGCAGTGGCCGCACCACCAAGCGCGCGCTGCCGGTGCTGGCGCCGCGCAGTCTGGGCGGCCCCGTGCTGGCCCAGGACACCGCGCCGCCGGCGCAGGACGACGCCCCGGTCGTCGCCACCGTGGCCAGCGCCGACGACGCTCCCGCGCCGAACCGTGCCACGCGCGCCGGCGCACGCTCCCGCCACACCCACACCGTGCGCGACGGCGACACCGCCTGGAACATCGCCAAGCGCTACGGCATCACCGTGCAGGCGCTGCTGATGAAGAACGGCCTGTCCGCGCGCAGCGTGCTGCGTCCCGGCATGGTGCTGAGCTACGAGGACTGATCGCACTCCCGCTGCGGCGGGACGAGCTCCGGCCCATGCTGCAACGTCCGCGGATGTGCCGCCACGCTGCGGGGATGACCACCCGTTTCCTCAGCCCGATGGGCACCTACGATCAGCATGAGCGCCTGGAAGGCAGGCGTATCGCCACGTCCAGCCGCTAGCGCAACTGCGCGCACGCGCCATCGGCAACAGACTCTGTTTCGATGGCCGCCAGCAGGGACAGCGCATCGCGCCGGCCAAGGTAGCGACGTAACGCGCTTGCCGCCCATTCGCGCCACTGAAGGCATGCCGGCCATCGGCAGGCGCACGTCCACACTTACGTCAACGTTGCGCGCCTCCCCCACAGCAAATCGCACACGCCGATAAACCACGCACCTGAAACGCAACAGGCCCGGCAATGCCGGGCCTGTTGCGTGCCGCTTTGCGCTGTCGAAGCCGCGGTTACAGCTGCGATTCCTGCACGCTGATCTTGAAGTGCTTGCGCATCGCATCGACGTAGGCCTTGGCATCGGCCTCGCCTTCGATGCGCGCCAGCTGCTGCTGGAACATCGTCTGCTGCTCGGCCGGCACCTTGCTCAGGTCGCCCGGCGTCACCTTGGTGACCGCAAACAGCGCATAGCGCTTGCCCACGGTGCCCGGCGCGGCAGGCAGCTCGACCTTGCCCACCGAGGGCTTGCCGTCGGCCGGCTGCGGCGCGCTGAAGATCGCCTGGCTGGCCTGCGCACTCGGCATCGGCACGTTGCGCGGCAGACCCGGCATCGGGTTGATCTGCAGCTTCTCCGCGCCGGCCAGGGCCTGCAGGGTCTCGCCCTTGCGCAAACGCTCCAGCAGCGCATCGGCCTTGGCAGCGGCCGCCTTGGCGGTGCGGTCGGCATGCACGGCGGCCACGACCTGCTCATGCACCTTGGCCAGCGGCTGGATCTGTTCCGGCTGGTGCTGGGTCACGCGGATCAGCACGCTGTGGTTCGGCCCCAGGTTGATCGGGTCGCTGACCGTGCCGTCCTGCACCAGGGTGTCGGAGAACGCGGCGCGCAGCACCGCCGGCTGTGCGGCAATGCCGCTGGCGGTGGCGCGCGAGAACGGTCCCAGCGTCTGCACCGGCAGTCCCACTTCCTTCGCCGCCGAAGCCAGCGCGGTCGGGTTCTTGTAGACCAGGTCCACCAGCTTGCCGCTCAGGTCGCTGAAGGCCTTCTCGCCGTCTGCCTTCAACTGCTCGCTGGCGAGCTGGTCGCGCACCTGCTCGAACGACTTGCCTTCGCCGCCCTTGACCTGGCGCAGCTGGATCACGTGATAGCCGAATTCGCTCTTCACCGGACCGACGATCTCGCCGGGCTTCATCGCGAACAGCGCGTCCTCGAACGGCTTCACCATCACGCCCTTCTCCACCCAGCCCAGATCGCCGCCGGCGTTCTTGGAACCAGGGTCATCGGAGTTGGCGCGGGCCAGCGCGGCGAAATCGGCGCCGGGCTGCTTGGCTTCGGCCGCCAGCTTGGCCGCCTTGGCCTCGGCCGCCTTCTGCGAGGCCGCGTCCTTGCCGGCGCTGATCAGGATGTGCGAAGCCAGCCGCTGATCTGGCTCGACGAAGCGCGCCTTCTCGTCGTCGTAGCGCTTGCGCAGCGTCGCCTCGTCGGCCGGCTTGACCGGCGGCAGGCTGGCCGCGTTGAGGTCGACGTACTCGATCGTCACGGTTTCCGGCTGCTTGAAGTCGGACTTGTGCGAGTCGTACCACTGCTGCACCTGCGCGTCGCTGACCGGTGCGGTGTCGGCCGGCATTTCCGGCAACAGCGCCATCTCCACGTCGCGGGTCTCGCCCAGCATCTTCAGCAGGCGCTCGGTTTCCGGCTTGGTGGCGAACGCCGATTCGGCGATGCCCGACGGAATCACCGACTGCTGCAGCGCGTCGCGCACCAGTTGCTGGAACATGGTCGGCGTACGCGGCGGCGTGCCCGAGGCCAGAGCCAGGCGGTAGCGCTCCGGATCGAACTTGCCGTCGTTCTGGAACGCAGGCATGGAGCTGATGTAATCGCGCACCGCGGCATCGCCGATGACCACGCCGGCGCGTTCTGCCGACAGCTTCGCCACCTGCTCGTCGATCAGCTGATCGAGCAGCTTGCGCTTGTTGTCGATGCTTTCGAACGCGCGCGGATCGAAGTTCTCGCCCTGCTGTTCGCGCGCCTGGATGCGCGCCTGCTCGAAGCGGGTACGGAACTGCTCCGTGCTCACTTCGTGGTGCTGCCACAGCAGCGACACCGGCCACCACGACGGCGCCGACGACCACCACGACGGCGGCGCCTGTACCTTGGCGACATTGTTGGCACCGACGCCACCGAGGTAGCTGTTGTCGATGACGAACAGGAACGGAATCATCAACAGACCGATGATCGCGGTGGCGATCCAGCCCGAGGTCTTTTCGCGAAGTTTCTGCAGCATTGGGAACCGACGGCCTATTGGCGAGCCGCGCAGTTTAACCCGCTTCACGCCTTGCGGCAGAACCGGCGGCCCGGCAACCCGCGCCGCTCATGCGTCGAGGCGGCGAATCCGGAGCGCATCGACGACCAAACCAGCGCACTGCGGAAAAAAAGAAACCCCCGATCGCTCGGGGGTTTCGCGTACAAATGGCGGAGTGGACGGGACTCGAACCCGCGACCTCCGGCGTGACAGGCCAGCATTCTAACCGACTGAACTACCACTCCGCGTTTGAACGGAGGCGGGCGCGAGGCCCGCTTTCCCGCAGCGACCGGGCCAACGCTGGCGCGTGGCGGCAACTGCGAGAAACGAAACCCCCGATCGCTCGGGGGCTTCGGTACAACTGGCGGAGTGGACGGGACTCGAACCCGCGACCTCCGGCGTGACAGGCCAGCATTCTAACCGACTGAACTACCACTCCGCTTTTGAAACTTGTCGCTCGGTGCTCTGGTGGGTGCTGAGGGTTTCGAACCCCCGACCCTCTCCGTGTAAAGGAGACGCTCTACCGCTGAGCTAAGCACCCTAGCGAGTCGATTAGTTTACGGCATCCTTCAGCGCTTTACCAGCCTTGAACGTCGGATTCTTCGACGCCGCGATCTTGATGGAGTCGCCGGTCTTCGGGTTGCGGCCGGTGCGCTCGGCACGGTCGCGCACCTGGAAGGTGCCGAAGCCCACGAGCGTGACGCTGTCGCCCTTCTTCAGGGCCTTGGTCACTTCCGACACGAAGGCGTCGATGGCACGACCGGCTTCGGCCTTGGAGATATCGGCGGCAGCGGCGATCGCGTCGTTCAGTTCGGCTTTATTCATTTCTTGATGACTCCATGTGCGGCAGAAGACCGCGGATTGAGGATCGGGTGTCGGCGTGGCCTGCCTCGCCTGGGCGAGACCCCGATGGATATGTTTTGCACTACCAAGCACGCCCGTTCGCGGTGCTCGCAAGCGCTGCATTTATACCAGCGGGCCCATACCCGCGCAAGCCGAAAAGCCAACAACGGCGCGGGTTTGAGCCGTTTGCGCGGGTGCGGTTCAGCGCGCGTCAGTGCTTGACGCGCGGGTTCGAGGATGCTTTCTGCTTGCGCCGCGACGGCGCCTGTTCGGCGTCGGCGGCGGGCTTGGGCGCGAGCGGACGCTCCAGTGCCAGATCCAGCACTTCGTCGATCCACTTCACCGGCACGATTTTCAGATCGCGGGTGACGTTCTCCGGGATGTCGGCCAGATCCTTGCGGTTCTCCTCGGGGATCAGCACGGTGCGGATGCCGCCGCGCAATGCGGCCAGCAGCTTCTCCTTGAGTCCGCCGATCGCCGAGACGCGGCCACGCAGGGTGATCTCGCCGGTCATCGCCACCTCCGACTTGACCGGCACCTTGGTCAGCATCGACACCAGCGAGGTCACCATCGCGATGCCGGCACTGGGGCCGTCCTTGGGCGTGGCGCCGTCGGGCACGTGCAGGTGGACGTCGTGCTTCTGCAGGAAGTCCGCCTCGATGCCGAGCCGCTCGGCGCGCGAACGCACCACCGACAATGCGGCCGACGCCGATTCCTTCATCACGTCGCCGAGCTGGCCGGTCAGGATCACCGCGCCCTTGCCCGGAACCAGGGTCGATTCGATCTGCAGCAGATCGCCGCCGACCTCGGTCCAGGCCAGGCCGGTCACCAGGCCGATCTCGTTCTGCTCCTCGGCGCGACCGAAGTCGTAGCGGCGCACGCCCAGGTACTTGTCCAGGTTCTTCGAGCCGACGCTGACGCGCGCCTTGTCCTTGCGCGCGGCGCCCTTCTTCGCTGCGGCCTTCTTCGCCGGGGCGGCCGGCTGCGGACCGGCCAGGGCGATCTCCTTGACCACCTTGCGGCAGATCTTGGCCACTTCGCGCTCGAGGTTGCGCACGCCGGATTCGCGCGTGTAGTAGCGCACGATGTCGCGGATCGCGTCGGCACCGATCTCCAGCTCGTCCTGCTTCAGGCCATTGGCCTTGAGCTGCTTGGGCACCAGGTAGCGCGTCGCGATGTTGAGCTTCTCGTCCTCGGTGTAGCCGGGGATGCGGATCACTTCCATGCGGTCCAGCAACGGGCCGGGGATGTTCAGCGAATTGGAGGTCGCCACGAACATCACTTCGGACAGGTCCAGGTCCACTTCCAGGTAGTGGTCGTTGAAGGCGTTGTTCTGCTCGGGGTCGAGCACTTCCAGCAGCGCCGAGGACGGATCGCCGCGGAAATCCATCGACATCTTGTCGATCTCGTCGAGCACGAACAGCGGGTTCTTGCTGCCGACCTTGTTGAGGTTCTGCACGATGCGGCCCGGCATCGAACCGACATAGGTCCGGCGATGGCCGCGGATCTCCGCCTCGTCGCGCACGCCGCCCAACGACATGCGCACGAACTTGCGGTTGGTGGCCTTGGCGATGGACTGGCCCAGCGAGGTCTTGCCCACGCCCGGCGGTCCGACCAGGCACAGGATCGGCCCCTTCATCTGCTTCACCCGCGACTGCACCGCCAGGTACTCGAGGATGCGGTCCTTGACCTTCTCCAGGCCGTAGTGATCGGCATCGAGGGTTTCCTGCGCGACCTTCAGGTCCTTGCGCACCTTGCTGCGCTTCTTCCACGGCACGCCCAGCAGCCAGTCGAGGTAGTTGCGCACCACCGCGGCTTCGGCCGACATCGGCGACATCTGCTTGAGCTTGTTGAGTTCGGCCTTGGCCTTGGTCTCGACCGGCTTGGGCATGCCGGCCTCGGCGATCTTGCGCGCCAGCTCCTCCAGCTCGCCCGGCGCGTCGTCGAGGTCGCCCAGTTCCTTCTGGATCGCCTTCATCTGCTCGTTGAGGTAGTACTCGCGCTGGCTCTTCTCCATCTGCGACTTGACCCGGCCGCGGATGCGCTTCTCCAGCTGCTGCACGTCGATCTCGCCGTCGACCAGGCCGACCAGCATCTCCAGGCGCTCGCCCACTTCCAGGGTTTCCAGCAGGCGCTGCTTGTCGGCCAGGCGCACGCCGATGTGCGCGGCGATGGTGTCGGCCAGGCGGCCGGGCTCGTCGATGCCGGACAGGGTCTGCAGCAGCTCCGGCGGCAGCTTGCGGTTGGTCTTGACGTACTGCTCGAACAGCGACATCAGCGAGCGCGCGATCGCCTCGACTTCGCGCTCCTCGCGCGATTCGGCGGCGTCGATCTCGCGGCCTTCGCCCTGCAGCGCGCCGTCGCGCTCGGCGACCTTGTCGACGCTGACCCGCGACAGGCCCTCGACCAGCACCTTGATGGTGCCGTCGGGCAGCTTCAGCAGTTGCAGCACCTGCGCCAGCGTGCCGACGTTGTACAGGTCGGCCGCCGCCGGGTCGTCGGTCTCGGCGGACTTCTGCGCGACCAGCAGGATGCGCTTGTCGGCCTCCATCGCGTGCTCGAGCGCGCGCATGGATTTGTCGCGACCGACGAACAGCGGGATGACCATGTGCGGGAAGACCACGACGTCGCGCAACGGCAGGACCGGCAGGTCGAGGACTTCGGATTGGGACTGGGCCATGAGGATTCCGATTTGGGAGGCGGGAACGCGATGCGGGCGGCCATAAAAACGCCGATGGCCCCGTTATGGGGCCATCGGCTGGACGATGCAAGGGGAGCGCATAACCCCTTTATGTTTCAGCGACTTACCGGCAGGCACGGGGCGCGCGACGGGGTCGCCGCGCACCGCCCGCCCGGGTCACTCCGCGGAGGCGACCTTGGGCGCCGCCGGCGGGGTCTGGTAGATCAGGTACGGCTCGGACTTGTGCTCGATCACCGACTCGTCCACCACCACCTTGCTGACGTTCTCCTGCGACGGCAGCTCGTACATCGTGTCCAGCAGCACCGACTCGACGATGGTGCGCAGGCCGCGCGCGCCAGTCTTGCGCTTGAGCGCCTTCTTGGCGATGGCCAGCAGCGCGTCCTGGCGGAACTCCAGCTCCACGCCTTCCATCTCGAACAGCTTCTTGAACTGCTTGGTGATGGCGTTCTTGGGCTCGGTCAGGATCTTGATCAGCGCCGGCTCGTCCAGCTCCTCCAGCGTGGCGACCACCGGCAGGCGGCCAACGAACTCGGGGATCAGGCCGAACTTGATCAGGTCTTCCGGCTCGACGTCGGCCAGGATCTTGCCGACCTCGCGCTTGCGCTCGGAGCTCTTCACCTTGGCACCGAAGCCGATGCCGCCGGCGTCGTTGGAGCGCTGCTGGATCACCTTGTCCAGGCCGGCGAACGCGCCGCCGCAGATGAACAGAATGTTCTTGGTGTCCACCTGCAGGAATTCCTGCTGCGGATGCTTGCGCCCGCCCTGCGGCGGCACCGAGGCGACCGTGCCTTCGATCAGCTTCAGCAGCGCCTGCTGCACGCCTTCGCCGGACACGTCGCGGGTGATGGACGGGTTCTCGCTCTTGCGCGAGATCTTGTCGATCTCGTCGATGTAGACGATGCCCTGCTGCGCCTTGTCGACGTCGTAGTCGCACTTCTGCAGCAGCTTCTGAATGATGTTCTCCACGTCCTCGCCGACGTAGCCGGCTTCGGTCAGCGTGGTCGCATCGGCGATGGTGAACGGCACGTTGAGCAGGCGCGCCAGCGTCTCGGCCAGCAGCGTCTTGCCCGAGCCGGTCGGACCAACCAGCAGGATGTTGGACTTGGCCAGTTCGACCTCGTCGTTCTTCTGCCGGCTCTCGATGCGCTTGTAGTGGTTGTACACAGCCACGGCGAGCGTGCGCTTGGCGCGCTGCTGGCCGATCACGTACTGGTCGAGCACTTCCAGGATCTCGCGCGGCTTGGGCAGGCTGCTGCGTGCCGACTGCGCCTTCTCCTCGAGCTCCTCGCGGATGATGTCGTTGCACAACTCGACGCATTCGTCGCAGATGAACACGCTGGGCCCGGCGATCAGCTTACGGACCTCGTGTTGACTCTTGCCGCAGAACGAGCAGTACAGGATCTTGTTGCTGTCGCCGGAACGGCCTTGCCGGTCTTCGCTCATTGCTTCGCTTACCCAGTTACCCCACCCGATGAACGGGGGTTCGATTTCGAGAATAGCACAGGGCCGGGAGGACGCTAGCCCGACCCCGGCCCTGCGGAATACGTTGCGTTTTGCAGTACATGCAAGCCTTATGCCGGCTGGATGGACTCATCCGGACGACGCTCCAGGACCTGGTCGACGAGGCCGTAGGCCTGCGCGTCGACGGCGCTCTTGAAGTTGTCGCGCTCGGTGTCGCGGGCGATGGTTTCCAGCGACTGGCCGGTGTGCTTGGCCAGGATTTCGTTCAGCCGCGCGCGCAGCGTCAGGATCTCGCGGGCGTGGATGTCGATGTCGGTGGCCTGGCCCTGGAAGCCGCCCAGCGGCTGGTGGATCATCACCCGCGAGTTCGGCAGCGCATAGCGCTTGCCGGCCGCGCCCGACGCCAGCAGCAGCGCGCCCATCGAGGCGGCCTGACCGACGCAGATGGTGCTCACGTCCGGCTTGATGTACTGCATGGTGTCGTAGATCGCCATGCCGGCGGTGACCACGCCGCCCGGCGAATTGATATAGATGCTGATGTCCTTCTCCGGATTGTCCGCTTCCAGGAACAGCAACTGGGCCACGATCACATTGGCCATGTGGTCGTCGATCGGGCCGACCAGGAAGATCAGGCGCTCCTTCAGCAGGCGCGAATAGATGTCGTAGGCGCGCTCGCCGCGGCTGGTCTGTTCGACCACCATCGGAACCAGATTCAAGGCCTTGGTCACATTGTCCACGCGGTGATCTCCTGCTGCTCGGGGTCCGTCCCTGCACGGGGGTGTGCAGGGCTTCGCATCGTGTTGCGCCCCGCCGCCGCGGGGAGGTGAAACGGGATCCGCGTCGCGCAGGTCGGCTGCGCAACGCGGCGACGCGTCGTCTTATTGACGGATCGCGTCCTGGAACGACATCGCCTGCTCGGTGTGCTGGGCGCGCTCGGCGATCCAGTCGATCACCTGCTCTTCCATCACACGGCTCTGCAGTCCCCCCATCAATTGGGGATCGTTGCGGTACATCTCAATGACCTGCTCGGGCTCTTCGTAGGTCGAGGCGATCAGGCGCAGCGTCTCCGAGACCCGCTTCGGGTCCAGGCGCAGTTCGTTGCGGCGGGCGACCTCGCCGACCAGCAGGCCGACCAGCACGCGCTTGCGCGCGGCGTCCATGAAGCCCTGGTGGGCGTCGTCCGGCACCTGACCCGGGTCGCGGCCGGAACGGCGCATCTGCTCGACCTGCTGCGCCAGCATGGCGCGCGCTTCGTTCTCGACCAGGCGCGGCGGCATTTCGACCGAGGCGTAGGCGGCGATCAGCTGCTCGCCGACTTCGCGACGCAGGTGGTTCATCAGCGCGCCCTTGAGCTCGCGCTCGAGGTTGATGCGGATGTCCTTGCGGAACTGCTCGGCATCGCCGCTCTTCACGCCGAAGCTCTTGATGAACTCCTTGTCCACCTCCGGCAGCACCGGCGCGGCGACGTCGACCGCCTTCACATGGACCTGGACCTGCTTGCCGGCGAACTGCGGCACGCGCCAGTCGGCCGGGAAGTCGACGGTCAGCGTCTTCTCTTCGTCCTTGGACAGGCCGACCAGGCCCTGCTCGATCGCCGGGAACATGACGCCCGAGCCGATCACGCTGCTGCCCTTCTCCACGCCCTCGGCCGGCAGGCGCTCGTCGCCGACCTGCGACCAGGTCTCCAGGGTCACCAGGTCGCCGTCCTGCGCCGGACGCGCGGCCGGCTGCCAGGTACGACGCTGCAGGCGCAGGTTCTCGATCATCTGCTCGATGTCGGCGTCGGTGACCTCGGCGGTGTGGCGGATCACCTGCAGCTTGGACACGTCGATGTCGCCGAAGTCCGGCACCACTTCGAAGGTGGCCACGAACTGCAGCTCGTTGTCGCCGGCGCGGTCGATGCGCGGGTTGCCGGCCAGGCGCAGTTCGTGCTCGCGCACGGCCGAGTCGAAGGTCTCGCGCAGCAGGCCATCCAGCGCCTCGGCGCGGATCTGCGGCCCGAAGCGCTGCTCGATCACCTTGGCCGGAATCTTGCCCGGACGGAAGCCCTTGATCCGCGCGGTGCGCGCGACTTCGCGCAGGCGGCCGCCGACATGGGTTTCCAGGCGATCCCCCGGCAGGGTGAAGGTCAGACGCCGTTCCAGGGTACCGGTGGTTTCGATCGAAGCTTGCATGTGGACTCCTGCCACCGGGAGCCCACGGCTCTCGGCACGATGTAGAAAAGTACGGGTTGGCGCGGGCACGGGACAGCCGCCGCAGCCGGATAGTTTCGCCTATTCCCGCGGCGCCTGCCAGCGCAGGGCCGGGAGGCCGCCGTGGCGACGCCGAACCCGCCATCGCCACAAGGGGCCATCGGGGGCTGGGTGGTGCGAAAGAGGGGACTCGAACCCCTACGCCTTGCGGCACTGGTACCTAAAACCAGGGCGTCTACCAATTCCGCCACTTTCGCGCTGCGGCGCCGGAAGGCGCCTGCCGGCACATTGTTGCAGGCCGGCCGGCAAAGAAAAAGGCACCTGCCGGAGCAGGTGCCTTTCGTTTTGGTGGGCCGTCAAGGATTCGAACCTTGGACTTATGCCATCTGCGGATGGATACCCCAACGCCGGCCTGGATGGCCTCGCTCCCGAGCCCTTGATCCGGCTATCCCCTGAAGGCCGCGCCTTCACGACCATCACGGCGGTCTTTGGGGAGCCGCACGGCGATGGCCATGCTTTACTCGCGCGGTCGCTCGCTGGAAGCCCCCGTGTCGGCTAGGATTGGCGATCGAAGGCCCAGGCGGATCAAGGAATGAAGGGGGGCGCTTGACTTTTCGCAACGAAGTCAGTTGTAGAAAAATAACTCCAAGGTTATCCTGATGACCTGGGTCGTTGAACTGCTCACCGAGGCCCAGGAATTTTTCGACGGACTCTCGGGAAATGAACAAATTAAGGTGGCTGGGGCAATGCAGCTCCTTGCGGCTAAGGGACCAACTCTGGGCCGTCCACACGTGGATCGCATACACCGTTCACGACACCACAACATGAAGGAGCTTCGTGTTCAGTGCGCGGACAAGCAGTTCCGCATCTTCTTTGCGTTCGACACAAAGCGTCGAGGGATCTTGCTCGTCGGCGGCGACAAGATCGCCTACGGCGTTGATGAGTTCTACGAGGAATTCATCCCCATTGCGGATGATCTACTTGATGCCCATCTAGACAAAACGAATGCGGCCGATATGGCCAGCAAAGTCGTCGCCAAGAAAACCAAGGGAAGAAAACAACAATGAGTACCATGCGCCTGGAAGATTTCCTGAGTGCACGCGGCCTTGAGGGCCACGCCGATGTGCAGCAAGCATTTCAAGATGCGCTGCGAAGCCTACCCTTGGCCGCGCTTCGGGAAGCTGCTGGCCTCACACAAAAAGAAATCGCCACACAGCTTGGCAAGTCTCAAGCTGCGGTATCGAAGTTCGAGGGTCGCGGCGACTTCCTACTCTCCACCCTCTTCCAGTATGTGCAAGCTCTTAGCGGCACCGTTGACCTGAGCATTAGCTTGGGCCGCTCCAGCTTTACTCTTAGCCCAACGGAGGATGACGGAGACGTCTACTTCAGGCTAGCCCAAAAAGAGCTTGCTCCGGCTGCTGCAATCACGAAAAGAGAGGGCAGCGTTGCATACATCTGGGCTCAGAGCCAAAACCTTGATTCGCGTCAATCAACCGCACGCAGATCGGGATACAGCTCCATGCCAAACCGCGCTGGGTATACCCAAGCTAATGAAGCACTGACGCAACTAGCAGCGAACGATGAAGCCGAGCCCATTGCAGCTTGACGCCCCTGAGTACACGATCGTCAGCGTACGAGCGATACCCAGCATTGGCCAAAGTGTCGTAGACGAGCCTCTACCGATCGTCGTCCGCGCCCAGGTCATGTACGACTCTGACGGATCCCATTTCGCCATGCTAAGCATCGATCAAAGCGATGACAGCAGGCCTTATGTAATCTCGTTGCAAGTTCTTGTGACCTTTCGCATCGACGTTGACGGTTGCCGACAGGCCTACAAAAGCGCGTTCAACCCTGAGGTTGTAGCCGTAAACGTAGCGCGCATCCTCTACTCTGGTGCTCGAGAGATGCTGGCCCTAGTGTCCTCTCGCGCACCATATGGCACAGCGCTACTCCCAAGCGTGATGCTGGAACCTTCTGACGTTGAGATGCTCTTTGAGACAGACAAGCTTGAAGATATCTTGCAGAAGAGCTTTGGGGTCGATCCCTCGATGATGGAAGCAGCTCGCGCTAAAGCAGAAGCAGTCGAAAGCTCCCGCAAGAAGGAGGCGCGAACGCTGGCGACAAAGAAGCCAGCCACCAAGCGGAAAACTGAAGCGAACTAGAAAAAGAGAGGGGCCGCGCAAGCGGCCCTCTCTTTTTCCACCAAAAAATAGGGTTCGACTCGGCTCCGCGAGCCAGTTGGCGCGCTCTACGGGTTACTGCGGCGGTTTAGTCTGTGGAGACTTGATCACATAGGAGGTGATGTATTCGCCGTTGCTGCCGTAGACGACCAAGATGGTGGTGTTGGCGTCCCGGTACACCACGAGCGCTTGGCAACGCATGATCGCTACGGCGCTCGAGGAGAAGGTGATCGACGCCGAAACGCGGTTCGGCCTGCATGGCCTGAAGCATCGCGGCATCCCCGACACCCCCGGCAACCGGGGCGACAAGCAAGACGCCGCGGGACACGCAAACCCGGAGACAACGAACCGCTACGCCCACGACCTGCTGCTGGTGCCGACGCCCAAGCGTAAGTAGTGCATTCCCGGGGTATTTTTCCCGGGAATTTTCCCGACACATAGAAAAACAGCCACTTGGCTTGCGCTAAGTGGCTGTTTTATTTGGTGGGCCGTCAAGGATTCGAACCTTGGACCTATTGATTAAGAGTCAACTGCTCTACCAACTGAGCTAACGGCCCTGAAACTGAGTCGCACATTCTATGTGCTTTTTTGCTTCGTTGCAACACCCGCGAAGCATCGGGTCACGCGATCAATGGGGTGGCTGAGGGGACTCGAACCCCCGACATCTGGAATCACAATCCAGTACTCTAACCAACTGAGCTACAGCCACCATTGAAACCTTGCATCTCCTGCCCGGCGCCGGTGTGGCGCGCCCGACAGGAATCGAACCTGTAACCGCCGGCTTAGAAGGCCGGTGCTCTATCCAGTTGAGCTACGGGCGCCCTGGCTGGATTGTCGCATTCCTTTCCGCCGTTGGACATCGGATTGGTCGGGGTAGAGGGATTCGAACCCCCGACATCCTGCTCCCAAAGCAGGCGCGCTACCAGACTGCGCTATACCCCGGCGGAACATCCCTCGCGGCCAAGGCCGGAAAGGTCGGCTATTGTGGGAAGCTTGCGGCCCGCTGTCAACGTCGCATGCACGCAACATCGCCTGCGCTATGCTCACGGCTTGCCATCGGCATCGGCCGAGAGCCATTTTGAAGGAGAAAACAGCATGCTTCGCAGCGGCAACCCCGCCCTGAAGGAATCCACCTTCCTCGATCTGCACAGCGGCAACGTGGTCTCGCCCGGCAACGGCACGGTCGTCGCGCGCGACAGCGGTGCGATGACCCTGAACGGCACCGCCAACAAGACCGGCATCCTGTTGATGCTGACAGCGCTCACCGCCGTATTCGCCTGGAGCCAGTCGGTTTCGATCGATGCCGCGGGCAACGCGATGATCGCTCCTGGCGTGGCCGGCTACGCGCTGGGCGGCCTGATCGGCGGCTTCATCCTGGCCCTGATCACGATCTTCAAGAAGGAATGGTCGCCCATCACCGCGCCGCTGTACGCGCTGGTGGAAGGCTTCTTCCTGGGATCGATCTCGGCGATGTACGAAGTGCGCTTTAACGGCATCGTGCTGCAGGCCGTGCTGCTGACCTTCGGCACCCTGTTCGCGATGCTGTTCGCCTACCGCAGCGGCATGATCAAGGCCACCGAGAACTTCAAGCTGGGCGTGGTCGCGGCCACCGGCGGCATCGCGCTGGTGTACCTGGCCACGATGGTGCTTGGCTTCTTCAACATCCAGATCCCCTACATCCACGCCTCCGGCACGGTCGGCATCCTGTTCAGCCTGTTCGTGGTGGTGGTGGCGGCGCTGAACCTGGTACTGGACTTCGACTTCATCGAGAGCGGCGTCGAACAGGGCGCCCCCAAGTACATGGAGTGGTACGGCGCGTTCGGCCTGATGGTGACGCTGGTGTGGCTGTACCTGGAGTTCCTGCGCCTGCTGTCGAAGCTGCAGTCGCGGAATTGAAGTCGGGAATCGGGATTGGGGAATCGTAAAAGCGAACTCCCCTTGATCGATGAGCGGGCTTGGCTTCAGACAAGTTTCCGAGCAAAAGAAAGGGCGCCCTGGGGCGCCCTTTCTTTATTTCTGCGATCTTCCGGACGCTCAGAGGCGGCTGGCGATGGCCTTGGCGAAGCCCATGGTGTTGCCGCTGCCACCCAGGTCCGGGGTCAGACCGTCCTTGGCTTCCAGCGTGGCGACGATGGCGTTGCGCAGGCGCTCGGCGTTCTGCGGCTGGCCGATATGGTCCAGCAGCTGCGCCGCGCCCAGCAGCAGCGCGCACGGGTTGGCCTTGCCCTGCCCGGCGATGTCCGGGGCCGAGCCGTGCACGGCTTCGAAGATCGCCGCGTCCACGCCGATGTTGGCGCCCGGGGCCAGACCCAGGCCGCCGACCAGGCCGGCGCACAGGTCCGACAGGATGTCGCCGAACAGGTTGGTGGTGACGATGACGTCGAACTGCTCCGGGCGCATCACCAACTGCATGCAGGCGTTGTCGACGATCATTTCCTGGAATTCGATCTCCGGGTAGTTCGCCGCCACGTCGCGCGCCACCTTCAGGAACAGGCCCGAGGTGGACTTGATGATGTTGGCCTTGTGCACCGCGGTGACCTTCTTGCGGCCGGTCGCGCGGGCCAGGTCGAAGGCGTAGCGGACGATGCGCTCGGAACCCTTGCGGGTCACCTTGGCCATCGACAGCGCGGTCTCGCCGTCGGCGGACACTTCCTGGCCTTCGCTCAGGTAGGCGCCTTCGGTGTTCTCGCGCACGGTGATCAGGTCCACGCCGGCGCCGAAGCGCGACTTGGTGTTGGGGAACGACTTGGCCGGACGCACGTTGGCGTACAGGTCGAACTGGCGGCGCATGGCCACGTTGATCGAGCTGAAGCCCTCGCCCACCGGCGTGGTCAGCGGGCTCTTCAGCGCCACCTTGTTCTTGCGGATCGACTCCAGCGTGGCGGCCGGCAGCAGGTCGCCGTGCTTCTCCAGCGCCACCAGGCCCGCATCGGCGTATTCGTAGGTGAGGCCGGCGTTCAGCGCATCGAGCACGAATAGCGTGGCGTCCATGATCTCCGGGCCGATGCCATCGCCACGGATGACCGTGATTGTCTGCGTCATAGGGTTGCGGTTTCCGTACAAGAGGGGGGAGCGCCGCCCGGGAACCGGGGCTGCAGGCGCAAGGAGGTTTCAGCGGTAATTATGCCCGAAGCCGGTGAAGGCGCCCAAAACCGGACGGCCTCCGGCGCGGGCGCCGGTGGCCATCGGGGCAGCCCGAAGCGGCTCAATCGTGCGCGTGCTGCGCTGGCGCGGCGGCGCCGGCCTCCAGCGTGTCGAGGAAGTCCACGGCGCGGCGCAGGTGCGGGATCACGATGGAACCGCCGACCACCAGGCCCACCGAGAACGTCTCGAAGAACTCCTCGCGGCTGACCCCGGCCTCCTTGCACTGGGCCACGTGGTAGCTGATGCAGTCGTCGCAGCGCAGCACCAGCGAGGCGACCAGGCCGAGCAGTTCCTTGGTCTTCACGTCCAGCGCGCCGGCCTGGTAGGTCTGGGTGTCCAGCGCGAAGAAGCGCCGCACCACCTGGTTCGGCTCGGCCAGGATGCGCTGGTTCATGCGCTGGCGGAACTCTGTGAACTCGCGGACGCGGTCCTGCCCGGAGGCGCCGCCCTCGCCCGTCGCGGCGCCGCTCATGCCTGCGCCTCGGGGGCGTGGCCGTCGAGCAGCGGCTCCAGCTTGCCGGCGCGGTGCAGCGCCATCATGTCGTCGTAGCCGCCGACGTGGACGTCGCCGACGAAGATCTGCGGCACGCTGGTGCGCCGCGCCAGCGCGACCATCTTCTCGCGCTCGGCCGGGTCCAGGTCGATCCGCACCTCGTTCCAGGTGCGGCCCTTGCTCTTGAGGAAGTTCTTGGCCGCCACGCAGTACGGGCAAATCGCGGTGGAATAGAGGGTGATCGGCGGGCCGCCGGCGTGGCCGGTGTCGGCAGTTGGGTTGTCCACGGGAAACTCCGGGCGGTGTAGAAGGTCCAAGCCACTATGGTAGCGGCCGGGTGGATTTTCGAGGCCGCTGCCGCAACACTGCGAATCATCCCGGATTCACCGTCGTCCCGGCCGCCACCCGGCGTCCGCCTGCCCCCTGGAGCCTGTCTTGCGCCTGCTGCCGCTCGCCTTCGCGATCACCCTGGCCACCGCCTGCGCCGTGGCGCCGGCCCAGGAGAACAAGCTGCCGGACATCGGCTCCTCGGCCGGCGAGCTGCTGACCCCGGCGCGCCAGGCCGAGTACGGCAAGATGATGCTGGCCGAGCTGCGCAGCTACGGCTACGTACTCGAGGACCCGCTGATCGACGACTGGCTGCAGACCATGGGCACCCGGCTCGGCGCCAACAGCGACCAGCCGCAGCAGAAGTTCACCTTCTTCATGTTGCGCGACCGCCAGATCAACGCCTTCGCCACCCTCGGCGGCTACGTGGCGGTCAACGCCGGGCTGGTACTGACCGCCGAGCGCGAGGACGAGGTGGCCGCGGTGCTGTCGCACGAGATCGCCCACGTCACCCAGCAGCACGTGCTGCGCGGGGTCGAGCGGGCGCAGCGCGACCAGATCCCGATCCTGCTCGGCATGCTCGCCGCGGTGGTCGCGGCGCAGCAGGCCGGCGGGCGCTCCAGCGGCGATGCCACCCAGGCGGCGATCGCCAGCGGCCTGGGGCTGATGCAGCAGCGGCAGATCGACTACACCCGCTCCAACGAATCGGAGGCCGACCGCCTGGGCATCCGCACCCTGGCGCGCAGCGGCTACGACGTCGACGCGATGGCCGGCTTCTTCGAACGCATGTCGCTGGCGATGCGCGGCAACCAGGGCGGCTACAGCACCCCCGACTTCCTGATGACCCACCCGGTCACCACCACCCGCATCAGCGAGGCCCGCGAGCGCGCCGAGCAGATGAAGAAGAACACCCTGACCCTGACCACCAGCGTGCCCGGCGGCACCCTGAAGGAGCGGGTCGATCCGAACGACGTGTCGCTGAGCCAGCCGCTGGGCGCGCCCAGCAACCCGCTGCTGCCCGGCGGCCTGCAACTGCCGTTCGCCAACTACGCGCGCGGCCCCAGCGGCCAGTTCGAGTGGGCCCGCGAGCGGCTGCGGGTGTTCAGCGCCAACACCCCGGCCGATGCGATCCGCGAATACGAAGGCCTGCGCCAGGGCAGCAAACAGGGCCTGAGCGATGCCCAGCGCTACGGCCTGGCGCTGGCCCGGCTGCGTGCCGGCGGCAGTGCGCAGGAGGTCGCGCAGACGCTGGAAAGCCTGCTGCAGGCGCACCCGGACAACTGGTGGCTGACCGTGGCGGTGGCCGAGGCCGAGGCCAAGGCCGGCCGCAACCAGGCCGCCGACCAGCGCTTCGAGGCGCTGGTCAAGCGCATGCCCAGCAACCGGGCGGTGGCGCTGAGCTATGCGACCGCCCTGAACGAACAGGGCGGCCGCCAGGCCGGCCAGCGCGCCCAGGCGGTGCTGCGGCCGCTGCTCGGGGCCGCCGCGGAGGATCCGGTGTTCCAGCGCACCTTCGCCCGTGCCTGCGAACTGGCCGGCGACGACACCCGGGCCGGCGAGGCGTATGCCGAGGCGGCCTACCTGAACGGGCATCCGGAGCAGGCCCTGATCCAGCTGAGCAACCTGAAGAAGCGCAGCGACCTGGACTACGTGGCGCGCGCGCGCATCGACGCGCGCATCGCCGCGATCACCCCGACGGTGCTGGAACTGCGCCGCCAGGGCGTGCAGGACCCGGACATGCAACGGCGCTGAAACGCGCCCGTGTCAGGCGTCACTCAAACGTAATAAAACCGTAGTCTACTGGCGACCTTCCTCCCCAGTTCCACGGTGCCGTTGTGCAGAAACGCATCCTGATCGTCGACGACGAGCCGGCCATCCGCGACATGGTCGCGTTCGCCCTGCGCAAGGGCGACTTCGAGCCGGTGCACGCCGGCGATGCCCGCGAAGCGCAGACCTCGATCGCCGACCGGGTCCCGGACCTGATCCTGCTGGACTGGATGCTGCCCGGCACCAGCGGCCTTGAACTGGCCCGGCGCTGGCGCAAGGATGCGATGACCCGCGAAGTGCCGATCATCATGCTCACCGCCCGCGGCGAGGAGAACGACCGCGTCGGCGGCCTGGAGGCCGGCGTCGACGACTACGTGGTCAAGCCGTTCTCGGCACGCGAGCTGCTGGCGCGGATCCGCGCGGTGATGCGCCGCACCCGCGAGGACGACGAGGACGGCAGCGTCTCGGTCGGCAGCCTGCGCATCGACGGCGCCGCGCACCGGGTGTTCGCCGGCGAGGCGCCGGTGCCGATCGGCCCGACCGAGTACCGCCTGCTGCACTTCTTCATGACCCATCCCGAGCGCGTCTACAGCCGCGCGCAGTTGCTCGATCACGTCTGGGGCGGCAGCGTCTACGTGGAAGAGCGCACCATCGACGTGCACATCCGCCGCCTGCGCAAGACGCTGGAGCCGTTCTCGGTGGAAAACATGGTGCAGACCGTCCGCGGTTCCGGCTATCGCTTCTCTGCGTCCATCTGACCGCCGCCTTCGCCTGCTATAACGGCGGACGGATCACGATCCTTTGCGACAGAGTGCGTTCCCGATGCCCCGCCACATCCGCTCCGCCTGGTTGAAGACCCTCGGCACGCTCGCCGGCCTGCTGTTGCTGGCGTTGCTGATCGGCTGGATCGGCGGCCATGTGTGGATGGCGCTGACCCTGATGTCGCTGGGGGTGATGGGCTGGCACTACTGGCGGCTGCGGCGGGTGCTGCGGCGGCTGACCGCGCGCCAGCGCTGGGAGCCGCCGGCCGGCACCGGCGTGTGGAACGAACTGGACCGGCTGCTGTACCGCAGCCAGGCGGAAATGCGCGTGCGCAAGCGGCGCCTGCTGGACATGCTGCGCGCCTACCGCGCCGCCGCCGCGGCCCTGCCCGACGCGGTGGTGGTGGTGGACCGCAACAGCCAGCGCATCCAATGGTTCAACGAAGCAGCCGGCACCCTGCTCGGCCTGCGCCACCCCGGCGACCTCGGCGCGCCGGTGGTGGAGCGGCTGCAGCCGATGCCGCTGGCGCACTGGCTCAGCGGCGGCCGCAACGCCGAGCCGATGCTGGACATGCCCTCCCCGGTCGACGACCGCCTGCGCCTGAACCTGCGCCTCATTCCCTATTCCGACGACCACTGGCTGCTGGTCGCGCGCGACGTCAGCAAGCTGCTGCAACTGGAGCAGGTGCGCCGCGATTTCGTCGCCAACGTCTCGCACGAGTTGCGCACGCCGCTGACCGTGGTCCACGGCTACCTGGACATGCTCGACCCGGAGGACTTCCCGGATTCGGGGCCGATGATCGCCGAGATGCGCAAGCAGTCGCAGCGCATGACCCAACTGGTCGAGGACCTGCTGACCCTGTCGCGGCTGGAATCGCAGGAACACGCCAACGAGGAGTCGATCGCGATGGCGCCGATGCTGGCCACGCTGCGCCGCGAGGCCGAGGCGCACAGCCAGGGCCGGCACCGCATCGAGGTCCACGACGAAGCCGATTGCGACCTGGTCGGCTCCAACAAGGAACTGCACAGCGCCTTCTCCAACCTGGTCACCAACGCGGTGCGCTATACCGCGGCCGGCGGCACCATCCGCATCACCTTCGCCCGCGAGGGCGATGGCGCGGTGCTGGCGGTGCGCGACAGCGGCTACGGCATTCCCGCGCATCACCTGCCGCGGATCACCGAGCGCTTCTACCGCGTCTCCAGCAGCCGCTCGCGCGAGAGCGGCGGCACCGGCCTGGGCCTGTCGATCGTCAAGCACGTCCTCGGCCTGCACCAGGCGCGGCTGGAGATCGAGAGCGAAGTCGGCAAGGGCAGCACCTTCTCCTGCCACTTCGGCGCCGGGCGCGTGCATCCGCGGCACGACCATGCCACCCTGACCTCCGCCTAACGAGAGACACCATGCCCCGCCGCGCCCCTGCCCTGCCGCCCACGCCGCCCCCGGACATTCCCAGCGACCCGCTGCGCGACCCCGCGCTGTACATCAACCGCGAACTGTCGCAACTGGACTTCAACTTCCGGGTGCTGGCGCAGGCGCAGGATCCGCAGGTGCCGTTGCTGGAGCGGCTGCGTTTCCTGTGCATCTCCTGCACCAACCTCGACGAGTTCTTCGAGATCCGCGCCGCCACCGTGCGCCACGCGCAGGAATTCGGGCTGCCGCCGGCACCCGACGGGATGAGCCCCAATGCCATCCTCACCTCGATCCACGACCGCGCCGCGCAACTGGTCGACCAGCAGTACCGCTGCTGGAACGAGGTGCTGCGCCCGGCGCTGAAGGACGCCGGCATCGGCGTGCTCGGCCGGCATTCCTGGAACGCGCGGCAGAAGCGCTGGCTGCGCGCCTACTTCCGCAACGAGATCATGCCGGTGCTGTCGCCGCTGGGCCTGGATCCTGCGCATCCGTTCCCGAAGATCCTCAACAAGTCGCTGAACATCGTGGTGGTGCTCAAGGGCACCGACGCGTTCGGCCGCGTCGGCCACCTGGCGATCGTGCGCGCGCCGCGCTCGCTGCCGCGCATCATCCAGTTGCCGGAAAGCCTGGCCGAGGGCGGCCAGAGCTTCGTGTTCCTGTCCTCGGTGCTGTCCACCTTCGTCGACGAGCTGTTCCCGGGCATGGAGGTGATGGGCTCCTACCAGTTCCGCGTCACCCGCAACTCGGAACTGGTGGTGGACGAGGAGGAAGTGGAGAACCTGGCGCTGGCGCTGCGCGACGAACTGGTCAACCGCGGCTACCGGCCGGCGGTGCGGCTGGAGATCGCCGAGGACTGCCCGAAGTCGATCGTGCGCACCCTGCTGCAGAACTTCGAACTGCCGGAAAACGCGGTCTACCGGATCAACGGCCCGGTCAACCTGAGCCGGGTCAACCAGGTCTACGACCTGGTGCAGCGCCCGGACCTGAAGTATCCGGCGATGAATCCGCGCACCCTGCGCGACAGCGAAGGCATCTTCGAGATCGCCGCCGCCGGCGACGTGTTGCTGCACCACCCGTTCGACGCCTTCACCGCGGTGCTGGACCTGATCAAGCAGGCCGCGATCGATCCCAACGTGCTGGCGATCAAGCAGACCCTGTACCGCACCGGCAAGGATTCGGCGATCGTCGATGCGCTGGTGCTGGCCGCGCGCAACGGCAAGGACGTCACCGTGGTGGTGGAACTGCGCGCGCGCTTCGACGAAGAGGCCAACCTGGGCCTGGCCGACCGCCTGCAGGAAGCCGGCGTGCAGGTGGTGTACGGCGTGGTCGGCTACAAGACCCACGCCAAGATGCTGCTGATCGTGCGCCGCGAGGGCCGCAAGCTGCGCCGCTACGTGCACCTGGGCACCGGCAACTACCACAGCGGCACCGCGCGCGCCTACACCGACCTGAGCCTGATCACCTCCGACGTGGACATCGGCAACGACGTGCACCTGCTGTTCCAGCAGTTGTCCGGGCTGGCGCCGAAGATCCGCCTCAAGCGCCTGCTGCAATCGCCCTTCACCCTGCACCCGGGCGTGCTGCACCGGATCGAGCGCGAGACCAAGCTGGCGCATGCCGGCCGCCCGGGCCGCATCATCGCCAAGATGAACGCGCTCAACGAGCCGCAGGTGATCCGCGCGCTGTACGCGGCCTCGCAGGCAGGCGTGAAGATCGACCTGATCGTGCGCGGCGCCTGCACCCTGCGCCCCGGCGTGCCGGGCGTGTCCGACAACATCCGGGTGCGCTCGATCGTCGGCCGCTTCCTCGAGCACAGCCGGGTCTACTGGTTCGGCAACGACGGTGCGCCGGAACTGTTCTGCGCCAGCGCCGACTGGCTGGAACGCAACCTGCTGCGGCGCGTGGAGACCGGCTTCCCAATCCTGGATCCGGACCTGGTCAAGCGCATCCACCGCGAGGTGCTGCAGAACTACCTGGCCGACAATCTCAACGCCTGGGAACTGGACGCCGACGGCAACTACCGCAAGCTGGCCCCGGGCCAGGACCAGCCGCCGCATTCGGCGCAGCTGGCCCTGCTCGACGGGCTCTGAGCACACCGCGGCGCAGCGCCAACGGCGCGCGCCGCGCATCGGCTACCATTCCGCCATGCCTGCCACCTCCCCCACTCATCCGCCGCTGCGCGACGGCGACCTGCTGGCCGCCATCGACCTGGGTTCCAACAGCTTCCACATGGTCATCGCCCGCTACCAGCTCGGGCAGTTGCGGGTGGTGGACCGCCTGCGCGAGACCGTGCGCATGGCCGACGGCCTGGACAACAAGGGCGGACTGTCCACCGAGGCGCGACAGCGCGCGCTGGAATGCCTGGCGCGCTTCGGCCAGCGCCTCCGCGACCTGCCCTCGCTGCGGGTGCGCGCGCTGGCCACCAACACCGTGCGCCAGTTGCGCTCGCCGCAGACCTTCCTGATTCCCGGCGAAACCGCGCTGGGCCATCCGATCGAAGTGGTCAGCGGCCGCGAGGAAGCGCGCCTGATCTACCTCGGCGTGGCCCATGCGCAGCCGCCCAAGCCGGACGAACGCCGCCTGGTGATCGACATCGGCGGCGGCTCCACCGAATTCATCATCGGCAGCGGCTTCCAGACCCTGGAACGCGAGAGCCTGCAGGCCGGCTGCATCGCCAGCACGCGGCGCTTCTTCCCGGGCGGCAAGCTGTCCAAGAAGAAGTGGAAGGACGCGCTGACCGAGATCGGCGCCGAGTTCCAGCAGTTCGCCGGGCAGTACCGTGCGCTGGGCTGGCACGAGGCGCTGGGCTCGTCCGGCACGCACAAGGCGATCGGCGAGATCTGCGCGGCGATGAAGCTGACCAAGGGCGCGATCACCGCCGAGGCGCTGCCGCAGTTGCGCGACCGCCTGCTGCTGGCCAAGCGCATCGAGGACATCGACCTGCCCGGCCTGTCCGCCGACCGCCGGCCGATCATCGCCGGCGGCGTGCTGGTGCTGGAGGCGGCATTCCAGGCCTTGGGCCTGCAACGGCTGATGGTGAGCAAGGCGGCCATGCGCGAAGGCATCCTCTACGACATGCTCGGCCGCGGCGGCGAGAACGATCCGCGCGAAACCGCGATCGCCGCGCTGACCCAGCGCTACGGCATCGACGAAGCGCAGGCCGCACGCGTGGAGCACACCGCGATGGCGCTGTTCGAGCAGGTCGCCGGCGACTGGGCGCTGGATGCCGACGACGCGCGCATGCTCGGCTGGGCCGCGCGCCTGCACGAACTCGGCCAGGCCATCGCGCACAGCCAGTACCACGTGCACGGCGCCTACGTGCTGGAGCACTCGGACATTGCCGGCTTCTCGCGGCAGGAGCAGCAGGTGCTGGCCACGCTGGTGCGCACGCACCGCCGCAACGTCTCCAAGACCGCGTTCGACGCACTGCCCGACCGCCTGCTGCTCAGCGCCAAGCGCAAGGCCGCGCTGCTGCGCCTGGCGGTGCTGCTGCACCGCGCGCACGAAGCCGACCCGATCCCGGCGCTGGAACTGAAGGCCGACGGCGCCAACCTGCACCTGATCCTGTCGCAGCCGTGGATCGAGTCGCGGCCGTTGCAGCGTGCCGACCTGATCGGCGAGGTCGAGGGCATGGCCGGGTTGGGGATCAATTTCCGTCCATTTGTGGCTTGAAAGCCGGGATTGGGGAATCGGGAATGGGGATTGGGTGGTTTGCTTGAGCTGAAGCGACACGGGTAAGGCCTCGCTCGCCTGCAGGCCATTGCACCTGGTCGCCTGATGATGCAAGCGCACCTAAACGCCCGGCGTGGGCGTCATCGTTCCTACATGCACTGGACATGTTCGCTTCACTGCATTGCGCGAGGCTTTGTCAAACCGGAGCCCCCGCATGCGCTACGCGATCGTCACCGAGACGTATCCCCCTGAGGTCAACGGCGTCGCGCTGACCGTGCAGGGGCTGGAACTGGGGCTGCGCGCGCGCGGCCATACGGTCGACGTGGTGCGTCCGCGCCAGGCCGGCGACGCCGACCCGGCGGATCTGCGGCTGGTGCGCGGTGCGGCGCTGCCGCGCTACCCCGGATTGAAATTCGGCCTGCCCGCGCCGCGGCGCCTGACCAAGCTGTGGCAGGCGGCGCCGCCGGATGCGGTGTACATCGCCACCGAGGGCCCGCTGGGCTGGTCGGCGCTGCGCAGCGCGCGGCGCCTGGGCATTCCGATCGCCACCGGCTTCCACACCCGCTTCGACGAGTACCTGCCGCAGTACGGCGCGGCCTGGCTGCAGTCGACCGCGCTGCGCTGGATGCGGCGCTTCCACAACCAGGCCCAGGCGACCCTGGTCCCGACCCGCGAACTGCGCGACTTCCTCGCCACCCAGGGTTTCGAGCGGGTGCGCCTGCTGGCGCGCGCGGTGGACAGCAAGCAGTTCGAGCCACAGCGCCGCGATGCGCAGTTGCGCGCGCAGTGGGGCCTGCAGGACGACGACTGCGCGGTGCTCTACGTGGGCCGCATCGCCTCGGAGAAGAACCTGCCGCTGGCGGTGCGCGCGTTCCGCCAGTTGCAGCAGCAGCGTCCGCGGGCGCGCTTCGTCTGGGTCGGCGACGGCCCGCTGCGCGAGCGCCTGGCGCAGGAAAATCCCGACTTCATTTTCTGCGGCATCCAGCGCGGCGACGCGCTGGCGCGGCATTTCGCCAGCGGCGACCTGTTCCTGTTCCCCAGCCGCAGCGAGACCTTCGGCAACGTGACCCTGGAAGCGATGGCCAGTGGCGTCGCCACCGTCGCCTTCGACTACGGCGCGGCACGCGAATACCTGCGCGACGGCATCAATGGTGCGGCGGTGGCCGACGACGAGGCCTTCATCGCCGCCGCGCTGCGCCTGGGCAGCGACGACGCGCTGCGCCAGCGTCTCGGCGAGGCGGCCTGCGCGTCGATGCAGCAACTGCGCCCGGAGCGCGTGGTGGCCGATTTCGATGCCCTGCTCAACCAACTGGCGGACACCCGGAGGACGCATGTCGACGCGGCTTGAGATCCTGCGCGGGCACGAGACCCGCTGGTGCCGGCGCGCCAACCACTGGTGCCGGCGGCGCTCGGTGCGACGCTTCTTCGCGGTGATCAGCCGCCTCGGCGACGGCGTGTTCTGGTACGCGCTGATGACCCTGCTGGTGCTGTGCGACGGCATGGACGGCGTGTTCGCCTCCGCGCACATGGCCGCCACCGGCGTGGTCGCGCTGAGCCTGTACAAGGGTCTGAAGCGCTGGACCCGCCGCCCGCGTCCATACGCCGCCGATATGCGCATCCGCGCCTGGGTGGCGCCGCTGGACGAGTTCAGCTTCCCCTCCGGCCACACCCTGCACGCGGTGTCCTTCGGCATCGTCGCCCTGGCCTACTACCCCTGGCTGGCGCCCCTGCTGGTGCCCTTCATCGCCTGCGTGGCGCTGTCGCGGGTGGTGCTGGGCCTGCACTACCCCAGCGACGTCCTCGCCGCCACCGGCATCGGCACGTTGTTGGCGGGTGTGTCGTTGTGGTTGGTATGAGGCTGGGAATGGGGAACCGGGAATAGGGAATAGGAACGGCGAGGGCTTTTGCCATTCCCGATTCCCGTTTCTCCATTCCCGGCGGTACTACAATGGCCAAATGACCACGCTGTTCATCTCCGACCTGCATCTGGACCCGGCACGGCCGGCGATCACCGCGCTGTTTCTCGACTTCCTGCGCGGGCAGGCGCGGCAGGCCGAGGCGTTGTACATCCTCGGCGACCTGTTCGAGGCCTGGATCGGCGACGACACGCCGTCCGAGGCGGCCGATGCGGTGGCGGTGGAGCTGCACGCGCTGCACGAGGCCGGGGTGCCGGTGTTCTTCATGCACGGCAACCGCGACTTCCTGCTCGGCGCCGACTACGCGCGGCGCGCCGGCCTGCGCCTGCTGCCCGATCCCTGCGTGATCGATCTGTACGGCGAGCCGACCCTGCTGCTGCACGGCGACCTGCTGTGCACCGACGACACCGCCTACCAGGCGTTCCGCGCGCAGACCCGCGACCCGGCCTTCCAGCAGCAGTTCCTGGCGCAGCCGCTGGCCGCGCGCATCGCCTACGCGCAGCAGGCGCGCGCCGCCAGTCAGGCGCGCCAGGCCGAGTTGAAACAGGACGACAGCGCGCAGTTCGAAACCGTCACCGACGTGGCCCCGGCCGAAGTCGCCGCCACCTTCGCCCGCTACGGCGTAGCGCGGATGATCCATGGCCACACCCACCGGCCGGCGGTGCATGCGCTGGACGTGGAGGACCGCGCCTGCACCCGCATCGTGCTCGGCGACTGGTACGAACAGGGTTCGGTGCTGCGCGTGGACGCCCAGGGCTGCCAACTGCAACAGCTCTAGCGCCAGCGTCCGGCGCGGCCGCGGGCAGCCCGCCGATGCGCGCCCGGCACTTCGCGGCAACGCATTTCCCTGCGACCGCGGCGCGGCTGCAGGACGGCGCCGAATAGCGCTTCGGCCCCGGATTCCGCAGGGCCGCCGATGACGGCATCCCAGCGCACCGGGTCGTCTCCGCCCACCTCAGGGCAGTCCGCAATCAGGCCTGACGATCCGGGCCGCGACGTCGACACCGCCCACATCCAGGCCACCGTCCTCCACCCGCGTTTCCTGGCCGCGCAGCGCCGCGACCACGCGCGCGGCGCGGTGCGAAAATCCGCCTGTCAGGGCAAGCCGCCACCGGCTTGCTGCTGCCGCCATTGCGCGTATTCGACGAAATCGCCGTCGACCACGTCGTACCACTGGATCGCACCGGAGCGCTCGACACGGAAGCGGTCGCGGACCGGCTCGGTCTGCGGGTCGCCTGGGCAGCCGTTGCCGTGCTTCTCGCGTACGGCGATCTCGATCGCCGCCGGCGCGGCGGCCTCGGGTGCGGCCGCTGCAGACGCTGCCGGGGAGGCGGCGTCCTCGCCGTCCTCGACAACGTAGCCCAGGCACTGCAGATCGGGATAGGCATGATCGGCCGACAGGCGCGCCTGCAACGCGTCCATCGCGCGGTTTCCGTCGAAGGTGTCGGCCGGTGCGGCCGGCGGGGTCGCCCGCGGCGCGTCGGTCTTGGCGGCCGGCGACGGGGTATCGGTCTGCCGGTCGGGAGCCGGGCCGCAGCCCGCGCTCAACATCGCCAGCAGCAGCGCGGCCGGCAGTCGCATGCGCTTGAACATCGTCGATCCCAGGAAGTCGGTCGGCACCGGCCGCGCCGGTACCGCTTCCCAGCATAGCCGAAGCGGACGCCGCCGCGCCCGCTCCGGCCGTCTTCGCCGCGCGTAGCGCAGGCACGCGGCCTGCGCCACGCGCGTGCCGGCTTAACGGAACCCGGCCACCGTCGCCTTGGTGTTGACCAGCACGCGCTGGTTGTCAGCGGTGCTGGCATTGCCCATCGGCACGCCGTTGTAGGACACGTTCGGGTTGGACCAGTAGTTCAGCCGCGGGCAGTTGCTGGTGCAGTTGTAGGCCATGATCGTGCGCCAGCTGTTGCCGTAGCGATAGCCGTGGCCATAGGCGTACGGCGAGGTGCTGGAGTCGGTGGCCACGTCGTGGCGCGCGCTCTGCAGATGGCCGATCTCGTGGGCGAAGCTGTAGTAGCCGGTGGCGCAATCCCAGTACACCGCCGCGAACGCGGTGGCGGCGGTGGAACCGATGCCCGAGGCGAGGCCGCAATAGGCGGAGTTGTCGATGATCAGCACGCCGACGTCGGCCGCGGTGCTGTTGCGCGAGGTATGGATGCTGTCCATGTAGCCGTCGCTGGTGCCGCGGAAGCGGGTCAGGTCGGTGTTGAAGTCGCCCGACTCGGTGTAGTTGGTGGTCTCGTAGCCGGCCAGCTGCATGGTGATGCCGACATTGCTGTTGGTGTAGCCCTGGTTGGACTCGGCCACCGCCAACTGCACCAGCGACTGCATGTTGCCGCCGTAGCTGGTCACCGCCTTGTTGGTCGCCACCACCAGCACACGGATGGTCGCGGGCGAACCCGACGAGGCACCGGCGGCGGTCACGCGTTCGTCGATCACCGACTGCGGCATCTGCACGGTCGGCAGCAGCGCGTAGTCGGCCGGATGCTCGGCCGGCATGCGGCGTTCGTCGACCTCCACCAGCACATGGCCGCCACCGGCGATCGGACGCAGGTGGAACAGCGTGCCGTTGCTGCGGATGCTGCCGGTGATGGTGTCGCCGCTGCGCACCAGGATCGCCGAGTTCAGCGGATCCAGGCCGGACAGCGCGCGGGTCCGCGCCACCGCGGCATTGCCGAGATTGCCGTACCAGATGCTGTTGCCGCCTTCCAATTGCTCGGTCTTCAACTGCGTGGCGGTGATGCGCTGGCCCAGCAGGTCCAGCTCGAGTTGCTTCTGTCCGGCGGTGACCGCGGCGGCGTTCACGCCGACCCGCTGCACCGCGCCGGTGGCGGGATTGGCCAGCAGGCGGCTCAGCGCCGGCTCGCCGGCGATGGACTTGGAGACGTACTGGCTGCTCTGGAACAGGGGCGTTCCGGCTGCGGAGGCGGAACCGGCGACACACAGGGCAAGCATCGCGGTAAGGCTGCACATCGACTTCATGTCGGACTCCTGGGTGGTGAGTAGGGACGAACGTCGCCCCGCGCGCGGCCGGAGACGGGGGAGGCCGCGCGGGGGAGTTCGATTAGCCGCTCAGCCACCGTTCAGCGCAAGCAACAAATGCAGCGGGGTCTCCGCTCGGAGATAGGCGTCACAGAACGCACGCAAGGGCGTTCATGCCGCCGCCTGCGCGTTGACGCGACCCGGGCGCCATGCCGCGGGAGGACGCCGCCTCAGCCGGCCTGCTGCTGCAGCGCCAGCAATTCGTCCTCGTCGAACCCGGCCAGCAGGCGCGCCTGCAGGTTGAACGGGCCGTGCAGGTAGCCGCCGGCGTACTCGCGCAGCAGCGCCGCGAAGCGGGCGCGCGGTTCGATCCCGGCCTGCGCGCAGTACCAGCGGTACCAGCGCGAGCCGGCGGCCACGTGCGCCACTTCCTCGCGCAGGATGATGTCCAGGATGTCGGCGGTGGCGTCGTCGCCAAGCGCGCGCAGCTTGGCGATCATGCCCGGGGTCACGTCCAGGCCGCGCGCCTCCAGCACGCGCGGCACCAGCGCCATCCGCGCCAGGCCGTCGTGGGCGGTCTTCTCGCACATCTCCCACAGGCCGTTGTGCGCGGCGAAATCGCCGTAGGCATGGCCCAGCGCGCGCAGGCGGTCGCGCAGCAGCACGAAATGGCGCGATTCGTCGTCCGCCACCGCCACCCAGTCGGCGTAGAACGCCGGCGGCAGGCCGCGGAAGCGGTAGACCGCGTCCCAGGCCAGGTCGATGGCGTTGAGTTCGATGTGGGCGATGGCGTGGATGAACGCCGCACGGCCCTCGGCACTGCCGAGGCCGCGCCGCGGCAGCTCGCGCGGATGCACCAGCAGCGGTCGCGGTGGCCGCCCCGGCATGCGGATCGGCTCGGGCGCCGGCGCCGCGGCCGGCACCGCGAGCGCGCCGTCGCGCCAGGCCGCGGCATGGCGCTGGGTCAGCGCCACCTTCTCGTCGGGGTCGGCGGCGTCCAGGCAGGCGCGCGCGGCCTGGTACAGGTCGCCGTTCACGGCGCCACCGGCGGATGCGCTGCCGCCTGGCGCCGTTCCAGCCAGGTGCGCTGGGCCTGCTCGCAGCGGTTGCCGGGCACCTTGAACACGCAGTCCACGCGATGCGCGCAGGCCAGGGCGAAGGCGCTGCGGCGGTCGGCCGCGGGCGGTTCGGGGATGCTCGCCAGCGGTGCGCCCGACGGCCAGCCGGCGTCGACGCCGATGCCGGCGGCAAGCAGGCGCGACGTGCCGTCGCGGCAATCGACGGCATACCCCCACTGCGGCGCATCGGCGCGCACGTCGTCGGAGGAGCCCTGCGCGCGCAGGCGCAGGAGCAGCAGGTCCTCGCCGATGCGCTGCGCGCCGGCGATCGCCAACGGTGCGCGGTAGCCCGGCTGCAGCACCGCCAACTGGTCCGGGGCCATGTACAGCTGCAGCATGGTCAACTGCGCACTCGGCACGCTGCCGTCGCGCAGGCGCGGATCGTCCAGCGCCTGCACCGGCCGCGTGGCGTCGTCAGCAGTGCAGCCGCCGCACAGCGCCGCCAGACCCGCCAGCGCGAGCATGCGCCGCGCCCGGGCGCGGCGGCGGCGGGACTCAGGCACGGCGCTTGCGCTTGGCCTCGTCCGAGCGCAGCTGCATGATCCGCTCGAAATAGCCGGGTTCGATGCCGGTGGTGTACTGGCCGTTGAAGCACGAGGAGTCGAACGCCTTCAGTTCCGGGTTGCCCTCGCGCACCGCGGTCTCCAGGTCTTCCAGGTCCTGGTAGATCAGCCAGTCGCAGCCGAGGAATTCCTGGATCTCCTGCTCGCTGCGGCCGTGCGCGACCAGTTCGTCGGCGGCCGGCATGTCGATGCCGTAGATGTTGGGATAGCGCACCGGCGGCGCGGCGCTGGCCAGGTACACCTTGCGCGCGCCGGCGTCGCGCGCCATCTGCACGATCTGCCGGCTGGTGGTGCCGCGCACGATCGAGTCGTCGACCAGCAGCACCACGCGGTTGCGGAATTCCAGGTGGATCGGATTGAGCTTGCGGCGCACCGACTTCACCCGCTCGCCCTGCCCCGGCATGATGAAGGTGCGGCCGATGTAGCGGTTCTTGACGAAGCCCTCGCGGTACTTCACCCCGAGCACGTTGGAGATCTCCAGCGCGGCGTCGCGCGAGGTGTCCGGGATCGGAATGATGGTGTCGATGTCGTGGTCCGGGCGCAGGCGCAGGATCTTCTCGCCCAGCTTCATGCCCATGCGCATGCGCGCCTTGTGCACCGAGACGTTGTCGATCATCGAGTCCGGCCGCGCGAAGTACACGTACTCGAAGATGCACGGGGTGTGGTCGGTGGGCGAGGCGCAGACCTCGGAGAACAGCTCGCCGCGGCCGGTGATCACCAGCGCTTCGCCGGGGCGCACGTCGCGCACGCGGGTGAAGCCGAGGATGTCCAGCGCCGAGGACTCGGAGGCGACGATGTACTCGTCGCCCTCCACGCTCTCGCGCTTGCCCAGCACCAGCGGACGGATGCCGTGCGGGTCGCGGAACGCGACCAGGCCCAGGCCCAGCACCACGCTGACCACCGCGTAGCCGCCCTTGCAGCGGCGGTGCACGCCGGCCACGGCGCGGATCGCCGCCTCCGGGGTCAGCATGCGCTGCGCGTCGAGCTCGTAGGCGAACACGTTCAGCAGCACTTCGCTGTCCGAATCGGTGTTGATGTTGCGGCGGTCGGCCTCGAACACCTGCTGGCGCAGGGCTTCGGTATTGACCAGGTTGCCGTTGTGGGCCAGCGCGATGCCGTACGGCGAATTCACGTAGAACGGCTGCGCCTCGTCCATGCCTTCCGAGCCGGCGGTCGGATAGCGGCAATGGGCGATGCCGACGCGGCCTTCCAGCACCGCCATGCGCTTCTCGTCGAAGACGTCGCGGACCAGCCCGTTGGCCTTCTGCACGCGCAGGCGGGTGCCGTCGGCGGTGGCGATGCCCGCCGCGTCCTGGCCGCGGTGCTGCAGCACGGCCAGGCCGTCATAGAGTTGCCCGGCCACGTTCTGGTTGCCGACGATTCCGACGATGCCACACATGTCAACGCTCTCCGCGGCGGGGATGCCGCTATTGGGAAGGTGGCCGTGCCTGGCCGTTGGGTTCGACCCGTGCCGGGTCGAATTGCGCCGGACGCGCCTGCGCCGGATCGATGTTCGCGGGCATCAGTTGCGACGGATCGCCCCCGGGCTGCGCGGACCGCACCCCGGGACGTCCCAGGGCCTTGGACATCATCTCCTGCAGCCCACTGGCCTGCAGGGCGTTGCCCAGCGCGGCATTATCGCCTGCCGCGGGCAAGTTGCCCAAATTCATCTGCGACACGTTCAGTTGCGGCATCTGCGACAGGTTCATCTGCGGCATCTGCGGCATGTGCCAGTCCGGTATCTGCGCGCGCATCCAGCCCACGCCCGGCTTGAGCACCGGCAGCACCATGGAATGCTGCCAGTCCGGCTCGCGGGTCAGCGGAGTGAAGCTCATCAGGAACGCCAGCACCGCGGCGAAGAAGCCGCCGCGCGCCGCACCCAGGCCGAAGCCGAGCGCGCGGTCGGTGCCCGACAGCGCGGTCGAGCGCACCGCGGTGCGGATCACCATGCCGGTGATGCCGACCACCGCCATCACCGTCACGAAGGTCAGCGCGTAGCCGCCCAGGTAGTAGCTCATGCTCGGCCGGGACCCGTTGGCCAGCCACTGCCCGGCATTGCCGCCGAACTGGAACGTGGCCCAGCCGGCCAGGAACCAGGACAGCGTGCCGACCACGATGCCGACGAACCCGCGCAGGGCCCCAAGCAGGGCCGAGACCAGGATCACCGTCAACAGCACCATGTCGATCATGCGCGCCTCCCGCGGCCGAGCCGCTGCATCGCGCCGATCGCGCGTCGCGCCTGCCTTCCCTGGACCATCGTGCTACTCCATGGGCCGCGGCCCGATCAAGGATGTGGACGTACCATACCGCTGATGCCGACCTTGGCTGCCACCTGGGCGCGCAACTGCTCGGCATCGGCGCGGTTGGCGACCGGGCCGACCCGCACCCGGTTCAGCGCGCCCTTGTCGGTGCGCACCTGTTCGACGAAGGCGCTGAAGCCGGCCGCGCGCACCTTGTCGCGCAGCGCATTGGCGTCCTCGGCCTTGCCGAAGGCGCCCAACTGCACGGCGAAGCCGGTGCCGGAGGCCGCCGGCGCGGCCGGCACGCTCGGCGCCGGCTTGGCCGCCGCCGTAGTGGCCGGGGTGGCCGCCGGCTTGGTGGGTTCGGGCTTGGGCACGGCCGGCTTGGCCGGTTCCGGCTTGGGCGCCGGCGGCGTCGCCGGCTTGGTGGTGGCGACCGGCTTGGCCGGCTCCGGCGGCAGCGCCTCGGTCCTGGCCGGGGCGGCGGGCGCGGCGGCGGCGACGTTGCTGGCGGCAGCCGGCGTAGCGCTGGCCGGGGTGGCGTTGCTCGGCGCCGCGTCCAGGGTCACCACCTGGGCGTTGACGTCGTTGCGGACCTTGACCGCCTGCAGGCGCACGGATTCGGCCTGGGCGCGATCGGCATACGGTCCGATCCGCACCCGCCAGGCCTGGCGCCCGCCGATCGTGGCCTGCTCGCGGAAGCCCGGCAGCTGCGCCTGCTTGAGCCGCGCGATCACCGCATCGGCGTCGGCGGCGGTGGCGTAGGCGCCGAAATTCACCGCGTAGTTGCCGGCGGCCGTGCTCGGCGGCAACGGTTGCGCGGCGCTGCCCGCGGCCGGATCGGCCAGGTCGGCGGCATCGGGGTTGTCCTTGACCGGCGCCGGCGCGGCGGCTGGCGCAGCGGCGGCGCCCGGCGCCTTGGCCATGCCCACCGCCCCGCCACTGGGTGCGTCGCCCGGGGTCACCAGCGGCAGCTCGCGGGTCTCGAACTGGCCGTCGGCCGGCGCGTCGGGCGCCTTCAGCGGCACATTGGCCACGCCGCTGTCGGGCGCAGGCCCCTTCACCAGCATCGGCAGGAAGATCACGGCGAGCGCTACCAGGACAAGGGCGCCAATCAATCGCTGTTTCAGGACGGTATCCACGGAAAGGCTGAGGGGGCGGCGTGGCGGAGTGCCGTGCCGATTATAAGGTGGGCCCGCGCGGAGGCGGGATCAGCCGGCTGAATGCAGCCAGTGCAAGGCCTCGGCGGCGGTATGGAACGAACCGAACACCAGCACCCGGTCGCCCGGCTGCGCCTGCGCCAACGCCGATTGCAGCGCCTGCGCCACGCTCTCGGCGCCGCCGGCCTCGGCGGCGGCGGTCCCCGCCAACCGCGCGCGCAACTGCGCAGCGCTCTGGCCGCGGTTGCCGGCCAGGCCGGCCAGATGCCAGGCATCGACCTGCGCGGCCAGTGCGTCCACTACCCCGGCGGCGTCCTTGTCGGCCAGCGCCGCGAACACCGCGCAGGTGCGGCCGGCGACCGGCTGCGCCTGCAGCGCGGTGGCCAGTTCGCGGGCCGCCTGCGGGTTATGGCCGACGTCGACCAGCACCTCCACCCCGTCGCGCACGCACGGCTGCAGGCGCCCGCGCAGGCGTGCGGCGGCGATGCCTTCGGCGTAGGCGTTGCGTGGCAGCGAGCGACGCAGCGCACGCAGGGCGGCGATGGCGGTGGCGGCGTTGGCGCGCTGCACCGGCGCGCGCAGCTGCGGCAACGGCAACTGCAGTTCGGTGCCGACGTCGCGCCAGCGCCAGCGGTCGGCGTCGATCGGCTCGTGGAAGAAGTCGCTGCCGGCGCGCAGCGCATTGGCGCCGATCGCATAGGCGCGGCGCAGCACACTGGAGGGCGGATCGATCTCGCCGAGCACCAGCGGTTTCCACGGCCGCGCGATGCCGGCCTTTTCCGCACCGATCGCCTCGCGGTCGTTGCCGAGCCAGTCGGTGTGGTCGATGTCCACGGTGGTAATCACCGCCACATCGGCATCGACCAGGTTCACCGCATCCAGCCGGCCGCCGAGGCCGACTTCCAGCACCGCCAGTTCCAGCTTGGCCTGCTGGAAGAGCCATAGCGCCGCCAGCGTGCCGTACTCGAAGTAGGTCAGCGCGGTGTCGCCGCGCGCGGCCTCCACTGCCGCGAAGGCGGTCACCAGCTCGGCATCGCTGGCCTCTTCGCCGTCGATGCGCACGCGCTCGTTGTAGCGCAGCAGGTGCGGCGAGGTGTAGCTGCCCACGCGCCAGCCGGCGGCACGCGCGATGGCCTCGACGAAGGCGACGGTCGAGCCCTTGCCGTTGGTGCCGCCAACGGTGATGACGTGCTTGGCCGGCTTGGTCAGGTGCATGCGTGCGGCGACCGCGCGCACCCGTTCCAGGCCCATGGCGATGTCCTGGGGGTGCTGGCGCTCGATGTAGGCGAGCCATTCGGGGAGGGTGTTCATGGAGACGATTGAACTCGACTGATGCGACAACAGCACGCGCACTCATAGCGGCGACGCATTTTGCTGCTGCTTTGGTTTTGGTTCCGGTTTTGGCTGTTGCGGTTGCGGTTGCTGTTGCTGTTGTGGTTGCTTTGGCTTTGGCTTTGGCTGTTCAGGATCCCGTGAGGCACGGCAAGCAGGCCGGACGAAAACCCCGCAGGGGCGGCGCGCAGGACGCGCGCCGTTTTTCGACGGCACATGGATGTGCCGCCGAAAAATGTCCGGTCTGCTTGCGCACCCGGAGCGCGCAGCGCGGAGGGCGTGCCGCCCGGGTGTGCTTTCTTTTGGTTACTTTTCTTTGCACAAGCAAAGAAAAGTGACTCGCGCGCCAAGCGCGAAAGCACTTGCACTTGCACTTGCACTTGCAGTTGCAGTTGCACTACGCAGTGCACTCAGAACGAATCGAAAGAAACTAAAGCGCCCGATGCTTCGCCTCGCCGAAGAACGGCGTGTGATGCGCGCAATCGTTCAAGCGCACCACTTCCAGATGCTCCACGTCCGGCCCTTCCAGCAGGTTCAGCGTGGTCGGCGCCTGGCGGAAACTCCACAGCCGCGCGATCGGCAGGCCCAGCACCCGGCACAGGATCACCCGGTTGACCGCATCGTGCGCCACCACCAGCAGCGTGTCGTGCTCGCCCAGGCCCTCGGCGGCGCGGGTCAGGCCGCGCCAGGAACGCTCCAGCACCTGCCGCAGCGACTCGCCACCCGGCATCAGCACCGTATCCGGTTCCTCGCGCCAGGCGCGCAGACGCGCCGGATCCTTCTCGTGGATCTCGCTGGCCAACAGGCCTTCCCACTCGCCATGGGCGATCTCCTGCAGGTCCGGATCGGTCTGCAGCAGCGCCTCGCGCTCAGGGCCCAGGGCGAAGCGCGCGGTGCGTTGCGCGCGGGCCAGCGGCGAGGCCACGGCGCGGGTCAGCGGCACGTCGCGCAGGCGTGCGCCCAGCGCCTGCGCCTGGGCGTCGCCGACCGGCGACAGCGGGATGTCGATCTGGCCCTGGTAGCGGCCTTCGGCGTTCCACGGGGTTTCGCCATGGCGGGCGAGCAGAATGCGCATGCGCTGGATTCCTTGGGGGGAAGGGGCCGTCTCGCAAACGAAAACGGAGCGGCATGATACCCGCTCCGTCGCCGGAAACCCTGTGCTGCATCCCGCGTGCCCGCCGCCGCGTGCCGGGGCGGACATGCGGACGGCGGCCGTAGCCGCCGCCCGCCGGAACCCGGCTCACCTGGCCAGGTTCAACTCCTTCAACAGCCGCGGCGCCGGCATCACTTCCTGCATGATCCAGTGCAGGTAGCGCGAATCGACCGCAATCATGCGCGTCATCGCCGGATCGAACACCCAGTTCGAGCTCACCGACTCCCAGTTGCCGTCGAAGGCCAGGCCGACCAGCTTGCCGTGGGCGTCCATCACCGGCGAGCCGGAATTGCCGCCGGTGATGTCCAGGTCGGACAGGAAGTTGACCGGCACCGTGCCCAGCCGCTTGTCCTCCAGCCCACCGTAGCGCTTGGCCTTGGCCGCCTCCAGCAGCGCCTTGGGCGAGTCGAACGGCTCCACGCCGGTGTCCTTGGCGACCACGCCTTCCAGCGTGGTGAACGGGGTGTAGGCCACGCCGTCCTTCGGCACGTAGCCCTTGACGTTGCCGAAGGTGATGCGCAGCGAGGAGTTGGCGTCCGGATACACGAACTCGCCCTGGCTCTTCTTGTAGTCGGCCACGGCCTGCAGGTAGCGCGGACGCGCCAGCAGTTCCTCGCCCTCACGCCGCTTCTCGTCCTGCTCGAGTTGCAGCAGGGTCGGCATCAGTGCCACCGCATAGCGCAGCGCCGGGTCGTCGCTGGCCTCGAACGCGGCGCGGTCGGCATGCAGCCACTTCAGGCGCGCCTCGGTATTGCCCAGCTGGGTGCCGGCCAGACGCGTGGCGGCGGCCTGCGCGTCGGCACCGGCCAGCCACTGGTCCAGCGCCGGCAGGCGCTGCGCCTTCGGCAGCTTCAGGTACTGGTCGAACCAGTAGCGCTGCAACTGGCTGTCCATGGCGGCGACGTAGCGGCGCTCCATCTGCTTCATCGCGCCCTCGATCTCGGGCAGGTCGCGCTCCTGGTAGCCCGGCTCGCGTTCGGCGTCCGGCTTGGCGCGTTCGATCGACAGGCGGTACAGGGACACCGCACTGCCGAGCACGCCGGTGCGGCGCATCTGCCGCAGCACCAGGTCGCGATCGCGGGTGGCCTTGGCCTGCTCGCCCAGCGCCAGCAGTTGCGCATGCGCCTGCAGCGCCGCCTTGCCCTCGCCGCCCTGGCGCTTGAGCCAGGCCAGCACTGCGTCTTCCTCGGCGTGCTTCTTGGCCGCCGCGTCGATGCGCTTGAAGCCCTCAAGCTGGCCCTCGTAGTTCTTGGCGACGTTGTTCCAGCTGGCCATGGTCGCGGCGTACTTCACCTGGATGTCCGGGTTCTGCTTGCCGGCCTGCTCGACCAGCGCGATCAGGTCGCGGTACTGGCGCGCGCTGGTGGGATAGCCCCAGCTCGCGGTGGCGTCGAATTCGGAGGCCAGCGCGTAGCGGTTGGTGCGCCCCGGGTACCCGGCGACCATGACGAAATCGCCGGCGCCCAGCGGCTGGTCGGCGAACTTCAGGAAGTGCTTGGGCTGGTACGGCACGTTGTCCTTGGCGTAGGCAGCCGGCTTGCCGTCCTTGCCGACGTAGGCGCGGTAGAACGAGAAGTCGCCGGTGTGGCGCGGCCACATCCAGTTGTCGACGTCGCCGCCGAACTTGCCGATGCCCGACGGCGGCGCGTAGGCCAGGCGCACGTCGCGGATTTCCAGGGTGCGGAACAGGCGGTAGGTGTTGCCGCCGGAGAAGCTGTACAGCTCGCAGCGGTAGCCGGCATCGGCTTCGCACGCGGCGACCTGGGCCTTGTCGAAATCCTCCAGCGCCTGCGTGCGCTTGAGCGCATCGTTGCCGGCGGCGGCCATCGCCGCCTTGGCCTGCGCGGTGACGTCGGTGATGCGGTCGAGCACGTAGATGCGCGCGTTCGGGCCCGCGCTCAGTTCGGCGCCCTGGCTGGCAGCGCTGAAGCCGTCGCGGATCAGGTTCTTCTGCGGAGTGGAGTTGAGCTGGATCGCGCCGTAGGCGCAGTGGTGGTTGGTCACCACCAGGCCCTGCGGCGAGACGAAGCTGGCGGTGCAGCCGCCCAGCGAGACGACCGCGCCCATCGGGTCGCCGGTGAGATCGGACAGTTGTTGCGGCGACAGCTTCAGGCCGGCCTGCTGCAGCGGCCCGGCGATGTCCGGCAACTGCTGCGGGACCCACATGCCCTCGCCAGCGTGGGCGACGGAGGCGCCGGACAGGGCGGCCACGGCGGCGATGGCGACAGCCAACGAATTCGAACGCATCGAATAGCTTCCTTGATGACAGACGTTAGAGTGTAACGGCTGTCATCAAGCGGCCGGACCGTGACCAATGGCACCCTGACCGCGCCGCAACATGGCCGCGTCGGCCGGGCGCTTATACTGCGCGCCCTCTTCCCATCGAATCTGCACCGACATGGCGCAAACAATGAAGGCGCTGGTCAAGCGCGAGGCCGCCAAGGGCATCTGGCTGGAACAGGTGCCGGTGCCGGTGCCCGGCCCCAACGAGGTGCTGATCAAGCTGGAAAAGACCGCGATCTGCGGCACCGACCTGCATATCTACCTGTGGGACGAGTGGAGCCAGCGCACCATCAAGCCCGGCCTGACCATCGGCCACGAGTTCGTCGGCCGCATCGCCCAACTCGGCTCGGCGGTCACCGGCTACGAGGTCGGCCAGCGCGTCTCGGCCGAAGGCCACATCGTCTGCGGCCACTGCCGCAACTGCCGCGGCGGGCGTCCGCACCTGTGCCCGAACACGGTCGGCATCGGCGTCAACGTCAACGGCGCCTTCGCCGAGTACATGGTGATGCCGGCCTCCAACCTGTGGCCGATCCCCGACCAGATCCCGTCCGAACTGGCCGCGTTCTTCGATCCCTACGGCAACGCCGCGCACTGCGCGCTGGAGTTCGACGTGATCGGCGAGGACGTGCTGATCACCGGCGCCGGCCCGATCGGCATCATCGCCGCGGGCATCTGCAAGCACATCGGCGCGCGCAACGTGGTGGTCACCGACGTCAACGACTTCCGCCTGAAGCTGGCCGCGGACATGGGCGCGACCCGCGTGGTCAACGTCGCCAACACCTCGCTCAAGGACGTGATGGCCGACCTGCACATGGAAGGCTTCGACGTGGGCCTGGAGATGAGCGGCAATCCGCGCGCGTTCAACGACATGCTCGACTGCATGTACCACGGCGGCAAGATCGCCATGCTCGGCATCATGCCGCGCGGCGCCGGCTGCGACTGGGACAAGATCATCTTCAAGGGCCTGACCGTGCAGGGCATCTACGGCCGCAAGATGTACGAGACCTGGTACAAAATGACCCAGTTGGTGCTGTCCGGCTTCCCGCTGGGCAAGGTGCTCACCCACCAGCTGACCATCGACGAATTCCAGAAGGGCTTCGATCTGATGGAAGAAGGCAAGGCCGGCAAGGTCGTGCTGAGCTGGTGATGCGCGCGCCGCGGCTACGCGGCGATGCGATGCCGAAAAAGACGAAGGGCGCCTCGCGGCGCCCTTCGTTGTTTCACGAGACGATGCGATCAGAACGCGATCGTGCCCGAGACCACCACGCGGTGACCGGCCAGGCGCTCGGTGAAGTTCGCCGCGCCCTTGTTGTCGGTGTCGTAGTAGCCCACGCTCAACGCCAGCGGGCCGACCATCTTGCCCACGCTGACGTTGTAGTCGGTGTAGTCCTGGTACGCGGTCAACGCGCTTTCGTAGGTGGTGCGGCCGACGTGCGCGCCGACGCTGAAGCCCTGCGGCAGCGACCAGTTCCCGTCCAGCGCGTAGTAGAAGCTGTCCCGGTCCAGGTTGTACACGTTGTCGGTGTAGGCCACGGTCAGGGTGTAGGTCTTGAGGAACTTGGTCTTGGTGATCAGTTCGTTGTAGTTCGACTTGCCGGCGCCCGGATAGCCGTAGCGGTTGACCATCACGTCGAAGTTCCAGTCCGGCGAGAAATCGACGTTGTAGCCGACGAAGCCGTCCACTTCCCAATCCGGATCGCCCGCGCCGAAATCGACGTTGGAGCCCCAGGTGCCCACGTACAGGCCGAACGGCGAGGTGTAGGTGAGGCCGGCCTGGAACGCCGGGCCTTTGTCGGTCTGGGAGACGCCACGGAACACGTAGTCGCTGACCACGCCATAGGAGCCGGTGATCGGCGAGGTGGGCTCGTCCTGGGCCAGGACGGTGAGCGGCGAAGCGGCCAGTGCGACGGCCAGGGCGAGAGTGGTCTTGTTCACCGGTCATTCTCCTAGGGTTGACGAGGAAGGGTGCAGCGACGAGGCGGATGCGCCTTTACGGTTTTTTAACTGCTTTGATCGTGCAGTGCAACAACTTTTCACGCGGCGCATGCCACGCCGTGACACAAAACCCCGGATTCGCGCCAAGCGCGGACACAGCGAGCCGCCGACAGCGGGAGCCGGCCGGCCAGGGAAGGCCCCCGTCCGGATGTGGCGGTCAGGCCGCGACCGGGCACGCAGCCGCTGACCACACCAATGCGCAGGCGCGGCGGTCGCCGATCGGCAGGGCGCAATGGCGCCTCAGTCGGGCCGGGCGAAGACCCCGAAACGGCGTGCGCGCAGGTGCAATGGCTGGCCCGGCGCGTAGTCGGGTGCCCCCTCGCCCGCCGGCAATTCCACCTCCACCTCGTCGTGGCCGTGCGCCAACTGCGCACGCAGGCGCAGCCGCGGGCCGCTGCGCTGGATCGACAGCACCGTCGCCGCCCAGCCCTCGTTGCCTGGCGCCAGGTCTTCCGGCCGCACATACAGCTCGACCGGACCACTGGACAGCGGCGTCGACGGCGCCGGCAAGGCCAGGCCGCCGACCTGCACCGCCCCGTCGTGCAGACGCGCGGGCAGCCGGTTCACCGCGCCGACGAAGGCGTAGACGAACGGCGAAGCCGGCTGCTCGTAGACCTGTGCCGGGCTGCCGATCTGCTCGATCCGGCCGCGGTTGAGGATGGCCACGCGGTCGGCCAGTTCCAGCGCCTCTTCCTGGTCGTGGGTGACGAACACCGTGGTCAGGCCGGTGCGTTCGTGCAGCTCGCGCAGCCAGCGCCGCAGGTCGCGGCGGACCTGCGCGTCGAGCGCGCCGAACGGTTCGTCGAGCAACAGCACGCGCGGCTCGATCGCCAGCGCGCGGGCCAGCGCCACGCGCTGGCGCTGGCCGCCGGACAGTTGCGCCGGGTAGCGTCGCTCCAGGTCGTGCAACTGCACCAGCGCCAGCAGCTCCTGCACCCGCGCGCGGATGCGCGCCTCGCTCCAGCGCGTCTCGCGGCGCACGCGCAGGCCGAAGGCGATGTTCTCGTACACGCTCATGTGCTTGAACAAGGCGTAGTGCTGGAACACGAAGCCGACCCGGCGCGCCTGCACCGACAGCGCGGTGGCGTCCTCGCCGTGGATCAGCACGCGTCCGCGGTCGGCATGTTCCAGCCCCGCGATCACCCGCAGCAGCGTGGTCTTGCCGGAGCCGGAGGGCCCCAGCAGCGCCAGCAGTTCGCCCTGGCGGATGTCCAGGCTGACGTCGTCGAGCGCGGCGAAATCGCCGAAGCGCTTGCCCAGATGCTGTACGCGGATGCTCATTGCAACCTCAATGTCGGTGAGTGGCGGCCAGCGCCGCGCCGTGGCGCCAGTGCAGCCAGGACTTGACGGCGAGCGTCAGCAGCGCGGTCAGCGCCAGCAGGCTGGCGCAGGCGAAGGCCGCGCTGTAGGCGTATTCGTTGTAGAGGATCTCCACATGCAGCGGCAGCGTGTTGGTGCGCCCGCGGATCTGTCCGGACACCACCGATACCGCGCCGAACTCGCCCATCGCCCGCGCACTGCACAGCAGCACGCCGTACAGCAGGCCCCAGCGGATGTTCGGCAAGGTCACCCGCAGGAACGTCTGCCAACCGCTGGCGCCCAGGCTCAGCGCCGCCAGCTCCTCGTCGTCGCCCTGCTGCTCCATCAGCGGCATCAGCTCACGGGCGATGAAGGGAAAGGTGACGAAGGTGGTCGCCAGCACGATGCCCGGCAGCGCGAACACGATGCGCGGCAGATGCAGCGACACGTCGCCCAGCGGCGGCAGGTGCAGCCACACGCCTTTGTCGATCAACGGCCAGGCCCAGCCGTTGCGGCCGAAGATCAGGATGAACAACAGGCCGGCGACCACCGGCGACACCGAGAACGGCAGGTCGATCAGGCTCACCAGCAGGCGCTTGCCGGGGAAACGGTGCTTGCTGACCGCCCAGGCCGCGGCCACGCCGAACACCAGGTTCAACGGCACCACGATCGCCGCCACCAGCAGCGTCAGGCGGATCGCCGCCAGCGCGTCCGGATCGGAGATCGCGCGCCAGAACACGCCGACGCCGCTGCGCAACGCCTCGGTGAACACCAGCAGCAAGGGCAGCAGCAGGAACGCCAGCAGGAAGCCGAGCGCGCCGCCGATCAGCAACCGACGCACCCAGCGCGGCTCGTCGACCACCGAAGCCTGCACGTGCGCGGCGACGGCGACCGCACCGGCCTGCCCGGGGACGTGCGCGGCCAGCGCGGACACGACCGACACCATCACGCCACCGCCCTGCCGCGCCGCGCGAACCAGGCCTGCGCCCCATTCACCAGTAGCAGCGACAGCAGCGACAACAGCAGCATCGCCGCGGCGATCGCGCTGGCGCCGCCGTAGTCGAACTCTTCCAGGCGGATGGTGATCAGCAACGGCGCGATCTCGGTGGCATTGGGCAGGTTGCCGGCGATGAAGATCACCGAGCCGTACTCGCCGACGCCACGCGCGAAGGCCAGCGCGAATCCGGTCAGCACCGCCGGCCACAGGGTCGGCAGCACGACCCGGCGCACCGTCTGCCAGCGCCCGGCACCGAGCGTGGCCGCCGCCTCTTCCAGTTCCCGCTCGGCCTCGGCCAGCACCGGCTGCACGATCCGCACCACGAACGGCAGCCCCACGAACACCAGCGCCACGACGATGCCCAGTGGCGCGTAAGCGACCTTGACCCCGCTCGCCCCGCTGACCTGCATCAGCCCGACATAGCCGATCAGCAGGCCGCCGACGCCCAGTGCGGCCAGGCTCAGCACGGCGACCGTGCCGAGCAGGCGCTGCAGCACACGCAGCGGTGCCGGCAGCAGCGCCTGGCTACGCCGCAGCAGCGCGTAGCCGGTCGCCGCCAGCGCCAGCAGCAGCGCCAGCCGCGGCCACCACCAGGCCAGCGTCGGCAGGCTGGCCGCCAGCGCCTGCGTCGGCTGCTCCAGCCAGCGCCCGATCCAGCCGTTGCTGCCGTACAACGCGGTCAGGGCAATGCCGGCCACCGCGGTCGGCAGCGCGAACGGCAGATCGATCATCGCGTCGAACAGGCGCTTGCCGGGAAAGCGATAGCGCACGAACACCCAGGCCACCCAGGTGCCCATCACCGCATTGAACGCGGCCGCGGCCAACGCGGTGCCGAAGCTCAAGCGCAACGCCGCCAGCACCCGCGGCTCGCTCCACACCCGCCACACGCCGTCCCAGCCCAGCCCGCTGGTCTTGAGCAGCACCGCGAACAAGGGGATCAGCACCACCAGTCCCAGCCAGGTCAGGGTGATACCCAGACTCAGCCCCAACCCCGGCATCACCCGGCGCTGGCGCGGGGCGCAGGCAACGGCGGCGGCGGTCACGACCATCGCGTCACTTGCTCGCCTGGATCTGGTCGAACAGGCCGCCGTCGTCGAAGTGCGTGGCCTGCGCCTTGGCCCAGGACCCGAACGCCTGATCGATGGTGACCAGGCGCACCTTCGGCAGCCGCGCCAGATCGGCGCGATCGGCGTACTCGGGATGGCGCGGCCGGTAATAGTGTCTGGCCGCGATCTTCTGTCCTTCCGGCGAGTACAGGTACTTCAGGTATTCCTCGGCCACCGCGCGGGTGCCGTGCTTGTCCACGTTCTTGTCGACCAGCGCCACCGACGGCTCGGCCAGGATCGACAGCTTCGGCACCACGATCTCGAACTTGTCCTGGCCCAGTTCCTGCTGCGCCAGGAACGCCTCATTCTCCCAGGCCAGCAGCACGTCGCCGATGCCGCGCTGGACGAAGGTGGTGGTGGCGCCGCGCGCGCCGGTATCCAGCACCGGCACGTTGCGGAACAGCGCGCGCATGTAGTTGAGGATGCGCTCGCGGTCGCCCTTGAAGATGTGGTCGGCGTAGGCCCAGGCGGCCAGATAGTTCCAGCGCGCGCCGCCGGAGGTCTTGGGATTGGGCGTGATCACCGACACGCCGCTGCGCAGCAGGTCGGGCCAGTCCTTGATCCCCTTCGGATTGCCCTTGCGCACCAGGAACACGACGGTCGAGGTGTACGGCGCGCTGTTGTCGGGCAGGCGCGTGGCCCAGTTCGCATCGATCAGCTTGCTCTTGGCGGCGATCGCATCGACGTCGTAAGCCAATGCCAGCGTCACCACGTCCGCCTCGACCCCGTCGATCACCGCGCGCGCCTGCTTGCCGGAGCCGCCGTGCGAGGTCTCCACCGCGACCTGCTCGCCGGGATGCAGTTGCGCCCAGTGCCTGGCGAAGGCGGCGTTGTAGTCCCGGTACAGCTCGCGGGTGGGATCGTAGGACACGTTGAGCAGTTGCGTCTCGGCGGCGGCCGCGGCCCCGGCGAACACGCACAAGGCGAGCGCGAGCAGCGGGCGCCAGCGGCGCGGCGGAAGGCTGGACATGGGCGGTTCTCCGAAAACACACAGGCCGACGCCGCGGCCGATACCCGCCGCGGACCATGACGCATGCTGCGCAGCGGCAGGCGGCGGGTGAAATGACTTCCCGGCAGCGACTCATGCCATTTGTGCATGACGGCCGCGGCCGGCGCGGGCGCCGCGGTAACATCGCCGCTTCTTTCCGCCGCGCGTGCCCGTCATGACCGACTCCCGCCTCACCCAGCACTACGCCGAGGAACTGGACGCGATCCGCGCCCAGGGCCTGTTCAAGTCCGAGCGCATCATCGTCGGCCCGCAGGCGGCGGAAATCGTCCTCGCCGACGGCCGCCGCGTGCTGAACTTCTGCGCCAACAACTACCTGGGCCTGGCCGATCATCCGGCACTGATCCAAGCCGCCAAGGACGCGCTGGACACGCACGGCTTCGGCATGGCCTCGGTGCGCTTCATCTGCGGCACCCAGGACCTGCACAAGCAACTGGAAGCGCAGATCGCCACGTTCTTCGGCACCGAGGACACCATCCTCTACGCCGCCTGCTTCGACGCCAACGGCGGCCTGTTCGAACCGCTGCTCGGCGAGCACGACGCGATCATCTCCGACGCGCTCAACCATGCCTCGATCATCGACGGCGTGCGCCTGTGCAAGGCCAAGCGCTTCCGCTACGCCAACTGCGACATGGCCGACCTGGAAGCGCAGCTGCAGGCGGCCGACGCCGCCGGCTGCAAGACCAAGCTGATCACCAGCGACGGCGTGTTCTCGATGGACGGCTTCATCGCCCCGCTGGACGAGATCACCGCGCTGGCGAAGAAGTACAACGCGCTGGTGCACATCGACGAATGCCATGCCACCGGCTTCCTCGGCGCCAGCGGCCGCGGCTCGGCCGAGGTCAAGGGCGTGCTGGACCGGATCGATATCGTCACCGGCACCCTGGGCAAGGCCATGGGCGGCGCGCTGGGCGGTTTCACCACCGGCCGCCGCGAGGTGATCGAACTGCTGCGTCAGCGCTCGCGACCCTACCTGTTCTCCAACTCGCTGCCGCCGCACGTGGTCGCGGCCGGCATCAAGGCCTTCGCGATGCTCGACGCCGCCGACGACCTGCGCGCGCGCCTGGTCGAGAACACCGCCTACTTCCGCGAGCGCATGGCCGCCGCCGGTTTCGACATCAAGCCCGGCACCCATCCGATCTGCCCGGTGATGCTGTACGACGCGCCGCTGGCGCAGCGCTTCGCCGAGCGGCTGCTGGAGGAGGGCATCTACGCCATCGGCTTCTTCTTCCCGGTGGTGCCCAAGGGCCAGGCGCGGATCCGCACCCAGATCAGCGCCGCACACACCCGCGAGCACCTGGATCGGGCGATCGACGCGTTCACCCGCATCGGCCGCGAACTGGGCGTACTCGCCGCCTGAGATGCGCGCCGCGCTGCGCCAACGGCTGTTGCTGGCGGCGCAGACCGACGCCCAGGCGCAAGCGCTGGAGGACGGCTGGGAGACCCGCTGCCTGCATTGCCGCCGGCGCCTGCGCCTGCGCGCTGACGGCGAACCGCTCGGACACAGCACGCTGGAACACGTAGTGCCGCAGGCCTGGTTCGGGCGCCGCGTCGCCGCGGCGCTGTGCGCCCAGGTCGGCGACGATGCCAACGATGCGCGAAACCTGGCGCTGGCCTGCGCCGGCTGCAATCACGCCAAGGGCCGTCACCACGATGCGCGTGGGCCGCAGGATGCGCGCGCCCGCGAGGTGGTCGCCGCCCTGCTCAGCGCGCGGCTGGCGCGCTGGCGTCCGCCGCCGGCGCCAACGCCCTGACTTCAGCGGCGCTGAGCTCGCGCCACGCGCCCTTGCCCAGGTCGCCCAGCACCAGGTCGCCGACCGCCACCCGCACCAGCCGCAGCACGTCCAGGCCGAGCGCGGCCAGCAGCCGCCGGATCTGCCGGTTGCGTCCCTCGTCCAGCACCACTTCCAGCCAGGCATGGCGCTCGCCCTGGCGCAGCAGGCGCGCCTGCTTGGCCCGCAGCGGTTCGCCATCGTCGACCACGCTGGCACACATCCGTGCCAGCAGCGCCGCGTCGGGCACCGCGTCCACCTGCACGTGATAGGTCTTGTCCGGGCCGCTGCCCGGATCGGTGACCCGCGCCGCCCACTGCGGGTCGTTGCTGAACAGCAACAGGCCCTCGCTGGCCTTGTCCAGGCGCCCGACCGGTGCCAGCCACGGCAGGCCGGCACCGTCGAAACAGCGGTACACGGTGTCGCGGCCACGCTCGTCCTGCGCACTGGTGACCAGCCCGCGCGGCTTGTTGAGCATCAGGTACAGGCGCTTGGTATCGGCCAGTGGCGCGCCATCCACGGCCAGCCGGTGGCGGCCCTGCAGGATCGGGAATTCGGGATCGGTGACGATGCGTCCGTCGACGGCGACGCGGCCGGCGGTGATCCAGCGCGCGGCTTCGGTGCGCGAGCACAGGCCCAGCTTGGACAGGGTGCGGGCCAGGCCGTGGCGCGGCACGGCCGGCGCGGCGGCGCTGCGCGCGGGCAGGCGCGGACGTGCGGGCGCCGCCGGGGACGACGCCGGACGGCGGGAACGCGGCGGCTTGGCCCCTCGCACGGCGCGAACGGGCGCGGCCGCGAGCGGCCGCGCGCCGGACTTACTGCTTGTTGGCGTCGGCCGGCGCCGGCGCCTCGGCGGCGGCGGCGGGTGCCGGAGCCGGACGCGCCTTGACCACGCGCACGCCGCGCGCCTTCATCCAGGCGTCGAACTCCTCGGCGGTCATGCGCTTGCCGTTCTGGCTCATGTCGAACCGCCACGGCGTGTTGTCGAAGGCCGTGGCCGGCTTGTAGGCAGCCGGATCGTTCGGCTTCACCGCGCCCGGGGTGGCGTTGGCCAGGCTCTGGCAGCCTTCGGCGCGCAGTCGCAGCAGCACGCGGTCCAGCGACTGGTCGCTGCTGTAGGACTGGGTCAGCACGCCGCTGGGCATGCCCAGCTGCACGTTGCGGCTGAACAGTTCCGAAGCGACCGGCGCGGCGACCGTGGCCGGCAACGCCAGCGGCTTGGGCAGCAGATCGCCGGAGCAATCCGGTGCGGCATGGGCCGCAGGAATCAGGGCGAGCGCGAGCAGGCTGGCCGTCACGATACGCAGCATCGGTTTTTTTCCATTCAGGCGAGTCGACGAGCGAGTGTAGGCAGGCCCCGGCGTGCTTTCAACTGTTACCGGCACTACATGCGCTAAATAATTGGGATTGCTGAAAAAATTCAGCTTGAATGCTTTGTGCATCCTGCAGAAGCGGCTTCAGCTGCGGCAGGCATTTCCGGGACGTCTATCGCGGCTGAAGCCGCTCCCACAACGACACCGACATACATTTCCCACCCACAAAAACAAAGCCCGGCACGAGGCCGGGCTTTGCTCGAGACTGGAAGCGTCCGATTAGTTCTGGACGTTCAGCTCGGTACGACGGTTCTTCGCACGGCCTTCCGGATTGTCCGAACCATCCGGGTTGGTGTTCGGGGCAATCGGACGGCTCTCGCCGTAGCCGATCGGACCGACCAGACGCGAAGCGTCCACGCCGTTCTTGGTCAGGTAGTCGTACACGACGCGGGCGCGGCGCTCGGACAGCTTCTGGTTGTAGGCTTCGGTACCCTTCGAGTCGGTGTGACCGGCAACCTCGACGCGCAGGTCGGGGTAACGCTTCAGGATCTCGGTGGCCTCGCCCAGGATCGCCACGGCGTCCGGACGCAGGTTCGCCTTGTTGAAGTCGAAGTTGACGCCCTTCAGGTCGATCGACACCGGCACCGGGCAGCCGTCCGGACCGATGGTCTGGCCAGGCTGGGAGTTCGGGCACTTGTCGTCGCAGTTGTTGACGCCGTCACCGTCGTCGTCCAGATCGGCGCAGCTCGGCGCAGCGGCCGGCGGCGGCGGCGGGGCGACCGGGGCAGCCGGCGGCGGGCCCAGCGGGATCACGACGCCGACCGAAGCCAGCACGTCGCCGAACCAGTTCTGCGACGGAGCGGCAACGCTCTGGTCGTCGAAGTCAGCGCGGTAGGCCACTTCGGCACGCACGGCAACGCGCTTGTCGAAGGTGGTCTGCAGACCGACGCCGGCCTTGGCGGCAAAGTTGCCGTCCTTGCGCTGGCCCGGGGAGACCGGACCGCCGGTGTCGAACTCTTCTTCCGAGCGCTGGTAGCCCAGGCCGAACAGCAGGTACGGGTTCCAGCCGCGGCCTTCCTGGATGAAGTGGCGACGCAGGTCGAACGAGATGCCGTACTGGCTCCAGTTCAGGTCCTGGTTCTTGTCGAAGTTCGGGTTCTGATAGTTCAGCTCACCGTCCAGCGACCAGTTCGGGTTGATGAACTTGCCCAGGCCCAGGGTGACGAAGGGCGCATCGTTGGTGGTGCGGTCCTTGTCCTGGAAGTTGAAACCAGCCGAACCGGTCAGGTACCAGCGGTCGTCGAATTCCTGCGCGGACGCTGCCTGGGCGACGGCCAGACCGCCCAGCAACGCGGCGGTGAGAATTTTCTTGTTCATTAATACAACTCCTTGTTTCGGGGAGATAGAAACCGGTAGAGGCATGGTTCAGTACAGATGTCTCGTCACATCCAGACGGCCGTTTCCGCACGCCATCGCCGCGCACATTATGCGCGGCATAGTGAAGATGGCGTTAACGAGCACGTAACATGTGAAAGTCAACGCCAGCCCCTCCTAGGCCGTGGATACACCCTATACAGGTTAATGAAATCCCGCAATGCGGCACGGAGATGACCGTTTGCGGTCGTAGACAACGGCCGGCAGGGCGACCCAGTTCTCACCGCGGCCGCGCCCATGGCGGCGGGTCGGCCAACTCGGCCTGCATGAACTCGACGAAGGCCCGCACCCGCGGCGGCACCAGCCGGCGCTGCGGCATCACCGCGTGGATGCCGGTTTCGGTCAGCGGGTAATCGGCCAGCACCTGACGCAACCGCCCCTGCCGCAGGTCCTCGGCCACGTGCCATTCCGAATGCAGGGCGATGCCCTGGCCGTTGACCGCGGCATCGCGCAGCACCTCGCCGAAGTTGGTCTCCAGCGGCCCGGCCACGCGGACGGCGATTTCGCCTTCGGGTCCCTGCAGCCGCCAGGTGTCCTGGCGGCCGTCGCTGCCGGTCAGCAGCAGGCAGGCGTGCGCGGCCAGGTCGGCCGGCGTGGCCGGAGTGCCGTGGCGGCGCAGGTAGTCGGGCGAGGCGCAGAGCATGCGCCGATTGCCGGCCAGGCGCCGCGCGACCAGGCTGGAGTCGCGCAGGGTGCCGATGCGGATCGCCAGGTCGAAGCCTTCGCTGACCAGGTCCACGACGTTGTCGCTCAGGTGCACGCTCAGCCGCACCTGCGGATGCAGCGCCATGAAGCGTGGCAGCAGCGGCGACACATACAGGCGGCCGAACGCCGCCGACATCGTCACCCGCAGGGTGCCGGCGGCGACGACGCCGGCCTGGCGCAGGCCGCCGGCCAGCGATTCCAGGTCCTCGACCAGCGGCCGCCCCTGTTCGGCCAGTTGCAGGCCTTCGGGGGTCGGGTGCAGGCGCCGCGTGGTCCGGTGCAGCAGGCGCACGCCGAGCGCGCGCTCCAGCCGCTGCAGCCGCTGGCTGGCCACCGCCACCGACAGGTCCAGGCTGCGCGCGGCGGCGCTGATCGAGCCGAGGTCGAGCACGCGCAGGAACAGGGCGATATCGCCGATCCGGTCCATTGTGTGGATTCCATTGAAAGTCGTTCAATATTTTTACTGTTTTTGCTGAGAACCTGCAGGCCTAGGCTGCCGTCCTCCCGTCACTTCCGGAGCCGCCGCATGGCCGCCTCGCTCGCTCCACCTCCCCAGCAACCCGCTGCAGGGCGCACGCCGCTCGCGCTGTACGCGCTGACCGCCGGCGCGTTCGGCATCGGCACCACCGAGTTCGTGATCATGGGCCTGCTGCTGCAGGTCGCCGCCGACCTGCGGGTCAGCGTCCCCGCCGCGGGGCTGCTGATCTCCGGCTATGCGCTGGGCGTGTTCCTCGGCGCGCCGCTGCTGACCGTGGCCAGCCGGCGCTGGCCGCGCAAGCGCGTGCTGCTGGCGCTGATGCTGGTGTTCACCGCCGGCAACCTGGCCTGCGCGCTGGCGCCGAGCTATGCGGCACTGATGGCGGCGCGGGTGGTGACCTCGCTGGCGCACGGCACCTTCTTCGGCGTCGGCGCGGTGGTCGCCACCACCCTGGTGCCGCCGCAGCGCAAGGCCTCGGCGATCTCGACGATGTTCACCGGCCTCACCGTCGCCACCCTGCTCGGGGTGCCGGCCGGCGCCTGGCTGGGCCTGCACCATGGCTGGCGCGCCACGTTCTGGGCGGTGGCGGCGATCGGGGCCCTGGCCACCGTGGTGATCGCCGCACTGGTGCCGGCCGACCGTGATGCCACGCCGGCGCCGCCGCTGCGCGAGGAGCTGCGCGCGGTCGGCAGCGGCCCGGTGCTGCTGGGCCTGGCGACGACGGTGCTGGGCTATGCCGGCGTGTTCGCCGTGTACACCTACGTGCAGCCGCTACTGACCCAGGTCACCGGCGTGGCCGACAGTGCGGTGTCGCCGCTGCTGCTGGTGTTCGGCGTGGGCATGATCGTGGGCAATGTGCTCGGCGGACGCCTGGCCGACCGCCGCCCGCGGCAGGCGCTGCCGTTGAGCCTGGGCGTGCTGGCGGTGGTGCTGGCGGCGCTGACCCTGGCCTTGCCGTCGGCGCCGGCGATGACGCTGGGCATCGGCCTGCTGGGCGTGGCCGCGTTCGCCACGGTGGCGCCACTGCAGGTGTGGGTGCTGGGCAAGGCCGGCGAGGCCGGCCGGCATCTGGCCTCAAGCCTGAACATCGGTGCGTTCAACCTGGGCAATGCGCTGGGTGCCTGGCTGGGCGGCCTGGTGCTCGGCCATGGCGGCAGCCTGTCGCAACTGCCCTGGGTGGCGGCGCTGCTGACCCTGGCCGGGCTGGCGGTGGCGCTGGGCGCGCTGCGGCTGTCGCCGGCCGGTGCCAGCCCTGCGGCCAGCACCGGCGCAGGCTGCGCCGCAGGCGGTGCGGCATGAGCCGGCCGATGGCGACGGCGCTGCTGGGCGCGGCGCTCGTTGGGGACGCGGCGCCGCGCGAGTGGATCGCGACCTGGCAGGCCAGCCCGCAACCGCTGTGGGCCGCGGACTTCCCGTTCCCGACACAGACGCCATTCCACCTGTGGCGGCAGACCGTGCGCCAGGTGGCGCGGGTCAGCCTGGGTGGCAGCGAGGTGCGGGTGGAGCTGAGCAACGCCTATGGCGACACGCCGCTGCACATCGGCGCCGCCTCGCTGGCCCTGGCCGGCGACGGCGCCGCGACCCTGCCCGGCTCGCAACGGCCGCTGCGCTTCGGCGGCAGGACCGAGGTGACCGTGCCGCCGGGCGCGCCGGCGCTCAGCGACCCGGTGGCGCTGAGCGTGCCGGACCTGGCCCGGCTCAGCATCAGCCTGTACCTGCCGCAGCCGACCGCGCCGTCGACCTTCCACTGGGAAGGCCTGCAGAGCGCATGGCTGGCCGCGGGCGACCGCACCGCCGACGCCACGCTGGCCGACGCCACGGCGCTGCCGGTGCGGCTGTTCGTCAGCGGCATCCAGGTGCGCCGTGCCGATGCGGCCGGGGCGGTGGTGGCGCTGGGCGATTCGATCACCGACGGCGCCGCCTCGACACCGGGGCAGGACCGGCGCTGGCCGGACCAGTTGGCCACGCGGCTGGCCGCGCAGCGGGTGGCGGTGCTCAACGCGGGCATCTCCGGCGGGCGCGTGCTGCGCGACCGCATGGGCCGCAACGCGCTGGCGCGGCTGGACCGCGACGTGCTGGCGCAGCCCGGCGTGCGCACCGTGATCCTGCTGATGGGCATCAACGACATCAGTTGGTACGCCACGCCGTTCGCGCCGGACGATGCGCCGGTGCCGGCCGAGGACCTGATCGCCGGCTACCGGCAGGTGCTGCAGCGCGCGCAGGCGCGCGGCCTGCGGGTGATCGGCGCCACCCTCACCCCGTTCGAGGGCGCGCTGCCGGACTCGCCGATCCCCGGCTACTACAGCCCGCAGAAGGAGGCCGTGCGCCAGCAGGTCAATGCCTGGCTGCGCGCGGGCAACGGCTTCGACGCGATCCTGGATTTCGATGCACTGCTGCGCGACCCCGCGCACCCGGCGCGGATGCGGTCGGAATTCGACTCGGGCGACCACCTGCACCCCGGTGATGCCGGCTACGCAGCCATGGCCGAGGCCGCTGCGCAGTTGCTCGGCGCCGACGCAACCGCGCGCCCTCCCGCTCACGCCACTGCGGACGCGGTCGACGCCGCCGCCGCGGCGCGCTGACGCCTTCTCTCCCCCTTCCCCACCATCAGGAGTGTTCCATGGAATACCGTCATCTCGGCGCGTCCGGCTTCAAGGTCCCCGTGCTCAGCTTTGGCACCGGCACCTTCGCCGGCACCGATCCCTTCTTCGCCACCTGGGGCAACTCGGACGTGGACCAGGCGCGGCGCCTGATCGACATCTGCCTGGAGGCCGGCGTCACCCTGTTCGACAGTGCCGACGTCTACTCCGGCGGCGCCGCCGAATCGGTGCTGGGCGCCGCGATCAAGGGCCGCCGCGACCAGGTGCTGCTGTCGACCAAGGCCGGCTTCCGCTTCGACCGCGCCGCAGCCAACAGCGTCGGTTCCTCGCGCTTCCACCTGGTCCGCGCGGTGGAAGCGGCGCTGACCCGCCTGGGCACGGACTATCTCGACCTGTTCCAGTTGCACGGCTTCGACGCGCACACGCCGGTGGAGGAAACCCTGTCCACGCTCGACGACCTGGTACGCGCCGGCAAGATCCGCTACCTGGGCGTGTCCAACTTCTCCGGCTGGCACTTGATGAAGTCGCTGGCGGCGGCCGACCGCCACGGCTGGTCGCGCTATGTCGGGCACCAGGCCTATTACTCGCTGATCGGGCGCGACTACGAGGAGGAACTGATGCCGCTGGGCCTGGACCAGGGCGTGGGCGCGCTGGTGTGGAGCCCGCTGGGCTGGGGCCGGCTGACCGGCAAGCTGCGCCGCGGCCAGCCGCTGCCGGAAAGCAGCCGCCTGCACGACAAGGCGGTCACCGAGGCCGGGCCGCCGGTGGAGGAAGAGCGCCTGTACCGGGTGATCGACGCCCTGGAAGCCATCGCCGCCGAAACCGGCCGCAGCGTGCCGCAGATCGCACTGAATTGGCTGTTGCAGCGACCGACGGTCAGCAGCGTGATCATTGGCGCACGGACCGAAGACCAGTTGCGGCAGAATCTGGGGGCGGTCGGCTGGACCCTCGATCCCGCCCACGTGCAACAGCTGGATGCGGCCAGCGCGGCGGTACCGGCGTATCCGTACTGGCACCAGCGCGGCTTCGCCGAGCGCAACCCGCGGCCGGTCTGAGCCGCGGCCGTGCCCTCCTTTCCTTCACGTCCAGGAGCCTCCATGAAAGCGGTCGCCACCCTCCATCCCCTGCCGATCGACGATCCGCAGTCGCTGCACGACCTCGACCTGCCGACGCCCCCCGCGCCCGCCGGCCACGACCTGCTGGTGCGGGTGGAGGCGGTGTCGGTCAATCCGGTGGACACCAAGGTCCGCGCCAAGGGCGCGAGCGACGGCCAGCCCAAGGTGCTGGGCTACGACGCCGCCGGCGTGGTCGAGGCGGTCGGGCCCGAGGTCGACGGTTTCGAGCCGGGCGACGAGGTCTACTACGCCGGCGACATCACCCGCGCCGGCAGCAACGCGCAATACCAACTGGTGGATGCGCGCATCGTCGCGCGCAAGCCGGCCACGCTGGACTTCGCCCAGGCCGCGGCGCTGCCGCTGACCACCCTGACCGCCTGGGAGCTGCTGTTCCAGCGCATGCCGTTCGACTTCGACGACGAACACAACCGCGGCCGCCGCCTGCTGGTGATCGGCGGCGCCGGCGGGGTCGGCTCGATCGCGATCCAGTTGGCGCGGCATGCCGGCTTCGAGGTGATCGCCACCGCCTCGCGGCCGCAGACCCGCGACTGGTGCCTGCAACTCGGCGCGCACCACGTCATCGACCATCGCCAGGCGCTGGCGCCGCAGCTGCAGGCACTGGGCATCGACCAGGTGGACGCCGCGTTGAACCTGGCCGACACCGACCGCTACTGGCAGGCGCTGGGCGAGCTGCTGGCGCCGCAGGGCCACGTCGGCCTGATCGTCGAGCCGAGCGGTCCGCTGCACATCGGCGACCCGTACAAGGCCAAGTGCATCGGCATCCATTGGGAAATGATGTTCGCGCGCGCCCGGTTCCGCACCGAGGACATGATCGAACAGCACCGCATCCTGGCGCGCACTGCCAGCCTGGTGGACGCCGGCGAACTGCGTACCACCCTGACCGAGACCCTGAGCCCGATCAACGCCACCACCCTGCGCGAGGCGCACCGCCGCCTGGAGTCGGGCAGCACCATCGGCAAACTGGCGCTGGTCGGCTGGGGCGGCTGAACGGCGGCGCGGTGACCAAGCATTAGCGTGGCCGCCCCGCCGGCCGTAATCGCTCCCGATTTGCTGTTGCTCTTGCTGTGCTTCTGTCTTTGTTGTGCTCTTGATCTACCGGGTCCCCTCGGCGCGGCAGACACGGCGGGCGAATACCCGAAGGGCGACGCGCAGGATGCGCGTCGTTTTCCGCCGGCACATGGATGTGCCATCGGAAAATGCCCGACGTGGCTGCGAACCTGGAGCGCGTTAGCGCGGAAGGCGCGCTGCGGGGTGTGCTTTCTTTTGGTTACTTTTCTTTGCACAAGCAAAGAAAAGTGACCCGCGCCAGCGGAAGCTTTTGCTCTTGATTCAAAGCTTCATGCTTCAAATCGCAGCGCCAGAACGAGTGCAACCTCAACCTCACCGTAAGGCAAGGAACGGCACGTAAAGCCAACACCCCTCTTGCCGCCAGCCAGGTTTCACGGCACCCTGCGCCCTTCCGTACGCCTGCGTATCCACGCCATGTCGCCCGCCCCCGGCCAGCCCGACCCCACCCCCACCGCCTACCCGCACCTGTTCGCCCCGCTGGACCTGGGCTTCACCCAGCTGCGCAACCGCATCCTGATGGGCTCCATGCACACCGGCCTGGAGGACCGCGCCCGCGACTTCCCCAAGCTGGCCGCGTACTTCGCCGAGCGCGCCGCCGGCGGCGTCGGCCTGATCGTCACCGGCGGCTTCGCACCGAACGTGGTCGGCTGGCTGAAACCGTTTGGCGGCAAGCTGTCCTGGCCATGGGAAGTGCGCCCGCACCGGCAGGTGACCGCCGCGGTGCACGCGCATGGCGCCAAGATCTGCCTGCAACTGCTGCACGCCGGGCGCTACGCCTACCACCCCCTGTCGGTGGCACCGTCGAAGCTCAAGGCGCCGATCAACCCGTTCACCCCGCGCGCACTGTCGGCGCGCGGCGTCGAGCGCCAGATCGACGCCTACGCGCACGCCGCCAGGCTGGCGCGCGAGGCCGGCTACGACGGCGTCGAGGTGATGGGCTCGGAAGGCTATTTGATCAACGAGTTCATCGCCCCGCGCAGCAACCGCCGCAATGACGCCTGGGGAGGCGACGCGGCCAAGCGCATGCGCTTCGCCGTGGAGATCGTGCGCCGCATCCGCGCCGCCTGCGGGCCGGACTTCATCATCGTCTACCGGCTGTCGCTGGTGGACCTGGTCGAGGACGGCAGCGACTGGCAGGAGATCGTGCTGCAGGCGCAGGCGATCGAGGCCGCCGGCGCGACCCTCATCAACTCCGGCATCGGCTGGCACGAAGCACGCGTGCCGACCATCGCCACCTCGGTGCCGCGCGCGGCCTTCGCCGCGGTGACCGCCAAGCTCAAGCCGCACGTGCGGCTGCCGCTGATCGCCACCAACCGCATCAACATGCCCGACGTGGCCGAGCGCATCCTGGCCGGCGGCGGCGCCGACATGGTGTCGCTGGCGCGGCCGCTGCTGGCCGACCCGGAATGGGCGAACAAGGCGCAGCGCGGCCAGGCGCAGGCGATCAACACCTGCATCGCCTGCAACCAGGCCTGCCTGGACCACGTGTTCGAGAACAAGACCGCCAGTTGCCTGGTCAATCCCCGCGCGGCCGCCGAGACCGAACTGAACTACCTGCCGACCCGCGCGCCCAAGCGCATCGCCGTGGTCGGCGCAGGCCCGGCCGGCCTGGCCGGCGCCACCGTGGCCGCGCAGCGCGGCCACCGCGTCACCCTGTTCGACAGCGCCAGCGAGATCGGCGGCCAGTTCAACGTGGCCAAGCGGATTCCCGGCAAGGAGGAATTCCACGAGACGCTGCGCTACTTCCGCCACCAACTCGACGCTACCGGCGTGGAACTGCGCCTGCAGACCACCGCCGATGCGGCCCTGCTGGCCGACTTCGACGAGGTGGTGCTAGCCACCGGCATCGTGCCGCGCACGGTGGATTTCCCCGGCGCCGACCATCCCAGTGTGGTCAGCTATCTGGACGTGCTGCAGGGCCGGGTGCAGGCCGCGGACAAGGTCGCGATCATCGGCGCCGGCGGCATCGGCTTCGATGTCGGCGAGTTCCTGGTGCACGCCGGCGAGTCGACCGCGCTGGACCCGGCGCGCTGGATGGCCGAGTGGGGCGTGGACCCGCAATTCGAAGGCCGTGGCGCGCTGTGCAAGCCACGCCCGGAGCCGCCGGCGCGCAGCGTGTGGCTGCTGCAGCGCAGCCCGGGCCGGCCCGGCGCGCGGCTGGGCAAGACCACCGGCTGGATCCATCGCGCCACGCTCAAGGCCAAGGGCGTGACCATGCTCGGCGGCGTCGAATACCTGGGCGTGGACGACAGCGGCCTGCGCATCCGCGTGGACGGCGCCGAGCAACTGTTGCCGGTGGGCACGGTGGTGGTCTGCGCCGGCCAGGAACCGCGGCGCGACCTGCAGGCGGCGCTGCAGGCCGCCGGCCGCAGCGCGCACCTGATCGGCGGTGCCGATGTCGCCGCCGAACTGGACGCCAAGCGCGCCATCGCCCAGGGCAGCCGGCTGGCGGCGCAGTTGTAGGGCGTGCGCTGACCTGGTCGGCCATCGGCGACCATCGCGGGCAGCGTCGCGTCGAGGCACGCGGCGCTCTGTCGGGCACAGTCGGCGATCGCTCTGGATCCCGGCACGCGCAAGCCCAGGTCGCCCGCAGCAGTCACGCCCGGCGCCCGTCACCGACGGGCCTATGACGCTCAACGCGCCGCGCAGGGGAACGCGTCGTGCAGCGCCTGCTCCACCGGAACCGCGGCGCGCTGCCGCAACTGCGCCGGCGGCAGCGCGGCGAGCGCGGTGAACACGCGATCGACCAGTTCGTGCGTCAGCACGCCCTGCGCGCCGGCGCACCACTGTCTGCCTTCGCTGGCGTCGGCGACGCCGGCGATGTACAGCCGCGCCAGCGCGCCGGCCTGCGCGCGGCGTTGCTCGGCGCTGCCGGCGAGCGGCGTCGCCGCGGCCTGCGCATCGCCGCGCAGCAGACGCAACAGGTCGGCGGCGGACAGCTGATACACCGCCTGCGGGCGCGCGGCCACGGACGCGACGGCAGGCGCAGCGAAGGCGGCAAGACACAGGCACAGCAACCGGGGCCATGACCATGACAGCGACATCGGCGAACTCCTCGAACGACGGGGACCAGCGCCTTCGATCCTAGCAAGCCGGCGCGGCGGACTTGGTGCTGTCGCATCGCGCGGCTATAAGCCTGGGCATGCCGCCCGCCTCGCCCCTGCCCGCCCTGCCCCGCCTGCCGCAAACGGCGCTGGCGGCGTATGCCGGCGCGCATTTCGGCAAGAGCCTGCTGTGGTACGCCGGCGAACTGCTGCTGATCTACTCGATGACCGAACATGCCGGCCTGCGCGCGATCACGGCCGGGCTGGTGCTGGCGCTGGGCCTGCTGCTCAGCGCCGCGATCGGCCTCGGCACCGGCTGGGGCCTGCGCCGGCGCCTGCGCGACGTGCGCAGCGCCGGGCGCCTGCAATGGCACGGCCTGGCCGCCGCGGCGCTGGCGCTGCTGCTGGTGTTCGCCGCACCCTTGCTGCCGCCGCCGTGGCGGCTGGGCTATGTGCTGGCGGTGAGCCTGCTGTTCCGGCTGGCCTACGCCGCCTGCGACGTGGCCCAGAACACCTTGCTGAGCCTGGCGCAGTGGCCCTGGCGCGGCCACGACGGCGCCAGCGCGCTGCGCCTGGCCGGCAGCGGCGCGGCGGCGCTGCTGATCAGCAGTGTGGTCGGTGCGGTGCTGGCGCGCGGGACCGATGGCGGCAGCCTGGCGCTGCAGGCCAGCGCGGTGCTGGCGGCGGTGGCGATGCTGTGCGCCTGGCAGTTGCAGCGGGTGCTGCGCCATCACGCTACTGCGCACCCGGCCCCGGCCGACGCCACGGCCGTGATCGCGATCGACCGAGCGCCCTCGTGGCGCGCGATTCCCTGGCAGCCGCTGGCACTGATCGCAGCGGTCTCGCTGACCCTGCCAGCGTTCACCAAGCTCGCCCCGTACGTGGCTGCCTACGGTCTGCTCTCGCCCGGCTGGGGCAGCGCGGTCCTGATCGCCTATGCGCTCGGCACGGTGCTGGTGCAGCCGCTGGCCGCGCGCTGGGGCCGACAGCGCACGCCGACACAACGGCTGGCCTGGCTCGGCAGCGCCCTGTTGCTGTGCGCGCCGCTGTTCGCCCTGGCGTTGCCGGCGCAGCCACTGCTGAGCCTGGCCGCGGCCGCCTGCATCGGCGCCATCGGCGGCAGCGGCGGGCAACTGGTATGGGCCTGGCACGCGCAGTGCACCGCGACCCGGGCGGTCGCCGAGCATGCGCTGTGCTTCGCCGCACTGACCGCCGCCGCACAGGTCGCGCTGGCCGCCGGGGTGGTGCTGATCGGCGTGCTGCTGGATGCGCTGGACTACCGCGACGGGCACTGCCTGCTGCTGTGCTGGGCGATGGCGGCCGGCCCGCTGCTGTGCGGGGCGCTATGCCTGCTGCTGGCGCTGTTGACGGGACGCCGGCGATCGCATCCGATCGGTGCCGGCCTGGCGGCGAACGCGAGCAGCGGCTGAGGCGGCGCACGGTCGACGCCACCGCGATGCAACGCGGGCTAGCCGTCTGGCAAGCAACACCTGCACCGCGGCGCGACGCACTGCGCCCGCCGCTGCATGTCTCAGGCGAAAAACGCCCGCTGCAGCGGCATCAACGCCGCGCCCAGGGTCACCGCGTCGCCAACGGTGCGGGCGATGCACAGTTGCGGCAGCGGCGGCGCCAGGCCGTGCCGGTTGGGTGCGCGCGGGATGCGGATGCGCTCGATCAGGCGTGCGCCGATCGCGGCCGGCAGGCGCCCGCCGATCACGATCGCCTGCGGATCCAGCGCATAGGCCAGATACGCGCACAACTGCGAGAACGGTGCCTCGGCCATGTCCAGCCAGGCGTCCACGCCCGGGGTGTGCGCGTCGATCGCGCCGAGCATCTGCTCGACTCCGGCGTAGTCCTGGCCGGCGGCCCGCACCAGCGACAGCAGCGCGTCCAGGTTCGGATAGGCCATGCCGCCGACGGTCCAGATGCCGCCGAACTCGCCGGCATTGCCGCGGTGGCCGCGGAACAGCCGGCCATCGGCGATGATGCCGCCGCCGAAGCCGTTGGTCAGGTGCAGGTAGACGAAGTCGCGGCAGTCGCGGCCGACCCCGTACAGACTCTCGGCGACCGCCGCCGCCGCGCCATCGTTCTCGATGGTGACCGCGCAGCCCAGGGCTTCTTCCAGAATCGGCACCAGGTCCACCTGGGTCCAGTCCTCCAGCGCCGGCGGCCCGGCCATCTGCCGGCCCTGCCCGGTGAAGAACGCCGAAATCGCCATACCCATGCCGACCACCCGCGCCGGGTCCACTCCGGTCTCGGCCAGCAGCTCCGCACGGAATCGCTGCAATTGCGCCAGCACCGGCGCGCGGCGCATGTCGGCCAGGCCCACGCGGCGCTGGCCGCGCACGGTGCCGGCGAAATCCACCAGCGCCAGCGCCACCACGTCGCCCATGAGGCCGATGCCGAAGGCGTAGGCGTAATCCGGCGCCAGCCGCACATCGACGCTGGGGTTGCCGCGACCCTCGGCGGCACGGGCGCTGAGCTGGACCATTCGGTCCTGCACGAAGCCCTGCAGCAGGCGCGCCACGGTGGGCTGCGACAGATCCAGGTCGCGGCTCAGCGCCGCCTGGGTCTGCACCCCGGTCTTGAACACACGGTCGAGCAATTGGCGGCCGCCGGCACTGACGCGCGGCGGGAAATCGGAATGCGGCATAGGCGGACGCAAAGCGTGATGGATGCACGAACCGCAACAACCTAGCACGTGGACATCTAAGTTTCATACATGGTAAATAGTATTAAACCCACATTCTTTTACTGGGGGTCTTCATGCGTACCGTTCATCCGCACCCGAGCCTGCTGGCACTGGCGCTCGCGTCCATCCTCGGCAGCGCCGCGACCGTCCATGCCGAGGACGCGCCAGCGCCCCCGGCCGACGCCACCACCACGCTGGACCAGATCGTGGTCACCGGCACGCCGCAGGGCCAGTCGCAGAAGGACGCCCCCTTCGCGATCAGCGTGGTGTCCAAGGAACGCCTGGAGCGCAGCACCCCGAGCAGCAGCGTGGACATGCTGCGGGCGGTCCCCGGCTTCTCCGCTGAACCCTCCGGCGGCCAGGGCGGCGGCCAGAACCTCTACGTGCGCGGCCTGCCGGCGGGCGGCTGGTACTACGTGCAGTACCAGGAAGACGGCCTGACCCTGTTCGACGAGCCGCAGGAAAGCTTCTTCAACGTCGACACCCTGTTCGCGCTGGACATGATGACCGAGCGCCTGGAGGTGGTGCGCGGCGGCACCTCGCCGCTGTTCGCGACCAACGCGCCAGGGGGCACGGTCAATGCCATCACCCGCCACGGCACCGCCACGCCCGAGGGCGCGGTACGCATGAGCGTCGGCAGCGACGGCCTGCGCCGCGAGGATGCCTACAGCGCCGGCCCGCTCAGCGAGCACGTGCTGTACAGCATCGGCGGTTACCACCGCAGCGACGACGGTCTGCGTCGCACCGGCTACACCGCCGACCAGGGTGGCCAGCTGCGCGGCAACCTGACCTTCCTGATGGGCGATGCGATCCTCGACGTCGACGCCAAGTACCTCAACGACCGGACCGCCTTCTACAACCCGATCCCCCTGGCCGACCCACGCAACCCGTCGCAATCGCTGTCGGCGCTGATCGATCCGCTGGACGGCACCCTGCTGTCCAACGACCTGCGCCACACCACCGCGCTGAGCTTCGACGGCAACGGCCCGCTGGCGCGCAACCTCGACCTGGCCGACGGCATCCACAGCAAGGTCAAGCAACTCGGCACGCACCTGGAGTGGGATCTGGGCGACGGCCTGACCCTCAACAACCGCATGCGCTTCGTCGATGCGGAGGTGGACTACACCGCGCTGTTCTCCGGCGCCGCACCCTACGACGCCGGCACCTACCTCAACACGCAACTCGGCCGTGCGCGCAGCGGCTTCGGCACGCGGGTGGCGCGGGTCGGCTACGTCGCCAGCCGCAACGGCGCCGCCTACGATCCAGCCGCGGCCAACGGCCTGGTGCTGGAGAGCGGCCTGTGGAATGCGCGCACGCATCTGCGCACGCTGTCCGACGACCTGCGCCTGAGCAAGGCGTTCGACGACACCGGGCTGGGCCAGCACACGCTCACCGCCGGCCTCAACGTGCAGCACTTTGAGTACCGCCAGGACCGGTTGCAGAACACCGTGCTGACCACGCTGCAGAACAACGCGCAGCGCCTGGACGTACTGGCCTACGACGCCGCCGGCAACGTGGTCGGTTCGGTCACCCAGAACGGCTTCGTGCGCTACGGCAATGGCGTCACCCGCGGCTTCGCCAACGGCACCTACCTGTCGCCGTACCTGTGGGACTCGGTGCGCTTCGGCCGCCTTGGCCTGGATGCCGGCGTGCGCTACACCCGCTACAACGCCAACGGCGGCGTCTACGCCAACACCACGCGCAATCTCGGCGATCCGACCACGCTCGCCGACGACAACGTCGGCGGGCTCAGCGGCGCGTTCAGCCCGCGCACCGATCATCGCCATGCCACCCAGTGGACGCTCGGTGCCGAGTTCGCGCTGACCCCGCAGTTGCAGACCTTCGCCCGCTACACCCAGTCGCAGCGCCTGCCGCGGCTGCAGAACGTCTACCAGACCCAGAACGCGGACGTCACCGACATCGACCAGGCCGAGGCTGGCCTGCGCGGCAGCTTCGGCGACACCTTCTCGTTCTCCACGGTCGGCTTCTGGAGCCGCTTCAACGATCTGTCGATCAGCGCCATCGTGCTCGACGGCAGCGGTGCGGTGCAAAGCCTGGCGCTGGTCGGCAAGACCCGCACCCTGGGCCTTGAATCGGAGTTCACCTGGCGGCCGCTGCCGCTGTTCGGCATCACCGGTTCGGCCACGCTGCAGGATCCGCAGACGCGTGGCCTGAGCAACGCGACCACCGGCCTCAGCTACGGCGACCTGGACGGCAAGCAGATCTCGCGCATCCCGAAGTTCATGGCGTCGATCAGCCCGACCCTGTACTTCGACATCGACGGCCGGCCGCTGGAACTGTCGGCGACCGCCTATCGCATGGGCCAGCGCTACGTCGACTACACCAACGCCACCGCCCTGCCCGCCTATACCACCTACGACCTTGGCCTGTTCGCGCGGTTGAGCGCGCACTTGGAGCTGCAGCTGCACGCCGCCAACGTCGGCAACGCGCTCGGCCTGACCGAGGGCAATGCGCGCGTGGACACGCTGTCCGGCCAGGGCACCGCCGACGCGATCTACGCGCGGCCGATCTTCGGCCGCAACTACAACGCGTCGCTGACCTGGAGATGGTGAGCATGCGCTGCCGGAGACTGCTGATGAGCGCCGTGCTGTCGATGCCGGTCCTGGCCATGGCGGCAACGCCGAGCCTGCCCGACCGGCTGCGCGACCCGCATGGGCCGGCGCTGGTGGTGTCGCACCGCGCCTGCTGGACGTTCGCCTCGGAGAACACCCTGGACGGCATCGCCGCGTGCATCGCGCGCGGCGTGGACATGGTCGAGATCGACGTGCGCACCACCCGCGACGGCGCGCTGGTGCTGATGCACGACGAGACGGTGGACCGCACCACCGACGGGCACGGCGCGGTGGCCGATCTGGACGCGGCGCAGATCGCCGCCTTGCGCGTGCGCAGCCGGGGTGGCGGCCGCGACAGCACGCTCACCGCGCGGCATCCGCCGACGCTGGCGCAGGCGCTGGCCGTGGCGCGCGGCAAGGTCCTGGTGAACCTGGACGTCAAGGCCGCGGCGCTGGACCAGGTGATCGACGTGGTGGAGGCCGCCGGCGCGCAGCGCGACGTGCTGCTCAACGTGCCGCTGGACGTGCCCGACGCGGTGCTGCAGCGCGCGCGCAAGGCCGACATCGCGGTGCAGGCGCTGTACCTGCAGCGCGAATCGACGCTGCCGCCCGAGCAGGCCCTGCGCCGCGCCGCCAGCTTGCAGCCGGCGGTGGTGCAGCTGATGTTCGACGACCCGGTGGTGCTGGACATCGCGCAACGCGAACTGGCGCCGCACGCGCGCCTGTTCGTCAACACCATGACCAACGACATCGCCAGCGGCAGACCGATGCGGCTGTCGGCGCACTACACCGACCAGCGCGCGCTGCGCGATCCGGCCGCGGTCTGGGGCGGGCTGCGCAAGCATGGCGTCAGCATGATCCAAACCGACGAGCCGTTGGCATTGCAACGCTACCTGCACGGCGCGGACACGCCACGGTAGCAGGCCTCGGTCCAAATCCCGGCGACACCACGCGGTGGCCCACGCGGGGTGTCGCCAGGAGTCCAGTTTCAGACGGGTGGCATGCAACGCCAGGACGATGCCCGTCGCTTCGAGCATTGCGCTGCAGACAACCGCGCCCATGGGCGCGGCGGTTGCCGCGCGCTGCGCTGCTTCACTTCATTCCATCAACCCCGAACGGAAGAGAGCACATGAAACTGCCCAAGAAACCCGCCAAGGTTCTCGCCCTGGCGCTGGCCTGCGCGTCGCTGGCCACGCTGTCCGGCATGGCGTCGGCCGCCAGCAACTGGAACCCGCAACATATCCTCAACGTGATGAAAGCCCCCTACCAGGGCAGCCACGCCGATGTCGTGGTGATCTCGCACCGCGGCCTGGTCGGCGACGGCTGCGCGGAAAACTCCACCTGCTCGATCCTCAGCACTTACAACAACAACATCGAAGCGATCGAACTCGATGTCAAGCAGGCCTCCGACGGCATCCTTTGGCTGTTCCACGACCAGAACGCCGGTCGCGTGGTGTATCACGAACCCGGCTTCTATATCTTCCAGCCGGCGACCAATCCGAAGGGCTGGAATCCGGACATCAGCACCCTGACCAGTCATGATCTGGTCAACTCGTTCCTGCGCGACAAGAACTTCGCCAAGACCAACGACAATCCGACCTCGCTGGCCAAGGCGCTGAACACCGTGGTGACCTACGCCAACCACATGGTGGTGGTGCTTGATCTGAAGAACCTGGATGCAGTCTCGCGCGCGGCCGACCAGGTCCATGCGTTCCGCATGGAGAACCAGGTGGTGCTGAAATTCAGCGCCTCGCTGCTGCCGAAGACGCCCAGCGAGATCACCCGCTTCACCAAGGGCGTGCCATTCGCGCCGACCATCTACGCCGGCGACATGGACAGGCTGGCCGATGGCGGCTACGTCGGCGAGTGCGGCTCGGGGCGCGGCGACACGCCGGCGTGCCGGGTCAACGCCTGGATCAACGAGGCGCGTCGCCAAAGCGGCTTCGCCTGGCTGGAAATCGGCAACAAGCAGCCCCGCCGCGGCGATCCGACCGCCGAACTGCTGGCCGAGAACCAGGCGCAGAAACGCGCGATCGGCGCGTTCTCGCCGGTGCCCGAGTACCGCCTCAGCAGCCATGACGGCCAGCACTACGTGCGCAGCAACGGCACCTGCTGTGCCTCGCTCGACGATTACCTGACCCGTACCAAGTACTTCGGCAACGAGACCGCCGACGACCGTCCGGACTTCCGCGCGCAGGTCACTGCCGGCTTCACCAGCATCATCACCGACGATCCGCTCGGGGTGATTCGCGCCAACGTGCCGCGCAACACCGCGCGCTACAACTGACCACTGGATGGTCGCCCGGGGAGTGCGCTCCCCGGTCCTGCACGGCGCCCATGCGCCGTGCAGTCCGTCGCCCGCCTTCAGGAGTTCCCATGCGTTCCGCCCCACGTCCCCGCCATCTGCTTCTCGCGCTGCTGGTCGCCGGCGCCTGCGTGCCGCTGCTGCAACGCGCGGCCACCGCCCACGGCACGCAAACCGCAGCGCCGGCTTCCCTCGCAACACACCCGCCTGCCGGCCCGGCCAGTGCGCAGACGCCGCCGTCCGCTGGCGCCGATTCGATGAACGGTAGCGCCGTGCCCGGGCCACCTGCGAGTGCGGTGCTGGCCGCGGCGCAGGCGCTACCTGCCGACTTCCAGGCCGATGTGCTGCTGCGCTTGGCTGCATCCGCCGATCTTCCAGCCGACGGCAACCGGGCCGCTGCCGCGCAACGGCTGACCCAACAGGCCGTGACACTGGCCGAGCGCGCGCAACGGCGCATGCCTGGCCTGGCCCGCGTCGGCAGCATCGACGAAGAGCACGACGACGAACTGCGCTCACCGCGCACCGCTGGTCTGGATCGGCTGACGCTGCAGACACGCGCCGCACAACACGCCACGCCAGCGCAGGTTCAGGCGTTGTTCGCAGCGCTGCCGACGCCGCACGCCGGCAGTTGCGATGCGGACTATCTAGACGATCCCAGCCCGACCTATGCGTTGGCCAGCGCACTGCAGCCGGCACCACCGGCAGCGCGCGCCAGCGCAATCGCCGCACGCCTGGACGCGGCGCAACACGAAACCGACACCGCCCCGGCGCTGAAGATGGCGCTCGCCGCGGCGCCGCTGGACAGCGCGGGACAGGCACAGCTCGGCGACGGCCTGGTGCGCATGTTCGAACGCATCCGCGGCGACGACGCCGGTTTCACCGCCACCGAACTCAGCGTGGCCGGCGACATGCCGCTGGTGCTGCAACAAATGTCCGACAGCGCCCTGCGCGAGCGCCTGCACGCCGCCTACCGCGGCTACGTCGCCGCGCATCTTGCGCAGACGCGCTGCCCTTCCAGCGTGCTCGGCAACCACTGGCTGCTGGAACAGCGCTTCGTCGCCGAGCTGCCGGCAGAGCGCATCGTGCCGGCACCGCAGCTCCCCGCGCAGTCGATCGACGCCGATGCGATCTCGCTGATCCGCCAGGCGGGCTACAACATCCGCACGCAGTTGCTGGATCCGGCTTCCAGTGCAGGCGATGCGGCGACGGAAAAAGCATCGATCGAGTTCCTCGACCAACTCGACCACGGCGTGCTGCAGCAGACCGCCGCCAGCGACGATAGCGGCCGCGTGCAGCGCGCGCGCCTGCGCGAACTGCTGCGCTATCTCGAGTACGCGCCGGCGGGCGCGGCGCGCGACCGCGGCATGCACCTGCTCGCCACGCTGCTGAGCGGCCCGTATTACGCACGCGATCACGACACCTGGTTCGGCGATCTGCGCGTGCTCGCCGATCAGGCGCAGCGTTGGCCGGATCGCGATCAACGCCTGGCGCAACTGAGCGGACACGCCGATCCGGTGGTCAAGGTGTACGCCATGCTGATGCAGCGCAAGCAGTTTCCCTGAGCCTCATGCGCCGCAGTGCGGCGCTGCACAATGCCGTCGTGCGGCCAGGCGCGACGGCATCTCGACACAGCGAGATGTGAACCCTGTCAACACTCGGGATTCAGTTGCGATTCGGGAACCGGCCCCTATCGTTCGCGCCTCTTCTCGATCCGCCCATCTTGGCGGATCCGCCGGACTTCAGATTGCCGGCACCCGGGCGGCCCGTGACAGGCCGCCTCCCCATGACGCCAAGCCGCATCGCTTGCCGCGCCATCCCGGCGCAGCGCCACGACGACGGCCCATACGGAGCAAGGAGTACGATGAAACTGGCCTGGATTCTCTGGCTCTCGCAATTGTTGCCGCAACCCGCTGCCGATTCGCTTTGCCTCAGCACCACCGTGTACCTGGAAGCGCGCGACCAGACGCTGCGCGGACAACAAGCCGTCGCCGAAGTGGCGCTGCGTCGCCTGGACAGCGGCCTGTGGGGCGATTCGATGTGCCAGGTGGTCACCGCACGCAAACAGTTCGCGCCAGGCCTGGTGAAGCCCGGCACCGAACTGAAGAACGACGACGCCTGGGCCGATGCGGTCAAGGTCGCCTTCGCCGCCGAGCGCAACTGGGCGCTGCCGCAGGGCCAGCGCAAGGAGATCGTGCCGGGCGCCAGCCACTTCGCCGCGCATGCCATCGCCAGCCCGAGTTGGCGCAATGCCTATCAGGTCGCGACCATCGGCGACCACACGTTCTATCGCGTGCAGAAGCTGCGCCCGCGCAACGCGTCCTGATCGTTCGCCACACAGGCATGCCCTGACGCAGGCGCGCGCGCCACGCATGGCGCGTCTTCATCGCCAAGCGCCCCGCGCAGCAGGTACGCTCTGCCGTCCTGACCGATGCGGAGCCGCCTGCCATGAAACTCTATTCCAAGCCCGGCGCCTGTTCGCTGGCCGATCACATCGCGCTGCGCTGGGCCGGATTGCCGTTCGAACTGAAGCTGCTGGATGCCGCTGCGATGAAGGCGCCGACGTACCTGGCGATCAATCCGGCCGGCGCGGTGCCTGCGCTGCAGATGGACGACTGGGTGCTCACCCAGAACTCGGCGATCCTCAACTACATCGCCGATCTCGCGCCCGACGCGCACCTGGCCGGCGACGGTAGCCCGCGCAGCCGTGCCGAAGTGCAGCGCTGGCTGGCCTTCCTCAACGCCGATCTGCACCCGGCGTTTCATCCGCTGTTCGGCAGCACCCGCTATCTCGACGATGCCGCGGTGATCGCCCGCACCCAGGAACATGCACGCGAACGCGTGCGCACGCTGTACGCGCGCGTGGAGGCCGCGCTGGAACAGCAGACCTGGCTGGGCGGCGCGCGCCGTTCCATCGCCGATGCCTACCTGTTCGTCACCCTGCGCTGGGCACGCGCGCAGCAGATCGCGCTCGGCCCCAATCTGCAACTGCATTTCGAACGCATGTCCGCCGATCCGCAGGTGCAGGCGGCGCTGCAGGCCGAAGGCCTGAGCTAAGCGATGATGCGAACGCCGGCGCGGCTGCGCCGGCGTCGCCGGTCGCACGTCAGCCGCGCAAGGCGCGGCGGATTTCCTCCAGCGCGCCGGGATCGTCCAGCGTCGACAGATCGCCCGGATCGCGCTGCTCGGCCAGCGCCTGCAGCGAGCGCCGCAACAATTTGCCCGACCGCGTCTTCGGCAAGGCCTGCACCAGATACACCTGCGCCGGCCGCGCCACCGCGCCAAGACGCTCCACCACGCACTGGCGCAGTTCCTCGACTACTGCCGCGGCATCCGGCGCGACCTGCTTCAGCGTCGCGAACACCACCGGCACCTGCCCCTTCAATTCGTCGTGCATGCCGATCACCGCGACCTCGGCCACGTCGGCATGGCCGGCGATGGCTTCCTCGATCTCGCGCGTGCCCAGGCGATGTCCGGCCACGTTGATCACGTCGTCGGTGCGGCCGAGAATGAAGGTGTAGCCGTCCTCGTCGCGGATCGCCCAGTCCAGCGAGCTGTACAGCAGCGTATCGAAATGGCTGAAGTAGCTGCGCAGGAAGCGCGCGTCGTCGTTCCACACCGTGGTCATGCAGCCCGGCGGCAACGGCGGCTCGATCACCAGCACGCCCTTGCGCCCGGCCGGCACCTCGACGCCGTGCTCGTCGACGATGCGCGTGCGGTACCCAAGATTGGGAAAGCCGGGCGATCCCGGTTTCACCGGCCGCAGCTCGACGCCCGGCAACAGGGTCAGCACCGGCCAGCCGGTTTCGGTCTGCCAGTAATTGTCGATCACCGGCTTGCCCAGCGCCTCGCCGATCCACAGCGCGGTCGGCTCGTCCAGCGGCTCGCCGGCCAGGAACAGATAGCGCAGCGCGCTCAGGTCCCGCTCGCGCAGGTAGCGCGCCGGATGTTTCTTCAGCACGCGGATCGCGGTCGGCGAAGAGAACATGGTGCGCACGCGGTACTTCTCGCACAGCGCCCACCACACGCCCGGATCCGGCTGCACCGGCAGGCCTTCGTACAGCAGCGAGGTCGCACCGACGATCAGCGGGCCATACACGTTGTACGAATGCCCCACCGCCCAGCCCACGTCGGAGGTGGAGAACATGGTCTGCCCCGGGCCGCAGTCGAACACCGTGCGCATCGACAACGCCAGCGCCACCGCATGCCCGCCGACATCGCGCTGCACGCCCTTGGGCTTGCCGGTGGTGCCGGAGGTGTACAGCAGGTAGCTGGGCTCGTTGGATTCCAGCCACACCACCGGCACCTGCGCATCGCCGACGTCGGCACGCAGCTCGGCATAGTCGACGTCGCGCCCTGGCACGCGCGGCAGCGCCGGGTCCAGCCCGCGCGAGACGATCAGCACCGTCGGCGGCGGCGCGCTGGCTTCGGCGCAGGCGGCATCGACCAGCGGCTTGTAGGGGATGCGCTTGCCGCCGCGGCTGCCGGCATCGGCGGCGATCAGCAGCTTGGGCCGCGCATCGTCGATACGCAGCGCCAGGTTGTGCGCGGCGAAGCCGCCGAACACCACCGAATGCACCGCGCCGATGCGCGCGCAGGCCAGCATCGCGTACACCGCCTCGGCCATGTTCGGCATGTAGATGACCACGCGGTCGCCGCGCTGCACGTCCAGCCGCTGCAGCACAGCGGCGAATGCGTTGACCTCTCGGTACAGCTGCGCATACGTGATCTCCTGGGTCTGCCCGGTTTCGCTGGACACCGCGACCAGCGCCAGTTGCGTGGCGCGTTCGGGCAGATGCCGGTCCACCGCGTTGTGGCACAGATTGGTCAGCCCGCCGACGAACCAGCGCCGGAACGGCGGCGTGTCGTACTCCAGGATCGCCTGCGGCGGCCGCTCCCAGTGGATCGCCCCGGCCTGCTCGGCCCAGAACTCTTCCGGCCGCTCGATCGAACGCCGGTACAGCGTCGCGTAGTCCATGCCGCCCCTCCCAAGGCCGGTGCACCGGCTCCGAGCATAGTCCTTCGGCGGGGAGGGCGTCGTTCCGACCTTGGTCGAAGGATCCGGCTAGGCGAACGCGGCCATCAAATGGCGCCAGGACTCAAGCGTCCGGAGGCGCTCCAGACCGCTTACTGGTCGACCGTGAAAAGGACGTGCCGGCCCTCGGAAGCGGCGGTTTGGTAAAGCACACGAACGCCTTGGAACCAGTCCCACGTGTACTGAAAATCCTCGTCGGTCAGCTCCAGTCCGTAATCTTCCGGATCGATCGCGTCGTACAACGACCTGAACTGATCCGGCGTGATCTTCATGACGGCCAACGCCACATCCCTGACTTGCTCCGGCGTCTTCAGACGGACGATGTAGTCGTCTCGGCCGTAAAGCGACTGCCCGCCGAGGACGACATGATTGAGTGGATACCGACCGCCGTCATCGCTGAGCAGCCCATCGGAAAGCGCACGATGCATCGCGTCCCAAGCCTTGTCGCTCTCAGCGACATAGGCTTGGAACTCCTCGAAATATCGCCGCTCGATGTCTTCCTGGATCAGCGCGAGGCGCTCGTCATCCATCTGTCTGGACAACAAGGACGCGACGTCGTCAGCGGAGAGGGCGAAATGTACGCCAAGGCAAGACATGGATTCTCCTACGAAGTCCGATGTTCACATCAAGCGGCGCGGCAAAGCCGCGTGCACGAATAGGCGGATGCCACCACTACTTCCCCGGCACCGTAAACATCACCACCACATTCGCCGGCGCCTGCTCAAAGCGCGTCGCCACGGAATCCTTGCTGAGTTGCACGATCTGCGCAAGCGGCTTTCACGGCACGGCCTGGAAATTGACCGCGACCTGGACCAGCGCACTATCAGCCCAGTTGAAGCCGACCATCGGCTTGCTGCCGACCGATTTCCCAAGGTCGGCAGCGACCTCGTGCGAATGCGCGCACGCAGGCTTCACCGTATCGACGGCAGCGCACGCCGTGAGCGCCAGCAGCACTGGCGCGCAAAGCAAACGCCATTTCACTGTTCGCTTTCAGGCCCTCGGCCGGCTACTGCGTCTTCGCCTTGTCCGCCGACGCCGCACGCGGCGGCGCCTGCTTCACGTAGCGGTCGAACCACTCCAGCATTTCCGCCACCACGTCCTCGTTGGATTCGCGCGCGGTGTACCAGTGCGGTTCGAACGGCAGCAGCACCAGCCGCGCGGTGCCGCCGAGGCCGCGGATGGCCTGGAACATGCGCGGGGCCTGGGTGGTCTCGGTGCCGGGGTTGGCATCGTCCATGCCGTGCACCAGCAGCAGTGGTTCGTTGATCTTGTCGGCGTGGAAGAACGCCGAGGCCTGCGCGTACACCTCCGGTGCGGCCCAGAACGAGCGCCGCTCGTTCTGGAAGCCGAACGGGGTCAGGGTCTTGTTGTAGCTGCCGCTGGTGGCCACCCCGGCGCGGAACAGGTCGGTGTGCGCCAGCAGGTTGGCCGCCATCAGCGCGCCGTGGCTGTGGCCGGTGACGCCGATGCGGTCGCGGTCGACCACACCCAGCGCTACCGCCTTGTCCACCGCCGCCTGCGCGTTCTCCACCAGCTGCTGCAGGTAAGTGTCGTAGGCGGTCTTGGGATCGCCGACGATCGGGAACGCGGCGTCGTCGATGATCGCGTAGCCGGCCAGCAGCAACAGCTGGTAGGAATGCAGGCGGGTGAAGTCGCGGTCGTTGGCGCCGCTGACCTGGCCGGCCTTGGAGGCATCGGCGTAGTCCAGCGGATAGGCGTAGAGGATCGCCGGCACCCGCGTGCCTTCCTTGTAGCCGGGTGGCGTGTACAGGGTGAAGGACAGTTCCACGCCGTCCTTGCGCTTGTAGGTCACCAGCCGCTTCTTGATCTGCCGCACCACCGGGGTCGGATCGGGGAAGCGGGTCACCGGCGCCAGGGTGGAGGCGACCACCGCCTCGCCGGCTGCCGCAGCCGGCTGCGGCTGGCCCAGCGTGCGCAGGTAGACGTTCGGCGGGTCGCTCGGCGACTGCCGCCAGGTCAGCAGGCGGGTGGTGTCCTCGCCGGCGAACCCGGCGAAGGCCTCATCGACGTCGGCGCCGCTGCGGAACAGACGCTGGGTCTTGCCGCTCGCCAGATCATAGCGATCCAGGAACGGCCGATCGCCGGCCGGAGTGGCGCCCTGCCCGCTCAGGAACAGTGCGCCGTTGTCCTCGCGCAGCACGTATTCGCCGTTGGCCAGGCGACGCAGCTCGGGCGTGCCGGGATCGGCGTAGAGGTCGTCGGTGGACAGGTCGAACAGCACCCGCCCGGCGCTGCCGGGGCGGTCCGCGTCCAGCAGCGTGGTGCGGCGCCAGTGGCGGTTCTCGTCGTACTCGTCCAGCAGCGCCTGCCCGCCCTGCGCGAACCAGCTCAGGCCGGCGTAGCGCTGGGTCACCTTGGCCAGTTCGCGCGGCTTGCCGGTGAACGGTGCCGACAGGGTCAGCAGCTTGTCGCGCGCCGGCACATTGGTCTTCCAGTCGCCGCCGTCCAGGGCCTCGGCCCAGACCAGTGTGGCCGGCTGGTTGGCGCGCCAGCCGTAGGCGCGCGGCCCGGTGGGCACGCCGTGTACCGGCACGCGATCGGCCACCGGCAGGTTCGCCAGCACCCGCTCGCTGCCGTCGGCCAGATCCAGCACCGCCACGTCGTGGGCGAAGCGGCCGTAGGTGGTGACGTAGGAGTACGGACGCTGCAGGCGCTCCACGCGCACGTGGCGGCCGTCCGGCGCACCGTCGACCACCGAGTACACCGCCGGCTTGCCGACCGTGCGCAGCTTGCCGCTGGCGGCATCCACAGTGACCAGCTGCGCCGTGGCGTAGTAGGTGAACTGGGCCTCGTCCTCGGGACTGGACAGGGTGTCGCGGGCCTCGTAGGTGCTGCTCTCGCCCTTGCCGCGGATCGCTTCCTTGACCTCCGGCCCCGGCGGCACCGCCGCCTTCACCGGCGCCGGGCCGAGGTCCTGCGGCACCGCGCGCACCAGCAGGGTGTCGCTGCCGCCCAGCCACTGGATCTCGCCGCCCAGTACCGGGTTGAGCTGCACGCCGTCGATGCGATGCACCGCGCCGGTGGCGACGTCGCCCAGCCACAGTTCGACGCGGTCGGCCGCGGTGTTGTTGAAGGCGAAGCGACGCCCGTCCGGCGACCACACCGGCTGCGCCGGGCAGGCGCCGGCCGGCAGGGGCACCGCGGTCTGCTTGCCGCTGGCCACGTCGACCAGGCTGAAGCCGTCCAGGCAGGCGCGGATGCCGTAGCCGTTGGACATGTCGTGGCGGGCGTGGGTGCGCGGTTCCACGCGCACCCCGGCCAGCTTCAGGTACGGCTCGGCGACGCGCGCGATCGGCGGGTAGGCCTGGCGCTCCACCAACAGCAGGGTGCGCCCGGTCGGGTCCAGCCGCGGCGTCGGATTGAGCGGGGCGCGCATCACGCCCAGCAGCGGCTCGGGCGGTTGCCGGTAACCGCTGTCGGCGGTGGCGGCGTGGGCGGCGACGGGCAACGCACTGGCGAGCGCCAGCGCGCCGATCCAACGGAACGGCATGAGCATGGTCGAAATCCCCTTTCGAATGACCCGGGCAACCTAGCACGGCCGCCGCGCTGCGGCCGAGCGCCGAAGGTCATGCCTGGCACCGCCCGCGTGCCGCGCTCAGGCCGGTTGCAGCGCCTGCTCGGCCGCCAGTGCCGCCGCCACGCTGGGACGCTGCGCCATGCGCGCCGCGTACGCGGCCAACGCCGGACGCGCGTCCAGCGACAGGCCGAACCGCGGCAGCCAGCCGAGCACGGTGAACAGATAGGCATCGGCCACGCCGAAGCGCTCGCCGAGCAGGTACGGCTGCGTGCGCAGCGCGGCCTCGGCATGGGCATAGCGCTGCAGCAGGCGAGCGGCGACCGCGGTGCGCCGCGCCGGTGCCAGCCCGGGATCGAACAGCGGCACGCTGCCGGCATGCAGTTCGCTGTTGATGAAGGCCAGCCACTCGTAAAGGCGGTAGCGTGGCAAGGCGTCTGCGTCCGCGTGCGGCGCCAGCGCCGCCTGCGGGCAGCGATCGGCCAGGTACAGCAGGATCGCCGGCCCCTCGGTCAGCACCTGGCCGTCGTCCAGCTGCAGCGCGGCCACGTAGCCTTTGGGGTTGATCGCGAGGTAATCCCCGCCCTCGTCGGTGCGCTTGCTGTGGTTGTCCACGCGCACCAGACGGAACGGCAACTGCAGTTCGCGCAACACGATGTGCGGCGCCAGGGAACAGGCGCCAGGAGCGGCATAGAGGAGCATCGGAACGTCTCGCAGGGGCGCCGGACAGTCGGCGCGCGCAGTGTGTGCGGCACGGCGGCCTGCGGAGAAACAAGAATGTCAGGACGGGTCAGTAGCGCCGCTAATGGCCTCGTCCAGGAACCGGCGAAGTTGCCGCGCGGCCGGCGCCGCGTGTGCAGCAGCGACCAGGGCGAAGCGGCGCTGCAGCCGCGGCTGCAAGGGCAGCACCTGCACGCCGTCGCGCTCGGCCGGCAGCACCGATGCCGGCAGCAGGCTGGCGCCCGCGCCGTCGCGCACCAGGGTCCAGGCGCTGGACCAGTCGCGCACCTGCAGGCGCAGGTCGGCGATCGCCAGCCCGGCGCGTTCGGCCAGGCGCTGCGCATGCAGCCAGCAGCCGCCGGTGGCCAGTACGAACGGCAGCGTCAGCAGTTCCGCCAGGGCGATGTCGCGCGCCTGCGGACGCGCCAGTGCCGGCGGCAGCACCGCCAGCCACTCGTCCATGCCGAACACCATGGCGTCGCGCTCCGGCGCCGGATCCAGCACCACGCCCCGGTCGACCGTCCCGGCCGCCAGCCAGGCCTCGACCTCCTCGTCGCTGCCTTCCAGCCAGACCACACCCGTGTCCGGATGCGCCCGCTCGAACGCGCGCAGGCGTGGCGCCAGCCATGGCCGCGACGAGGCGAAGCCGGCGACCCGCAGCGAGGCCGCACCCGGTGCACGCTCCGCCTTGGCCAGGGCCTGGATCTGCCCCAGCTCGGCCAGCATCGCCCTAGCATGTTCCAGCGCACGCGTCCCGAATGGAGTCGGCCGGATCCGCCCGCGCTCGCGCAGCAGCAGCGCCGTGCCCAGCACGTGCTCCATCTGCGCGATGGCCTGGCTGGCGCCGGACTGGGTGATGCCGCAGCGCGCGGCACCGGCGCTGATGCTGCCGCACTCGACGACGGCGACGTACAGCCGCCAGTGGATCAGATTCATCATGTCGGACTCCCACAACGCGAAACGCCGGGCGGGGCCCGGCGTTCCGTGACGACGCGATCGCGTTGGCGATCAGCCCAGCAGGTGGGCCACGCCGCTGCGCTCTTCTTCCAGCTCGGCCAGGGTCTTGTCGACGTACTTCTTGCTGAAGTCGTCGATCGGCAGATCCTTGACGATGGTGTAGGCGCCGTTCTCGGTGGTGACCGGGAACCCGAAGATCACGCCTTCCGGGATGCCGTAGGAGCCGTCGGACGGCACGCCCATCGTCACCCACTTGCCGTTGCTGCCCAGCACCCAGTCGCGCACGTGGTCGATGGCGGCGTTGGCGGCCGAGGCGGCCGAGGACAGGCCGCGCGCTTCGATGATCGCCGCGCCGCGCTTGCCCACGGTCGGGATGAAGGTGCCGGCATTCCATTCCTGGTCGTTGATCGCATCGGCGATGGAGGCGCCGTCGGCGGTGGCGAAGCGGTAGTCCGGGTACATGGTCGGGCTGTGGTTGCCCCACACCACCAGCTTCTCGATGCCGCCGACCGGCTTGCCGAGCTTGAGCGAGAGCTGGCTCAGCGCGCGGTTGTGGTCCAGGCGCAGCATCGCGGTGAAGTTCTTCGGGTTCAGGTCCGGCGCCGACTTCATGGCGATGTAGGCGTTGGTGTTGGCCGGGTTGCCGACCACCAGCACCTTGACGTCGCGCTTGGCCACCTTGTTCAGCGCCGCGCCCTGAGCAGTGAAGATCTTGGCGTTCTCCAGCAGCAGGTCCTTGCGCTCCATGCCCGGGCCGCGCGGACGCGCGCCGACCAGCAGGGCGATGTCGGCGTCCTTGAACGCCACTTCGGCGTCGTCGGTGCCGACCATGCCGGCCAGCAGCGGGAACGCGCAGTCTTCCAGCTCCATCATCACGCCCTTCAGCGCGGCCTGGGCCTTCTCCATCGGCAGTTCCAGCAACTGCAGGATCACCGGCTGGTCCTTGCCCAGCATTTCGCCGGAGGCGATGCGGAACAGCAGGGCATAACCGATCTGGCCGGCGGCGCCGGTCACGGCAACACGAACGGGTGCTTTCATGGGGGGATTCCTCTGCTAAGAAAGTGGGTGGGGTGGATCAGTAGACGCGATAGCCCAGCGGCTGCAGGTGCAGGTCCAGGGCGGTGGTGTCGTAGCCTTCGACCACGTGCTGGCCGATCACGGTGATCGGCACGCCTTCCAGGCCCAGCGCGGCGGTGGCCTGGCGGCCGGCCTCCTGCTCCACGTCCAGGACCGTGTAGCGGACCTGGGCGCGGGCGAAATCGGCCTGTTGCCGGCGGCAGTAGCCGCACCAGTCGGCGGCGAGCATGACGATGCCGGCCTCGCCGGTCAGAAGCCGCGGGTCGCCGGCGGCCAGTGCGGCCGACGGTGTCGAGGCCGCACTGCGCCACCACGCGTGCACGCCGCCGCCGATCACGAGCAGCAGCAGGCACAACACAAGGGGGCGCATCGTCATCGGCGGTCGGGTGCGGCAATCAATCGGGAAAATGGTAGCACGCAGGTTCCGCGCGCCCGGCCGCAGGGCCGGTCGCGCGGACAGCGCCGGATCAGGCGTCGAGGGTGCGGTTCCACTCGGCGACGCGGTCGGCCTTGGCCGCCAGCACCGCGTCGGCGTCGCCTTCGATGGTGATCTTGTTGATCACGTCGCCCTGGGCGACGCTGTCGACCACGTCCAGGCCGTCGAGCACCTTGCCGAACACGGTGTGCTTGCCGTCCAGCCACGGAGTGGCGGTGTGGGTGATGAAGAACTGGCTGCCGTTGGTGCTGGGGCCGGCGTTGGCCATGGACAGCACGCCGCGGTCGTGGCGCACGCCGTTGTTGGTCTCGTCCTCGAAGCGGTAGCCCGGGCCGCCGCGGCCGGAGCCTTCCGGGCAACCGCCCTGGATCATGAAGTCGGCGATCACGCGGTGGAAGTTCAGCCCGTCGTAGAAGCCGCGCTTGGCCAGGTTCACGAAGTTGGCCACGGTCAGCGGGGCCTTGTCGGGATACAGCTCGATCTTGATCGGGCCGCGGGCGGTGTCGAAATGGGCGATCAGGGACATGGGATTCCTTGGAAACGGGGGCGTCATGAGGGGCGCATAGGATACACGTCGCCTCGTTCAGGCTTTGCCCGCGCCCGGCGCCGGCGCCTGAATGCCCCCGCCCGGCCCACCGCCGCCGACCGCCGGCAGGCGTCACGGGATCCGGGTATACTAGGTGGCTTCCTTTCCTTCCTTCTGGCGCCGGCTGGCCCCCTTTCGCATGTCCATCGAAAATCTTCGCAATATCGCCATCGTCGCCCACGTCGACCACGGCAAGACCACCCTCGTCGACTGCCTGCTGAAGCAGTCCGGCACCCTGTCCGAGCGCACGGTGCTGGCCGAGCGCGTGATGGACAGCAACGACCAGGAAAAGGAACGCGGCATCACCATCCTGGCCAAGAACACCGCCATCACCTGGCAGGGCAACCGCATCAACATCGTCGACACCCCAGGACACGCCGACTTCGGCGGCGAGGTGGAGCGCGTGCTGTCGATGGTGGACACCGTGTTGATCCTGGTCGACGCGATGGACGGCCCGATGCCGCAGACCCGCTTCGTGACCCAGAAGGCGTTCGCGATGGGCTTCAAGCCGATCGTGGTGGTCAACAAGATCGACCGCCCCGGCGCGCGCCCGGACTGGGTGATCGACCAGGTGTTCGACCTGTTCGACAAGCTCGGCGCCACCAATGAGCAGCTCGACTTCCCGATCGTCTACACCTCGGCGCTGAACGGCTACGCCTCGCTGGACGACAGCGTGCGCGACGGCGACATGACCCCGCTGTACGAAGCGATCATGCAGCACGCGCCGAAGCCGGACGTGGATCCGGACGGCCCGTTCCAGATGCGCATCAGCCAGCTGGACTACAACAACTTCGTCGGCGTGATCGGCATCGGCCGCATCCAGCGCGGCGTGCTGAAGAAGAACATGCCGGTGGCGGTGATCGACCGCGAAGGCAAGAAGCGTCAGGGCAAGGTGCTGCAGGTACTGGGCTTCCTCGGCCTGGAGCGGATCGAGCAGGACAGCGCGCAGGCCGGCGACATCGTCGCCATCTCCGGCATCCAGGAGCTGACCATCTCCGACACCGTGTGCGCGCTGGAAGCCCCCGAGGCGCTGCCGCCGCTGACCGTGGACGAGCCGACCATCTCGATGACCTTCCAGGTCAACAACTCGCCGTTCGCCGGCAACAAGGACCTGTCCGGCGGCAAGTTCCTGACCAGCCGCCAGCTCAAGGACCGGCTGGAGCGCGAGACCGTGCACAACGTGGCGCTGAAGGTGCAGCAGCTGGAAGACGCCGACAAGTTCCTGGTCTCCGGCCGCGGCGAACTGCACCTGTCGGTGCTGATCGAGAACATGCGCCGCGAGGGCTTCGAACTGGCCGTGTCGCGCCCGGAAGTGATCATCAAGGAGATCGACGGGCAGTTGATGGAGCCGGTCGAGCAGCTGGTGGTGGACATCGAGGAGCAGCACCAGGGCGGCGTGATGGAGAAGCTGGGCATCCGCAAGGGCCAGCTGAAGAACATGGAGCCGGACGGCAAGGGCCGCGTGCGCCTGGACTACATGATCCCGGCGCGTGGCCTGATCGGCTTCCAGAACGAGTTCCGCACCCTGACCCAGGGCTCGGGCCTGCTGTTCCACGTGTTCGACCACTACGGCCCGAAGGAGCAGGGCGCCATCGCCAAGCGCCAGAACGGCGTGATGATCGCCAATGCGCCGGGCGCCACCCCCGCCTACGCGCTGGGCCCGCTGGAAGAGCGCGGCCGCCTGTTTGCCGCCGAAGGCGACAACGTGTATGAAGGGCAGCTGGTCGGCATCCACTCCAAGGACAACGACCTGACCGTCAACGCGATCAAGACCAAGCCGCTGACCAACATGCGTGCCTCGGGCAAGGACGATGCGATCAAGCTGACTCCGGCGATCAAGTACACGCTGGAGCAGGCGCTGGACTTCATCGAGGACGACGAACTGGTCGAAGTCACCCCGAAGGAGATCCGCTTGCGCAAGAAGCACCTGACCGAAAACGAGCGCAAGCGCGCCGGTCGCGCGGGCTAAGGGATAGCGCACGCCCATGGCCGCCGACAAGGCGTACAACCCGGATCCGCACGCGCATCCGGGTCTGCACCTGATCGCACTGCTGGAGGCCGGTAAGGGCCTGCTCGCGGTGCTGGCGGCCACGGGGCTGGAACTGATGGGTCCGGCCCCGCTGCGCGCGGGGGTGGACAAGCTGATCGTGCGTTTCAGCCTGGACCCGGACCACGGCGCCCTGCCCTCGCTGCTGACCATGATCAACCCCGGCGCGGTGCACCTGGCCGCCGCCGGCATGCTCGCCTACGGCGTGCTGCACATCATCGAGGCCTGGGGCCTGTGGCGCGCCAAGGCCTGGGCCTCGCTGCTGGGCTGCATCTCCGCGGCGATCTACCTGCCCTTCGACGTCTACGCGATCGTGCGCCACCCCGGCTGGGCGTCGTGGGCGGTGCTGGCGATCAATCTCGCCGTGGTCGGCATCCTCGCCCGCGACCTGGTGCGGCGCCGGCGGCATCCTCCGGCCTGATCCGCGCCCCATCGCTGTCACGGCGGCTATCGCCGCCCCCGTCCAAGGTACATCGTCCCGATGACCCCGGCCTCGCCACACCGCGAGGTCGGCGGACATGCCGTTTCAAAACCCTCCCATCTTGATCGACAGAACACGTCAGCCGACAGATGTCCGCCGGATGGATTTGTGATGCCATCCACGGCACTTCTGGGCACAATCCCCGTAACGCGATATTTCCTCGAAATTGTCTACAGAATTGTCCAACACAGTCGATTCTGACCATTGACTAGTTCCGGACACCCCGGAACGCGCGCCATCCCCAACAGACCGATGGCGGAGATCAACTCAGAGGAATCGACAATGCGAATCGCGAAAGCGATGGGTTGGAGTGTGGCCGCGTTACTTTGCACCGGCCTGAGCGCCTGCAGCGGCGCCATCGATCACAAGTACAGCGCCACTTCGGCCGGCAAGCACGCGTCCGCGGCGGCCACCACCGCGCCGCCAATGGCCGCCGCTCAGCGCGCGTCCCTGTTCGACGCGCAGGACAGCGGCGCACTGATCCAGTACACCAGCCGCACCCCGACCGGACACGACGGCGCGTTCGCCCTGTATCCCATCACCGTCAGCGAGGCGCATGCACTCAAGGCCAGCGTCGACGGCACGATGACAATACCGACGCCGGACGGCAAAAACCTGCAGATCACCTATCAGAGCCGACGCGACGCCAAGCGCGGCATCTGGACCTGGGTCGGCCGGGTGGATGGCCAACCGGTCGGCAACGAGACGGTCATCAGTTTCGGCAAGGACGCAGTGTTCGGATCGCTGGGCACCATCGATGGCATGACCTACCAGCTCACCACCATCGGCGGGATGCCCTACATCATGGCGGCCGCCAGCGCCGACCTGCATTCCGCCGGAAGCCACGCGGATGGGCGGCGCCTGGCCGATTCTGTCATCCAGCTTCGCGCCGGCGACACCGCCCAGGGCTATATCGCCGGGTACAGCAGCCTGGCGCAGGTCAACGCGCAGGCGGGCAGCACCTCGACCAATACGATCGACGTGCTGCTCGGCTATACGCCCGGCTACCGGGACTACCGCGGCGGCATCACGGCGATCGATACCGTGCTCACCAACATGGTGGAAACGGCGAACCAGTCCTTCGCCAACGCCAACATCAATGTGCGCTATCGCCTGGTCGGGACGGTGCAGGTCGACTACCCCGACAATACGCTCAACGACGGCACCCTCGACGAACTCACTGGCGTCAGCCAGGCCACCGCTGCGGCGCTGGTGCCGCTGCATGATGCGCGCGACCGCCTCGGCGCCGACATGGTCGGCCTGGTGCGGCGCTTCAACAATTCGCAACAGAGTTGCGGCGTCGCCTGGCAATCCGGCGGCACCGATTCGCGTTGGGGATACGCGGTGATCTCCGACGGCGTGGACGGCGGCTACTACTGCACCCGCGGCACCCTCGCCCACGAGTTCGGCCATTTGCTCGGCTCCGGCCACCAGCACGAAACCGGCCAGGAACCCGGTTTCAATTTCGGCCACCGCAGCGACACCGGTAGCTTCCACACCACGATGGCTTACGCGGTTAATGGGCAGAGCGAGATCCTGGTGTACTCCTCGCCGGCGATCAGCACCTGCAACGGACAACCCTGCGGCGTGCCGGACCAGGCCGACAACGCCCGCGCCTTCCTCACCACGGTCCCCAACGTCGTCCAGTATCGGCAGACCGTGGTGCCGCTGGATGATTCCAGTTCGCCTGGACAGATCATGGGCCCGTCCGGGAAATGTCTCGACGTCAGGAATGGAAATACCAACGACGGCGCCTCGATGCAGGTCTGGGACTGCAACGGATTCCGCCAGCAGAAATGGTCGTTCAAGCGCGGCAGCCATAGCCTGCGCGGCGAGGGCACCGACAAAGTGCTCGACATCACCGGCGTGAGCAGCGCCAATGGGGCACCGCTCCAGCTCTATCAATCGTTGAGCACCTCAAACCAGGGTTGGTATTTCACCAATGCCTCGCTCATCGCCACCGGTGGCAAGGTCCTGGACGTGGTGGCGCTTGGGTCAAACAACGGTGCGCGATTGCAGCTCTGGGACAACCTCGGCGGCACCAACCAACGCTGGTCGTACAATCCCGCGAACGGCGAAATCCGGGTCTCGACCGGACGCTGCCTGGACGTCGCCGGTTTCGGCACCGCCCCTGGAACGCCGGTGCAGCTCTGGGACTGCAACGGCACCAAGAACCAGGCCTGGCAGCTCGGCAAGAACGGCTCGATCGTGGGCTACGGCGGCAATTGCCTGGAGGCAAGGACGACTGCACAAAATGGCGGCGCCCTGCGCATGATGGCGTGCACCGGTTCCTCCACGCAGGCGTGGCGCATCCGCGGCCAAATCCGCAGCGAGTTGAACGGCAAATGCCTGGATGACTCGGCCGGCGGCATCCGCAACGGCGCCATCGTGCAGATGTGGGAGTGCCTGGGCAACGTCAATCAGCTTTGGGAAGTGCAGCCGAACTAACGCGATCGCCGGCTTACGGAACCGGAACCGGAGCCGGCACCGCAACGCGCACAGGGCAACACCACCCGCCGGGGACGGTCGTCGCGGCGCTGCTCAGCCAGCGCCGCGTTGAGCAGAGGGAGCACCGATCCCCGCCCCATCCTCGGCACCGGGCGAACGCATCGCCTCCGAGTCGCTGGCGCGCACCGGCGGGTGCGACAGCCGCACGGGCTCCGGCGCCACTTCCGCGCGTAGCAGCGGCAACGCGTAGGCATGCTCGCGCACCAGGAAATCCAGCATGCGTTCGCGCACGATGCAGCGCAGGTCGAAGGCGTCGCCGGAGTTGCGCGCACTGACCAGCAGGCGCACCTGGATCGTGCGCTCGCTGGTGTCGGTCACCTGGGTCACGCAGACCCGCCCGTCCCACAGCGGCTCGCTCTTGCAGATGCGCTCCAGCTCGGCGCGCACCTGTGCGATCGGCGTGCGGTAGTCCAGCCACAGGAACGCGGTGCCGAGCAGGTCGGCGCTGTTGCGCGTCCAGTTCTGGAACGGGTTCTCGATGAACCAGGTCAGCGGCACCACCATGCGCCGCTCGTCCCAGATCCGCACCACCACGTAGGAACTGCCGATCTCCTCGATACGGCCCCACTCGCCTTCGACGATGACCACGTCGTCGAGCCGGATCGGCTGGGTCAGCGCGATCTGCAGACCGGCGATCAGATTGCCGAACACCGGCTTGGCGGCGATACCGGCGACCAGGCCGATGATGCCGGCCGAGGCCAGCAAGGTGGTGCCGATCTGCCGCACCGCCGGGAAAGTCAGCAGCACGATCGAGGTGCCCACCAGGATGATCGAGCCCATCGCCACCCGCGCCAGCACCCGGGTCTGGGTCTGCACGCGGCGTGCGGTGAGATTGTCCGCCACCTCGATCGGATGGCTGCGCAAGATCGCCGTTTCCAGCGCCGCCACGCCGCGCACCAGCAGCCAGGTCACGCAGCCGATCATGCCGATGTGCAGCAGGTGCTGCAGGTCGGTCAGCGCCTTCTCGTCCAGCGGCGTGGATTCGAGCGCGAAGCTGAGCATCAGCATCGGCAGCAGGAAGGCGACCGGCACGCTGATTACGCGCACGATGCGCGCACGCCGGTAGTCGCGGCCGCGCATGCGCTGGGCGATGCGCAACAGCAGCCACCAGGCCAGAAAACCGAGAATCAGCGCGGCGCCGATCGGCAGCGTGTAGGCACGCCAGGGCACCCAGTGAAGATCGAGGGTCAAGATGCGCTCCTTTGTCGGGGGGAGGAGTCGCGACAGTCTGGCAGTGGAGGGATTAGCGCGATGTCGAGCACGCGCGGCAGCGCCGGGCGACGGCAGCCGGATGGCATACAGGCGCGCGTGCAAGCGCGTGCGAAAAGCGGCGCATGCCGCCGGCGACGCGAAGCCGGCGCGCGGTATCGCACGCAGCGATGCCGCAGTCCTCGGGCCACGGCACGACAAGGCGCCGCACATGCGGCAGCGGCACGCGCGGCGGATTACACCAACCGACTACGCCAGCGGCGTGGCGACGTTGCGTCCGTTCTGCTTGCGCACGATCGCCATCGCGATCTCCAGCGACTGCTCGTAGTTCAGGCGCGGGTCGACGCTGGAACGGTAGGCCCGCTCCAGGTCGCGCTCAGTCAGTTCGCGCGCGCCGCCGGTGCACTCGGTGACGTCCTCGCCGGTCAGTTCCAGATGCACGCCGCCCAGGCGGGTGCCGGCCGCGGCGTGGATGTCGAACGACTGCTCCACCTCGCCCAGGACGTTCTGGTAGCGCCGGGTCTTGTAGCCGTTGCTGGTGCTTTCGGTGTTGCCGTGCATCGCATCGCACACCCACAGCACGCGGCGGCCGTCGCGCTTCACCGCGTCCAGCAGCGGCGGCAGCTTCTCGGCGATCTGCGCCGCGCCCATGCGGTGGATGAAGGTCAGCCGGCCCGGCTCGTCTTCCGGATTGAGCACGTCGATCAGGCGCAGCAACTGGTCCGGCTGCGCCGACGGCCCGACCTTGATCGCGATCGGATTGCGGATGCCGCGGAAGTACTCCACATGCGCGCCGTCCAGCGCCGCGGTGCGCATGCCGATCCACGGATAGTGCGTACTGAGGTTGAACCAGCCCCACTGCCGCGGGACCTCGCGGGTCAGCGCTTCCTCGTAGGGCAGCAGCAAGGCCTCGTGCGAGGTGTAGAAATCGACGCGGTTGAGGTTGTACAGCTGCGCGCCGGACAGGGTCTCCATGAAGCGCACCGCATCGCCGATCGAGGCCACCATCTTCTGGTAGTCCTCGGCCAGCGGCGAGCAGCCGACCCAGCTCAGGTTCCAGTACTCGGGATGGTGCAGGTCGGCGAAGCCGCCGTCGATCAGCGCGCGCACGAAGTTCATGGTCATCGCCGAACGCGAGTGCGCGGTGATCATGCGCCGCGGGTCCGGCACCCGCGCCTGCGCGGTGAACTCCGGGCCGTTGACCACGTCGCCGCGGTAGCTGGGCAGGGTCACGCCGTCGCGGGTCTCGGTATCGGCCGAGCGCGGCTTGGCGTACTGCCCGGCGTAGCGACCGACCCGCACCACCGGCAGGCGCAGGCCGTGCACCAGCACCAGGCTCATCTGCAGCAGCACCTTGAGCCGGTTGGAGATGGTGCCGGATTCGCAATCGCTGAAGTTCTCCGCGCAATCGCCGCCCTGCAGCAGGAAGCGCTTGCCTTCCTGCGCCTCGGCCAGCTGCTTCTTCAGCGCGAAGATCTCCCAGGAGGTCACCAGCGGCGGCAACTGCCGCAGTTCCGTCAGCGCGGTCTCCAGCGCCTGCGGGTCCGGATACACCGGCATCTGCAGCGCCGGCCTGTCACGCCAACTGGCAGGTGACCAGGACGACGAGGCGGATGCGGACACGGCGGCGGCGGACAGATTCATGAAAGGACTCCTTGGCAGTGTGCGATGTTCGCAGAGCCGGGGCGCGCCGCATAGCGCCGCATACCGGTCACGCTGGCAGCGCCAGGACATGAACGGCAAGCAACATCGCGACGCCACCATGACTTCCGGCCTACGCCGGCGTTTTTGCGAAAGCACACTGTTATTAAGTAACAATTCCTTTCCATTCGGTCCACCTCGCCATGACACGTCGCCCCCTCTCCTCCGCCATCGCCCTGATCCTCCTGGTCGCCCCCGGCCTCGCCCTCGCTGCGGATACCGCCGCCGACAGCACCGCTGCCGCCGAGCCGACCGTCGATCTCGATCCGGTCACCGTCACCGCCAAGCTGGAAGCCGCGCGCAACGCGCTGTCGCCGGACATCGGCAGCAGCCAGTACGCGATCAGCGCCGAGGACATCGCGCGCCTGCCGCTAGGCGCTTCCACCCCGCTCAACCAGGTGCTGCTGCAGGCGCCGGGCGTGGTCCAGGATTCCTATGGCGGCATCCATGTGCGCGGCGACCACGCCAACCTGCAGTACCGCATCAACGGCGTGATGATCCCCGAATCCATCTCCGGCTTCGGCCAGACCCTGGATCCGCGCACGATCAAGAACATCCGCCTGCTCGACGGCGCGCTGCCGGCGCAGTTCGGCGACCGCACCGCGGCGGTGGTCGACATCACCACCAAGAACGGCGTGGAACTGGGCAACGGCGGCAGCGTCGGCATCACCGGCGGCTCCTACGGCACGCTCAACCCCAACGCCTCGTGGTGGGGCAGCGACGGTCGCTTCAGCTGGTTCGCCAGCGGCAACTACCTGCAGAACCGCATCGGCATGGAGAACCCGACCGACAGCGACAACCCGATCCACGACAAGACCCACCAGGGCAAGGGCTTCGCCGACCTCAGCTATCTGCTGAACGAGAACACCCGGCTCAGCCTGCTGGTCGGCTACGCCAACAACCGCTTCCAGATCCCCAACAACCCGGGACAGACGCCGGCCTTCACCTACCAGGGCACCAGCACCTTCGATTCGGCGCAGCTCGACGAGAACCAGCGCGAGAACACCCGTTTCGGCACCCTGGTGCTACAGGGCGCGCTCGGCGACACCAGCTACCAGCTGTCGGCCGGCCAGCGCTACAGCAGCGTCGCGTTCTCCCCGGACATCGCCGGCGACCTGATCTTCAACGGCATCGCCTCGCAGGTGCAGCGCGCCAACCGCGCCAGCACCCTGCAGGCCGACTTCTCCACGCCGTGGGGCAGCACCCACACCTTGCGCTATGGCGTGTACGGCAACTTCGAGCACGCCAACGCCAGCAACAACGCCTATGTGTTCCCGGCCAACGACGACGGCAGCCAGAGCAGCGACGTGCCGCTGTTCATTCCCGACAGCAGCCGCTTCCACGCCAGCACCTACGCGGTCTACCTGCAGGACGAATGGCAGCCGAGCGACGCCTGGACCATCAACTATGGCGTGCGTGGCGACCGCTACAAGGCGTTCGGCACCACCGAGGGCCAGCTCAGCCCACGCCTGGGCGTGGTCTGGCACGCCAGCGACAGCACCACCCTGCACGCCGGCTATGCGCGCTACTTCACCCCGCCGGCCACCGAGCTGATCTCCACCAGCGACATCGCCCTGTACGACGGCACCACCAACCAGCAGTCGGCGGCGGGTGGCCCGACCAAGCCGCTGAGCGAGCGCAGCGACTACTACGACCTGGGCATCTCGCAGATGGTCGGCGACCACCTGACCCTGGGCCTGGACACCTACTACCGCAAGGCCGATCGCCTGCAGGACGAAGGCCAGTTCGGCGCCGCCTACGTCTACTCCACCTTCAACTACCGCTACGGTCGCATCCGCGGCGCCGAGTTCAGCGCCGACTACAGCAACGGCCCGATCAACGCCTACTTCAACGCGGCCTACAGCAAGGCCATGGGCAAGCGGGTGATGACCAGCCTGTACAACTTCGACCCGGACGCGCTGGCCTACGCCTACGACCACTGGATCCACCTGGACCACGACCAGAAGCTGACCTCCTCCGGCGGCATCAACTACGCCCTGGCCGACGACAGCCGCATCGGCGCCGACTACCTGTTCGGCAGCGGCCTGCGCACCGACGCCGACGGCGTGCCCAATGGCGGCGAGCTGCCGGCGTACTTCCAGCTCAACCTCAGCGCCGGCCACGACTTCGCCCTGGCCAGCAGCCACCCGCTGCACGCACAGCTGGCCGTGCTCAACGTGCTCGACCGCCACTACCAGTTGCGCGACGGCGGCGGCATCGGTGTGTTCGCGCCGCAGTGGGCGCCGCGCCGCGGCGTCTACCTGAGCCTGCAGCAGGACTTCTGAGCAAGCCACGGCGACGGCCTGCGACGTGCCACCCGGCACGCCGCAGGCCGCGCGTTCAGCCGCAGGTGACGGGTCCGGCCACGCGCCGTGGCCCGTCCGGCACTACAGTGGCACCATGTGCCGCGTCGTGGCCATGGCGTCGCCCCGCCCGAGGGAGGCGCCCCGCAGCGGCATCCCCGCGCCCGGACCGCCACGACGCGTTGCCACGCATCCGTCCAGGCAGGTGCCACCCATGCGTCGACATCTGTTCGCCGCCGCCCTGGCGGCCGCCATCCTCACCCTCGCCGCACCGCCGCCGGCGCACGCCGAACGCGTCACCGACTTCCGAATGCCGGTGGTCGTGCAAGGCGTCGACTACGATCTCGCCGCACGCGTGTATCGCCCCACGGGCCACGGTCCGTTCCCGCTGATCGTCATCCACCATGGCACGCCCGCGGACAAGCGCAAGCTCGCCGACACCCGCCTCGGCTTCGCACGCGCCGCGCGCTGGTTCGCCGCCCGCGGCTACATGGTGGTGCTGGCCTTGCGGCCTGGCTACGGCAGCTCCAGCGGCACCTACCTGGAAGGCGCGGGCAACTGCCACGACGTCGATTTCGTCGTCGCCGGGCGCAAGATCGCGGCGGCCGAGGCGGCGATCGTCGACGCCGCCGCACGTCTTCCCGACGTGGACCCGCAACGCATCGTCGTGGTCGGCCAGTCCGCCGGTGGCCTCGGCGCGGTGGCGCTGGCCGATGCGCCGCCACCCGGCGTGCGTGGCGTGATCAGCTTCGCCGGCGGGCGCGGCAGCAACGGCAAGGAGGTCATCTGCGCCGGCGAGGACCGCCTGGTCGAGGCGGAGAAGACGCTGGGCGCGGCGAATATGCTGCCCCAGCTGTGGCTGTACGCCGAGAACGATCACTTCTTCCGGCGCGACCTGGCGCATCGCATGTACGAGGCCTACCGCGCGGGCTCGACCCCGCCGGTGACCTTCGTCGATCTGCCACCGTTCCGCGACGATGGCCACAAGACCTTCGCCCAGGCCGACCCGTCGGTGTGGGCCAGGCCGGTGGCGGCATTCCTCGCTCAGGTGGTTCCGCAGGCCGACGGAGCGCGGGCGCCGGCCAGCGCGTCGCGCTGACCGACAGACCGGCACTGCACAAACACCGGGGGCGCCGGACGGACAGGATGGGCAACGTCGGTGCGCGTCAGCGGCATACGTCAGCGCTGCCCGCGACGGCCGCAGCAGCGCCCGGCGGGTTGCCGACGGTCGCCATCAGACCAAGCGACCGACGCGCAGCCGCAAGACGGTCAGATCAGCGTGCGCTTGCGGCTCTTGAATCCGGCATACAGCGCGAACACCGCCAGCAACACGAAGCAGATCAGGCACCACATCGGCATCGACAGGCCGAGGAAGCGCCAGTCGATGTTGCCGCAGTCGCCGGTGCCGGTCATCACCCGGCGCAGCACCTCGAACGGTCCCATGGTCTCGCGCAGGAAGCTCAGCGGCGGGCCGCAGGACGCCATCGGATCCGGGAACAGCTGTACCGAGACGTGCTTAGTGGAGATGCCGGCGCCCACGAGCGCGGCCAGGAACGCCAGGACGCCGTAGAGCTTGCGCCCGCCGGCACTGCGCGGCCCATGCAGGGCACCGAGCAGGAACAGCACGCCCAGGGCGGCGAACGCAATGCGCTGGAAGATGCACAGCGGGCACGGCTCGATGCCCAGCTGCAGCTGCACGAAGATCGCATAGCCCAGCAGGCCGGCACAGATCAGAAAGCCGAGCAGGAACTGCGCGCGGAAACCCCAACGTAACGGATTCATCGGACTCGAACTCGCATCGACGATCCACGCATTATCCGCGATCGTGCGCTCCATCACCATGTGTCATGGCGCTGTCGGCCGCCCCAGCCCGCGCCGCGACCGCGCGCTCCCCATCCCCAATCCCGACTCCGCGATCCCCCAAAAACAAAAAAGCCCGGACATGCCGGGCTTCTTGCTGCTGCAGATGCGAACCGATTACTCGGCCACTTCCTCGGCCACGGCCGGACGATCGACCAGCTCGACGTACGCCATCGGCGCGTTGTCGCCGGCGCGGAAGCCGCACTTGAGGATGCGCAGGTAGCCGCCCGGGCGCGCCTGGTAGCGCGGGCCCAGCGTGGTGAACAGGGTGCCGACCGCTTCCTTGTCGCGCAGGCGGGCGAACGCCAGGCGGCGGTTGGCGACGTTGTCGACCTTGGCCAGGGTGATCAGCGGCTCGGCGACGCGGCGCAGTTCCTTGGCCTTCGGCAGGGTGGTCTTGATCAGCTCGTGCTTGATCAGCGACGCCGCCATGTTCTTGAACATCGCTTCGCGGTGGGCGCTGGTGCGGCTGAACTTGCGGCCGGATTTCTGGTGACGCATGGGTTGGGATTCCTATGGAAGAGTGTGACTGTTGGAGATCGCTGTCGCCGTCCTGGCGTTGAAAGTGGACTGCGGATGGTCCGTGCCGGCCGTCCCTGACCGGGCGACGCCGCGGGCTTGGCGACCCGTCGACGTGGTGATGCGGATGAAGCGAACGACACGCGGCCGATGCCTTGCGGCACCGGCCGGATGCGCAAAACTCAGCCGAGCATGCCGTGCTGGGCGACGCCGGCCGGCGGCCAGTTCTCCAGCTTCATGCCGAGCGACAGGCCACGCTGGGCCAGCACTTCCTTGATCTCGGTGAGCGACTTCTTGCCCAGGTTCGGGGTCTTGAGCAGCTCGACTTCGGTCTTCTGGATCAGATCGCCGATGTAGTAGATGCTCTCGGCCTTCAGACAGTTGGCCGAACGCACGGTCAGTTCCAGATCGTCGATCGGACGCAGCAGCACCGGATCCACGCCGTTGCTGGCCGGCTTGGCCGCGCCACGATCGCGATGGGTGAAGTCGCCGAACACCGACAGCTGGTCGCTGAGGATGTCGGCGGCGGTGCGCACGGCTTCCTCGGCATCGATCGTGCCGTTGGTTTCGATGTCCAGGACCAGCTTGTCCAGGTCGGTACGCTGCTCGACGCGGGCCGATTCGACCGCGTAAGCGACGCGGCGCACCGGCGAGAACGAGGCGTCCAGGACCAGGCGACCGATGGTGCGGGTCTCTTCGTCCGGACGGCGGCGTGCGGCGGCCGGCTGGTAGCCGAAGCCACGCTCGATCTTCAGACGCATGTTGATCGCCGTGTCCTTGGTCAGGTGGCAGATCACGTGGTCGTTGTTGAGGATCTCGACGTTATGGTCGGTCTTGATGTCGGCGGCAGTGACCGTGCCCGGACCCTGCTTGGACAGCGACAGCGTGGCGCTGTCACCGGTATGCATGCGGATGGCCACGTCCTTGAGGTTCAGCAGGACTTCCAGCACGTCCTCCTGCAGCCCTTCGACCGTGGTGTACTCGTGCAGCACGCCGTCGATCTCGACTTCGGTGATCGCGAAGCCGGGAATCGAGGACAGCAGCACGCGACGCAGGGCGTTGCCCAGCGTATGCCCATACCCGCGCTCCAAGGGCTCGATCACGACCTTGGCGCGGTTGTCGGTAAGGCGTTCGATCTGCGGCCCACGCGGGCGCAGAACCTGGTTGGCGGTAACCGTCATGTTGCGGGTTCTCCTGACGAGCCTCCGTGGACCGGAGGCTCTCCGATGTGATTACTTCGAATACAACTCGACGATCAGCGCTTCGTTGATGTCGGCAGGCAGGTCCGCACGGTCCGGCACGGCCTTGAAGATGCCGCTGAACTTCTTCGAATCGACCTCGACCCACGACGGGTTCAGGTCGTGCGTTTCGGCAACGGTCAGCGCTTCCTGCACGCGAAGCTGCTTCTGCGCCTTTTCCGACAGGGCGATCGCGTCGCCGGCCTTGACCTGGTACGAGGCCAGGTTCACCGACTTGCCGTTCACCAGCACGCCACGGTGCGACACCAGCTGGCGCGCGGCCGGACGGGTGACGGCGAAGCCCATGCGGTAGACGACGTTGTCCAGGCGGGTTTCCAGCAGCTGCAGCAGGTTCTCGCCGGTGTTGCCCTTCTTGGTCGAGGCCTTCTTGTAGTAGTTGCGGAACTGACGCTCCAGCAGACCGTAGATACGCTTGACCTTCTGCTTCTCGCGCAGCTGGGTGGCGTAGTCGGACAGCTTGCCCTTGCGGGCGGTCGCGCCGTGCTGGCCGGGCTTCTGCTCCAGCTTGCACTTGGAGTCCAGCGCACGCGCCGGGCTCTTGAGGGAAAGATCGGCGCCTTCGCGGCGCGCGAGCTTACAGGTAGGACCGATATAACGAGCCATTTCTTATCGCTCCTTTAGACGCGACGCTTCTTCGGCGGACGGCACCCGTTGTGCGGGATCGGCGTCACGTCGATGATGTTGGTGATCTTGTATCCGACGTTGTTCAACGAACGGACGGCGGACTCGCGACCCGGACCCGGGCCCTTGATGCGCACTTCCAGCGACTTCACGCCGTAGTCGAGCGCAGCGCGCCCGGCCTTCTCGGCGGCCACCTGAGCCGCGAACGGCGTGGACTTGCGCGAACCGCGGAAACCGGCGCCACCGGAGGTCGCCCAGGACAACGCATTGCCCTGACGGTCGGTGATGGTCACGATGGTGTTGTTGAACGAAGCGTGGACGTGGGCGACACCGTCGGTGACGACGCGCTTGATCTTCTTCTTGGTCTTTGCTGCTGCGGGCTTAGCCATGTCGGTCCCTTACTTCTTGATCGCCTTGCGCGGACCCTTGCGGGTGCGGGCGTTGGTACGGGTGCGCTGACCGCGCAGGGGCAGGCCACGACGGTGACGCAGGCCGCGGTAGCAGCCCAGGTCCATCAGTCGCTTGATGGCGATGCCGATTTCGCGACGCAGGTCGCCTTCGACGATGTACTTGCCGACTTCGAGACGCAGGCGCTCGATTTCCGGCTCGGACAGGTCGCGGATCTTGGTGGTCGAGGTCACGCCTGCGGCTTCGCAGACCTTCTTCGAACGGGTACGGCCGATGCCGTAGATGCTTTGCAACCCGACCCAGACGTGCTTCTGGGCTGGCAGGTTGACGCCTGCAATACGCGCCATGACGCGGTTCTCCAACTGAGTGATGGCCCGACGGCGCACCACGGCGCCATCCGGCAGGATGGATCAAAAAGTGAACTTGTAAGTCTAGCAAGGTCTCGGGTTACATGGAAGCCCGCGGAACCGCAAGGTTCCGCAAGCCCGGCATGGGGAGTGTGCCCATGCTCCGGCGCCGGACGTCGTTGGCGAGGCGTTGTATCCACCCTGCCGCCCGCGCTACTCCAGCGCAGGACCACCACGTCTCACCCGCGCACGAGACCGCTGCACGGGCCGCCCTTCAAGTCGGAAGACTGCGCCCGGGACCCGGGGGCGTCTTCGCGGAAGGATTCAAACAGTATAGCAATCAACCGCGGGCAAAACCGCCGCCGCGCGAGCCGCCCTTGAGGTTGGCCTTCTTCAACAGGCTCTCGTACTGGTGCGACATCAGGTGCGCCTGGATCTGCGCGATGAAGTCCATCACCACCACGACCGCGATCAGCAGCGAGGTGCCGCCGAAGTGGAACGAGGTGCCAAGCTGGGCACGCATCACTTCCGGCAGCAGGCACACGATCACCAGGTACACCGAGCCGGCCGCGGTCAGGCGGGTCAGCACGCCGTCGACATAGTCGGCGGTGGCCTTGCCCGGACGGATGCCTGGAATCAGCGCGCCGGACTTCTTCAGGTTGTCCGCGGTTTCCTGCGAGTTGAACACCAGCGCGGTATAGAAGAACGCGAAGCCGATGATCAGCGCGGCGAACACGATCATGTGCACCGGCTCGCCCGGCCCCAGCGCGTTGGCGATGCGCTGCAGCCACATACCGAACGTGCTGTTGGAAGCGGCCTGGCCCGACCACATCGACAGCGTCGCCGGGAAGGCGAGGATGCTCGAGGCGAAGATCGGCGGAATCACGCCGGCCATGTTGAGCTTCAGCGGCAGGAACGAGGTCTGGTTCATGTACGCGTTGCGACCGCCCTGGCGGCGCGCGTAGTTCACCGTGATCCGACGCTGCCCGCGCTCGACGAACACCACGAACAGGGTGAAGGCGAGGATGGTCAGGACGATCAGCAACAGCGAGATGAAGCTCATGTTGCCGTCGCGGTAGGCTTCCACGGTCTGGATCGCCGCCGCCGGCAGGCCGGCGACGATGCCGGCGAAGATGATCAGCGAGACGCCGTTGCCGATGCCGCGCTCGGTCACCTGCTCGCCGACCCACATCAGGAAGATGGTGCCGGCGGTCAACGCGATCACCGCGGTGAGCACGAAGCCCATGCCGGGGGCGTACACCACCGGCGCGCCGCCGGGTGCGGTCTGGTTCTGCAGCGCCAGGGCGATACTGCCGCCCTGCACCACCGCCAGCAGCACCGCGCCGATACGCGAATACTGGGTGATCTTGCGCCGGCCCGACTCGCCTTCCTTCTGCATCGCCTTCAGCGACGGAAAGATGTGCGTGGCCAGCTGGATCACGATCGATGCCGAAATGTACGGCATCACGTTCAACGCGAAGATGCTGAAACGGTGCAGGGCGCCGCCCGAGAACATGTTGAACATGTCCACGATGCCGCCGCCCTGCGCCTGCATCAGCGCAAGCATGGCTTCGGGATTGACGCCCGGCACCGGCACGTAGCAGCCGATGCGATAGACGATCAATGCGCCGAGAACGAACAACAGGCGCTGGCGAAGTTCCGTGAACTTGCCGAGCCCGCCGCCGAGGTTACCCATGCCAGCCTGCGCCATCTGCGTGTTACTCCTGCACGCTGCCGCCGGCAGCTTCGATTGCCGCCTTGGCACCGGCGGTCGCCGCAACGCCCTTCAGCACGAACTTCTTGGTCAGTTCGCCCTTCAGGACCACCTTGGCCTTCTTCGCGGTGCTCGGGACCAGCTTCGCGGCGCGCAGCGCAGCGAAATCGATCTCGCCGGCCGGCAGGTTGTCGAGCTGGTAGGACAGCACTTCGGCGGTGTCCTTGGCCATCTTCGAACGGAAGCCGATCTTCGGCAGACGGCGCTGCATGGGGGTCTGGCCGCCTTCGAAGCCGGCCTTGATCTTGCCGCCGCCCTTGCGCGCGAACGAACCCTTGTGGCCGCGGCCGGCGGTCTTGCCGAGGCCGGAACCGATGCCGCGACCGACGCGGGTGCGCTCGGTACGCGCGCCCGGCGCGGGCTTCAGATCATTCAGATGCAAAGTCATGGTCGATTACTCCTCAACCTGGACGAGGTACTGAACCTTGTTGATCAGGCCGCGCACTTGCGGGCTGTCCTTCAGTTCGCGCACATCGTTGAGCTTGTTCAGGCCCAGGGCACGCACCGACAGGCGGTGACGCGACTGGGTACCACGCAGGCCGCGCACCAGGCGCACCTTGACGGTCTTGGTGGATTCATTAGCCATGGGTCAGATCCTCCACCTTCTTGCCGCGCTTGGCCGCGATGCGGGCCGGCGACTGCATGTCTTCCAGGCCGCGCAGGGTGGCGCGCACCAGGTTGATCGGGTTGCGCGAACCGACGGCCTTGGCCAGCACGTTCTTCACGCCCACCGCTTCCAGCACGGCGCGCATGGCGCCGCCGGCGATCACGCCGGTACCTTCCGAGGCCGGCATCATGAACACGCGCGCAGCGCCGTGGCCGGACTTCACCGGGTGCCACAGGGTGCCGTTGTTCAGATCGATGTTGAGCATGCCCTTGCGCGCATACTCCATCGACTTCTGGATCGCGACCGGCACTTCGCGCGCCTTGCCGTAACCGAAGCCGATCTTGCCGTTGCCGTCGCCGACCACGGTCAGCGCGGTGAAGGTGAACTGGCGACCGCCCTTGACCGTCTTGCTGACGCGGTTGACCGCGACCAGCTTCTCGATCATGCCGTCGTCGACTTTCTCTTCGCGGTTGCGGTCGCGATCACGACCCCGCGGTGCACGCTGTTCTTCAGCCATTGTGATGTCCTTGATAGAGGAAAAGATTTACGGCTTCGTTGCCGCTTGTGGTTGTGGTCTGGAGCCGTGTTCCCCGGACGCGCGCAGAAGGCGCGCCAAGGTCCGATGCAGCCCGCATCGGCGGGACGGACGCGGCATCGCCGCGCCCGCAAGGATCAGAACTGCAGGCCGCCTTCGCGCGCGGCGTCGGCCAGCGCCTTGATGCGGCCGTGGTAGCGGTAGCCCGAGCGGTCGAAGGCGACCTTCTCGACGCCCGCGGCCTTGGCGCGCTCGGCGATCAGCTTTCCGACCTTGGCGGCGGCGTCGCTGTTCTTGCCGTTCTTCAGGCCGTCCTTGACGTCGGCCTGCAGGGTGTTCGCCGCGGCGAGGACCTTGGAGCCGTCGGCGGTGAAGACCTGCGCGTACAGGTGCTGGCCGGTGCGCAGCACCGACAGACGGGCGACGCCGAGCTCGCGGATGTGGGCGCGGGTCGACTTGGCGCGACGCAGGCGGGCGATGTTCTTGTTGATGCTCATGGTATGTGTCCTAGGAAAGCTGAAGGGGAACAGGCTTTTGCAGTGGAGAGTCCGGCCATGGATGGCCGGGCTCCTCGCAGAAGGACCTGCCTTAGGCCTTCTTGGCTTCCTTGCGAATGATGGCTTCACCGGCGTACTTCACACCCTTGCCCTTGTAGGGCTCCGGCGGACGGAAACCGCGGATCTTGGCGGCGACTTCGCCGACGCGCTGCTTGTCGGCGCCCTGCACCAGGATCTCGGTCTGGGTCGGAGCGGCCAGGGTGATGCCTTCCGGCGCGCTGAACACGATCGGGTGCGAGAAACCGAGCGCCAGGCTCAGGTCCTTGCCCTGCATCGTGGCACGGTAGCCGACGCCCACCAGCTCGAGCTTGCGCTCGAAGCCCGCGGACACGCCCTGCACCATGTTCGCCAGGATGGCGCGAACGGTGCCGGTGATGGCGATGTGCGACGGATCGTTCGCCGACAGCGTGGCGACCCCGTTTTCCTGCTTGATTTCGACGCCGGCCGGCTTCGGCAGCGACAGGGTGCCCTTCGGGCCCTTGACGCTGACCTGATCGGCCTGGACGGTGAGTTCGACGCCCTTCGGGAGGGAGATCGGCTTCTTGGCTACGCGGGACATGTGAGTGCTCCTTCCCTTAGGCCACGAAGCACAGGACTTCGCCACCGACGCCGGCCTGACGGGCCTGCGCATCGGTCATGATGCCCTTGGACGTGGAAATGATGGCAACGCCCAGACCGCCGAGAACCTTCGGCAGCTCGGTCTTGCCGCGATACTGGCGCAGACCCGAACGCGAAACGCGCTTGAGCGTATCGATGACCGGACGGCCCTCGAAATACTTCAGCACGATTTCCAGTTCGGACTTGTTGTTCTCGATCGCGTTGACGCGCAGATCGCTGATGTAGCCTTCGGCCTTCAGCACTTCCGCGATCGCAACCTTGATCTTGGAGGACGGCATCTTCACCGTCGGCTTGCCAACCGCGGCCGCATTCTTGATGCGGACCAGCAGGTCGGCGATGGGATCAGTCATGCTCATGGTGTCTACCTTTGAGTGCACCGATATCCGCTTTCGCGAAAATCTTGTGTGGTGGAGCGGTGGAATGACGCAGGGGGTGAAGCGCGCAACCGCCGGAGGAACCCGCGGCGGCTGCCATACCCGTCCCTGCCGCGAGGCAAGGAGCGGGAGTATACGACAAAAAGTCCGACTTGCGTCGGACTCGTTGTCTGAACGACACGCGGGCGGCTAGACCGCCCTGCCCGGCCCCGCGAACGGGACCGGCGCCGCTGGCATTACCAGCTGGCCTTGCGCAGGCCCGGAACGTCGCCGTTCATGGTCGCCTTGCGCAGCATGTTGCGGCCCAGGCCGAACTTGCCGTACACGCCACGCGGGCGGCCGGACAGTTCGCAACGGGTGCGCTGGCGGCTCGGCGACGAATCGCGCGGCAGCTTCTGCAGCTTGGTCACGGCCTCGGCCTTCTCGTCGTACGAGGCGGTGCCGGAGGCGATGATCTTCTTCAGCGCATCACGCTTGTCGGCGAACTTCTTCGCCAGCTTCTTGCGCTTGATGTCGCGGTTGACCATGGAGGTCTTTGCCATCTGTAAATCCTCGGGATTCGAGAGTGGGGATTGGAGATTTCCAGAATCCGGGATGTGACGGGCGCAGCGCCCTTTCCATCCCGAATCCCGAATCCCGAATCCCGTCTGTCAATCAGTTACGGAACGGGAACTTGAACGCTTCGAGCAGCGCCTTGGCTTCGGCGTCGGTCTTGGCGGTGGTGGTGATGGCGATATCCATACCGCGGATCGCGTCGACGGCGTCGAAGTCGATTTCCGGGAAGATGATCTGCTCCTTCACGCCCATGTTGAAGTTGCCGCGGCCGTCGAACGAACGCCCCGAGACACCACGGAAGTCGCGCACGCGCGGCAGCGAGATGTTGATCAGGCGGTCCAGGAACTCGTACATCTTGGCGCGACGCAGCGTGGTCTTGCAGCCGATCGGCCAACCATCGCGGATCTTGAACGACGCCACCGAGATGCGCGACTTGGTCACCACCGGCTTCTGGCCGGAGACCTTGGCCATGTCGGCGACAGCGTTTTCCAGGATCTTCTTGTTCGTCGCGGCTTCGCCCACGCCCATGTTCAGCGTGACCTTGACCAGCTTCGGCACTTCCATCGGATTGGTGTAACCGAACTTCTTCATCAGAGCCGGTACCACTTCTTCCTTGTAGATCTTTTCGAGACGGGAAGTCATTGTGTCATTCCTCAGGCGTCGAGCGCCTCACCGCTGGAGCGGAACACACGCAGTTTGCGTCCATCCTCCAGCACCTTGAAGCCAACGCGGTCGCCCTTGCCCGTGGCCGGGTTGAGGATCGCAACGTTGGAAATATGGATCGACGCTTCGCGCTCGACCACGCCGCCGGCGACGCCCGCCTGCGGGTTCGGCTTGGTGTGGCGCTTGACGATGTTCGCGTTGGAGACGACCACGCGGTCGCCGTCGACGCGGACGACTTCGCCCTGCTTGCCCCTGTCCTTGCCGGTGGTGACGACGACCTGGTCGCCCTTCTTGATACGGTTAGCCATGTGTATGTCCTCCGCTCACAGCACTTCGGGAGCGAGCGAGACGATCTTCATGAACTTCTCGGACCGCAGCTCGCGGGTCACAGGCCCGAAGATGCGCGTGCCGATCGGCTCCTGCTTGTTGTTGAGCAACACCGCGGCGTTGCCGTCGAAGCGGATCAACGAACCGTCCGGACGACGCACGCCCTTGCGGGTACGCACGACGACGGCGTCGTAGACTTCGCCCTTCTTGACCTTGCCGCGCGGGATCGCGTCCTTGACGGTGACCTTGATGATGTCGCCAATGTGCGCGTAGCGGCGCTTGGAGCCGCCGAGCACCTTGATGCACATCACTTCCTTGGCACCGGAATTGTCGGCGACGTCGAGGTAGCTCTGCATCTGGATCATGATTCAGATCTCCCTTATTCGGCCGCGCGGGTGACGATTTCCACCACCCGCCAGTTCTTGGTCTTGGACATCGGCGCAATCTCGGTCACGCGCACGACATCGCCTTCGTTGCAGGCGTTGTCGGCATCGTGGGCGTGGAGCTTGGTCGAGCGCTTGATGTACTTGCCGTACAGCGCATGCTTGACCTGACGCTCCACCAGCACGGTGACGGTCTTGTCCATCTTGTTGCTGACCACACGGCCTTCGACCGTGCGCAGCGTCTTGCTTTCGTTATTGTCGCTCATCGCGGCCATCCTTACTTCGTGCTGCCGAGCAGGTGCTTGACGCGAGCGATCTCGCGGCGCACCCGGCGGGTTTCGTGAGTCTTCGGCAGCTGCCCGGTGACCTGCTGCATGCGCAGGGCGAACTGCTCCTTGCGCAGATCGGTCAGGTGGGCCTTCAGATCGTCGGCCGACTTCTCGCGGAGTTGTTTGATGTCCATCAGCGTACCGTCCGGGTCACGAAGGTGGTGGTCACCGAAAGCTTGGCAGCGGCCAGGCGGAACGCCTCGCGCGCGACATCTTCGCCGACGCCTTCGATTTCATAGATCATGCGACCGGGCTGGATCTGCGCGACCCAGTACTCGACGTTACCCTTACCGGAGCCCATTCGCACTTCGATCGGCTTCTTGGTGATCGGCTTGTCCGGGAACACGCGGATCCACATCTTGCCGCCGCGCTTGACGTAGCGGCTGATCGAGCGGCGCGCCGCTTCGATCTGGCGCGCGGTCAGCTGACCGTGCGCCGTGGCCTTCAGCCCGTACTCGCCGAAGCTGACGGCGTTTCCGCTCCACGCCAGGCCGTCGTTACGACCCTTGTGCATCTTGCGGTATTTGGTTCGCTTGGGTTGCAACATTGCCGTTACCTCGCTTCACGGGCCGGACGCGACGGACGGTCGCCGCGATCGTTACGATCGTTGCGCGGGGAATCGTCCTGCTTTTCCTGGCCAACCTGGGAGAAATCGAAGATCTCGCCCTTGTAGATCCAGACCTTGATGCCGATGATGCCGTAGGTCGTCTTGGCTTCAGCGAAGCCGTAGTCGATGTCGGCACGCAGCGTGTGCAGCGGCACGCGGCCCTCGCGGTACCACTCGGAACGGGCGATTTCCGCACCGTTCAGACGGCCGGCGACGTTGACCTTGATGCCCAGGGCACCCAGGCGCATCGCGTTGCCGACCGAGCGCTTCATCGCGCGGCGGAACATGATGCGACGCTCCAGCTGCTGCGCGATCGACTCGGCGACCAGCTGCGCATCCAGCTCCGGCTTGCGCACTTCGGTGACGTTGATGTGGGCGGGGACGCCCATCATCTCGCTCACTTCCTTGCGCAGCTTCTCGATGTCCTCACCGCGCTTGCCGATCACCACGCCCGGACGGGCGGTGTGGATCGTCACGCGCGCGGTCTTGGCCGGACGCTCGATCAGGATCTTGCTGATGCCCGCCTGCGCCAGCTTCTTGCGCAGCATTTCGCGGACCTTGAGGTCGGCTGCCAGGTAACCGGCAAACTCGGCCTTGTTGGCGTACCACTTGGAATTCCAGTCCTTGGCGATACCCAGGCGGATTCCGATCGGATGAACTTTATGACCCATCGTCTTTTCCTTTCCGCTTACTTGGCGGCGCCCACAACCACAGTGATGTGGCTGGTGCGCTTGAGGATGCGGGTACCGCGGCCTTTCGCCCGCGCCATGAAACGCTTCAGGGTCGGACCTTCATCAACCATGATGGTCTTGACCTTCAGCTCGTCGACATCCGCGCCTTGATTGTTCTCGGCATTGGCGATCGCCGACTCCACCACCTTCTTGATCAGGTGGGCAGCCTTCTTGTCCGAGAACTTCAGCAGGTTGACCGCCCGCTCGGCGGAAAGACCACGGACCTGGTCGGCGACCAGGCGGGCCTTCTGCGGGGAGATGCGCGCGGTGCGCAGGATTGCTTTCGCTTCCATCGTCATCTCTCCTTACCGGCCCGACTTCTTGTCGCCACCGTGACCCTTGAAGGTCCGGGTGACGGCAAATTCGCCGAGCTTGTGGCCGACCATGTTCTCGTTGACCAGCACCGGAACGTGGTTCTTGCCGTTATGCACGGCGATGGTGAAACCCACCATCTCCGGCAGGATCATCGAGCGACGCGACCAGGTCTTGATCGGACGCTTGCTGCCGGCCGCGGCCTCCACCTTCTTGACGAGGTGGTGATCGACGAACGGGCCCTTCTTGAGTGAACGTGCCATGGTCGATTAGCCCCTACGATCGCGGACGATGAATTGTTCGGTGCGCTTGTTATGGCGCGTCTTGTAACCCTTGGTCGGGACACCCCACGGGGTGACCGGATGCGGATTACCCTGACCGGCCTTCGCCTCACCACCACCGTGCGGGTGGTCGACCGGGTTCATGGCCGCACCGCGAACGGTCGGACGCACGCCGCGCCAGCGCTTGGCGCCCGCCTTGCCCAGCTTCTCGAGGTTGTGCTCGTCGTTGCCGACTTCGCCGATGGTGGCGCGGCACTCGGACGGCACCTTGCGCATTTCGCCGGAGCGCAGACGCAGGGTGGCGTAGATGCCTTCACGCGCGACCAGCTGCACCGCGGCGCCGGCGGCACGGGCGATCTGCGCGCCCTTGCCCGGCTTCAGCTCGATCCCGTGGACGGTGGTACCGACCGGGATGTTGCGCAGCGGCAGGGTGTTGCCGGTCTTGATCGGCGCATCCGAACCCGCGATCACCTGGTCGCCGGCCTTCAGGCCCTTCGGCGCGATGATGTAGCGGCGCTCGCCGTCGGCGTAGCACAGCAGGGCGATATGGGCGGTGCGGTTGGGATCGTATTCGATCCGCTCCACGCGCGCCGGGATACCTTCCTTGTTGCGCTTGAAGTCGATGACGCGGTAGTGCTGCTTGTGGCCACCGCCGACGTGGCGGGTGGTGATGCGGCCGTGGTGGTTACGACCACCGGACTTGCTCTGCTTTTCCACCAGTGCAGCGTGCGGGGCGCCCTTGTGCAGATCGGGCGTGACCACGCGCACGGCCGAACGACGGCCTGCGGAGGTGGGCTTGAATTTCATCAATGGCATGGGATGTACCTCAGGCCTTGGCCGTTACGTCGATGGACTGGCCTTCGGCCAGACGCACGTACGCCTTGCGCCAATCGCCGCGACGACCGCTGCGCGAACGGAAGGACTTGTTCTTGCCCTTGACGTTCAACACGTTGACCGACTCGACCTTGACGTCGAACAGCTGCTCGACCGCGGCCTTGACATCGGCCTTGGTGGCTTCGTTCGAAATCTCGAAGACGTACTGATTGGAGAGTTCCTGCAGGCGCGCGGTCTTTTCGGAGACACGCGGAGCGCGCAGCACGCTGAAGATTTTTTCGTTGCTGCTCATGCCAGCCACTCCTCGACCTTCTTGACCGCATCGGCGGTGATCACGACCGTATCGGCCCCGACCAGCGACACCGGATCCAGGCCCTGCACGTCGCGCACTTCCACGTAGGGAAGGTTGCGGGCGGACAGGTACAGATGCTCGGACGCTTCTTCGGTCACGATCAGCGGGCGCTTGCCCACTTCCAGACCCTTCAGCTTCTCGACCAGGCCCTTGGTCTTGCTGGCCTCGACGTCGAACGCGTCGACGACCATCAGGCGGCCCTGGCGGTTCAGTTCCGAGAGGATCGCGCAGATGGCCGCGCGGTACATCTTGCGGTTGACCTTCTGCTCGAAGCTGCGCGGCTTGGCCGCGAAGGTCACGCCACCGCCGACGAAGATCGGAGCGGTCAGCGCGCCGTGGCGAGCGCCACCGCCCTTCTGCTTCTTCGACTTCTTGGTGGTGCCGTTGACTTCCGAACGCGTCTTCTGCGCCTTGGTGCCGGCGCGGCCGGCGTTGCGATAGGCGACGACGACCTGGTGAACCAGATCTTCGCTGAAATCGCGGCCGAACACGGCGTCGGAGACCGAGACCTTGTTGTTGCTACCCGTGATAACGAGTTCCATCGTCATCTCTCCTTATGCCTTGCTAGCCGGACGCACGATCACGTCGCCACCGGCAGCGCCAGGCACAGCGCCGCGAATGGCGATCAGGCCACGCTCGACGTCGACCTTGACCACTTCCAGATTCTGCGTGCTCTGCTGCACCGCGCCCATGTGGCCGGACATCTTCTTGCCCGGGAAAACGCGACCCGGGGTCTGGCGCTGACCCAGCGAACCCGGCGCGCGATGCGACAGCGAGTTACCGTGGGTGGCATCGCCCATGCGGAAGTTGTGCCGCTTGATGGTGCCCTGGAAGCCCTTGCCCTTGGTGACGCCCTGGACGTCGACCTTCTGGCCGACGGCGAAGATGTCCGCCTTGATTTCGCCGCCGACGGCGAACTCGCCCAGCTGCGCGTCCTCGACGCGGAACTCCCACAGGCCGCGACCCGCTTCGACCTTCGCCTTGGCGAAATGGCCGGACGCCGGCTTGTTGACCAGCGCGGCGCGACGGGCGCCCACGGTGATCTGCACGGCGCTGTAGCCGTCGGCTTCGACGGTCTTGAGCTGGGTGATGCGGTTCGGGGTCGCTTCGATCAGGGTGACCGGGATGGAGCGGCCGTCTTCGGTGAAGACGCGGCTCATGCCGGCCTTGCGGCCCACGAAGCCCAACGAATACTTCTTCGTCATGGTCGTAGTCCTCAGGTCAACTTGATCTGGACATCGACGCCAGCCGCGAGTTCGAGCTTCATCAGCGCGTCCACGGTCTTGTCGTTGGGGTCGACGATGTCGAGCACGCGCTTGTGCGTGCGGGTCTCGTACTGGTCACGCGCGTCCTTGTCGACGTGCGGGGAAACGAGGATGGTGTAGCGTTCGATCTTGGTCGGCAGCGGGATCGGGCCACGCACTTGCGCGCCGGTCCGCTTGGCCGTCTCGACGATCTCGCTGGCCGAACGGTCGATCAAACGATGATCGAACGCCTTCAGCCGAATCCGGATCTTTTGGTCCGCCATGACGGTGGGTTCCTTCGTTAAAAGAGCGACGGGCAAGGCCTCTGGGATACCTGCCCCGGTTGTTTCCTGATGTCGTACCGCAGAGCATCCGGCTCGGCGGGGGCATTCCTCCGCCCCAAAAACTGGGGCAGACCAGTCGACCCGGCCTGCCCAGACGGAAAAGTATAATGCGCAGCTAGAGCAGCGTCAACAACCCGGGGTTGTTGAGTGCTCCATGCGACGCGACCTTCCCGGTCCTGCGAACACGAGCGGCGTCCTGCCTCTCTTTTCGCTGTCTTACCGGCGCCCTACCCAGGAACGCCGAGCCGCGCATTATAGCGACGACTTCACGCCTCCGCAACACCTCGCAACAACAAATCGCCAGAACATTCGCCTGCCCGGAAACGACGAAGGGCCGGCTTGCGCCGACCCCTCGCGATGCCGGCGACCGAGGTCGCTGGCGATTCCAGCCGGCGGCCTTCGCCGCCGGAGGGCATTACTTGATGATCTTGGCCACCACGCCGGCGCCGACGGTACGGCCGCCTTCGCGGATCGCGAAGCGCAGGCCTTCGTCCATCGCCACCGGGTTGATCAGCGTCACCACCATC